>NZ_LR215035.1:0-600000 GCF_900660655.1 Mycoplasmopsis anatis | reverse complement strand
GCACTCTTCTTATTTTTGTTTCGTCAGTTGTTAATTTATTTATTATGTGGTTTATTATTTTAATAATAGTTTGTTTATTTTGAGTTACTAAATTATCTTTTAGTAACTTGGTAAAAGTAGCATATTCAGTTATTTTAAGGTTTTCAATTACTTGTGAGCTAATTGAGTTAAATAAACCAATTATGTCATTTGTAGTTCCTATTTGGTCAACTAAAGGATTAATTAAATTATCAATTAATTCAAGCCTATTTAATAGGTTATATAAATCATCAACTATTATATTCATGAACGAGTTAGCTTCAGGAATATTATTTGAGTCAATTCCAATGAAATCAAAGAAGTGTTTTACGACATTTTTGAGAATTGATTTAATCGTTGGGTTTGTAAAGATATCTCTAACAAGTAATTTAAGCTCATTCTTAATTTTATTTTTTGTTGATGTATCTTCTAATGAGATTTTAACAATTTGATTTAAATTATTTGCTTGAGAGATTTGGGCTGACTTAGATTTTATTGAATCTAAAAGTGCAAAAATTGTGTTTTTAAGGTGCTCGTTATTAATTATTACATTTATTGCATTTTTTAATGTGGTATTATCAGCATATTTGTTAATTTCAGTTAAAGTTGTTGAATTTAACGAGTTTACTAAGACATTAGCAAGTGTATTATTTTTGTTTAAGTATTCAAGTATGTTAGAAATTAGAACTTTTAGATCTGAGTAATTTGTTGAGTTTCTAAAAATATTAGTATTTGTAATCGATTTGATTAATTCAGTAAGTTTTTGATCTAAATTGTTTTCTAATTCTTTTGATAAACTAGTTGAAATACTATTAAGTATGTTGCTAAAATTAATTTCAGTTCCGTTAAGTTTTATTTCACTAATCAACGTTTCAATTAGTTTATCACTTATGTGTAAATTATTGTTAATTGAATTTGCGACGGTTAATAATTCAGTTATTAAAGACTTAGAATTCTGTGTATTTTTTAACAATCAGTTTGATTCTAATTCTGTTAATAACTTATTAATAGGTTCGGCAATAATATTTCTAATTTCAGAATCATTAAGTAATTCTTTTACAAGAGCACTGAAATTAGTTCTTAGCGAATTCTGGATTTGAGTTCTGTTGAAAATTCGTTTAATTAAATCATTGTAATTAGTGCTTGTTGAGTATTCGCTAGAGTTATCTATTACGTTATAAAGAACATCTCTAACTAAATTGATTTTATTTCCATTGGTAAATAATTTAACACTTAAAGTATTAGTTTGATCTTTGGTGATATTGAATTTTTGTAATAATTTATCTAAACCAAAAGTTTTAACTAGTTTTATGACTTTTTCTGAAGTAGTTAATTTAGTTAGTAGTTCATTTACTATTGCTTTAAGAGTTGCTTTATTTCTACTATCGTTAAATATTCTTGAAGCTAGTAATTTCTTAAGTAATTCAAAATTATTATTTAACAATATATTTTTAATCTTATCTACAAATGTACTAATTGATTTGGAAAGATTAACTGGATCCTTAATTAGTTCAAACATATCATCAACGAACTGATCATAAAGATTTAATTCTTTTAAGATTGGAATTATCGAATCTAGAGTTGAACTTACCAATTCATTAATACCACTTATATTTAGGTTAATATCGTTTTGCTTTGCAATATAAATTAATGATTTAGTAGCTATTGATTTGAATTGATTATTAGTCAATAATTTTTGTACTAAATTAGAAATGTTAGTCTTGTTTTCGTCAACGATTCCATTTATCTCTAAAATTGATTTTAACAATTCATTAGTATTATTTAAATTATTAAGTCATTGACGATTATTTAATAATTTTGGTACTAAGTTTTTAATAGTATTTTTAAAATCATTGTCATGCAATAAAAATCTTACTAATTCATTTAAATCGTTTTTATTAGCATAATTAAACAATTCATTTGTTGGCTCTATTGAATTGATTTGTTTTATTATTAGATTTTCAATTGTTTGATTATTTATTAAGTGTTCAAGAACTTCTTGAATTGTTCTGATTAAGGTGTCATAGTTATTTTTAATTGATTTGTGTTGAATAATATTTTCAACAAACTGATATGGGTTTTCCTTAATTTTTTCTGAAATAATTTTTGATATTTCATTAGGTATTTTAATTAATATTGAATTTGGATCATTACTGTTTTTAGCTTGAGATAGCAATTCAGTTGATTTATCAATAATAGTATTTATTAATTCAAAATCATTAATTAGTACATCAAGTTCGTCAACTATGTCACTAATCATTAACTCAAGTTTAGAGTCATTGGTTGCACCATAACTTATTAAAGTTTGTTTCAATATATTCTTAAGAATAACTTTAATATCTTTATTTGTGATTAAATCGTTAATTAATCCCTTGATATTTTCTTTTAATTTTTCAAAGTTTACCAATGAAAGCAACTTTGCTACAAAATCATCAAAATTCTGTGTTTGTTTTAAGGTATTAACATTTTCAAGTAAATCACGGGTAACAACATTAATAATTTGATTGAAATTATTGTTTGTAGCCACAAATTTAATAATATCTATTAGGTTTTGCTTACTTGCATATTTAAATAACTCATTTTTAATCGAATCCGATAGTCCGTCAAGGATTTTTGAAATTGATTCTTCATTAGAAAGAAGTTTAATTAAATTATTAATTATTTTTACCAAGTCATCTTTATTTTGGGTAATTAATTTCGAATTAAGAATAACTTTAATGAGTTTAAATCCAGTTTCTTTAGCATTTTGGTCATTGAACTTATCACTCTTAATTTTGCTAAAAATATTTGAAATAATTGAACTTATACCTATTTTAAATCCGTTTAATTTTATTTCTTCAGTTGTTGAACTTATAATGTTTTTTGTTAAATTTACAACCGAATCAATATCATTATAGATTTCAATAATATTTGATATTAATTGTTCCTTGCTTGAAATACCTTCTAAAAATAAGTCAATTGTTGGTCCTGTTAATTCTTTAAGTAAAACTTTTTTGATAATTTCTCTGATATTTGCTTTGCTAATAAAATCTTTTATTATTAAGCTTAATGAATTCTCAATCTTTTCTCTAGTTTGATTATTTCAAAGTAGTGTTTGTATAAACTCTTCAAGACTATTGGTATTTTTATATATATTTTCTCTTGCGGAAATATCATCAACTAAGTAATCACTTATATCAATTAAATGATGTGAATTGAATACATCTACCAAAGCACTTTTTAGTTCATGATCATCAAAATCATACTTAGTTGTATATTCAGTTAAATTGATTTGATCAACTCATGAGTTTATATTGTTTGGAATGTAATTATTTAGCAGTGAATGAATGAAGTTTTTAACTTCAACTTTATTTTTAGATATTACTTGAGAACTAAATATATTTTTTATTAATTTATAGTAATCATTCTTGAATATTTCAATCAATTTAGGTTTAATAGTTGAAAATAGTTGTTCGAAACTTGTGCTTGAAGTGATATTTGTTTTAATTAATTCTAAAACTTTATTTATTAAATCGAATGATTCATTACTAATTAATGACTGATATAAACTGTTTGTTAAATTAGTTGATAATTTTTGACTTTCACTGATTATATTATTGTCAATTAAAAGATTATTTGTCAATTTATTAAATGTTAATATCAAAGAATCATTAGTTAAATTACTTTTTAGTATTTCAACAATCTGACCTGAATTATTTAATAATTTACTTTGTTTTATAGCTTCTAAAATAATCTCTTCAGATTTATTTTTGTTGATTCAATTATTTGTTTTTAATAAATTTGATGCTGAGCTTTTAACCATTTGAATAAATCTATTATCTTTAATTAATTTGCTTATGAAGTTTCTAATTTCATTTCTGTCGACTCATTTTTCATCAATTGAATTTGATAGATTAAGTATTTGTTGGTTAATTTCAGGAATATTTATAATGTTTTCTAATCCATTTTGAATTATGTAATTCAATCCTTCATAATTATTTGTTACAACTGGATTATTAAATATAAATCTAATAAAATCAATTGGATTTGATAAGCTTTGTTTTACACTTTGTAATATTGAAGTTGGTATTTCAGAGATCAAAGTTTCAAAGTCTTTGTTATTCTTGATTTCATTTAATTTGTTAAAAATTGAATCAATAATCTTGTTTACTAAGTCATTATATGAAACTATAGTATATAAATTCGATGCAATATCATTTGATAATTTGGTTATTGAATTGCTTTGTGGAACATTTGTGAAACTATAAATAATCTTTTGAACTAGTGAAGAAATATTAGCTTTAACATCATCGCTATTTAATAGTGTATTAATTAAGTTTTTAACATCCTTTTTGATCAAATTAAAATCAACATTTTTTAAGAATTCGTTAATTAATTGACTATAAGTTTTAACATTTTCTAAATTAAGATTTGATGTATTTATCGCATCAATTATCTTATTAATGATATTTTTGAATTCTTTTGATCCAGTTGTTATTTTTACAATACTTTTTAGAGATTGAGCATCAATGATTTGATTATCTTTAACTAATGAATCAATAAGTGAATCGATTTTTAGCACTTTAGTTAGGTCGGAATTTACAATATTTTTAACTATTTGTAATACATTTTGTTTATCTTCAGTTCAAATTTTTTCATTAAAGATAAATTTAATGAATTCAACAGTATCACCCTCATTGCTTAAGTATTTATTCTTAAAATTATTAAGTATTGAAGTTGCAAATTCATTAACATTGAAATTTTCATTTGAAATCTCAGATACGAGGTTGTCAAGTATGAATTGCGTGAAATTAAATTTTTTATTTGATGTAGAAATAAATTCAACAATATTTTTAGAGAATCTAGTTTTATTGTTAATTCCGTTAAAAATTTCAGCAAATTCTGCATTATTAAATACTTTGTTTTCAATTATTAGCGCAAATAGTTCTTTGAATTGAGTGTTATTTAGCAACCTATTGATAATTTGCTTGATCTTTGGTGAGTTTTTACTTAAATTATCTTGATTTTTTATAACATTAATGATTAGTTCATAATAACTATTTGCATTCTTAAATTTATCAATATTTGAAATTGAATCTTTAATGAATTGTTTTAAAATGAGTTTAAAATCAGGGTCATTTTCAAGAGTTTCAATTACCGAGATAAAGTTATGATTAATATTTGTGTTTTGTATGTTTAGTTGCTTAGAAATATCTATTGATTTAATTTTTTGGAAAATATCAATATTATCAGTGAATTTACTATATAAGTACTCAAAGTTATCTACGATGAATTTTTTTAATGGTGAAATGAAATCACTATTTAAGATTTCTTTAACAAAACCATATTCCTTAAGGTTAATTAAATTTAGTAATTTACTTTGAATATTACTTATTAATTGGTCAATATTATTTGAGTTATTGATTGATTGGATTAATAAATTAGAAATATTATTGATATTCAATTTTGATTGATTATTTTTTAGATAAGAAAGTAATGCGTTTGTAAAGGCATTTACTTGTTCTTCTGAATGAATTAAATTGTTATCTTTACATAATCTTATAATTAATTTATTAAGTGTATTTCTTAGATTTGTGATATCAAAATTATTAAATAGATTTTTAATAAGTGAGCTTAATACCTGTTTGGTGTTATCGTCGAATAATAAAGTATTAATTAACTCTTTGTTGTTATTAAGCATTAAAATATCAGGATTATTGATAATCTTTTTAACTAAAATAGAAACTAATTTATCAAAATTTGTGTCGTTTTTTATAATGTTTAATAAACTATAAATTTCGTTTTTGTCAATTAATAAACCTATTTTTTTGTCTTGTGCATACTCAATATCAATGATTTTTTCATAAAGCGATTCATTTATGAATTTATCTTTTATTATTGGTAAAAATGAATTAATTAGAGTAGTAAATTCTTCTTTGTTTGATTGAATAGACTCAATTTTTAGCAATTTGTTTAATTTATTTCTTAAATCGGCTGTTAGTTGACTTGTAACTTTTTTAATTATAACTTCTAAAATTTGAGTAAAAGTAGTTAAATTATTTTCTTTATTTAATTTATCTAAATCTTCAGCAATAGCTGAAAATAAATTGTTTTTAAGCCCTAAAATTTCAAAAATTAGAGGAACATCATTTGCTAAATCTTTTGAGAATTTATCAATTTGATTGCTTGTTAAATTACTATTAGTTGCTATTAGTTGTTTTTTGATTATATTACCAATAACTTTTTTGATAGATTCAGAATGAATTAAATCAGCGATTAGACTATCGATTTTTTGTCCGAATTCAACAAATTTAAAGTTTGTAAATAAAACTTTGAACAATTCTTCGTAACTATTTGCTTTATCTAATTTAGTAATATTACTAAAGAATAAATCAACTAATTGATTTAGTAATACACTAAAGTTATCATTATTAAAAATTTCAATAATTAGTTGCTCAAAATCGTTTTGATTTTGGAAAATTGATTTTAAGTTAAAGATATTAAATAACTTTGTAGAAATAAGACTAACAAACTTATTGTCTGTTTTGATTTTATTAAATATATTGTTGATAATTACCTTAATATCTGAAGATAAATTATTTATTTCTTTGTCTTTTGCTAGACTATTAACAAAGTCAACAATTATTTTTTCTAAAGATTCACCATCAAAATTGTATTGTGAAACTAAGCTAAATAACATTTCTTTGATATCTAAATTAGTTCCTTTAGTTGATAATTGTGCGATGAAAGTTTGTATTAACTTTTCTGATAATTTTAGTTTAGTATTATTTTGACCTAACAATTTAATTAACTTAGAAATAACAAACTCGGGATTTTTAACATTATCAAAAATTCATGAATATTCTAGCTGGTCAAGTTTTGTGATTAATATTTTTGATATCAATTCTTGAACTGATTCGTTATTAATTAAACTTTCTAACTTGGTATTAAGGATATTAATAAATTCTTGATCGATTTTATTCGAAGAAAATATGTTTTTGACTAATTGATCAATTATGTTTTCTGAATATGTGTTAGTTTGAGTTATACCATCTACAAATGCAGAAGATATTTTGTCAATTAATTTAGTAAAATCTTTATCCGTAAACTGATTAGTTAGAAAACTCTTTAGTTCAGGATACTTAGTTAATTTAAATTTAGCTTGAATATTAGATTTATCTAAAAGAGTTTTTATGCTACTTTCGTTAATTAATTGATTAATAATATTTTTAACAAATTGTGTTGTTTTAACAGGGAAATTAGTATCCTTAATTGCTTTTATTAATGATGAAGAAATTCATTTTAAAAGATTTAATGCTTCATCACCTAATTGATTTTTAATATTATCAATAAAATTATCTAAATTAGAACTCTTCTCAAATGAATTAATTAATAAGTCTAAAATATTGTTTGTAGTGGGATTTTTTAATAAATTATTCACTAAATTACTAAATAGAATAGCGGCAAATTCTTCGTAATTGAAAATTTCTTTATTTAAACCGATTTTTTTAGTTTGAGAAATTATTAAATCAATTACTAATGTTTTGATTTTAGGAAGTTCTACAAGTGAGATTATTGCACTTTTATTATTTCTGATTTCATTTATTATTTTTGGATCTTTTAATGAGTTAAAAATGATTGTTGAAATAGGATTTTTATTTAATTTTTCAACTCAATTATCAGAAAGTAAATTATCAATAAATTTGTTTAATACTAATTTAAATGAAGGTGTTTTAATTTTTTGCGAGATTGTTACTATAAATTGATTATTTGAATTTTTATCATCACCAAATAATGTTGATAGAAAAATTTCTAAATAATTATTATCATCTTTAAGTAAGAAATTAACTGTTGATTTCAATAAATCCTTAATGGCATTTTGATTTTCTTTAACGAGGGATAAATTAAGAATTTTATTTAATATTTGTTCAAAGTTAAACTCAGTAATGTTTAATACATCTTTTAGGTAAGAAATTAATTTATTTGAAACATTTTCCTTTAATGATGAGTAATTATTTGAGTTTTTGATAGCAAAAAGTAAATTATCAATTAATAATTCGATGTTTTTATCATTTTTAATAAAATCACTTAAAAATGCTGTTATATCGTCAATAAATTTACTGTTTTGAGCGGTTGTAAAATCTAAATTTATGGTTCTATAGTAATTTTCTATTATTTTTCTAATTGATTTATCAATTTCTAATTCGTCTTTGATTGAATTGATAAATTTTAATATGTTAGCCTTATCGTTTTTTGCAAAACCTTTTGCTATGAGATATAAAGCATCGTTTACATTACTAATTTTGTTTTTAAAGTTTGATTTTTCCTTTATTGAGTTTGTAATAGTCTTTACTAAGATATCTTTGTTGTTTTGATTTGAAATGATATTTGTAACTTTGTTTTTAAGGGTAGAAATATCAATAAAATCATTTAATATTTGTTTAACATTTTGTGGAATTACAGAAATAATTAAATCTGCATGGTTAATTTTTTTGCTTTCAATAAAGTTATGGAGCATAGTTTCGATAATATCAACATTATTATCTAAAACATTTGAGTTTAATATCTCGAAAACAGGAACTAGTAATTGAGTTAGATTTATATTGCCCAAAGAATTTGAACCAAACATTGATTTTATTGAATCAATTAAAATTGCTGTGATATTGTTGTATTTTTGATGATTGTTTCTTACAAAGTTAATAATTGTGTCTACAGAAACATTCACTAAACTATTAGCAAGATCCTTGATTGACTCGTTATTAAGTAAGGATTGTAATAATAAATCAAATCTTTTTTCATCAACATTTAGCAGGATATCATATTGATTCAATAAGTCTTTAACTTTATTTGAAATTAAACTAATAACTTCTTTATCAGAAAGTAAAATTTCTATTACTTTACTTAAAGGAGTTTTAAGACTTTTAATAGTTTTTCCATTTGAAATAATCTTTACAAATAAATCGTAATATGAATTTACTTGATCAATATCATCTGAAATATCTAAAAAGTCATTGATCATACCAATGATAGCATTTTCTAAATCGGCTTGCTGAATAGAATTATTAAGTAGGTTATATACTTTTTCTTGTGTGAATGACGGGTTGTTAATTAGCTTGGTGATATATGGTGAAATAAATGATTTTAATTTAGTAAATAAGATTCCCATTAGTTTAGAATCTCTTAGATTATTTGAAATTTCCCTAATTTCATTTTTGTTTTGTTGAATAAAATCACTTTTAGCTAATGACTTAAGTAAATTAAGTACAGATTTTTCATTAGTGAAGCTTTTTGTAATAACACTAGTTATAACGCCTTCATCAAAGATTGAAGCATTAGGATTTTCTTCAACTAATTTAGTTAATTCATTTTGTAAGTTGCTTATTAATTCTGACAAGTATCCTGAATTTAGTAATCAAGTTACGATTTGTTCTGATCTTCTAAAGCCATCCTCAGTTAAAAATTGTTGTAACGTTCCGTTCGGATCGATAATTTTTATATAGTCTGATTTAACAATTGATGTTACCAACCCCTGAGTAATTTTTTTGAAGCTACCGCTAATTCTTAGCATTCTCTTACCAAAGTTATCTGTTGAGCGTAATGCTTCTAAATCAGTTTCAAATTTATCTTTTTTATTAATAAATTCTCAATCACTAAGCCCGATTATTTCCTTGATGGTTTGTGAATAATTTTCTATTTCAATTTGGTAACTTGCCGTTTGATAATCGCTTTTTAAAAAATCAGTTGAAAAGTTAAAATCACCTAATTTTTCATAATCATCAATAATCAAGCTAGGGTTAGTAAGTTTAATGAATAAATCAATCGCTAATTTTTTATAACCATTTGTATTAGGGTGAATATCAAATCAAATTGAACTAATTTTTTGGGCATTTTTATTTCAAAACTGATTATTAACAGGATTTATAAAGTTAATACCATTTCTGTTTGCGTTTAATTTAATTGTGTTATTTAAAATACCTGTGAAGAAATCGGTGATACTAAAATCTTTTGCTATATCACCAGCAAAATTTTTAACAAAATTATCAATCATGTATTTAAGTTTTAAAAATGGAGTTGGATATGAAATAAAATTTATATTTGCATCTGGAGCTAATTTCTTTATTTCTGAAGCAAAAACTTGAAGTCTTCTAGAAACTTCTTTTATTGAACTATCAAGGATTTTTTTAACATCCTCAATTAAAGGTCCAAATGTTGGATTGTCATTCAAAATTAACTGAATACTTTGAGTTATACCACTTTGCTTTATTGCATCAATAAAAGTGTGGATAAAATCGTTAGCACCAATTGATAGAGTTATGAAATTAGATTCTTTCAATTGCTTAATAATTTCTTTAGCAAGCAATTTATAATCCTTGCCAAATCTACTTATCAATGATGATTCACTAACTAAATCCTTAGGATTTGTGCTTAGTTGCAATAAATCAATTCATTCGTTAATTGTCGAACCAGTTACTGAGTAGTTATCGAAAGATTCAAGTCTGTTGATTTTGTTAAATAGTCTTGATAGGTATGAAGGATAACTAAGACCAGTTACTAAACCATTTTCAAAACTACCCTTATAATCTTTTTCCAATGTACCATCAAAACCTGCTGTGATTGAGTCACCAATCGCAACATATTTAATTTTTGTGTTTTTGTCGATAAAGTGACTTGATTTGATTCTCTGCTCAGGTAAGTCTACATTTTGTTTATTGTTAAAGACTGCGTCAAAATCAATAATATTTCCGCTGTTTGAGTCGATTATTTCGTATTTTTTGTCACCAGGTTCATCATCTTTATTTATTGGATTACCACCTCTAGCGATTTCTTTGGGTTTATGTGTAGCTATTCAAGTAGATACACCAACAATCGCACCGATACCAACAGCCGATGAAGCTGCAGAAACGATAATTAACTTTTTCTTTGATTTCATATCAACTCCTTATCAATATGTAATATTAATATATGTGAAATTATACAAGATTATCAATGATTTTAACTTATAAAGTGGAAAAGTCATGCGACCATTATTTTTATTTAAAGAGCTTGAAGTACAATAGTGCTTCAATATTTATAATTATATTGCTTTTTTATATAAAAAAGCACACCAAAAGAATCGGTCATGACCGATTTTAAAATTTTTTTCAATATTATTTTGAGATAAGTAATAAATATTTGTTAATTCTATTGATCATTATTTGAATTTGTTCATCAGAAAATTTGTCCATTGAAATACCTTTAGCAATATATCTTCTGATATGTCTATGAATGTTCTCGATAGAACCTTTTTGATATGAGCAGTACGCGTCACATTTGTATAAATTGTTTTGATTAATAACTTCGTGCAACAACACGTTCTCGGAGCCGTTGTCAATTGTTAAAGTTTTGATTTTTAATGCGTTATTTTCAATAATTTTAATCAATGATTTTTTAACTGCTAATGAAGTTTTTAGTGACCTAACTGAATAGAGTCTTCTAGATTTTCTATCTAAAACAGTAACTAAACAATACTTGTCCTCACGTTTACCAATAACTGTATCAAGTTCATAATGACCTTCCATAGTTCTATTGTTAGCTTCCTCAGGTCTTTGATGAATTGGAATTGCATTTTTAAGAGAACTTTTTTGAGTTTTAACAGTTCTCTTTCGGTATTTTCCTACCGAAAGAAATTGTAAAATATCTATAGATAATGAAAACTCATTTGACTTTAAGCACTTATATACAGTGCTTGTCGTAGGACAAGGACTATTAGGGTAATGTTTTTTAAATTTATTAACAAGTGCTTTAGCAGAAACTTTTATGGCTCTTTTTGTAAAATCCTTACTAAATCGATTTTTTCTAAAATAGTCAACTTCTTCATTTCAAAATCTAATAAAATCTTTTCATTTGTTTTGAATAGTTTTTGAGTGAAGTCTAGTTCTTCTTGACCTATAAAATATCAAATGTTCAGCTAACAAATTAAAATCTATATAGTTAACATAGTTAATATAATTGTCGCAATTGCGACAAACTTTCTTAAATTTCTTAACAAAATCACCTTGATTTGTTGCAGAAATTTTTAATAGTTTTTTAATAGTTTTTGGTTGAAATCTTACAATGTTTGAAACTTGAGAAATGGTTTTATTTTGCCCTATTAACCTTAAACATTCATTAAAATGAAGAATACTCATTTGATTCTCTTTCAATAGTCTTGTTTTTAAGACTTTCGAATGTAATAACCTAATTTCTTCATCAGAATTCTTTATCAAATAATGATTGTTAGGAAGATGTTTTCGTTTAGTTTTTATACACACAACTTTTTCAAGAGAATTTTTAATATTTGCTATAATCATACTGGGTCCTTTCGTATTTTTTGGAGCAATATTATTTTACTAAAAGACCCAATAAATAAAAACAGTCATGCGATAATGGTCGCATGACTTTTCTATTTTACGAATGATTTTAACTGAATGTAAAATAGTAAAAAAAGCGTTTTCATTATAAAAATAATTCATATTCTCGCTTTTTATCTATTGGCTAACATTGGAATATACAAATTCTAAAAAATAGGAAGTAAAAAAACAATAGGAAAAAGGTTCCTATTGCATAAAAATGAATATTAATTGACTAAAAAATCAATGTTTAAATTATCATCAATCACATATTTAGAATCCTTTTTAACATCATTAATATTAAGTTTATACTCAAAGTCATCAATGTTATTTGTTATTTTTCTAAATATTTCCATTATAAATTCATAAACCATTATCATCGCAATCACATCATTCTCACAATACTCTTTTAAGCTTTCTGTTATTTTTTCTCATGAGAACTCACCAGTTATACCTGCATGTCTTTTTATTGCTTCAGCCATAGCCATCGTACCATTTTTTATTTCTAAATTCTTGTACGGTTTTATTCTAGTTTTTAGTTTTAAGTCGTTTGAAGTTATAAAATTTTCAATTTTCTTTATTGAATATTTATTTTTAAGGTCATTTAAAAAAGTAAAGGCCAATTTTGCATAACAAGGTTCAAAATCTGTTGTTTTATCTTCGTCTTTTCCTAGAAGTCATATTTTTTCTTTCATATCTTCAAAGTTATAAGATTTACTAAGTTTATCTTTATGAATAAGTTTATCTTTAACTGTAAATTTGTAGTATTTTGTTTTTTGTATCGCTTCATTTTGTAAAGAATAATATTTAAATGCATCCGCTAGATCCACTGTATTGTTATTTATGTGTTGTATCAATTTATCAAATTTATAATGGTCTGGATTGTTTTGTTCATCGACATAACCTTTTTTGATAAATTCTTCAACAAATTCAATATCATCCTTTAGGTTATTTACTTCATAAAATTCATGTCTTCTTGGATCTTCGCTTTCACATAACTGCTCATACTTTTCAACCTTTTTTATAGCTTGATAAACCAAATCTGAAATTTCTGAATTTCTATAATTTTCATAAGTTTTATTAAATACAACATAAGCAGATGCGTTGATATCATATATATTTTCTATTAATTCAATTAAATCAATTAGTTTGATTTTTTTAGTGTCAATAACTAAATTTGTGTTTCAAATTTTTTTACCATTAGATGTTTTGATAATTGAAACTTGATTAATAATTTGTCTATTTGGTCCCATACCATTAATTATTGGGAAAACTGAGCTAAAACCTTCATAATCATATCAAACAGTAACGCTGTCTTTTATATGAATTTTTTTAATGATATTTAATGCTTCTGTACATACTATGTATGGTAATTTTGCAAATCTATCATCAATTTTTTTAACTGCAAATAGGTTGAATTTGTTTTTTATACCATATAATTTAAAACCGTTTTGATGGTGTAACTTTCCCATCAATATTAAACATAATGAGTTTATTTCCTCTTTCTTTAATCATTTTAATGTATTAATTTTGTTATAAAAATTTAAGTTTTCAAGTCGCTCAGTTTCTATTTTATTTTTCAATTCATCTAAGCTGATATTTAACAACTCATTGGTTAAATAATTTGCAATTAACTTATAATCACCTACATATTTACTACTTTCGATAATATTATTAACAATAGTGTTAAAGGGTTCATCAATAATGTTAGTTGCATTATTTATTATGTTTTCATATTTGATACTGTATCCAGACTCTAAATCTCCATTAATTTTTAATACAGACACATTAGGAAATAAATTTCTCTTAACTCAGTAAGATAAAGGTAAGTCAAAATTTGCACCAAAAAGAGAAGCTTTTTCATATAATAAACCATTTATTTTTATATTGAATTTATTTAAATCACCATTATTTAAGCTTGGTTTATTTTTGCCTTGTCATACTCCTCTTGTTTCAATGAAATTAATTTTATTTTTTATAATAAAACGATTCCCGCCTTTAATTCCGTCAATGCAAATTATTGAAAATTCTTCAACATCGATGTTTAATTTCTTGTATATGGAATAGTCGAATATACCCTTAAGATAATACTCTTGAGTAGGACACGATGAATATTTTAAATAAATAATTTTCTTTTGATCTTTATCATAAGCAAAAACTGAACTATTAATCAAGAATTCTTTATTTATTTTATCTTCAACATATCCTAATACCGGTTTTGAAATAACTTTTATTTTAGGGTCATTTAAAAAATCTATAGTTTGTTTTATTTTATCTTTTATTGGTAATTTTGACGATACAAAACCTATTTGATTTTTATCAGTTACATTATTTTTTGTTAAGTAGAATTCAAGAGCTTCATTAACATATTTCTCAAAATTTTTGTTCTCAATTTTAATTTCAATTTGATCAGTGTCGTCATCATCAAAATTTAGATTTTCATGAAGTTCATTACTATAATCTTCATCACCTTCTTCATCACTAGTAATAAAATTTAGTAAATCTTCTGAATCAGCACCTTTATCTCATATTTCTTTATATAATTCAATTGATTTTTCCTCAAAATTATTAAACCATGAAAGGTTTTTTAATCCGCTATTATAAAGTCTAAAGTGATTAAATCCTATTTTTATAATTTCTTTATTCATGATCATCCCCCTTTAGTTTGAATTATATATGAAATGAATTAATATTAATCTATATTAATCAAGAATGAGTCAATTAGATTGTCTAGATCTTTCTTAGCGTTTTTAATTTTATCTACCAGTTCATTAACATGTGAGTTATTTATTTCGGTGTGTTCTGTTCTTGAATAATATCCTGTTCAATATGTAGTGGTTTTAATTGAAAAGTTACTCATAAATTCCGTCATACTTTTTATTTGAGTTAATAGTTCTTTTATAGAAATTATGATCTTATTGATTTTTTCATTTAAAAATTCAATATCGGTTTTATATGCATTAATAGTAGCTTTAAATTTAGCTTCATTAACAATTAATTCTCTAATTTTAATTTCTGCCTTAGCAAGCTCATTAGCTAATATTTCATTTTGTTTTAATAAATCATCATTTTGTCTTTTTAATAATTCAAGTTGGTTATTAAATTCATTATTTTGATTATTAAAATCATTTATTTTGTCGTTTAATTCATTTATTTTTGCATTTAATTCTTCATTATTAATTTTAAGTTTAGCATTTTCATTGTTTGCTAAAAGTAATAAGTTTAAATTATTTTTATATTTTTCATTTAATTCAAGAATTTGGGCATCTTTTTGAGTTAATTCGGCTTTTAATGTGTTTATTGTTGAATTTAATACAGCTATTTTAGATTCTAAATATTGCTTATTTTTTAGCTCTTCAATCAGTTTTGAATTAGCTTGATTAAGTTCTTCTCTTAAAGTATTTCTTTCGTTGATTAGTTGGTTGATTTTTTCATTATTTTCACTAATTATATTTCTTAAGTTATTAATTTCTTGATCCTTTTTTGCTATTTTTAGTTTTATATTTTCTAATTCACCTCTTAAATTTTGGTTTTGAGTATTTGAATAATTCAGCTCACCCTCAATTTCTTTAACCCTTGAAACTAATATGTTTTTATCATTAGTTAATGAGCTAATGATATTAAGATTTCTTTCGTTTTCTACTGTTAAATCATCTATGTTTGATTCAAGACGAGTATTTTCAATACTTAATTTATTATTCTCTTTGCTTATGGTTAAAAATTTTTCATTATTATGATTATTTAATAAATAATACTGAGTTAATACATCTACCATGTTTTTGCTAAGTTTTAGATTTATCTCTGTGTTTAAATTATTTGCTAAACTAAAATCATCTAACACACGAACAGATTTGTTATTTTCAAATCCTACAATCTTAGATTCACTATTTTGATAACGCTCTATAAATTCATTAAGTGAACTTGAATAATAGTTTATTAATTCATTTATTTTTTCTTCAATTTCTGAACTTGTATTGTTTATTTTGTATTGAACAATATATTCTTGAAGTAATTTGTAATTATTTATAGTTTCATTTAAGCTAAGTGATTCAGCCACACGTAGATTATCTATAATTTTCACCTTTTCTTCTAGAGAAGTATTTTTGTCATTTATTGAATTTTGTAGTTCTTGAATTTTCTTATTTTGAAGTTCACTAAGATTATTTAATTTTTCAATTTCTTTATTACTATTTTCGATAATTCTATTTAAGTCTTCTACATTTGTTCTGTAATTGTTAATTAAATCTTTTTGTTCCTGAATTATTTTCACCAATTCAGTTAGCGATATTTCTTTTTTCTTATTAATAATAGAAATGTTTGATTCTAGATCATAATAAAAAGAACTCATTAAATCATTTAATATTTTAGAATTTTCAAAATTAACTTCAGTTGAGTTTATTTTTTCTAAATAAGAATTAGTAAATTCTAATAATTGTTCATGTAATGAGATAATTTCATGATATAAATCACCTCTTTCAGAGTTTATATTTGACAAGTGCTCGAAATGGCTTTTACTTGAGTTTATAGAAATTATTAAGTTGTTTATATATTTAAGAGTTTTATCCTTAAAAATTGATATTTGATTCAATAAAGACTGTTTTTGATTCTCGGTTAATTCTATGTTTGAGATTGCTTTGTTCAGTAAAATTTCTTTATCTCTTAAGTTTGAATTTAACGTGTTTATAGTGTTTGTTGCTTGTAATTTCTCTTTCGAAAGTTCATTATTAGCTAAAATATATTCATTTTTAATTTTTTCAGTTTCTTGTAATAGTAATTCACTATTTCTTAATTCAATATTTACAGTATTTAGTTTGTTTTCGATTTCATTTTTTTGTTTATTCAATTCTTGTATTTGATTATTTAATACGTTATTATTTTTTATTAAATGTTTATTAATTTTTTCTTCATCATAATAACGTTTCATATAATCAATTTGTAAAACTTTTGTTTGCTTGGCAATAATTGCTTGTGTAGTTATTCCAATTGTTCCACCTAGTATTGCTAATCCTAATATTAGCAATACTAAATTTTTCTTTTGTATTTTGAATTTCATTTTCTCCTTTCACATTAAAATGTAGTAAAAAAGCAAAACAAAATAAAAAAGGAAAATAAAAAACCAAGGCTGTACAGTACCTTGATTTCTTAATAATTACATTTGGACATAGTAAATAACCAAGAAAATTAATACGAATATTAGAATAAAAAGTAAAACTGATGATAATACAGCAAATAATCTTAATAATTTAGAAGGTTTTTCACAATTATCGTGTGAGACTGAACTTGTTGGAACTTTTTCAGTAACAATTTCTTTAACTGTTTCTTTTAACAACTCGATTGCAACATTGTTTCTAGAAATTTTTGTTAAAGCAGGTACTGAGTAAGTATATTTATCTTTTGTTGTGAACGCAACATGGTGCATGTTGAATAACACATAAGATGTTCCGTGAGCAACCTTATTATTAAATCCTAATTCATCGTCATAATAGTATGTTGCTGATGCTGGAGTATCTTTAGCATCTGCGTTAATTTCGAATGATTTTACTAATTCAATAGCTGAATTTTTTACTTGTTCTAATAGAAGTGACACTACTGTTCTTTGATTTTCAGTTAAGTTCTTATCTTCTTTAAGTAATTTTGAGTAAATTTGATTTACTTTTTCGATGTTATTTTTGATTTCGTTAACATCAGCAGTTGATCCAACTTTGTTTTGTAAGTTTTGTCTAATCTTGTTTAATTTATCTTTATAGATTACTAAAACTTTCATTCTGTCTTCAATTGATAATTCACAAGCACAAATAAATGTTGTTAAATATGATTTTTCTTTTTCAACAACTTTTTCTTCAACAACAACTTGTTTTGCTTTTTCTTCTTCATCGGCACGTTTTTGTAATTCAATAATACGTTCAAGCAATTCAGTTTTATCAAAAGATGAGTTGTTTAACTCTTCTTTTAATGATTCAATTTCTTTTGAGTAATCTTTAGAAGAATTTGCTAGTTGAATTAATAAAAGTTCAATTCTTTTTCTTAATTCTTCAATTTCTACATCTTTTCTGCTTTTACGTGCTGGTCTTTTAATATCTTCTGCTGGGAAGTATGTTTTTGGGTCACTAATTAATTTGAAGTCAGTAATGTTTCTTAAACGTTGTTCAGCATCTTTTTCATTTCTTCTTCATGTTGAAAGACTAATGTGATTTTCTTTTCCAACACTTTCCATTGTTGAACCACCATCAAAGTTATCTACAACAATTTCGTGTTCAAATACTCCATCAGATTCAATTCCTGAAATAATTTGTCCAGCTCAAATTCCACGATCATTTTGGAATCAGTAAACACATTCTTCTTTAAGTGAGAAGTATCATTCAGTAGCTTCTTGACGAGTTTTAAATAAAGCTAGTGCTGCATTAACTTTTGGGTGTTTTAGCATTCAAGGATATTCTTGATTTTGCTCTGGTCTATATAAACATTGTAAACGTTTCATAATTCTCCTTATTTCTATGTGTTTTAATTATATACTAATTTTTAATAAAATATTAAATTACCACATTTATACCATTATTTTTAATTTTTAATTTTTAAAAATAAAAATAGCAAGTCAATGCTATTTAATAAAGAAAAAATATTATCTGTTAATTTCTTTAAGACGTGCACTTTTTCCGCTACGATTTCTCATGTAGTAAAGTTTTTGTCTTCTTGTTTTATTTGACCGAACTACTTCAATAGCGGCAATAAGTGGTGAATGTAGTGGAAAAGTTCTTTCAACACCGATTCCGTAAGAAATTTTTCTAACTGTAAATGTTTCTCTTGTTCCTGATTCCTTCTTAGAAATAACTAAACCTTCGAAAATTTGAATACGAATTTTTTCTCCTTCACGAATACGAACATGAACTTTAACATTATCACCAGTTTGAAATTGTGGTAAGTCAGTACGTAATTGTGGTTCTTCAACTAACTGTAATAATCTATTTTGCATGATTTTTCATCCTTTCTATGATATCAGGGCGATTTTTTAATGTTTTTTCATATCTTGCTTTTTCTTTTCAATCTTGAATTTCTTTATGATTTCCATTCAAAAGTACTTCTGGAACTTCCATTCCATTGTAAACTCTTGGCCGGGTGTATTGTGGATAATCTAGTAGACCATCATTTTGAAATGAGTCATAAATGTGAGATTCTTCTCGAATAACTCCGGGTACTAACCTAATGATTGAATCAGCCATAACCATCGAAGGTAATTCACCACCGGTCAAGACATAATCTCCAATTGATATTTCCTCATCAACCAGACTAACAACTCTTTCATCAAAACCTTCATATCTTCCTGAAATAAAGGTTATTTGTTCTTCTTTAGCAAGATTATTTGCCATTTCTTGGGTAAACTTTTTTCCTTGTGGAGAAACAAGAATTTTGTATCCACCATTGTTTTCTAACGATCTTAGAGCTAAATCTATAGGTTCAATTTGTAAAAGTAAACCATGCCCTCCGCCATAAATTTCATCATCGACTTTATGATGTTTATTACGACTAAAATCCCTAAAATCAACTATATTAATATTAATTAATCCTTTTTGAATCGCTTTATTAATAATACTCTCATCAGTGAATGGAGTAAAATAATTTGGAAATAAAGTCAAAAAATTAATTTTCATTATTTACCAGGCATTAATTTTTCAGTAAGTTTCTTAGCTCTAAATAAGTTTGAAACTGTAACAGTTGGTTGAGCACCATTTGCTAATCATTTTGATGTAGCTTCTTCATTTAAAACTAATTCTTTTGTATGTGGGTTGTAGTGTCCTAAAGCTTCGATGAATTTTCCATCACGTGGAGCTCTAGAGTCAGCAGCAACAACTTTATAAAAAGCATTAAATTTGCTTCCCATACGTTTTAGTCTAATTTTAACCATCTTTCCTCCTTATGCTGTAAAGCACTTTTGCTTTACATGTAAATTAGTTGAATATATTATAATATAAAAATAAATTTTTAATAATTTTTAATTGATTATTTTATTATTTAATTGTTGTAATAGTAGTTAAGTAAGTAAGAAATTTGTTTAAATTCCAATTTTTGCAAATTAATAAAAGTCATACATATATTTCTGATTTATTGTTCCATTATTATTTACTCATAAATTTAATATTTTATTTTTAAATGTTCTTTTTTTATTTTAAAATCAAAATTTTATCTGCTTATCGCTCTATAAACAATAGAAGCTATAAACTTTCATATATAAGAATTCATATTTTTGCTACGTCCACTTTAATAGTAGCACTTACAATTAAATATTTTTTTATATATACTTATGAACTAGTATAGTGTAAAGATAATAATAATTAACTAAAATAATTAAATATATCGATAAAATCAATAAATTATTAAAAAAACCATTGAAGTATAAGTCATAAAATATTAGTAAATATTGGTATTCTTAATATATATTTCCAGAATGGTAAAATACGTGAATCTACTAAAACTGAAGAGGAATTTATATAGATGTAAATGGCGATTATAATGAACTTTATTTTTTAGTTTTTAAAAATAAAGGTCCAGTATTATAATATGTTTCGGAACTTTTTGTACAGAATTTTACCGAACTTTAACCACTTCAAATTCCTTAAAAATAGCAATCACATAACTTTTCCGATCTATGTTCTTTTTTTTTTTTTTTTGAATTTTTACATATAATTGTGTGAAACTAAATTAAACCGAATTTTAAATATTAAAATTAATCTAAAAAGGAGAGGAACTATGAGTGGAGCAAAAAATAACAAAAAGAAAAAAGTTCTTATTATTAGTTCTGTTGCGCTAGCTACTTTAATACCAATTGCTGGGATTTCAGCATGTGTGGCACTAAGAAATAATAAAAAAGATAATCTAAATGTTCCCGCAGAACCTGAAACACCTAATATTAATAATAAGAAAGATATAGTTGTTAAAGATCTTAATAATTTAAACAGTTCTATTGATAAATTATTATCAACTTTAGATAAAGAAAAAGATGCTGATTTAATCACTAAACTTGAAGGGTTAAAAAAAGAGGTTATTCAAGTGTTAGAAAACAGTGATAAATTAAGTGCTGATGAATTAGAAAAGACTAAAAATAATATATCTAATAAATTAGAAGAATTAATAAATTCATTAAAACAAGCTAAAAATCAACTGCTTGATAAATATAAAGAATTAAAAGAAAGAATTATTAATTACAAAAATTCAATCAACAACATTTCTAAATATTCAGTTATTGTTCATGAACTTCAATCATTAATCAATTCGATTGATCAACAATTGAATATTTATGATAATGATAAAATAATCTCACAATATTATCTTAATAAGATAAACTTAGATTTACAAGTTAAAGAAGCTGGATTTGTTAAGATTCAATATGATAAGGCACTAATAGATCTCAATGAAGCGGTTGAAAATAACAAAAACTTCATTAATTCTTTAGGTAATCCAGTTTCATCAAAATATATACCTTTAATTGACAAATTTAGAGATGAAAATGAAAATATTAATGCTGTTATAGATAATTTAGTTGATAGAGAAAGTGCAATTTCTAGTGATATCACTAAAGTTGTTAACATAACTAAAGAGTTATCAAACTTAGTTGAAATTGAAAAATTATATAAAGAAAAATTAGATCAAGATCAATTGTTAAACGACTTAATCAATCAAGGAAAAATTAATTCTTTAACTGCTGAAGAGCAAAAACAATGAGATAAATTATTTGCTGACGCTAAAGAGGCAGCGAGTTTTGATAATAAAGAAAATTGAAATGTCGAAAACACTAAAGAAGTTTTAGAAAATTTTGTTAACGCTTCAAATAGTTTTATTGAACAAAAACAAGAACAATATGATCAAGCTAATAAAATAAATCAAGCTAAAGAGGAACTTAAACAAATTAAAGAAGAACAACTTGATCCATTTTTAGATGAACTTAAACAAGATTCTTCAAATAAATATGACAAAATTATTGAAAACTTAACAAATGTTCAAAATAAAGTTAATGAAGTTCTTAATAATCATAATGCTACTCTTGAAGACATTAAAAATGCTAAAGATGAAATGTTAGCAGCTCTTGAACAAGCAAAGAAAGATAAACTTGAAGCTGATATTGCTAATAGTAATTTAAATGAATTGCATCAACAACTTAGTCAATTAATTGACCAAGTTAATGAATGAATTAATACTAATTTAACCACTAGTGGTTCAGATTACATTAAAAATCCATTACTTGAGGCAATCGAAAATGCTAAAACTTTCTTAACTAGTGAAGAACAAGCCGCTATTCGTGAAGCTATTAAAGAGTTGAACAATAAATATCTTGAAGCACAAAGTGAATTTAATAAATATAATAGTGCTAAAAATATTCTAAATCAAACTATTACTGAAGCTAATGCTACATTAGTAGTTGTTGAATCCAATCCAACTATTAAAGCTGAATTAGAAGCGGTAATAAATGAAGCTACTTCAAAAGTTAATGTTGCAAATACTGAAGAGTTAAAAAACTTAAATGATTCATTAATAGCTGCTATTCAAAAAGCTCAAAGTGATTTTAATCAATACACTCAAGCTAAAAATGAATTAAGTTCAACTATTGCTAAAGCTGATGGATTATTAGCTACTTTAGATAAATATCCAAATATTAAATCTGAACTTGAACAAATTCGTAATAATGCTAATAACAAATTAAATACAGCTAACACTGAAGAGTTAAAACAATTAAATCAAACTTTAGCTGCAGCTATTGATAAAGCTAAAGAAGATGTTTTAAAACAAGACAGAGACGAATCTAAAAATAAATTACAAGAAACAATTAATAAAGTTGAAGAATTTATTAATGAAACTGAACGTTGAGCAGACAGCGACACTTTCGGCGAATTAAAACAAGAAATTAGTGATTATTTAGATTCAATTAAAGCTGAATTAACAGAAACTGAAGATATTCAAGGAGATACTTCAAGATTTAATCAAAAGAATGAAGAATTAACAAACCAATTCGAAAACTTCAAAAATAAATATGAAGCTTTAGACAAACAAAAAGAACTCGAAGAACTAAAAAAAGTTATCGCTAGCTCAACCGATTTTTCAAACAAGGAATTAGTTGATTCAAAATATCAAAGTATTAAAGATACTCTGGATAAAGTTATCGATAAATCAAATTCTTTAGCTAATTCAAACTTAAATGATTTAACTAAAGAACAAATCAAAGAACAACTTGAAGAATTACAAGCGGCTTTAGATAAAGCTAAAGAAGATAAGAAAAACTATGATACTTCTCTAACTGAGGAAAAACTTCAAAAACTTAACCAACTTATTTCCGAAGTTGAACAATTTATTAACACTAATTTAACTGAGCAAGGCGAAAACGATATTAAAGTTGAACTAAGTACATCTAAAACACAGAATTCTCCTGCTACTGGTGATGCAGACAATGTGTTAGAAAATAAATATCTTAATTTACAAAAAGCTTTCAACAACGCTAAACAAAAAGAAAATGAAAGAAACATTGCTAAACAAGCTTTAGAAGATAAAATTAATGAACTAACTCAATTTATTGGTAAGTTAAGCGAAAATGCAATTGCTGATAATTTAAGAAATGAATTAAATTCGCTTAAAAATTCAGCTAATGACACCTTAACTAACGGTACTGCTGAACAAATTAATTCTAAAGTAAAAGAAATTTCTGATAAGTTAGCTAATGCTGAACAACAAAATAATATTATTAATAAATTAATTGCTTTAGAAGAAAAAATAAAAGAAGTTACAACACTTACTACAACCGAAAGAACTAGTGCAGATGCTGGTTTAAGTAGTGATATTGAACTTGTTGAGCAAGCGACTAATTCAAGTCAAAGTCTTCTTGATTCAATTAAAAATAATATTTCTAGTTCATTAAATCAAGCAATTAATATTGAAAATTCAACTAGAGAACTTGAAAATGCTATTAATAAGTATAATTTTAATAAAGCAGAAAGAGAAAAATCTAAACAAGAATTAAAAGGCTTTATCGAAAATCAAGCTAAAAAATACTTAAATGAAACTTTAGGTGATAATCCTGATTATAGTGAATTAAAGACTGAATTGCAACAACAAATTACTACTTCTGAAGGATTATTAACCACAGGTACAAAAGCTCAAATTGATCAAGACATCGTTGATTGATATAGTATACTTAAAAATATCTCAGAGAGAAAAACTGCTATTGACCAAAAGAGTCAAAGTAAGGAACAAGCAAGAAATGCATTGGTTGAATTATTAGGACAAGTTAAAAAGTGAAGAGTTACAAACTTAACAAAAGATGAAAATTCTGAAGAATTACAAAAACAAGGATATAAAACTATTGATGATAGTATAAAAACTCAAATTAGTCGTGGTGAAATAATATCTAATAATCAAAACTTAACCGCTGAACAATATCAAAAAATGTACAACTCACTTAACTCTCAATGATATACAATCCAAGGACAATTTAAAGAACATCAAAATTCTTACGCTAACCTCGAAAGTAAGATCAAAAATTTAAATGACTACATAAATTCAGAATTAAGTGATCCAAAATATGCTGAATTAAAAGAGAAATATACAGCTAAAATTAATGAAGCAAATAGTATTAAAGATTCACTTGATAAAGATGGATTGGATCAAAAAGCTAGAGAATTGGAAGAGTTATTAAATCAAGCGAAAGCAGAAAAACTTCAATTAGAATCTAATGAAGAAAAAAATAGACTTAATGAATTAATTTCACAAGCAAAAGAATTTGCAAACAATTCAGAAACAGGACTTAACAAAGATATTTATACTAATATTAAATCTGAATTAGAAGTTGCCATTACTAAAGCTGAAGAAAATATTGAAAGCTTATCAAGAGACGAATTAAAATCAAAATATGAAAGTTTAAACACTGCTTTTAAAAAAGCTAAATCTGATCAAAAAAATAAAGCAACTGAATTATATAACCAAGCAGTTTTAGAAGGTAATCAATGAATTAATCAAAACCTTAATCAATCTGAAAAGGGTGAATGAACTGATCCTAACTCAACTAAGGTTGTTTATGACAAAACTGTTCAAAATAACTCATTAGTTTCAACTGATTCTACAAATGATATTCTTACTAAAACTGAAAATATTAAGAATGCACTTAAAAATGCTAAGAATATGAAGAGTGAACGTGATGCAGCTAAAAGTGAATTACAAAATAAAATTACCGAAGCTGAAGCGTTGCTTGTTAAATTAGGTTCAGCTAATATAGAACAAAACATAAGAGATAATTTAAGAAAGCAAATAGATTTTGCTAAAGGTGCGTTAACTGATTTATCAAAAGATGGTATTTTATTAGCTAAAAATAATTTAGATATAGAAATTAATAAATCACTTCAGGCCTTAAGAAACAAACTTAGAGAATTAATTGAAAACACAAAAACTTTACAAACTAAAGTTAATGTATATAGGGATCAAGGTTTAGAAGTTGAATCAAATAGACTAGCAATACTATTAGAAAAAGTTCAACCTAACATCGATACTATTGATGAAAATGAATTATTAAATAGAATTAATCAAATTATTTCTATAAATGGTGATGTTAACAGGATTTACAATGAGTGATATCCTCTAAAAGTTGATATGGTCGCTAAAATCAATACACTTGAAAAAATCATTGCTGAAATGAAAAAACAACCTAATCTTCATTCAAAATATATCCAAGAAGCAGAAGGCAAATTAGTAGGTTGAAAATCATTAAAAACAATCAGTCAGTTGTCAAATGGTCTTTGACAAATCAAGTCATATATCCCTGCATTAAATAAAGTAAAAAATCAATATGAAAATGCTTATACTAACTATGTAAATAGTAAAACTAATGCACAACAGTTAAGAAAATTACTTGAAACTAATAATTCATATGTTTCTGATTTTGACAATAGAGTGTTAAATGCTGCGAAAGTTTATGAAGATAAATTCTTATCCGGTCCAAATACAAATGTATTAACTAATTTAACAGAAGGAAAGAAAATTCTCGATACTGCATTAGCTGTTTATAAAGAAAAATTAAAACTTGAGCAAGATAAAATCACAACACTAATTAATGGAGGTGTTGCTCAAAATGCGCAAAAAGTAAGAACATTTTCAACTGTTACTAACTCAACTAAAGCAGAACATAAAAATATAGCTTTAGATAATATTGCAATTAATCAACGTAATGATTTAAGTTCTAAATACGCAAATATTAGACCTGAAGATAATCTAAATTCATTAGTTATAAGAATAGATTCATCAAATAAACCAAGTGTTCAAGAATTTATGGAGCTAAATATAAAATTAACTGAATTAACAAAAGCTGATTCAATAATTAATAAAATACTTGATGATAACTGAACAAGAAATGGTGATAAATGATTGTATACATTAGCTAAAAAAGAATTACAAAAAGCTTTTGATTATAACTTAAAAAATAATGCTGACTCAGGAAGTGTAGACAAAAAAGTCTTAGACTTATCAAGAACTGAAGCTTGAAGTTATAATGGTACTGATAAGTCAAAATATAGTACATATACAAGACAATTTCAAACATTAACTAATGAATATAACGAACTTACTAGAATTGGTTCACTAAATTATAATAGAACTCAAGCTAATATTGCAAACTCCTTAAGAATTACCAATAATAATCTAGTTGGAAATTGAGCAAAATTGAAAGATACTATGCAATACTGAGAAGATGGATATTTTAGAGAACCTCAAATTAATCATAATGACTTTAATACAATTACAAGAAGTATTGGTGCCTCAAATGGTGAAATGGTTTATGAAGATTTATTACAAGCTAAATTAAGAACAAAAACAAGTTTAGTTGAGAGTTTCTTGCGTCTTGAAACATTAAGATCAATGCAAAACTTCATGAATTATTGAAATAATTTTGGTGGATATAAATATCAAAACCCTTTAATTAAAGGTAACGCTGATTATAATGTTTTAAAAGGGTATGTTTATAAATTTTATAGATATCAAACTAAAGGAACGCCAGATCTTAAAGTTCATCTATGAACACAACAAGCTAAAAACCGTTATTGAAACCAAGGTGGAAATTTCAACTATGAGATAAGAACATGAGAAAGAGAGCACTTTAATAGCGATGGAGAAGTTGGTATATTAGATTATGCTAGAAGAAATTGAGGTGGAACATTAGCTTGAAATGATAGACATCAACGTGCTATTAACCAATGAGACATTTGAGTTAAAGATGGTTTATATATTACATTTATCAGAGCATGAAGTGACATTAGAAAAATTTATGAAAAATATGAACAATTATTAGATGACTTAAATTCGAATAAAATTAAATCTGATCAATTTATTAAATATAAAATAGATATTAAATATTTTGTAGATTCAATTTATGCAAATAAATATGAACAAACAGATAGTTTTGGTATATTTATTGATTTATTCCACCCGAGTTTATTGAATATATTAGCTTACTTTGTTGAAACTTATAATGTTTAATCATTAATTACAATTTGAGTGCAAGCACATCTGTGTTTGCATTTTTTAGTTTAGTATATTTATTCTTGTTTATACCTGAGTTTCCAAGTTGTAAGTAAAAACATGAAATTAACCAATTATTTTGGCTAACTTCATGTTTCCTTGATTATACTTTGAAGTGCAAACGTATTTGCGTTTGTACTTTTTTGATTTAAAATAAAAAAAGAGAAACAAACAGATTGCAAACAGTTTCTCTTTTAACCATTTATTTGAAATGAGGTCATATGAATTATACACAATTAAAACTAGAATAGAGATTAATAATTCAAATTCATTATGGAATTAAAACATTAAAAGAAATTGGGAAAATGCTTAAAAGATCAGTTAGTACAATCTCAAGGGAAATTAAAAGAAATTCTAATATTTATGGATGTTACGATGCATCATATGCACATAAAAAATGAGAATTAGACAATGTGCTATTCAAGAAATCACAATGCGTATTCAGACACAAAGCATTTAACGATTTCTTTGTTAAAAATTACAAAAAAATTATCACGGGGTTGAAGCAACTCTTAAACTTTATCAAGAAAAAACTAATAAAAAAGGTTATTCTGTAAAAACTATTTATAAATGGATTAAGTCGAATATTTGAGTTCACAAAATGAATAATAGACTAAGAAAGGCGTATGTTAAAAACGGTAAAAGAAAAGCAGATTATAAAGTTAGATTAACAAACGGAAATAAATATGTCTACCCTATTGCTATGAGACCAAAAGATATTGATAAAAGAGAAAAATGAGGTCATTGAGAAATAGACTTAGTTATCGGAAGAAAAATGAAAGGACATCATAATTTATTAACATTAACCGAAAGAAAAACACGTTTTACCTATATAAAAAGGGTTAAAAGTAAATTTTCTCTTGAAATAAACAAAGTATTAAAGAAAATAATTGAAGAATCAAAATACCCATTTTTATCAATAACTTCTGATAATGGTTTTGAGTTTCAATCTCTTGGACTAGTAGCTCGTCAAAATGATTTAGTAATTTATAAAGCACAGACATATTGTTCATTTCAGAGAGGTTCTAATGAAAATATAAATGGTTTAATAAGAAGAAAACATAAAAAAGGATTTGATTTTACTAATTTAACAGATGAACAAATCCAGGAACTTCAAGATAAAATAAACAATATGCCGAGAAAAATTTTTTGTTTTAAATCCTCTAAAGAAATAGCCGAACAAGAATACGAAATAGAACTATTTTTATTAAACCAATTACCTGATCTTGAATGATAGAGTGTAATATAACCACAATAATTCATAAATCTTTATCTTTTTATCCACTCAAGCGCCGTGGAGGCTTTTGATTTTTTGCTATTCATTAACATACAAGATATGGTTCTTTTTCTCCCCGCTCAAACGACGCTCGGTCTTTTTATTTTCTAATTATAATAGCGAAACGCCCTGACGGACTAATCTGCTCAAGCGCCGCAAGGCTTTTTATAAAAAATATTTAATTTTTGTGTAAAATAAACATAAGAGAAGTGTTTGCACTTGAAGGTTTAAAAAAGAAACGAACAGAATAATGGGCCGATTTGGTGTTTATCCTTTTAATAAATAATATAACGTATATTTATTGAACAATCATTATTTAAGTTTTTTTAATATTCCATTTTCTAAATCATCAATACTATAAATATCTTCCAATATATCAAAGGTTTCCTTTAATATATTCTTGTTATTCAATCATCCAATTCCATCTGTAAATCAAACAAATTTTAATCCTCTAACTTTGTTTATATCATTTGCTAGACTTTTGTAGCTTCTAGATGTTTCGTTTAATTTAGAACCACTTGATGAGTAAAAATTACATTCGCACAAGTAAATATTTTTGCTAGTAAGCAAAACAAAATCAAATTTTTTAATTGTATTTTTTAAATGATATAAAGATTCTAATTTTTTACCAATTTTTTGTTCTAATTGAGTAATTTGTAATTGTTTAAAGTAATTAATATTTTCTATAAATCCAGCATCTTTAATGTAATTTTCAACTAGATGTTCCATCAATAATCCACCTCTATTTTTTCTAGAATTAGAATCTAACCCTACCTCTACACCTAAAACATAGTCATAGAGGTTACCTATAATATTATTTTGAATTAAATTAAATAATCCGGTTTTTTCCATAAAATTAACATAATCATCAATTGAATAATTCATATTGTAAAAATCAAACTCAAAACCACCATTTTTGTCAGAACAAAAAATGCTTTTTTCTCTCTTAGCTATAAGTATCGGAATGCATTTAAGTGTTTCGGGATATTTTTGAACAATTTCTCGAAATTCTCTTTCAATATCTTTTGAACCTATTAGTGAATTAAGAATATTTAGTTCAACTTTTATTTTTTCAATATTATTATAGACTTTATCAAAATCTACATAAAAATCATAACCTGATATACTAGGTTTAAATTTTGAGATTCATTCATCATAATTTCTCATATCATTACCACTCTACTATGTATATGTACTAAATTTATAAAGTTTACAAATATAAAACATTTATGAACCAAATTTATATCTTTGAACAGTTATATCTAAATAGTTTTTATCATTATCTATTCCAATATATTTTCTATTTAATTTTTTGGCTGCAATTCCAGTTGTTCCACTTCCATTAAAAGGGTCTAAAATTAATTCATTTTCTTTTGTGCTGGATAAAATTATTCTTTCTAAAAGAGATAATGGTTTTTGGGTCGGATGTTTACCAAATTTCTTCTCATCATTTTTCGGCAAATTAATATTCCAAACATCTTTCATTTGTTTACCATTATTAATTTGTTTCATTAACCGATAATTAAAATAGTATTTATTGTTTTTAGCATCTTTTTTTCTTGCTCATATTATAGTTTCGGTTGAGTGTGTAAAAGTTCTACAGGATAAATTTGGTGCAGGATTTGGTTTTTGTCAAGTAATGTTATTTATGATTGAAAATCCTTCTAATTCAAGTGCTATTCCAACAGAATAAATATTATGAAAAGTGCCACTGACTCAAATAGTTCCATTATCTTTTAAAACCTTCTTACACTCTTTTATTCAATTTCTATTATATTTAATCTTTTCCTTTATATTGATTGTTTTATCTCAAGTGGCTTTATTAACTGAAACCATTTTTCCTGATTTGCATGTTATACCATCACTAGATAGAAAATAAGGAGGGTCTGCAAAAATCATATCTATTGTTTTTTCTTCTATAATTTTTGATAGATTTTTATTATTCTTAAAATACAGTGTGAATCCATCTTCATTATAATAAGGTTTAATTTTATTCATTTATATCCTTAAAGTTTGTTATGATAACTTCCTCAACTTCACCTCTTCTGTCTGCTTTAGAATTTATTATTCGCTTTGCACTAATTACATGAATATTGAAGTCCTTATAAATTTCATTTATAAATTTTGTATTATGATTTGAGATCATAACTTTTACACCTTTGCTTGTTAAGTTAATAACACAATCTCTAAGTCTAATTTGTTCATCTTTTCCAAACCCATTTTTATCATAATTTACAAAACCGTTTTTATCAGGATAAATATCGTAAGGCGGATCTAAATAAACAAAGTCATTATTTTTAGCAGTTTCAAGTGCTTTTTCAAAATCTAGACTTGTTATCTCTATTTTAGATTTATTAAAGAATAATTTAATAGCTTCAAAATTTTCATTATCAAAAGTTTTTACATTTATTTTTTTACCAAAGGGTACATTAAAAAAACCCTTAGAATTAACCCTATATAATCCGTTAAAGCAAGATTTATTCAAGTAAATTAATCTTGCTGCTTTCATATATAGCTCCAAACTTTCATAGTTATCAGATTTATCCATTTCACGAATTTTATAATAGTATTCTTCGCTATGGTTACTTTCGTGTTTTAGTAATTCTTCTTTAAGTTTGACCAATTGAGTTAAATTTTGAAAGCATTTATAAGCAGAAATTAATTCTTTATTAAAGTCATTTATATATGCTTTTTGTGGACAAAGTTCGAAAAATAAAGCACCACCACCAACAAAAGGTTCATAATAGTCATTATATTTTTTTGGTAAAAAATCTTTGATTTTAGAAAGTATCTGAGTTTTTCCACCTGCCCATTTTACGAATGGCTTAGGTTTTAAATCGGCATCAATATCCATAATTTGAGAAAAATCAACACCTAATGAATTTTTTAGCTTTACAATTGTCTCTAAAGTAACATTAATTAGACCTTTTTCAATCCGTGAAATTTGAGCCCTATCGATTCCTGAAAGTTCTGCAAGATCTTCTTGTGATAAATTTGATTTATTTCTTATCTGTTTAAGATTAGTACCAAAATTTTGTTGAATAGTTTTAATCATAATTTAATTATACTAAATGTGTATTTTAATACAAGAATTATTTTAATTCCAATAATATTATTTTTCTTTTAGATTAAAACTGTTTATATCTCTGATTATTCATTCATTTTTATCTAAAATATAAATATTACTTGCAAGTCCATTTGACTTACCAAAGTCATAAACTTTTTTAACCATTGGAAAAACAGTATTTGCTTGACTTAATTCAATAACTTCTTCAGAAGAGATATTTGCACTAGACATATAATGAGGACCATTAATCTCAAGATATTTAAGTAATTGCTTATTATCAGGCATTCTAAAACCTTGATTATTAACCACAATACTAAAAGCTCCTGGTCAATATTTTTTAGCTCACTCAGTCGCTTTTTGATTTCATTGAGGAAAATTTTTTGCTTGTTCAATCGAGCTAACTAAAATCATAATTTTTTTATCAATTGGTCTTTTTTTTAAATAATAAATCTTTTCTAAAACAGAATCATTTACTGGACCACCAATTCCATTTACTGTGTCAGTTGAACAAATTATAATATCATCAAAATTATCATACATAAAATTAATTTTATATTATTTTATTTCTTTTAAAATATAATATTAAATATGCCAGAATATCCAGAAGTTACTATCGTAAGAAAAGGTTTAGAAACCATTGTAAATAATCGTAAAATAACTAAAGTTATTGTTATTTCTTCTAAATTTATAAAAAATACTACAGAGAAAGAATTTATAAATTTTTTAGTTAATAAAACTATCACTAAAGTAAATAATATTGGTAAATTTATTGAGTTTATTTTTGATGATAATTCTCGAATGATTTCACATTTAAGAATGGAAGGTAAATATTACACTCGTGATATAAAATTAATTAAAGAAGGTATAAGAGAAAAACATGATTACATCATTTTTATTTTAGATAAAAATATCGCTCTTGCATACAATGATACAAGAATGTTCGGTTCATTTGAAATCATTGATAAAGAGGATAAGCGAAGTTTATATGAAATTAAAAATTTAGCTCAATTACCGGGAGATGTAAATGTAGATGAGTTATACAAAAAACTCCAGAAAAGAACTAAAAGTATTAAGTCTATATTGCTTGATCAGTCTTTAGTGCTTGGAATTGGTAATATCTATGCTGATGAAACGCTTCATAAAGAAAAAGTATATCCAATGACTAAATGTAATTTAATATCTAAAAATAAATTACAAAAAATTCTTAAAAGTGCACAAGAGATTATGGATCAAAGCATTAATGCAGGTGGTTCATCTGTAAATTCATACAAAGGAGTGAATGGTAAGATTGGTACTTTTCAGAATAAGTTATTTGTTTATGGACGTTTTAATTTAACTTGTTTACAGTGTAATAAAGAAAAATTAATTAAAGTGAAATTGGATTTTAAAGATAATGGTCGCGGAACTACTTATTGTCCAAGATGCCAGAAAGAAGGTAATGTTGAATAAAATTTTTGTTGTGGATATGGTTAATGGTTTTGCACATCATGGTAATTTGTATTCTAAAAATATTGAAGATATTATCAAGCCAATTGCAAAATTTTTAGAAATAAATAAGAGTAGTTCTATTACTTTTCTTTGTGATTTTCATGAACAAGATGACATAGAAATGAATGAGTATCCTCTTCACTGCTTGAAGAATACTTCTGAGTCTGAAGTAGTTAAGGAATTAAGTAAATATATTCAAAATATTGTCTATAAAAACTGCACTAATTCATTCTTTTTTATAGACAAGGATGAGCTAAATAAATTTGACACAATTGAGATTATCGGTTGTTGTACTGATATTTGTGTTTTACAGTTTGCAACAACATTAAAGACATATTTTAATTCTTTAAAAATTAATAAAGATATAATTGTATATAGTGATTTAGTAGCTACTTTTGATAGTGAAGATCATAATGCTAAAGAGTTTAATACTTTCGCATTAAAATTAATGAAAAATGCTGGAATAAAGGTACAAAAATGATTGAAATAGATTTACACGGTTGCACAATTGAACAAGCTCAATCTGAAATTTGAGATCCTTTTTCAAGACTTGAGAAAGGTGAAGTTTCACAATTATTAGTGATTACAGGCGTAGGTACTGGAGCACTTAAATATTATGTTGAGAAAACTGCAGAAGAATTCAATTTTAATTGAGTAGAAACTAATAAAAAAGGCGCTTATTTAATCACCAGAAAAGTTGAAAATGATAACTTCTTTCAAGAAGATGAAGAAGATTTTGATGCAGACATCGATGAAATTTTTAGCCAATATAAAAATTAATATTACGTAGAGAAAAATGGAGTAAAAAATGAACAGAGAAGAATTTAAAAATAGATTAATTCAATATATGAAAATTGAAGGAATGTCTCGTTTTGAAGAACCAGTTGCTCAAGCTTTGAAAGAAAATACTTTTAGTAATAATTTTGAGTATACTCGTGATGGTTTTGGTTCACTAATTATTCATAAGAAATCAAAAAAATCTAATGCACCTAAAGTTATGATTGCTGCTCACATGGATGAAGTTGGTTATTTAGTAAGATTAATTGATCCTAAAGGGCAACTATTACTTTCGCCAGTTGGTGGAATTTGACCAACAGTAGTAGTCGGAACTAAAGCTAAATTAGTAACAAGTAAAAATGAAGAGTTTTTAGGTGTTTTTGGACACACTTCAATTCATATTATGGAAGCTGAAAAAGTAAATAAAGCTATTACTAACAAAGAAATTTATGCTGATTTTGGGTTTACCTCAGACATTGACGCTAAGGAAAATGGTGTTGAAATTGGTGACAGAGTTTATCTCAGTGGTGAAACAATTAAATTCAAAAATGAAGATTTAATTGGTGGTAAAGCTATGGATAACAGAGCTGGAGTTACTGTTTTAGACTATATCGCTAACCAAATTAAAGACTTAGAACTAGATGTTGATTTATATCTTGTTGGAACAGTTCAAGAAGAAGTTGGAACTCGTGGAGCCAAAACTGCAGTTTCAATTATTAATCCAGATGTAGCAATCGCACTAGATACTACTAGTTCACACGATACAATTGGTACAATAGCTGGAACTACTAGATTATTTGCTGGAGCAGCTTTAAGAATTCATGATGGTGGAACCATGATGGACCCTAAACTAGTAAAATATCTTTATGAATTAGCTAAAGAAAAAGATATTAAGGCTTATAAATTTATCGCAGCTGGTGGAGGAACTGATGCAGCCGAATTGCAATATGGTCGTGGTGGAGTTGCAACAATTACCATCTCGCTTCCTCAGAGATATCTTCACTCACCAATTGGAGTTTGTTCTATTTCTGATTTAATAAGTTCAGGTAACTTAATTATTGAATTTATTAAGAGCTTCAATGAAGAAAAATTTAATGAGATAAAATACAAATAAAACACAAGGTTAATAAAACTTTGTGTTTTTATTCAACGGTTATTAAATGTTTTAATTTCGCTATTTGATCTATAAATAAAGCTGAATCGTTGCTTTTAGTTAAATAACTTCACTGTTTAAAGGCAATATTTAAGTACATAGTATAAACTTCTTGATGATTTTTTGTATCCACATATTTATGAAGATTCATGCATTCTGGAGTGTAAAAAACTAAAATTCTAAATATTTTAAGGGCTAAATATTTTTTAGCAAAAATTTTTCATATTTTTGTAATTATACTTAAATCTTTTAATCTATATTTTCTACCCATTGTATTTGCATAGATTAAATTTGTGTTGTTAAAGTTGCCAAAAACGTTTTGTTTTAATAACATTTTTTTGCTTAACTTAAATTCAGTAATTTTGATATTTTTAATTAATTTTTTATATTTTTTATCTAATATGAAAAAAGCTATATTTGATAAAAATAATACGATAAGACAAAGCCAAACATTAACTAAAAAATGCGAATGTTTTCAATATATATCACCACTGATAAATATGGTAACTATAATACTTAAAAATAATACGGCAAAAACAGCATAAGATATTATTATTGGTTTTAAGTAATCTGTACGAAATTCATATTTAAAAAATATTTTTTTGTATTGTAGTTTTTTGTTTAAATTAATCGTTTTTGAATATGGAATTAGGGCACAAGATAAAATTATAATTATAAGTAATGCTGTTATTACAGATGTAATTAGTAAACCATAAAAACTATTTAAATATAAATACATTTTTATCCTAAATTATCTATTTTTGTTTTATTTGGTAGAGTTTTTATATATCATCCTTTTGTCTTATCATAAACTTTTGTAAGTTTGATTTTGTGAAGTTCATATTTAGTTTTAGCCATCATATCCTCCTTTTAGCATGAACTAAATTACGGTTATTATTAATTGTAACTCAATCAAATTTCTTAGAACTTTTTGATATATATTCTTCTATTTTTAAAATTTGATAAAGCAATTCATATTTTTATTCAAATTGCATTCTATTATTAAGTCATTTAGTTGTTATCAAACATAATCTTCAATCTTATTTTAATCTTTAATTGTAATGTTTGACTATAAGTTTTTTATTGCTTTTAACAAACTCATTTATCGTTTTGTTCTGAGTGAATTTATTGTGTTTTTGATCTTCATATTTTTCCTCACATTTAATCTTTTTAACTAATTTAATTTTAATGTTTTATTGATACAAATAAATAAAAATATAAAGATGGTAAAAATTTCATATTAATAAATAACACATTTTTTCATGAATCCCACCATCTTGAATTGTTCTAGCTTAGAATCAATTTAAATCCCTGATAAAGTATCTTCAATTGAAAGTTATGCCTTTAGTGCTTGCTCTAAATTAAAATTAATTTCTTTTAGTAAAAGTTCAAGATTTATTGGACATAGTTCATTTAGTGGATGTTCTAGTTTAACATTGTTTATTCTTCCAGAAAGCTTAAATTGAATTGATAATCAAGCTTTTGAAAATTGCTCAAATTCAGCTATAGTAAATATTACGTAAAATGTTAGTTGAATTGGTAATGGGGCCTTTGATAATACCTTATTTTTAGAAAACTTAAAAACTAAATTTAGTGAAAACCCAATAATTATAAATGGTATTGTATATACTTTTCTTAATAATTACTAAATTATGATACAAGGTAAATATTAATAATAAAAACTTTAATATTTTTCTTATTAGCTATAAATATATTAAGGAAACTAGTATAAATAAGTTATAATTAATATACATTCTAACTAAGAAAGGATATATATGGTACACTTTGAAGTATGACAATTAGTGTTAATGATTGTTGGTACAATTATTGCTGCGGCGATCTTCACAGGAATAATAACATTTTTTGTTGTTAGACACATGTTTCAAAAACAAATTAAAGAAAACCCACCTATTACTGAAAAACAAATTAGAGTTATGTTTGCTCAAATGGGAAGAAAAGCATCCGAAGCACAAATTAGACAAGTTATGCGTTCAATGCAAAATGCTAAAGATTAATTATGCAAAATAGGAGAAATCCTATTTTGTTTTATTTTTTCCTTTTTTTGTTCACTTAATAATTTTTAAACATAAATAAGTGTGAAACAAAAGATGAATATTTTTATTGGACTAATTTTTATTATAGTTAGTAGTGCAATTATCTACTATGTTGTTTTTCCTAATTCTTTAATCATATCTAAAAAAAGAGAAAAAACTATTGATATCTATACTTATAAACTAGAAGGAGCGGTTAAGTTTAATGAAATAAGTTCAGAAGTGGAATTAACTTATCGGGAATTATTTTTTAAGGCTAAAATACTCTCACAAGCGGATTTATCTAATATAAATCTTGAAGAAAAAGCTCCAATAAATGCTTTAATTTTTGTTCCATTTGAAAATTCAAGAATAACTTGAAAACTGATTAATAGCTACCAGGATTTTTACTATCGTGGAATAACAAAAAGAATTTCAGAATTATTATGGGAATTTAAGCAAAAAAATATTAATAAGAGGATAACATGAGACGATATTGCAAATATCAAAGGTATTGGTCTAACTACTTTAACCAAGTTAAAGAAATTTTTAATATTAGAGTAATTAGTATATTTTTAATTACTAACATAATTCTTTTGATTAAATTATTCTTTAGTTTTAATTTATTTTATTTATTTTTATTCATATTTTTAAGTTCTTTGATGTTAATAAATAAAAAAGTATTTCTTATTTATATTGGTAGTGTATTAACATTATGTTTTAGTATACTTATTTGAAAGAGTTATATTAGTAATGATAATAATCAAATAATAGAACAGGAAATAGTGGTTATTTCAAAAAATAAAAATTACTATTTTGTTCAATTTAACAATAAAAGATATTTGCTGTATAAAAATAATTATGATTTTGAAGTTGGGCAAAAACTTACAAGTACTTTTACAATAACTGAATTTAATCCTCAAAGCAAAAACTTTTGATATTCTAAGTTTATACTGGGCTTCATTAAATTAAATAATTACCACAAAAACGATATAAAACTAAGTTGAATAGACAAATTCTTTAACCTAAATTTTTTCACTAAAGATTCCTATAAGAATATGACTTTAACATTGCTTTTTGGTAAGGTAGATTATGATTCAAATATTTTAGACATCAGTAAAAATTTAGGAATAGTTCATTTAATTGTCATTAGTGGTTTTCATTTTAATATTGTTTTTAGCATTTTTAATAAACTTTTTAGCAAGCTTAAATTCAATTTGAATATTTATTTTCCTTTGATGTTTATAAGTGTATATTTTATATTTGTTAATTTCTCAGTTTCCTCATTAAGAGCTTATTTATACATTATTTTAGTTAACTTAATTTCATTAATTAAAATTAATAATACCAGTAAATATAATTTTATTAACGAGAAACTATTTATTATTTATATAACCTTACTTATTTCATTACTTATAAACCCATTTTTTATATTTAATATCAGTTTATGATATTCATATTTAATAACAATACTTATCATTGTATTTAAAAGGAAAACTGTAACAAAGAAACAAATTATTTTAAATCAAGTATACATTTTTATTAATTCTTATCTTTTTTCATTGTTAATCTCTTTAACTACACAAAATAATTTTAATATCCTTGCAATTATAAACATATTTATTTTTAGTATAGTTATTGAGTTTTCAATTATATTTAATTTACTGTTTTGATTTATTCCAATCATTATAGATTACTATTACATAATTTTTAATCTTATTTTTGATTTTTGCAACATTTTTAATATAACTTTAACAACTAATTTTTTACTAAATCAAGATTTAGTTTTAGCTTTTATCTTCTCCGTTATCTTTATCAAAATTATTTTTAACAATATTTGAACAAATCAACCATATAAATTAATAATTAAACAAAAATTTTTCAAAATGAATTAAACTAAAAATAAAAATTTATAATATAGGTATGATTTACTGTATTTTTGGAGATGAACCTTATTTTATTGAGGATGAGTTAAATAAATTAAAAAAGACTTTTTCAGATTCGGACATTCACAAATGAGAAAGTACAAATACTTTTGATGAATTATGTGAAATTCTTTCTTCACTTAGTTTATTTAACCAGGATAGATTGATTATTATTGAAGATTTTGAAGGATTAGTATCAAAAAAAATCACCGATGATAAGCTTAATTTAATAGTAGATTTACTAAACTCAAATAAAAATGATCAAATCATTTTTGTAGTAAATGATTCAAAGTTAACTAAAAATACTTTGACTAACAAAATATTGAATGAAGCTAAAATAATTGAATCAAAGAAAATCTCAAAAAAGATTTGCCTAGTTCGATCTTTAATTATATAAAACAAAAAGGTGGTACTATTTCGCAAGCAGATGCGATTATTTTAAGCGAAATTTTACCTGATAATTTATCAATAATAATTAGTGAAATTGATAAATTACTAGTTGAAAATAAAAATATAACTTCTGAAATGTTCAACTCAAGTATTCCAAAATACAATTTAAATAATATTTTCGGTTTTTCTAACTCACTTGAGTCATACAATTTTGTTGAGATTTGAAAAAATTACAAACAACAAATTGATGAAGGTGTAGATCACTATACACTTTTAATGCAAATTAATAATATTTTTTCTCTAGCTCATAAAGTGTATAGACTCCAAAAAATGGATTTTACCACAATGCAAATGTCAGGATATCTAAAGATTCATGAATTTAGAATTAAAAAAGCAAATTCTCTATTTAATAAATATGGATATAAAAAAGTATTAAAAATAATAAAAGAATCAGCGGAACTTGAAGAAAGAGTTATGTACAAAGGAGCAGAAATTGAAAAAGAATTTGAAACTTTCTTGATTAAACAGTTTTCAAAAATTGACTAACAAAAATAAAAAAAATGAATTTAATTCAACTCATAAAACATATATAGAATTAAATCAATATATCTTTGATACTTGTGATAAAAATATAATAAAAGAGTATTTAATATCATTTTTGAACAATGTTAGTGTTTTGGAAAATACTTCATCAATTGTTGTTTTTCCTAAAATAAATAATCTATTGAATTTTGAATATTCGGACAATAATGAACAAATAAAAAATAAAATTGAAATAATTAGAAATCTTAAAATTTTTTGTAGAAAAATAATCTCATTAGGTCTTAGGGTTTACTTTACAATTTCAGTTGATGAGATCTTCTCATTTGATAAGAGAATATCTAGAATTTTGGAATATGCTGAATTTAATTCAAACTCTGCTAATTCAGATAATTTTTGATACCAAAAAAATAATCAGGAGACCAAAGAAAACTTAATTGATTTTATAAAAACGCAAAGTTTTACCCTTAAAATATCTAAAAACGGACAAAGTTACTTTAAAGAATCTCTATCTAAAGTTGTGGATTATTTTAAAAATTCATTTATGTCAACAGGTTTTGTGATAAACGATTTTAGTAAAGTATTTACAAAAAATAAAGAACAAGAACAACACAGTTTTGTTGAGGAAATTAATCATATCTTTAATGTAATAAAACAAAAATTCAATGTTAATTTTGCATTAAAAGATAATTTTAGTAACAAAGAATTTTTCAATTTATTATTAGAGCTAACTTATTTTGATGATTATTTTTATGATTTATCAAATTTACAAAAAATAGAAGAAGTTAGCAACATCATCGAATCACTTTATTTAACGAAAATTTCATTTGTATTGAATAATGATCTAGAAAATAATAGATTTAATTATTTTGCTGATTCAAAATTTTACAAAAGTGAGATTATTAAATCATTTCTATCTTTACAAGCATTAATGTCACAATCAATTTATAACACATATATTCCTAGTGTTGAAAAATATAGTGACAATTCTAGAAAAAACTTAGAGAAGAACAATATAAAGACTGAATCACATTTAGCAGGAATTAATTTAGAAAAGACATTTTTTAATCAAATTTTGATTTTATCTAATTTTTATTTCAAGCTCAAATTAATAATCTCTAGTGAAAATAAACTTAAAATCTTATCTCCGATGATTGAAAAAGTATTTATTTATAAAATAATTAGTGAAGATGAAACTTATTATTTTGTATTTAATCCGTATATTTCAAGTAAAAAATTTACAATTAAAGATGATTTAAAAATTATTTACACAAGCGGAATTTCATATTTTAACGATACAATAAGACCTTATCATTTTGAAATTTATAAAAAAGTATCTATAAACGAGCAAAATAAATAAAAAATTAAGCAATTATCCAAACTGTAAATTAGGTTTGGATTTTTTATATTTTATATTATAATATCTTAGCAATACATCAAGACAGTAACGGCATAGCTTAAAAATGTTACCGAGTGTATATTAATTATAATCTTTATCTTAATGTGTTGCTTATATATATTATGAAAGGAGATTGTATGGCTGAATCAAAATTAAGAATTGCAAAAAGACAAGTTGTTAATGAAATTAAAGATAAAATTAACGCATCTCAAGCAATCGCTTTCGCAGAATACCGTGGATTAACAGTTGAAGAACTTCTTACATTAAGAAGAGAAGCTAAAAAAGTTGGTGTTGAAATTAAAGTTTACAAAAACCGTTTATTTAAGCTAGCTGTTGAAGATTTAGGAATAAGTGGTCTTGAAAGTCACCTTGTTGGTCCAAACATTTTTGCTTTTTCAAATAATGATGCTATGTCTGCTGCTAAGTTATTAGTTAACTTCGCTAAAGATAACAAAATTATGGTTATTAAAGCTGGTACATACGAAGGTAAAGCTATTGATGCTAAAGGTGTTAATGAAGTTGCTACATTACCTAGTTACGAAGAAGCACTTGGAATTCTTGCTCGTTCAATGATGGCACCATTACAACAAGTATCTCTTTCACTTAAATTAATTAGTGAAGGTAAAACAGAATAATTAAAAATTCAAAATATTAAGAAAGGAAATAATATTATGGCTAAATTAACAAGAGAATCATTCATCGAATCATTAAAAGAAATGACAATTAAAGAAATTATGGAATTAGTAGAAGCAATGAAAGAAGAGTTTGGTATTGACCCAACTGCTGCTGTTGCTGTTGCTGCTGGTCCTGCTGCAGCTGCTGAAGAAGAAAAATCTGAAGTTACTGTTACATTAAAATCAGCTTCAAACAAAGTTGCTGTTATTAAAGTAGTTAAAGACCTTTTAGGAGTAGGATTAATGGATGCTAAAAAATTAGTTGACTCTGCTCCTGTTGCTCTTAAAGAAAACGTTAAACCAGAAGAAGCTGAACAAATTAAAGCCGCTTTAGTTGAAGCTGGTGCTGAAGTATCAATTGACTAATTATCATAATTAAACAGAAAAGCCATTCGGCTTTTTTTATTAATTATTAAATTTTGTGTAATTATGTGTAAATAAAGAAAAACAATCGTTTAAATTTGTGATTATAATCACCTGTATTTTTAATTTTTTAACTAAAAGATAAGGTAAAAATTGTTATTTTAATACTCCAAACAAAATCTAAAAAACACTTAAAAATAGGTTAAAAATTACTTATTTTTTTACTTTAAAAAAAAGACTATTTTGATATCATTTATATGCTTTATATGTATTTTAAAAATAAAGTATTTTTTAATACTTTTTTAATGCATTTTATAATAAGGAGCGAAGATGGATCAAAATTACAGAATTAGTACATTCGGAAAAAATACTCAAAGAAGAGATTACTCGGTAACCAAAAGATCTCTTCCTGTTTTTAATATCTTATCAACTAGTAAAGATAGCTTTGATAATTTCTTAAAAAGTAATATTGAAGAAGCTTTATTGGAACACTATCCAATTGAAGCAGCTGATAAAAAAGTTAAACTTGACTATGTCAAGAAAAGTTTAAGAATTTCTTATCCTTACAAAAAAATAACCAGCGAAGGTGAGGAAATTAGAAAGTGTAAAGCTAAAGGAATTAACTTTTCTGCAAAAGTTTATGCAACATTAAAACGTGAAATTACAAGCACAGGGGAAGTTAAAGAAGATGAAGTTCTTCTTGGTGAAATTCCTTTAATGACTAGTGGTGGAAGTTTTATTATTAACGGTTCAGAAAAAGTTGTTGTTAGTCAGTTGATTAGATCACCTGGTGCATACTTTGGTAGAGGTGTTCGTAACAAACAATCTGATGATCTATTTAACAAGTTAGAAATTTTACCTAGAATTGGTTCATGGGTTGAAATTTCACATAAAATTACATCATCAAATATTGACACAGTAAAAATTAAAATAGACAAAAACAAAAACGTTGCATTATCAACTTTCTTAGTTGCTTTAGGAATTATGCCTGAAACAATTAAAAAGTTATTCGGTTCAAGTGAAGAGTTACTTGAAACATTAAATAGAGACAAATTAATCAACACTCCAGGAATAACTGATGAAGAAATGATTGATATGTGTCAAGAAGAATTATTCAGATGACTTAGAAAAGGTGATCGTATTTCTGTTGATGCTAAAAAATCATTAATTCCAAATATTTTATTTGATAAAAAGCGTTACAACCTTTCAGCTACCGGGCGTTACATGTTAAATAACAAATTAAGTGTGGTTGATCGTATTATTGGTACTTATTTAGCCGAAGATATAAAAGCTAAAAATGGGGAAGTGCTATTTACTGAAGGTACATTCATAACACATGAAATAGCCTTAGAAATTAATAAATCATTTAAAGAAAAAATTGTAGCAATGGATTATATTGAAAATGTAAATCCTGATTTAGTTTACTATAACTTAATTACTCCTCAAAACAAATCTCTTGCTAAAAGAATTAAAATTTCAAAAGTTAAAATATATCCAAACAGAAAGAGCATGGAAGATGAAAACAAAGAACCAATACTTGTTATTGGGAATGACCAACGCTCCGATGAACAACACTTATTAATTTCTGATATCGTTGCAGCAATTAGTTACTATTTCAACTTAATTGACGATATAGGTACTGACGATGATCCAGACTCAATGGTTAATAAAAGAATTGTTTCTGTAGGAGAATTATTAGCTAACCAATTAAATGTGGCTTTATCAAAACTTGAAAAGACCACTCGTGAAAGAATGGGAGCTAAAGAACCTGAAAAAGTAACGGCTAAAAATGTTACAAACAACAAATTAATAACAAATCAAATGAAGACATTCTTTAACTCATCTAAACTCTCACAATTTATGGACCAAATCAATCCATTAGCAGAAGTATCTAACAAACGTCGTGTTACTTCTCTTGGACCTGGTGGACTTAATCGTGATACAGCTCAGTTTGAGGTTCGTGACGTTCATTCAACTCACTACGGAAGAATTTGTCCAATCGAAACTCCAGAAGGTCCAAACATCGGTCTTATCTTGAACTATGCAACATATGCAAAAGTTAATGAAATGGGATTCTTACAAACTCCTTATTTCAAAGTTAACAATGGTGTTATTGACTATAATGACGTTAGATATTTAACAGCATCAGAGGAAATTGGGTATAAATTCTCTCAATCTTCTGTAACTGTTGACGAAAACAACAAAATTGTGGATGAATTAATCACAATTAGACATAACTATAATTATGTTATTGATAAACCAAGTGAAGTTGATTTTATCGAGGTTTCATCAAAACAAATGGTATCAGTAGCTGCTGGTGCTATTCCATTCTTAGAAAACGACGATGCTAACCGTGCACTTATGGGTTCAAACATGCAACGTCAAGCAGTGCCTCTTCTTCAAACTGAAGCTCCATATGTTGCGACAGGTATTGAAGGTGATATTGCTAAATATTCAGCATACAATTTAGTTGCTAAAAACGCTGGTGAAGTTATTTATGTTGACTCACAAAAAATTCACATTAAAAACGATAAAGGTACAACAGACAAGTATGTTTTAAGAAATTTTGAAAGATCTAACCAAGGAACAGTTATTAACCAAATCCCTATCGTTAAATTAGGTGATAAAGTTGAAGAGGGTGAATTAATAGTTGATGGTTCATCATTCAAAAATGGTGAATTAGCTTTAGGTAAAAACGTTTTAGTCGCTTTTACAACATGAAACGGTTATAACTATGAGGATGCTATCATCTTAAATGAAAAACTAGTTAAAGATGATGTTTATACATCGATCCATATCGAAGAACAAACTATTCAATTTAGAAATAGTAAAGCTGGTGATGATAAATTAACAGCTTCAATTCCTAATGTATCAAAATATTCAATTAGAAACTTAGACGAAAACGGTATTGTTAGAGTAGGTTCTGAAGTTGTACCAGGTGATGTTCTTGTTGGTCGGGTAAGTCCTAAAGGTGAAGAAAACCCAACACAAGAGGAAAAATTATTGATGGCTATTCTTCAACAAAGACCATCTAGTGATAGAGATACATCATTAAAGGTTAAAAATGGTCACAACGGTACTGTTATTGGTGTTGAAGTTTTAAGTAGAGAACTTGGCGATGTTCTAGAAGATGGAATTGACAAAATTGTTAAGGTGTCAATTGCTCAAAAGAGAAAAATCAAAGTTGGTGACAAGATGGCTGGTCGCCACGGGAACAAAGGTGTTATTTCCATAGTTTTACCTGAAGAAGATATGCCACACCTTGAAGATGGTACACCAGTTGATATTATGCTTAACCCTCAAGGGGTACCTTCACGTATGAATATAGGTCAAGTTCTTGAGTTACACCTTGGAATGGCTGCACGTAAACTTGGTGTTAAATTTGTTACACCTTCATTTGATGGAGTTAAGAAACAAGATATTGAAAATGCTCTTGAAGAAGCAGGACTTCCAAAAACAGGAAAACAAATTTTAATTGATCCAGTTACTGGTGAAAAATTTGATAATCCTGTTTCTGTTGGGGTTATGTATATGCTTAAACTTAACCACATGGTTGATGATAAAATGCATGGTCGTAGTGTAGGACCATACTCATTAATCACACAACAACCTCTTGGAGGAAAAAGCCAAAACGGGGGACAAAGATTTGGGGAAATGGAAACATGAGCTATTGAAGCTTATGGAGCAACTAATGTTTTACAAGAGATCTTAACATATAAATCTGATGATATCTCTGGAAGAAACTTACTTTACAGCGCTTTAGCTAGCGGTAGAGAATTACCTAAACCAGGTACACCTGAATCATTTAATGTTCTCAGTTATGAACTTAGAGGATTAGGAATGAAATTAACTCTTAAAGATAAAAATAGTGAAGATGAAGATGATGATATCTTCCAATACCTAGAATCAGGAGAGGTAGATAATGAATAATTTTGAAGAATCTAAAAAAATAGAAAAAATCATTCTAAGTCTTGCAACAGATGAAGATGTTTTAGAATGATCAAATGGTGAAGTTACTAAACCTGAAACAATTAACTATAAATCATATAAACCTGAAAGAGATGGTCTTTTTGATGAATTAATTTTTGGTCCAACTACAGATTATAAATGTCCTATCTGTAATACAAAATATAAAAGAAGTGATGAAAATAGTGTTTGTTCAAAAACAACTGCTTGTGAAAAATATAAACCAAAAATACTTCCAAAAATTACTCGTAGAAGTAGAATGGGGCACATTCATTTACACAACCCTGTTGTGCACTTCTGATTCTTTAAAATTGATCACTCAATCATTTCTAAATTATTAGGACTTAAAGTTAGTGATACTAATAAAATTGTTACTAAGGCTGATTTAGAAAAATTAATTTACTATAAATCACACATTGTTCTTGAAGATGGTGGGCTTAAAGCTCTTAAGAAAAATACCATTATTGACATTAACGAAGCTGCAAGTATTTACGAATCTGTTCTTCACGAAATGCTTGATATGTATCCAAAAGATTCTGAAGAATATGAAGACATAGCACTAGCTCTAAGTGAATTACGCCAATATGCAGCATCACAAATGGGTAAAGATTACGGTATTGACTTCTATGAATATAACGATATTATTCATGAATATTCAAATGCTAAAATAGGTACTGGTTCTCAAGCTATTGAATATCTTTTAACTCACATTGATTTAGAAGAAGAAGCAAAAAAAGTTACTGAAGAAATCGAATTAATTAATAATAGTATCCCTGTTGGCGAAACTTTAACAGGAACAAAGGTTCAAGAAAGAACTAAACTATATAAAAGACTTACAATTATTAATTCATTTATTAAATCTGGTCAAAAATTAACAAGTATGTTAATTTACAATCTTCCTGTTATTCCTGCTGATCTTCGTCCTCTTGTTCAACTTGATGGCGGACGTCACTCAACTAGCGATATTAACGAGTTATATCGTCGTATCATTATTAGAAATAATCGTTTAGAAAAATGAAATGCATCTGATGCACCTATGTTAATCAAACAAAACGAATACCGTATGATTCAAGAAGCGGTTGATGCTTTGATTGACAACGCTAGAAAAAAACCTAGTCCTGTTGTATCAAAAGATTCAAGACCTCTTAAATCTATTAGTGATGCTATTACAGGTAAAAAAGGTCGCTTCCGTCAAAACTTGCTTGGAAAACGTGTAGATTACTCAGGACGTAGTGTTATTGTTGTTGGTCCTACATTAAAAATGCACCAAGTTGGTATTCCACGTGAAATGGCTGCAAAATTATTTGAGCCATGAGTTATTAAAGAAATTATTAAATCTAATGAAGGAATTAACTCAATTAAAGCTGCTAAAAAGAAAGTTGAATCTCTTGATCCTATGATTTGACCTTATGTTGAGAGAGCAATCGAAGGTAGACCAGTACTATTAAACCGTGCTCCTACACTTCACCGTCTTTCAATTCAAGCTTTTGAACCAGTTCTAATTAGAGGGAAAGCAATTAGATTACACCCATTAGTAACTACAGCTTTTAACGCTGACTTCGATGGGGATCAAATGGCTGTTCACGTTCCTATCTCTGACGAAGCGGTACGTGAAGCTAGAGAATTAATGCTAGCCTCAAAAAATATTCTTGGTCCTAAAGATGGAGAACCGATAATTAACCCATCTCAAGATATTATTCTTGGTTTATATTACTTAACTCTTGAAAAAGAAAACGCAAAAGGTGAAGCAACATATTATTCTTCAATGAGCGATATGCTTAATGCTTATGAAAGAGGATACATTACCCTTCACACTAGAGTTGTTTTACCTATAAAAGAAGTTAATAAAGACCAATTACAACTAGATCCAAACAAAAAATATGTAATTTCAACACCTGGGAAATTCATTCTTAACAATGCCTTTCCATCAGATTTTGAATTTGTTTTTGGTAAAAGAGTAACAAAAAAAGTTACAACAGACTCAAATGGTGATGTTAAAGTTAGTGAGAGTGAAAAAATTCATACAAGTTTAAATAATGTTGATGAATATACTCTTCCATATGAAGTAAACTTTAGTGAATATATTAAAAATTTACCAACAAACACCGCTTTATCTAAAAAAGATATTGTAAAAATCGTTCGTAAAGTTTATGAAAAATATGTTGCAGTTGTTACAATGGAAGATATTGCAAGTGTAATAAATGAAGTTAATAGAGAAAATTACAAAGATTTATTTACTAAATGTGCTGAATTAAAAGATTATAAAAATGAACCAATCAATCAAGTACATGCAAACACAATTGCTAAATTAATCAAAAAACATTTTGCAGAAATAGATGCTATTTCAACTAGAAAGAATAAAGGTCTACAAAAAGAGTGAACGGTATCAAATTACACTGAATTACTTGAAAAAGTATGATTTGACTATACCAACAAAGTAGCTAAAATTCTAGATAAGATTAAAGATTTAGGATTCCATTACTCAACTAAATCAGGTACAACTATTTCAATGAATGACGTTACAACTGTTCCATCTACTAAAGAAAAAATCAAAGATGGTGAAGCTTATGCAAACAAACTAAAAGAATACTTTGAAAAAGGATATTTAACTGATGATGAACGTTACATATTAACAATTCAAAAATGATCTGAAGTTAAAGAAAGTATTGAAGCCGACTTAAAAGTTGTTACTAAATCTGATATGAATAACCCATTATTTACAATGTTCCTTTCTGGAGCTCGTGGAAATATCTCTAACTTTGTTCAACTTGCTGGTATGCGTGGACTTATGACAAACAATACAAAAATTCTTAAAGCCGATGCTGCTAATGATCGTGTTGTTCGTAGTATTATTGAGATCCCTGTTAAGTCAAGTTTCCTTGACGGACTTACAGGATATGAGTTCTTTTCATCAACTCACGGGGCTCGTAAAGGACTTACCGATACTGCTCTTAACACAGCTAAATCTGGATATTTAACACGTCGTTTAGTTGACGTTGCTCAAGGTATTGTTGTTAGAGAAGATGATTGTGGTTCTGACTTTGGATTCATAGTTAAAGATATTAAAGATACAAAAACTGATACAGTAATTGAGTCACTTTCAGAAAGAATTGAAGGAAGATTTACAAACCGTGCAATTTATGATGAAAATGGTGAATTAATTGCAGCTGCTAATACATTGATAACACCAGAAATTACAGAAAGAATTATCAATGATGCTAAAGCTACTGAAGTAGAAATCCGTTCTGTACTTTCATGTCATACACGTAATGGAGTATGTAAGAAATGTTTTGGTAAAGATATGGCTACAAACAGAATTGTTAATATTGGTGAAGCTGTTGGAGTTGTTGCCGCTCAAAGTATTGGTGAACCTGGAACACAACTTACCATGCGTACATTCCATACCGGGGGTGTTGCCGGGGTTGAAGATATTACTGGTGGATTTGGTCGTTTAATTGAATTAATCGATGCCTACGATTCACCTTGAGGTAGACCTGCTGTAATTTCAAAACACAATGGTATAGTAACAGGTATTACCATAGCAAAAGACAAAGATGGTAAAGATACTGATATCTTATTAATTACTGTTGCATATAGAAATGGTGATGAAACTGTTAGGGAAACATACAATGCTAAAGTTTCACAAAAACTTAGAGTATCTGTTGGAGATAAAGTTATTCCAGGTCAAAAACTTGTTGAAGGTCCTATTGTATTAACTGAGTTACTTGAAACAGTTGACACAAGAGCGGTTCAAAACTACTTATTAAAAGAAGTCCAAAGACTTTATAGACTTCAAGGTATTTCAATTTCTGATAAATACATTGAAATTATTATTCGTCAAATGCTTTCTAAGGTCATGATAACAGACCCAGGAGATTCAAACTTCTTTACAGGTAGTTTAATAGATACATTTGTATATCAAAGAGAAAATGGTCGTTTAATTTCTCAAGGTAAGAAACCTGCATATGGGGAAGTAAAAATTAGAGGGGCAAAACAAACACCTCTTCTTAGTGATTCGTTCTTAGCAGCTGCCTCATATCAAGAAACTGCAAAAATATTAGTTAATTCTTCGATTTCTCAAAGAGTTGACAATTTAGAAGGTCTTAAAGAAAATATTATTCTTGGTCACAAAATTCCAGCTGGAACTAATATTAATTATGAAGCAAAAGGAAAATATGACATTCGTGATCCAAGAACATACTTTAAAGGAAAATACGATCCAACTAATGAAGACTTTGATAATATAAGTATTGATGAAGATTTTGAAGAATTAGAAGGATTAAATGGTTATAATTTAATTGATGGAGATGAATACACAATTTCTCTTGATGAAATTTATGACAATAATCCAGATGAAGATAATGATTATAATGATGATTATTAAAATAAGCAAAATAAGTCAGTTTTAGTTGGCTTATTTTTTTAAAAATAATTTAGCAAAAACAAAAAAGTTGTAAAAACACTAAAATTTTGATAAAAAATTGATTTTTTGTAAAAAATAATAAAAAAAGCATTATAATAATTTCGAAAGGAATTAAAAATATTAATATGAATTGTAAATCTAATAAAGAAAAAACAACTTGTGATACTCAAACAGCTTGTACAAAAGATAAAGTTTGTGCAAGCAAAACATCTTGCAACAAAAATGTTGACTTAAAAGACAAAGAAAAAACATGCGAAACTAAAATGTCTAATTGTTCAACAAAGTCATATTGCGAAAAAAATTGTAACTTAAAAGAATGTTGCGACCCCAATCAAGACTGTAAGTCATGTGATGACAAATGTAAAAAAGAATGTGATTTAGTAGCTGGTTGTGATGTTAAAAAAGATTGCAAATGTGATGATTGCAGTTGTGATTCAAAAAACAGTTGTTTAAAATAGCATATATTGCTATTTTTTAATATAAAAAATTGACTTAGCTTTCCATGTCTTTTAATATACCCTTCATTAAATAATTTTTAAGACTGTTTTTTATTGTTTCACATCCTTAATTAGTCACTAAATTACCCTTATTGATTTATTAAATTCGCCGATTGCCTGTAAGAAAAATTTTAAATTTGTATTCTAATGATATTTAATATTTAAAATTAGTAATTTAAACTTTTATATTAAGTCTTATTTATTTTGTTTGTCCTGTATTTATATGATAAAATCAATATAAATATTTGATAGGAGTTATAGAATGAAATTTAAAAAAAATGTATTACCCATCGCATTATCTTCATTAACATTAGCTTGCAATTTATCAATTTCAACTACTTTTTTGTCAGACCAAGGTAACAAAATTACAATATTAAATTGGATTAGATACCCCGAAGAAACAAAAAAATCAGTGGAAAAACTAGGAGATAAAAAAGTGTCTAACATTTTTGAAAAACTAAAAAATAACTCTGAAGTTGATGATTTTATTAAAAAATTAAATTATGATGATTCATATTCAAATATTAGTAAAAAAATTTCAGAATTAAAATTAAATGATGAAGAATCATTAGTTTTAAGTTATGAAGTTTTAAATAAGTTTATATTGAAAAATAAAAGGCAAGTTTTAAGAACTGATAAAACTATTGATTATGGAACAAGCAAAAGTAGTAATGATTATTTACAATTAAGTGAAAATACTAATGTTTATTTTAAGGGTTATCCAGTTATGGTTGTTGGACTTAATGGAGGATACACTTTTGACTCAACTTGAGGTACTGACTGAACCTATTTCATGTGGGACAATCAAAGAGTACTGAGTGAAGTTTTTAATTTAGCAAGTGAAAATATGGAAGAAATAAATACTGACATAGAAACGGAAGATTTATTAAATTTTGATGCCTGAATCGAAAAAGTTGAAGAACGCTCAAATTGAATAGAAAGAGCAATTAAATTTTTTCAAAAAGACTTTAAAAAATATACTAATAGCGTTAAATTCGTTTCTAAAACAAAAAATTTAATTAATTATTTAAGAAGTTTATCTAATGCAAAAACACTTACTGAAGCTAGTGGTATAGTAGACAAAATTGGCAAATTCTTAGAACAAACTTCAAAGGCATCAAATGAAATATTATCTTCAGAAGTTTTTAAGGATATGAAAATACTGCAAGATTCTCTAGTTGATTTTAAATCTGAAATGTTAAAAAATAACATTTCAGCAATAAAAAATTTTATTTCTAATACAAAGTGAGTACAAAATACACTAAAATCATTAACTTACCTCTCGATTGCAATAGAAGCTATAAAATTTAACATAAGTTTTATAGATTTTAACAAGGATTTATTTGCACACAATCACCTAAATCTTAAAGATGTAAATAAGATGTTCTTAAGTACTATGAGAGTTCTTGCATCTTCTTTATTAATTTCAGGTATATCATTCCCACCAGCTCAAATTGCTGCAACTTTATTTTTAATTACTGATGCTTTAATTAATATAATCCCTCAAAGAAACGGATTTACAATTTATGAAAATATGCACGATCATGGATTAAATGATTGAGAATTTCAATGAAAAAATAATAGAAAAGAAATGATTAAAATAGCCGCTAGAAAGTCAGAGTATTTTAATCATGGAATAGTTTGGATGGTTACGGATAGATGATTTTCATTTCCGGATTTATATATAGCTAAACAAATGATGGACTATCCAGATCCTGCTAAAATACCTTCGAAATATTGAGAATGACTTTCACCTGGTAATGAGTTTAACTTCGGACATAAAATAAAGGATATATATGAAAAATAAGCGTTTAAAAAAATCAAATATCATTCTATTTAGTGTAATAGGGGTTTCTTCTATAGTTGGTATTACTTACGGAATAGTTACAAATTTACCCAAAAAATATCCTCAAGATAGTTTTGGCACTTTACCTAATAAAAAAGGTTATTTAGCAGAATTTCCAATTAAATATAAACGAAATGAAGAAAAAATTCAAAATACATTACCTTCAGAAATTAATAAAAACAACTTAAACGAATTAATTGAATTTTCGCAAGATGTAGAATTATCGATGGTAAGACCCTACGATTCACAAGGTTGTGCTATTTTAGGTTTATTAATACCTAAAGGTTTTTTTAGTAAAGAAAAAGAAAAAGCTATTTTGATCATTAAAGGATTAAAAAAATCAAGAATTAGTTTATTGGAAAACGAAATAACTTTTGAAAATGGTTTATCTGGTGAATATAATAAATATAGAAAAAATCAAGTTATGTTTACAGTGGATAATGGCGAATATACTTCTAGTGCAAACGGAGTATTTATCGATTACTTAATAAATAACAACGAAGATTATCCATTAACATGATATATGTTAACAAATATACATACATTAAACAATTATTGAAATTCTAATAATTATTATAAATATCAATCATTCTTTACAAAAGCAAAACAAGATTCAAAATTTACTCTATATAACAGATTATACACCGATAAAATAACTCAAACTCCTAAAGTTGTGTTTATGGGTTTTGATATATTCGATAGCAATCTTAATAAGTTTAAGGAAAAGCTTCATGTTGAGAATTACGAAGATGATTTAGAAGAATTTATTGATTTAGCGATTGTTGAAGTAAAATTCGATAATGCCGAACAAGCCAAAAAATTTACTAGAATCGATTGAATAGATTTTAGTCATTACAGATATAATGATTTAAATTATCTCCCATTAGATTCGTATTTTCCTTATTCTAATCAATATAAGTTTCAAAAATTAAAAGCTAGCGATACATTTTTATATGAAGAAGAAAATAAAGTTAAGGTTTTAGAAGGATTACAATCATACTTGTCATGAAATTTTGAAGAAAATAAACAACTTAAAAAACCTTTTATCTATAACAGATTTTTAACAAATAATGAAAGTATAATTAATATCAAAGATAAAAAATTTGTTGATATTTCAACAGCTATAGGGATAAATAATACAGCTTATGGAGCTGGAAGTAGTGGTTCGCTGGCTTATATTGGAGAATATCCAATTATAAAATATGCTGATTATGATGACCAAATGGGCTTATGAATACCATTATGATGAAGTGAGATTGATAGATTTAAAAAATTCATTAATGAAAAAGATATTAACTATACTCTTTATGATGACTTTATAATCGAAGGATATAACTTAATTTTTGGTGGTTATAGTAATCAAAAGAATTGATATTTAAAATCATTTAGTGAAATTCATCCAGATAAAGATACATTTATTTCAAAAAATTATTTAAATGATTTTAAGAATGGCAAATACAAATATAAATATGCAAAATAGAAAAGTCATGCGACCATTAGCGCATGACTGTTTTTATTTATTGGGTCTTTTAGTAAAATAATATTGTGCAAAAAAATAAGAAAGGACCCAATATGATTATAGCAAATATTAAAAATTCTCTTGAAAAAGTTGCGTGTATAAAAACTAAACAAAAACATCTTCCTAACAATCATTATTTGATAAAGAATTCTGATGAAGAAATTAGGTTATTGCATTCGCAAGTCATAAAAACAAGACTTTTGAAAGAAAATCAAATGAGTATTCTTCATTTTAATGAATGTTTAAGGTTAATGTTACAAAATAAAACTATTTCTCAAGTTTCTAACATTGTAAGATTTCAACCAAAAACTATTAAGAGGTTGTTGAAAATTTCAACAACTGATAAGGGTGATTTTGTAAAGAAATTCAAAAAAATCTGTCATAGTTGCAATCACTACATCAATTATGTCAACTACATAGATTTTAATTTATTGGCTAAACATTTAATATCTTAATAAGTCAAAAAGAACTAGACTTCACTCAAAAACTATCCAAAACAAATGAAAAGATTTTGTTAGATTTTGAAATGATGAAGTAAACTATTTTAGAAAAAATCGATTTAGTAAGGACTTTACAAAAAGAGCTATAAAAGTTTCTACAAAAGCGATTGTTAATAAATTTAAAAAACATTACTCTAATAGTCCTTGTCCTACGACAAGCACTGTATATAAGTGCTTAAAGTCAAATGAGTTTTCATTATCTATAGATATTTTACAATTTCTTTCGGTAGGAAAATACCGAAAGAGAACTCTTAAAACTCAAAAAAGTTCTCTTAAAAATGCAATTCCGATTCATCAAAGACCTGAGGAAGCTAACAATAGAACTACGGAAGGTCATTATGAACTTGATACAGTTATTGGTAAACGTGAGGACAAGTATTGTTTAGTTACTCTCTTAGATAGAAAATCTAGAAGACTTTATTCAGTTAGGTCGCTAAAGACTTCATTAGCGGTTAAGGAAGCATTGATTAAAATTATTAAAAATAATGCATTAAAAATCAAAACTTTAACAATTGACAACGGCTCCGAGAATGTGTTGCTGCACGAAGTTATTAATCAAAATAATTTATACAAATGTGATACATATTGCTCATATCAAAAAGGTTCTATAGAGAATATTCACAGACATATTAGAAGATACATCGCTAAAGGAATTTCGATGAACAAATTTTCAGAAGAAAAAATTCAAATAATAATCAATAGAATTAACGAATATTTATTACTTATCTCAAAATAATATTGAAAAAAATTTAAAATCGGTCATGACCGATTCTTTTGGTGTGCTTTTTTATATAAAAAAGCAATATAATTATAAATATTGAAGCACTATCGTACTTCAAGATCTTTAAATAAAAATAATACTCGCATGACTTTTCCACTTTACAACTTTTTATTAATTTAAATTTTTATTTAACGCACTAAATCTTTTCAGTATAATAATAATATGTGATACGATAATTTAGATAGATTACAAACGATAGTAAACTTACATGATGTTGAACGAAAAACAATTATCTATTCATGTAGCAAAAACAATAATATTGTTGATATATATTACAACGAAGAATTAATTAAGGAATATAACCAAATTAAGCAATTCAAAAAATTTGTAAAACACTACCAAGAAAAAGAATATTATAAAAAATTTACTAACGAATATATTGTTATTTTAGGTAAAAAAATTTATTATAAATACATTCCACAATTAAAAATAATCTCAATAAGAAATGAATATAACGAAGTTTTAACTTGTAAAAATGAAGAAAAGATTTATGATGTTTTAGAAAATTTTGCAATCGAAAAACTCTTAGAACTAATTAAAGTGAAAATACTTGAATTTGGTGATCAAGAACTAAATAAATACGATATTTTTATTAATCATAAATGAAAATCAACCTACGGCAAAATTTGATTTAATAAAAAAATAGAATTTAGCAAAAAATTATGTCATTATGATATTGAAGCAATTTATTCTGTTGTGTATCATGAAATCGCACATTTTTATACCCCTAAAAGTAATCATGATGAAGTTTTTTATTCAAAACTACTAGAACTTTTTCCCAATTATTATGAAATTAATAACAAATTGGAGAGAACTATTTTTTGCTAGCAAAAAAAAAATCTAGCGTTTATGGTGCCAAGACATGATTTGAACTTGCACGGATCGCTCCACTAGATCCTTAACCTAGCATGTCTGCCAATTTCACCACTCGGCATAAACTAGGACAACGAAAGTTGACAAAAAATTATTTTAAGACATCATTGCAAATTGCTTTGGTGTTTTTCAATTTAAATTTGATTGCATTCTTTCATTATTATAATAATTTATGAATTTTTTTATTTCATCATTTAACATTTTTAACGTTAAATTTCTTACATTCAAATCTCTAATGAATTCAGTTTTCAACACCGAGAACCAATATTCTGCTTCTCTATTATCCAGACTATTACCAATTCTTGAGTATGAAGTTCTTTCATTCAATGATTTGACTTTATCTATAAATCTTTCGTTTGTATATTGAAATCCATGGTCCGAATGAACTATAAAAGTTTTATTATTAAAATTATTTTTATTTAAATTATCCATAACTAAGTCAAGATCATTGTAAAAAGATAGTTGAAATGATTCAACTAATTTAGATCTATGATCAATAATCACAGAAAGATAAACGTGGTTTTGGATTGCATCTTTTGTAGCAGGCAAGTATGTTATATCAGTACACTTAATGTTGAGATTTTGAGAATCGTTATAATCTCTTTTAACTAAGTCTTCTCCTATGTAATTAATATCTTTTATTTCTTTTGTTCTTCTACGCTTTCTTATTTGTGAATTTAAGTTGTTTTTGCTAAGAAATCTGCCTAAAGTTCTTTCATTTAATACTATATTAAAGTCATTTTGCATGATTTTTGATAATTTAGCTCTGCCTGCATTTTTATGTTTTCTTCTAGCTTCTAAAATCTCTTTTCTATATTTTTCAGGTATTGTAGAATTTCATTTTTTAGTTGAACAATCTCTTTTTCTTGTATTATAAATAGATTGTCTTGAAATCTTCAATAATTTAGAAATTTTAGTAATTGGTGTTTTAGTTAATGCTTTGATTCTTTTGTTTTCTCTCTTTTAGGCATGTCTTTAGTTATCTCAACATATCTTTTAGCAATTTCTATCAATTCTTCTCTCTTAAAATCACTTCAATCAATTTCTTGATCTTTATTTTCTTTTCTGGGTCTTCCACGTTTCTTCATCTCACTAGGATGTTTTTTGCTTGTTAAAATGTATTCCATACCTTTATTATAAACTTTTGCTCTATATTTTAACGTTCTAAAAAAGTTCTTTCCCGTTGGCTTTTAACTTTCAGTACCCAGAAAAATTAATATATTTTTCAAGGATTATCTCTCTAGATAATCCATTATTCCAATCATTGATGAGTTCGAATCAATGATTGGAAGATAAATGTTTTCCCATATTTCCTCCAATAAAAAAAGTTGACATTTATTTGTCAACTTTTTGTGTCCTAGTTTAGTTTCTGTTTTTTATTAATTTTTATTTGAGAATATATATTTATCGATCGTGCGTGTAAGTTTATACTTATTTTTGTCAGAAAAAACGCATACAGTATATAATTAATATATGCTAATTTATACTAAAAACATAGGCTATACGTTTTTTATATATATATATATATATATATATATATATATTGCAAAAGCATAATTAAGAAAAATAATATTAGAAAACAATTGCGTTTAATCGAACGCATATTTAGTTATGCCTAAAATAAGAGTTTTTGAAGCTTTTGCAGGTATAGGTGCTCAACATAAATCAATTAAAAAAATAAATAAAAAAAATTACAATACTAAGTTTAAAGTTGTGGGAATTAGCGATTGATATGTAAGCGCTAATATTGCTTACTCTGTAATACATCATAATTTAACTGTCGACAATGTAAATGAAATATTGAAAAAATATAACATGGACATTTTAGAAGACAAAATAAAGTATTGAAAATCTAATGATTTTTCAATAGATTCAAAAAGGATATCTAAAAAAATTCCAAAGAATATTCAAGTATTAAATTATTTAGTTGCAGCCAACTTGCTTTCCAATAATTACTCAAACATCAAGGAATTTAGCGGGAAAACATTAAGTAAACTAAAAATAGATCTATTGACATATTCATTTCCATGCCAAGGACTAAGTGCTGCAAATATGGGTCGTTCATTAGGTATAATGAATCAAAATTCAACAAGTCATTTAGTATGAGAAATAGATCGAATACTTGCTGAAGCGCAAGAAAAACCTAAATATTTATTGCTAGAAAATGTCAAGATGTTAGTAACGAAGTATAAAAACGAATATCAAAAGTGAATTCAAAAATTGGAAGAACATGGATACAAAACATTTACAGGAGTTTTTAATGCCAATCATCATAACTCCCTACAAAAAAGGGAAAGAGTTTTTGCATTAAGTGTATTAAAAGATCTTAAAACTCCATTTAATAATGATATTGAATTTGCTTATTATGTACGAAGCATTAAAAATAATACTACTAAAAATAATCTCGAAAAACAGTATAAAGAAATATTAGATATTACAAACAAAAAGCACCCTGATGAGGCTTTAGAAGCATTGATACCAGATACCCCAAGTCGATATAAAATGATCGAAGATAACAAGTGTTTATCAGATTTAGTTTTAGCAGAAAAGAACTCATATCGCATTAATACTTTAACAACTAAACAAGATCGTAATCCTAATGTTGGAGTTATTTATTTTGAGAATAATGTAAAAAATAAATTACAACATCGTTTTATCACTCCAAGAGAAGCATTCAAAATCATGGGATTTGAAGATAAGGATTTTGATTTAATAAAACCATTTATAGAACAAAATGTAATAAATCACAACCAACTTTATCTCATGGCTGGTAATTCAATAGATGTAAATGTGCTTGAAGATATTTTCGAAACCATAGCAAGAATTGAGGAATTAAATAATGAAAAATAATATTTCAATAATAAAAAATAATGATTATTTTAAATATCATATTATAGGAACATCCTTAAATTTTTATATAAATGATAAGTTTTATCAATTATTGACAGAATACATTAATTCTAAAGAAATTAATAGATTAATTTATTCAAAGAATAAAGCCGAAAAAAGAGTAGTTAGTGAAGATTTAAAAAAATGGTTAAGTAAAAGTAGTCCCGCAACCTTTGACCAATTTAAAAAATGTTGTCTCTATTTTGAATTGATTTATGAGGAAAAAGATGAACTTTATATATCTGAAAAAATAATAAAAATTTCAAATGAAGATGAAACAGAAAAAATTAAATTGTCATTTGATAAACATTTATTAGAAACATGAAACTCCAAAATTAATGAGTTCTATTCATTTTTACAATATAAATGCGAAGATAATTCTTCGGATATTGACATGGTATGGCTGGACGAATACTCTACAACTTTTAGTTTATTAATGGATAATAATATAGATAGTTTGAATTTTAAAGATAAGGTACTTTCTTTGGGAAGTTTTAACTATTTTGATGGTAAAAATAGATTTTGAAGCCTAAAGATAGATTTTAAGGACGAGAATTACACTGATATTGTTGAAAGAATTAAAAATAGTGCTACTAATTTGTTAGTACTTGCTTCATTGAATAAAACATATGAAGCAAAAAAAGAAATTTTTAGTTCTAATTTAAGAGCAAAAATAGATTCTTTATCAAAAATAAATTGAAAATTTAATGTAAATGATTTTAAACAAAAATCTAACATTCAAAATGTTGAAGTTAAAAATCTTAATGTTCATGATTATTTCGAACGTAGTTTTGTTAATATTAGCACTATTAATGTACCTATTTACCAAAGAAATTATGTTTGAGATTTCAATATTATTAAGGTATTATTGGATGACATAAAAAATATTAAAGTAGATAAAAAGGAGCACTTTATTTCGATTATTATTTTTTCACATGACACCTATGAAAATTCTTATTCAATTATCGATGGACAACAAAGAACTACTACATTATTATTGATATCTTTCGCTATTTACATATATTATGTAAATAACATTGATATAGAAAAAGAAGAGTTTAAGAAAATACCTGATTTATTTAACAAAATGTTCGGAACGCATTCACGAGTGATTACTGAAAAATTTAAAAACTTAAGCGATTCCTGTTCTTATGAGCAATTTAATAAAATCATTGATTTGGATCCAGAAATGGACAAAAATAATAATAAAGATAATTTATTAAGAAACAATCTTATTGAAATATATAACTGAATAAAGACTAATTACGATAATAATATGGATGAGTTTGAAGAATTTGTCAATTCGTTTTTGTTTCATGTGAAATTAGCGTTAATAGTTTTACCTAATATCAATGGTTATTCTTATTTTGAAAAATTGAATACATTGGGTGTAAAACTAAATGATATTGATTTACTAAAATCCTTGTTCTATTCTTATTTGAGAGAAGGGATGAATTTACAAAATGAAGAAAGGATTAATAAAGAATTAAAAAAAATTGATGAAGACTTTTTCAATTATTTTAGAAAGAATAATTCAAATGAAGTTGATAAAGATAAACTCGAACATTTTATAACATTTGTACTATTGGAGAAAGGATATAGTAAAAGACAAATCGATGATTTAATGGATTCTAAAATTTCACCTTCTTATAAAGCTTTTAGTCATTTATTAGATGAAAATACAGAAAAATCTCCTAAAGAGAAGATTGATGAAATTTTGTATTTATCTAAAATTTACAATCTTATCAATGCTAAGAAAATTAAAAGTGATAAAAATGAAAAAATTAACAACTATGTTGAAATTTTAGAAGAATTGGATTCTAGTTTAATTGATGTGGAAACATTAAAAATAATCTTTCATTACATTTTTTCAATATCTCAAGGTGGAAGAAGAACAGTTTTCACTTACTTAATTTATCAAATCATCAAGCGTTTTTGTATTAAAAACAAGTCAAATAATTTAGAAGAATTAATAAGTTGATTATTCGAAATTCAAAGATTCAATTTTATTTGAAAAACTTCATTTTTTGGCGGACAATCTATTCAATGAAAGTTAAATAAAATAGCTGAAGACATTAAAAGCGATAGATTGGATTCTCTAGAATCCTTTAGAGGCAAATTATTCGAGTTGAATATTTTCAAAAATGCATCTTACGATACAATTAATCAAGCATTAAAATATAATTTAATGCAAGAAAAAATAAATAAAAAAATTCTATCTAGCACAAATAAAGATAAATTGGAGTTATTATTTAACATTACATATTTTCTCAGAACAATGCAAGCGCAAGATGTTATAGGACTAAAGAATATACTAAAAAATATAAATTCAATTTATGAAAACAATCCTACTTATGAGCATATACAAGCTAAGAAAAGTAATTTTTGAAATTCTAAGAGTGATGAAGAGCGTATTTTGGTTGAATCAATTGGTAACGGAACTATTTTAGAAAAATCATTAAATTCAAGCGCTGGTAAAAAAGAACTAAAAGATAAACTTAATGTAGTTAATACTAGTGATTATAATTGCACATTGAAAGGCCTTAAATATGCATGAGAAAAGGTTATTCCTGAAATTATTGTATATTATGATGACGATCAGAGTGCTAATAAAAACTATAATAAAAATGAGATTTTAATAGATATAAGTTATTTTATTAAAAATTCAAAACATTCTAATGATAAAGATACAAATAAAATCGATCAATTTGATGTTATGCAAATAAATCGAAGAGAAGAAAGAATATTAAATATATTATGAAATATGTATTATCTTTAAAATATATATAAAAAAGGAGAAAATATGAAATTTAAGCCAACAACTAAGGAAGAATTAAGAGAATTAATTAAAAATGAAGAAATTTACTTAGGTGAAATCAATACCGAGCTAATTACAGATATGTCTAGATTGTTTGTAAATATCAAACGAAAGAATTATAATGGAATAGAAAAATGAGATACCTCAAACGTTACAACCATGTTCAACATGTTTTATGGTTGCCAAAACTTCAACCAACCCTTAAACTTTGACACCTCAAACGTTACAGATATGTACGGAATGTTTTCTGGTTGCTAAAACTTCAACCAACCCTTAAACTTTGACACCTCAAACGTTACTGACATGTCCTATATGTTTTCAAATTGTCAAAACTTTAACCAGCCTTTAAACTTTAATACTTCAAAAGTCAAAGAGATGACCGATATGTTTTCTGGATGCATAAGTTTAACTCAAGCACGAATAGAAAAATAGATAATATCAAAAAAATATCGTAAATTATAATGCGATATTTTTCCTGCATTTCCCACTTAATGTGGAAAATGTAGGATTTTTTTTCATTTATATTTATTTATAAATATAAAATTTTATACTATTATGCTACTAATGTGATATAATATAGGGTATGAAAAAGACAAATAAGAGAAATTGAATTATTTCTAGGTCAAAAAGAAATAAAGGGACTTATATCTCGATAGGATATAGAAGATTGGATAGTTCGAGATATGAGACAAGATTTGGAATTGGTTATGAGGAAGAGTTTGACACATTTCAACCAAACTCAGTAAAAATAATTCAAGAAATCATAAGAGATATTCCTTTAAGCTGAACAAAGGAGAAAATTATTGAAATAATTGATAAAAAGATTAAGCAAAAAAATGTTAAAAAATCTGAAGTTTATGAAAAATATAAGGGTATTGAATTGATAAAAAATATGGTCGATTACTTTAACATATTTGAAAATTGCACCGATACAAAATCAATTAGTCTTAATACAATTGTTGTTCAACAAATTTACCAAAAAATAACTAATCCCATAAGTGTATTTGCTACATATAAAGAATCTTTAAAACACAATAAAGATAGTTTTAAGAAAAATTCATTTTATAGATCTCTCGATTATATAGCATTAAATCAAGAACAAATACTAAAGAATGTAAATAATAAAATTGTTGAAACATACAAAAGAGATATTTCGATTGTATGATATGATTCAACAACATCGTATTTCGAGACATTCGATAGAAAAGGCTTTAAAAAACCAGGATTTTCAAAAGATGGAAAATTCAAAGAAGACCAAATTGTAATCGGTTTAGTAACAGATTCTAATGGAATACCATTACATTACAAAGTTTTCCCTGGAAATACAGCTGACTCAAAAACATTTATACCATTTGTTTTAGAATTACTTAAAACATATGAAATTAAGAATGTAACAATAATCGCAGACAAAGGGATGAGTGTTAATAAAAACATAAGATTTTTAGAAGACAAAAAACTAAATTACATCATTTCATATAGACTTAAATCTTCAAGTAAAGCATTCAAGGAATATGTAATAAATGAAGATGGATATAAAAAAGAAAATGGGATGTTATTCAAAAGTAGAGAAATTGTTTCGACATATAAAAATGGTAGAAATAATGGGAATTATAGAAAACAAATAATTACATTTAGTTCAAAAAGAGCGTTAAAAGACAGAAAAGATCGTGAACAATTAATTGATAATTTTAATAAAATAGCAAACGAAAAAGGTCAAGTTTCATTTGAAAATATGACAGCTAACAAAAAATATAGATTCTTTAAAGCGATTGAAAATAAAGCTTATTATATTTTAGATATAGAAAAAATTGAGGAAGATCAAAAATACGATGGATACTATATTTACGAAACAAATAGATTTGATCTAAAGGAAAGTGATATAGTTTCATTGTATTCAAAGCAATGACAAGCAGAAGAGAATTTTAGGGTTCTTAAAGGAAATTTATCCCTTAGACCAATGTATCTTTCAACTTGAAATCATATTAAAGGTTATATTTGTCTTTCATTTTTAAGTCTAGTGATGATCAAATTCTTAGTTTATCAAATAAACAAATTTACAGGACTTTCTGGAGATGATAAATTTACTGTCGAAAAAATAATCTCAATTATGAGAGATGTTAAAGAAACAGAAAAATATTTTGATGGAAAATTAATTGAAACTTTAGAGATTAAAAATAACATTACAGAGCAATCTTGAGAAGATTTTAATCTTATTAAATTTGCTTTTAATGAGATTACAAAATAAAAAAATAACTACCAAACAAATTAGTGTTTGATAGTTTTTTATTTATGCTACTAAGTGGGAAACACAGGAAATATCGTAAATTATAATGCGATATTTTTTCATTGATTATACTTTCAAGTTCAAACATATTTGTGTTTGTGCTTTTTAGTTTAAATTATTTTAAAATAAAAAAGAGAAACTAACTAAAATCAAACGCATGTTCCTCTTTTAACCCTAAATTTTGAAATGAGTTATATAAATTATACACAATTAAAACCAGAAGAAAGATTAATTATTCAAATCAACTCCATTTCCAAAACATTAAAGAAATTGCACAAATGTTAAAAAGATCTGTAAGCAATCTCTAAAGAAGTTAAACGAAATTCTAATATCTACAGTGAATATGATGCTGCATACGCTAATAAAAAAACAAAAATTAGAAAATGCTATTCAATAAATCATAATGCTTTTGTAGATAAAGAATTTAATGATTTCTTTGCGGAACGCTATGAAAATTATCATGGTGTTTTCAAGCTACTCTTAAACTTTATCAAGAAAAAACAGGTAAAAAAGGTTATTCTTTTGGAACTATTTACGAGTGGATTAAATTAAATATTTGAGTCCAGAAAATGAAAAACTGTTTAAGAAAGTGCTATGTTAAGAATAGTAAAAGAAAGATTGATTATAAGATTAGATTAACTCATGGTAATAAGTTTGTTTTCCTATACCTATGCGACCTAAAAGTATAGAAACTATAGAAAAATGGGGTTATTGAGAAATTGACTTAGTTATCAGAAGAAAATGAAAAGGATATCATAACTTGCTAACTTTAACAGAAAGAAAAACACGTTTTACCATTATAAAAAGGTCACTAGCAAATTTTGATTTGAGATAAACAAGGCGCTGAATGAAATAATTAAGGATTATCCATTTCCATTTTTTTCAATAACTTCAGATAATAAATTTGAATTCCATACCTTAAGATTAGCAATCTATAAAAATGACTTATTAATTTATAAAGCACAACCATATTGTTCATTTCAGAGAGGTTCGAATGAACATTTAAATGGACTAATTCGTAGAAAATTTAAAAAAGGATTTGATTTTACGGAACTAAATGATGAAGAAGTTCAAGAGCTTCAAGATGAAATAAACAATATGCCAAGAAAAATTTTTGGTTTTAAATCTTCTAGAGAAAAGGCTAAACAAGAGTTAAATATAGAAATGATTTTACTAGATCTATTACCTAATCTTGAATAATAAAATGTGGTCTTTTACTACATATATCACAATTTCAACCACAATATGTTTTACATAATTATTTTATTGATCAGCTTTCCACTCAAACGCAGTGGAGAGGCTTTTGATTTTTTTCGTTATTAAACCACATCTCTAATGTAGTTCATTTTTATAGGCTCAGTCGTCGCTCTGGCTTTTCTTTTTAAAAATTTATAAGGAAACGTCCTAACGGACTGATCTTTTCAAGCGCTGCGGAGCTTATTTTCACAAAAAATCTACCAATTTTAATATAAAATCTTGTTAAGATAAGCATTTGCACTTCAAGATTTAAAAAAGGATTAAGAATTAATTTATAAATTGACATTTAATTTATTTTTTACTTCGATAAAATCAATATATAACGATCGAGCAAAATCTAAATAATAATTTCTCCACACATTTTTTCCACCACCCTTAATTTTTGGTGTTATAGTAATCAAAAGAATTGATATTTAAAATCATTTAGTGAAATTCATCTAGATAAAGATACATTTATTTTAAAAAATTATTTAAATGATTTTAAGAATGGCAAATACAAATATAAATAACTCTAATTTGGGGTTATTTTTATTTATTTTGTGTATAATTAATTCATGAATTTTACAGATATATTTAATAAACAATTAGAATTAGATAAAGAACTTACTCAAAAAGCACTAGATTTGAATCCGAATTTTACAAAAAACGACTTAGAAAAAAGAAAATTAATTGCTCTAATGGTTGAATTAGGAGAATTTGCAAATGAGATAGAAACATTTAAGTACTGAAAGAAAACAAGAAACTTAAATAGGGACTTTATATGTGAAGAATTCGCTGATTTAATTCATTTTTTGGTGTCGTTTGGTAATGACTATAATCTACCAACAACAATTAATTCTAAGATTATTAGTAATGACATAAATGAACAATTGATAGAGACTTTTAGTGCTATTTCGCAGGCAAATAATAAAATTAATGAAGAAAAATTATTAAATATATTTGAATTGGTTTTGGGACTTGCTGAACTTTATGGTTTAGAAGAAAATGAAATAGCAAAATGATACGAAATTAAAAATAAAAAAAATCATGAGAGAATAAAAACGAATTATTAGTGTATAATAATTTTACACGCCTAAGTGGTGGAATGGTAGACGCTGTGGACTCAAAATCCACTGGAGAAATCCGTGCAGGTTCAAGTCCTGTCTTAGGCACCATAACGCTTACGCGTTTTTTTATTTTTAAAAATACGTTATAAAAATTCTTTTAATTGCTATGTATATATAGCTTTTCTATTATAATTTAAAATAAATTAATTAAATATAGCGATAAAGAAGGAAATATATGAGTAAAAAAAGTAAGACAATATCGTTAAAGAAAAAAATTCTTACTTCATTTGGAGTTTTAACTGCTGGTTCAGCTATAGCTATATCAGGAATGTTTATCTATGCAAATAACTCAGATGAAGTGAATGGAACATATTCAAGTATACCTAAAAATAAACTGGTTAATGATTATTCATCCTTTAGAGTTAACGGAGAACTAAAACCAGAACTAACTATTCTTGATCCACTTAAAGAAACAGTTGTGGGTAAAGTTAGTGAAGATTACACCGAGTTCTGATTCGAATCTAATCCAAGTAAAAAATATACTTTTGATGAATTTTTCAATATTTATTACCAAATTTACAATGAAAGTTTTATATTGGAAGTTAAATATGGAAGTTTTAGTTTCTATGATGAATATGTTTTAGCTGTGAATCCTAAACAATTTATTGAATTTACTAAATGATTCATAGATAATGTTTCATGAGGGCCTGATTTATTAACACTTAATTCATTTAGAATTGTACCCGGAGTTGAACAAAATGGTAATGCAATTACTTTAGGTTCACACTCAACATTACATAAGGAGTCAAGTGAAATAAAATTCTTCCCTGACGCTTTCTTTGGTTCAATGCCAATTTACTCAATTTTAAGTGGTTCAGGAAATGCTAACGACTCATTAACATATTCAACCTTTAGTAACCCAGAGTCATTGGAAAAGGTTAATGAATTTTTAAGTAATATTCCTCTAGCTACTTCGATCAAAAATGCCAGAGAAGGACTTATTAATAGTTCTTCTTATTTAGGTGTCACAATTCCAGAAAGATTAATAGGTAAAGAGTTTTTAGTAATGCTTTCTAGAAATTCTAGACCCAATGAATTAAATTCAGTTAGATCATTAAGTGATTTTATAGTAGTTAATTCCGATATTTCAGATGAAGAGTTTAATAGTTTAATAAACAAATTATCTCAAACAGATCCTACTGCAAGCAACATAACAAAAGCTGATTTTAAACTAATGACTGTAAAAGAGGTTTCTGTTGTAAACGATAAAGTTGAAGCATTAAATGTAATTTTTGAAGATAAAAGTTTAACAGATTCTAGAAGATACTATCAATACACTCTTAAACCTGGTGTATCAAATGATAAAAATATAATTTCTTACAACACTTTTAGAACAACTGTAAATAATACAATTGAACATTTCTATGATTTTTATGATGTACATGAATTTGAAAAAGAAACTCTAACTATTTATACTCCTTCAAATACTTCAGAAAATATTAGATTTTTCAGAAATAGAATTGAAGCTATAAATTCACTAAAAGAATTTGCTGATTATAATAATCTCGAAGAAAACCTAAAAAATAGAATTCAAAATTATACAGTTGAAGAAATTAGAATTGACAGAAATGAATTTGGTTCTGCACAAAAAATTAATTTTAAATTAAAATCAAATGATAATGAAATCCGTTGAATTATCTTTGATATCAAAGATATTGAAAATAATAAGAACATAAGAGAACAATTTGATCAAATTAAATCTGCAATCGGTTATAATGGCTCAATTAATCCAATAGCTGTATCGGCTTCTTCAGAAGATACAACTTTAGTGGATCAAAACGGAAATCCTATTAAAGGTTTAGCTGCTAGAAAATTCCAAATCTATAATGAAGCATATGCAGGACTTTTTGATGTTATGGCCAAAAAATATCCTCACTTATTAAAAGATAGAACTGGACCACATGTAGTTAAAAAATTAAATGATAAAGGATTTTTTGAATATTTTATTGAAGAGGGAAATTATAAAGGGTTTAGTGACCAAGACAGAATTGGTCTTCCTCTATTATTGTCAGCTTCGATACCTAATTATGAAGGTATTTCAACAGACTTCTTAAAATATGTTGCTACTCATGAATATGGTCACCATTATACGCTTGAAAAAGGACAAGCTTGAGATTCACCAAATAATGCTGTTCTAATTGGTGGACTTTCAACTCGTGGTGGAGCATCAGACTCATCATATTATTCAGCTTATGCTTTAAGAAATTATTTATATGCAAGAACAAACCTAGACTTTGACAGAATAAATACATCAGGTATAGTTAGTGAAACTGGTGAATTTACTAGATTTAAGTACATCAAATCTGGTGGTTCAATCGCTGTTGAAAGTTATGCAGACATTTGAGGAACAAATAAGCAAAATGATGAAGTAGGTAATGTAATTGACAATCCAGAAAGACGTTTCTTGCAAAACTTTGAAGGACTTGAAAAAGCTGCTAAATTAAGAGGTGTAAATTTAGGTGATTTATTTATAGCTAACTCATTTGATTCTGATTCAGGAACCTTAAATCCTTATATTGAAGGTGAAGCTAAAGTTTTTGTTAAAGAGTTAGATGAAAATGGAAATACAACATTTAAAGTAGGTAATGTTAAAGCTGCAAATATTGCTAGATATATCACTGATGGAATGGGTAATTCATTAGAAGGTATTCTTGAAGTTAATGAGGAACAAAATACAATTTCAATAAAAGTGGTTGAATGATTAAATAATGATCCTAAAACTAAAATTGTTACTAAAGTTAACTTGTTAAATAAAGACAATACACCAGCAATTTCAATTCCATTAAATGAGGAATTAACTAGTGATGAAATAGCTGAAGTAAATGCTCTTGTTGCTGAGATAACAAAGATTTTCCAACAGCTAATTTACACAAGATACTACGAAAGCGGCTGAAATAATTCAAATACCTCTCTTGGTGGTAAGACAAAGGTATCATTAAGAACTCTTAGTGGCGAGTTATCAAACCCAGTTTATAAAAGAAATTTAGTTTATAGAAATCAATTATATGAATTTGATCCTAAAACAAACTTTTTAGAACAAACAAATAATGGAATCACTAGAAATACTTATCATAATTTAGCTTTAAGTGGGGATGCTTATAGTGAAGCCGAAAACATCTTTAACAGCAGTAGACAAACATCACAATGAGGAAGTGTTCATGAATCCTCGGGTGTAGGAGTTAGATTAGCTTTTGTTGAAAATTCAGGAAGTAGTTATAAAGTTAAGTCTAAATATACAACACCATATGTGTCAGATTCAGAATTTTTAAAAAGTTCTTATGATGCAAATGCTAACATATTGAATAATTTAAAAGACTTTGCTGAACGTACTCCTTATGGAAAATTTAGTTACTCATTACAAACAAATTTAGCAAACTATTTTGGTTTCAATGACAAGTCAATTTTAACCAATAACCCTAACTCATTTGTATCATCTAAATTACTTTCGTATGTAGATTCTAACGGATATTTAATTCCTGGAATTGATTATGAAGATATCTTCGCAAATAAACAAACTAACAAATTGCAAGCAATTGTTATAAATCCATTCAGTCGTTCTTATTCAGGTATTATCGACAATCTTTTTGAATCGTTTAATAAACGTTATCTCAAAGATGTTATAAATAATAAAACTGAAAACAGAACAAGAAAAGGACTAACATTTAACACTCTTGAAGAGTTATTTGCTTACACTTCAATAGATTATAAGAAAGCAATTAAAGTAATTAACGAAGATAAAACTGTATCATACAACTGAGATATTAACTATGTAAAGAGTAAATTTGATTTTGAAACATTTAAAAATGCTTTATTAGCAACAAAAAATGATACAAATTCATCAAAAATTGAATTGATTTTAAGTAGTGAACAAAATATTGCTAACGAATTAATGTACCGTTTCAGACATAGTAATTTATTCTTAAGTGTAGTTGATTTTAATCCTGCAACAGATTTAATTTCACATGAAGCGATCTTCTCTAAAGAGTATGGAATTGATATTTTAGAACCTCAATTCAGCGAAGGTTATGTTGATAACAAAGAATTAATTAATGAGAAAACTAAATACAAATTTGATGTTGAAACCCTTCAACAAGCTATTTATGATTATGTTCTTAAAGTAACTGAAGATTCTAAATATGTTGTTAATGTTGATACATGAGATTTATATACATTTATCGGAAATAGTGTATTTTTCAAAGATTTAGGTCTAGGTAATATTACTTATGACTCAATTATTACAACAAACTTCTCAAATGGAACTCCTACAGTTGATGTAACACAATACAATGCAACTAGAATTGAACCGTTATTAAATGATAAATTCACTGACTATATTTATTCATTAGCAGAAACTCTAACTCGTGATTATGTTCAAACAACTTATATTGCTAACACAAATAATTTTGGTAATTTACCAAGTTTCTTAAACGGAATTAATGAGGCAACAACTGGTCTTGATTATGTTGTTGATGCTACTAAATTAAGTTTTTGAAATGATCGCCTTTTAGATCATGCCAAGACTAATAGAGCAATTTATGATGCCTTAATATCTTCAAAACTAGATGATTACTACAACAATGAGTTAGTTATTAAAATTTTTACAGAATATAATACTAAATATTTAGAATATCGTGCAGAGTGAGAACGTCTTAAAGAAGAAATTGAAAAATTCGAAAAAGAGCATGAAGGACAACCATATCTAAGAGATCCTAAATATAAAGAGTTAAATAATCTTAAGGACGAGTATGCACTAAAGATGGTTTCTGTAATAGGTGAGAAGTTTGAAAAAACTCAAGTTGTTAGAGATGAAATAATCAAAGATCTCAAAAATCCAGAGATTTTTAGTGGACAAAAAATGTCTAGTGTAGAATCAAGAGAATCTTCATACTTTGGTAACTTTATAAGTAAATCAAATGGTTTCTTTAAAGATAGATGACAAAAAGAAAAAATCGGAATGGAATTATATGATGAAAATCTTAACGAAGTTATCGATGAGACTATCAGACTAAAAGATTTTAACGGCGAAAAAATTACAAGTAGACCTAAAGCGTTCTTTATTTCTCAATTAATGAACTATGGAGTTGGAAACAGAAATATCGCTGGGGTATTTAGAAATAAAGATTATGATGCTGTTGCAATGTATGGATTTATCGAAAATAAATACGCAGATAAGATTAAGAAAATTAAATTTACTGATGTTAATACTAATGAAATTAAATATGTTAATGTAAATATTAATTCAACAAATAATATTTTCTATTTACAAAAGCAAAATGATGCTTCATCTAAAGTAACTCTTCATGATTTAGGATATTCTACATGAATCAGTGATTATGCAATTATGGCCAAATATAGAGATGCATTACTTTTACCAAAACATTCATATTACATGGAATTTGTTGATGAAAACAATCAAGTAGTGACTCAACTTAATTTAGGAGATATATCTAGCTTATCTGAAAATGGTAAAGATTCATCACAAGCACCAATTTACATCAGTAATGAATTAAACAAAGATAAAGAAAAAACCGGTAAAGTTATCATTTCGGTAAATCATCAATTTAATATATAGGAGGACTAAGTGAAAAAAAATATTAAATGAAAATGACCATTATTAGCAATCGGTAGTGTAACTATATTTAGTTCTCTTGCTACACTTGTTTCATGTAATGATAATAAAAAAACTGAGTTAGATAAACTTAAAGAAATTTATGGAATTAACACTTCTAAAAATTCATCATTTATTAAATATGATTTTGGTTTAGCCACAGAACCTATTAATAATCTAAACTATATTCGTTATAAATCAATGGATAAAGTACTTCCTTCATTAGTTGACTCATACCTAAAATCAGGACCAAATGCACAACTTAAAAGTGTAATTCCTACTAATCAATTCAACTTTGTTATGATGGATGTAATCGAAGCAGATCAGTCTTCAAATTTTGATGATTATTACAAAAAACTAAATTCAAAATTAGAAACTGAAGATGGTTATGGTAATGTTCTAGGTCAATGATATGCAGTAGATAACTTTTCAATCGTTGGTGGTTTAGGAGCTCCTACAATCGGTTCTGATGTTAAAAAAAGTGCTTCTATGTATGCATTTAGAAACCCAAAAAATCAAAATAATTACATGGCGATCACAGGGAATTTAAATGAGTACAAAAACAAATGAAGTAATGGTGATTATGTTAATGCTTCAGATCTTAGAGATTATCTAGAGTACATTTTAGACTTAAATACAGGTTCGCAAAAATTAGATACTATTGTTAAATATAGCTTCAGAGCCGCTGATGAATTTCTTGCGGCTCAGAGAGAGTATAGTAAATTATTTAATACTTCATATAAAAACCCTTGAGGTCGTAGAAAATATATTTATAACAACGAACTAGGAAGATATATTCAAGATCCTAACGATATCCCATGAAAAAGTCAAGTTAGTGATTCAAATGGTAATCCAATTGATTTAGATGCAATTGAAAAAATAAAACAAGCAGCATTAAAATTCGGTTTTTATACAGGGCAGTATTTTTTAGATTTTAGCAATGAAGAAATTGCAAAATCACTACATTTAAATCCAAATTTTAATCCAAATTTAGATGTTCAAGATTTTATACTGCTCACTAAAGATGCTAAACAAGTACAAATTAAATTAATTAAAAATCAATATGTTAACCCATATCAAAAATTTGAGTTTAATAATAATCGAATTGAAAGTAAAATTAAAACTTTAAGTTACAATCAATTTGGTTTTACAGCAATTTTTGATGAGAATAAAACTCCTGATCTTTCATATTTACTTTTTACAATTCTTTCAAACCTTTATCCAATCAATCGTGCTTATGTTGAAACTCAAGGTGAAGGAATTGAAAAATATGGTTCAGATCCTAAAAAATTCTTAACTACTGGACCATTTTTAATAGATGATATTGTACTTGGACCTCAAGGATATATTGATTTAGTAAAAGATAAAGACTACTTTGATGCTTCGAATACAATATCGAATAAAATTAAAATTTTATTCTCAACTGATAAGAATATTAATGCGACATTTTTTGAAGATGGAATTATCTCTCAAACATTTATACCAGCAAATAAAATTACTGGTTACTGATCTGATCCATTATTTAAACAATATTTGAATAAAAACCAAGGTTATGGAACAATTGCTTATGGTTTTAATTTAGATAATGAAACTAATACAAATGGTTATGTTCAAGATCAAGATTTACGTAATGCTATTTATTTTGCTATTGATCGTGAAGATATCCTTAAATATGTAGGTTGAGATTTCTCATTCCCAGTTAATACCTGAACTGCTTATGGCCAATATAAATCTTTTGATGGAAAAAACCTTGAAATGTTCTTTAATGGTTTAACATCAAATGCTAAAAATAACAAAACTTTTGACTTGCAAAATTACGAATATGTAATTCACCTTTCAAAAGCGTTTAACTTTGAAAAAACTCAACGTAAAGATATCGCATATGATTTAGAAACTGCTAGATATTATTTAGATAGATTTAAGGCTAAACACCCAGATTTAAAAGGGATAACTTTAACATTCCTAAATAATTCAACTGATGAGCAGAAAAAAGCAGGTCAATTCCTTAAAGAAAAATTAAATGCTGCCTTTAACGGATATATTAATATTGAGTTAAAAAGTTTACCTGAAAATACTTTTGTAAGCTTTATTGAAACAGGTAAATATGACATTATCTACCAAAACTATGACAGAATTGGTGGAAACGGACCTTCTGATTATATTGGTGCATTCTTTAAACGTGATGAGATTGATTCTTTAGGGCAAAAAAATATCGCATTTAAAGATAACCCTGTAGGTTCATTCATTTATGCAGATTACATTTCTAATTTAGTGTTGGAAAAATTAGTAAATCCAGAGACTAATAAAACATTAACAAAAATTGAAGTTTTAACTAAAGATATTAACAGAATAAGAGAAATTATTGAAAGTAATTCGGAATGAATAAACTTAATTCAAAGACCTGGCAGAACTAAAAATAAATTACTTTTAACAGAATTTAGTCAAACCAAATCTAAAGAAATTACTCAAATTCTAAAAGAAAAATATGTCGATTACTCAAACTTATTTACAAATGAATATGTTTCGAATTTAATTCTATACATATCAATAATTCTTAACAAAGATTCGCTTAAACTTGATAATATCTCTGGGTTAACAAACCTAAAAATTGCAAAAGCGTTCAACGAATACATATTCAATAAATTTGGTATTGAAAAAATTGTAGAGTTAACTACTGATACTAGGGAAAGACTTAACTTTAATCAAGTTAAACAATCAGTCTCAGGAAAACAAATTCCTGATTACTGAAGAAAATTCATTGATTTAAGTTATCAAAGAAATGATGAAACTCTTTCAGAGTACACTTCAAGACTCAATGCATTCTTCTCAGGTAACTTAACCAATGAGGAAAACAGCGAAGGATGAGATCAGGCTCAAATTTACACATTTATTGGTTCGATTGAAAAAATTGTTCGTGATGCTGCTCCAGTAATACCTTTAATGGAAGTTGATACAAACTGAGAAATTACTAAAGTTGGTGGTGTAGACTCACTTTATCGTTTTGCACTACAATATGCATATGATTATACTAACCCACCACGCAGTGGATTGCCAAGAAGAAAGGATGGTTAATAATGAAACTAAACAAAAGAAATAAGATTGATCAAAATCTAATTTTCTTCACAAATAAAAGAACTGAAGAACTTAGTTTGAAACAGAAATTAGTAGCAATCGACTCGCCATTATTAAACATATTATTTAAATTTATTAAAATTATTGTTGAGTTCTTCATTATTGGAGTTATTGTTGTATCAATTACATTCTTCTTAATTAATGCTGTTCCAGGTTCTAATACAATTACTGCTGGTTTAGATCAAGAAGCAAAAGAAGCTATTGAATCTAAATACGGACTTAATTTACCAATTATTCAACGTTATTTTATGTATTTAGGCAACTTATTTAAAGGAAATTTTGGAGTTTCTTTATCACTTTTTCCCGCTAGAGAAATAAACGATTTTATTTGAGAGAGGTTTTATAAATCATTCCTAGTTGGTATTTGATCAGTATTTTTAACAGTTGTTATTGGTATTAGTATTGGTATTTGAGTTGGTAAAAACCCTAATGGAATGGTAGATAGAATCTCAACTGTGCTAGTTTCTATTTTCTCATCTGTTCCATCAATTATCTTTGCTTTAGTTTTAGTTTTTGTTGGAAGATTAGTTGGTTTACCATATATCTTTAATGATAAAGATTTTATAACTTACATCTTACCTGGATTTGCTCTCTCGCTTGGAAGTATCATTGTTTATATCAAATATATTAGAACTGAATTAAACCGTGAATTAAATTCAGTACATGCTAAATTTGCATACTTAAAAGGTTTAAGCAAGAATCGTTTTGTTTGAAAACATGCTTTAAAACCTTCTCTTTTCCCAATCGCAACATTCTTTCCAGCTGTTATCTTTGGTTCATTTATCGGAAGTATTTTTATTGAGCAAATATTCTTTATTTCAGGTTCAGGTGCAACACTTCTTCAAGCAATTCAAACCAAGGATTATAATGTAATTTTATTCTTGATAGTTATGTTCGCAATTCTTACAATTCTTTCATATGCAACTCGTGATATTCTTTATGAAGTTATTGACCCAAGAATTAGAAGAAGAGGTAAATAGTTATGAGTAATAAAAGATTTGATAAATGATTTGAAAAAATCAAAAATCGTCAAGAACTTGGTCCAACAAATACACTTAATAAAGATCTTGCTCCTAATCCAATAACTAAACCTTTTGAATATCAAGCTTGAAAAATTGTTGGAAAAACTTTTGATTATCACAATGATTTACATCTTGGTGCTCAAACAAAAGTTTTTAAGGAATTTGTATACCGTTTTGCACATGGTTTTGGTGGAGTTTTTGCAATTATTACAATTTTTGTAATGATCTTACTTGCACTAATTATTCCCTTTACAACTCAAGATCCAAACGCTTCATTTACAGATGCAAAAAACTTGATTTTCAATCAAACTGATGATCATGGAATTTATCATATTTTAGGTACTGATGATATCGGTAGAGATTATTGAGCTAGACTATGATGAGGTCTTAGATACTCTTTAGCATTAGCAATTGTATGTACTTTTATTGAAGTTGCCATTGGTTTAACAATCGGTATTATGATGGGACAATTTGAATTATTTGATAAAATCATGACTTTCATAATTAAAATTATTTCAGTTGTACCAACTATTATTATCCTTATACTAATGACAATTATTGTTTCGCCAAGTTTTTGAGTTATTGTATTCTCACTTTCACTTACATCTTGAAGTGGAATGGCAAATCAAATCAGAGCACAAGTTAAAAGAGCGAAATATTTCGAATGAGTTAGTGCTTCTAAAGTTTTAGGAACACCTACTTATAAAATTCTAAAAAATTACATTCCAGTTATTTTACCTATTTTGATTACTCAACTTGTTTTTTCAATCCCTGGCGTTATTCTTTCAGAAACTAGTTTAGCATTTATTGGTTTAGCCATTGATGATGTTCCAACATTAGGTAATTTAATTTCTGAAGGTCAAAAAGTGTTCCCTACATATTTAAGATATGTTTTTGTTCCATCATCATTCTTGATTTTAATTACAACATGCGTGCAATTAATTGGTTCAAATATTCAAGATGCTCTTAGAAGACAAAGATAGGTTTTTATGAACAAGAAAATTATTAGTAAATTTAATGAACTTAAAAAGAATTTAAGTTGAGAATCATTAAGACAATTTAGAGGTAAAAAATCTATTAATCTTGAAGAATTTTACAATCAAGCTGAATTTCAAGAATTTAGCGATGGAACAAAATTAAAAATTGCAGCAGAAATTAAAGATATTCATCTCTCATTTCTTAATCCAGCACGTCCTGGAGAAAAAAATAAAGTACTTCGTGGGCCATCACTTAAAATTTATGAAGGAAAGGTACACGCAATCATTGGAGAGTCAGGTTCAGGAAAATCAGTTATCACTAGTTTACTTTATGGACTTACAGGAGATAATGCAGTTATAGATTCTGGTGAAGTTAAACTTTATAATCATAACGTTGAAAAATTTACTGCTAAACAGTGAGAGCGTTCACATTATCGTGGAACTGTAGTCTCTGCTGTATTTCAAAACCCGATGTCAACATTAAATCCAACAATGAAAGTCGGTGAGCAAATTATCGAGGGAATGTTGCTTAATAAAGTTGTTAATAACCGTAAAGAGGCGTATGAACGTGCAGTTGAATTCCTTAGAATGACTAAAATAAATGATCCTGAAGCAGTCATGAAACTTTATCCTCATGAGATGAGTGGTGGTATGATTCAACGGGTAGTTATTGCAGCAATTGTTGCTCTTGAACCTAAAATTTTAGTTATGGATGAACCAACCACCGCACTTGATCCAACTGTTCAAGCCTTAGTGTTAGATATCATTAAAGAATTACAAAATAAACTTAAACTTTCTATTGTATTTATTACCCACGATATTGGTGTAGTTGCTTCAATGGCCGATTATATCTCTATAATGTATGCAGGACAGATTATTGAAGAAGGTACAGCTAGAGAAATTCTAGAATATCCACAACACCCTTACACTTGAGGATTAATATTAAGTATGCCTGATGTAAACAAGGAAAAAAGACTTTCAACTATTCGTGGAAGTGTTCCATCAAACTTAAATAATATTGTTGGTGAAGCTTTCGCTGTTAGAAATGATTATGCGCTAGGAATTGATTTTGTTGAAGAGTCTAAATTTTATTTCAAATCTGAAACTCATAGAGTTAAATCAGCTCTTTTAGATGAAAGAGCTGAAAGTTACCAACCACCTAAATTAATTCAAGAAATGTGAACTAATTATTTAAATAAAAAGGATAAATAATTATGAATAATACTTATCAAGAAAAAACCAAAAAGTTTGGATTATTAACATATACTACAACACGTGTGCAAACCAAAGGTGTTGAAGAGATGTTAAAAAGTGATGATAAACAAGAAGAATTAGTTACATTAAGAAATGTAGATATTACTTATGGACGTGGTTCAAAATCATTTAGAGCTGTAAGTGATTTAAACTTAAATATTTATAAAGGTGAAGTTTTAGGTTTAGTTGGCGAATCTGGTTCTGGTAAAAGTACGATCGGTAAGGCATTAGTAGGTTTAGTTCCTTATAGTTTTGGAGAAATTAAGTTACTAGGTAAAAAAATACCAAATAAACTAACTAGAGGCTTTAAGTTTGGAAAAAAACTTAAAGAATATAATGAAGTAGTTAACTTTCTAGTTAACAAAGTTCAGATGATTTTTCAAGATCCTGCAAACAGTTTAAATCCACATATTAACGTTGAAAGTGTTGTTTCAGAAGGATTAAGTAATACTAAAAACTCAAAAGAGATTTATCTTTATAATAAAGATCAAGAATTTCAAAAAAATGTTTACGATTTAATTGACTCTAAAAAATATCCACAATTTTATGGTGAATATTTAGAAAAATTAAATGTTAAAATAGCCACAAATGAAGATATTGCATTTGAAGAATTTTATAATGTATTTCTAAATGATATAGCAAAAACAAAAGGTTTAGAGGAAGCGACAAAATTACTTAATGAGTTAAAAATTAAAAGAGAAGAACTATCAAAATTAACAGAAAATCAATGTAAAAGAATCTTAGTTGTAGAAATTCTTAAATCAGTTGGTCTTGATGAATCTGTTTTACCACGTTATCCACTAGAATTCTCGGGTGGTCAACAACAAAGAATTGGAATTTCTCGTGCTGTTGTACTTCGTCCTCAATTACTTGTTGCTGATGAACCTATTTCAGCTTTGGACGTATCAATCCAAGCTCAAGTTGTCAATATATTCAACGATCTTAAAGATAAATATAATTTAACTATTCTTTTTATTGCACACGATCTAAGAATGGTTGAATATATCTCTGATAGAATTGCTGTAATGAATAAAGGTAGAATTTTGGAAATAGGTAAAACTGAAGAAATAATTAATAATCCACTTCACCCATATACTAAAGCTCTTTTAGAAGCAGTTCCTTCAATTCATGGCGATAAAGGTAGTTTACTAGGATATCAATATGATATTAATATTCATAAATATAGTGAAAATAACCAACCTGAGTGACTAAAAGTAAATGAAAACCATTTCATTTTAGCTACTAAAGAAGAATTAAAAAAATGAAAAAATGGTGAATATGAATAAATTTGAGGGTTTTCTCTCATTTTTATTTTCAATCGTAAAATAGAAAAGTCATGCGACCATTAGCGCATGACTGTTTTTATTTATCGGGTCTTTTAGTAAAATAATAGTGAACAAAAAATACGAAAGGACCCAATATGATTATAGCAAATATTAAAAATTCTCTTGAAAAAGTTGTGTGTATAAAAACTAAACAAAAACATCTTCCTAACAATCATTATTTGATAAAGAATTCTGATGAAGAAATTAGGTTATTACATTCGAAAGTCTTAAAAACAAGACTATTGAAAGAGAATCAAATGAGTATTCTTCATTTTAATGAATGTTTAAGGTTAATAGGGCAAAATAAAACCATTTCTCAAGTTTCAAACATTGTAAGATTTCAACCAAAAACTATTAAAAAACTATTAAAAATTTCTGCAACAAATCAAGGTGATTTTGTTAAGAAATTTAAGAAAGTTTGTCGCAATTGCGACAATTATATTAACTATGTTAACTATATAGATTTTAATTTGTTAGCTGAACATTTGATATTTTATAGGTCAAGAAGAACTAGACTTCACTCAAAAACTATTCAAAACAAATGAAAAGATTTTATTAGATTTTGAAATGAAGAAGTTGACTATTTTAGAAAAAATCGATTTAGTAAGGATTTTACAAAAAGAGCCATAAAAGTTTCTGCTAAAGCACTTGTTAATAAATTTAAAAAACATTACCCTGATAGTCCTTGTCCTACGACAAGCACTGTATATAAGTGCTTAAAGTCAAATGAGTTTTCATTATCTATAGATATTTTGCAATTTCTTTCGGTAGGAAAATACCGAAAGAGAACTCTTAAAACTCAAAAAAGTTCTCTTAAAAATGCAATTCCAATTCATCAAAGACCTGAGGAAGCTAACAATAGAACTACAGAAGGCCATTACGAACTTGATACAGTTATTGGTAAACGTGAGGATAAGTATTGTTTAGTTACTGTTTTAGATAGAAAATCTAGAAGACTCTATTCAGTTAGGTCACTAAAAACTTCATTAGCAGTCAAAAAATCATTGATTAAAATTATTGAAAATAACGCATTAAAAATCAAAACTTTAACAATTGACAACGGCTCCGAGAACGTGTTGTTGCACGAAGTTATTAATCAAAACAATTTATACAAATGTGATGCATATTGCTCATATCAAAAAGGTTCTATCGAGAACATTCATAGACATATCAGAAGATATATTGCTAAAGGTATTTCAATTGACAAATTTTCTGATGAACAAATTCAAATAATGATCAATAGAATTAACGAATATTTATTACTTATCTCAAAATAATATTGAAAAAAATTTAAAATCGGTCATGACCGATTCTTTTGGTGTGCTTTTTTATATAAAAAAGCAATATAATTATAAATATTTAAGCACTATTGTACTTCAAGCTCTTTAAATAAAAATAATGGTCGCATGACTTTTCCACTTTACATTTTATTTTCAATTAATAAATTTTATTATATAATAAGTCCATAATTTAAAGATGTTATAGAGGAGCTTTTAACAATAGTAGATAGTCCAGCAGGCGTGCAATGACACTATTGAAAGGGTATAAAGGCCGAAATGATTTTAATGGCAATTAAAATTGTTGATAAAAAAGCATAAAAGATTTTTATTCTTTGGTAAATCCATTGGTGCTATAACTTCGTTAAACATATGAAATGTATAATTCATAAGTTTTGCGGAGATATAAACCGTAAAACTTTTTTATTTCTTATAACACAAGGAGGCATATGAAAATTAAATCAAAAATTAAACTAATAACAATTTTAAGTACACCTATTACTGCTCTTTCTTTAGTTTCAGTAGCCGCTTCATGCGATAAAAAGGAAGTTGTAAAACCTGAAAAACCTCAAAATCCGGAAAATCCTTCAAATGGTACAGAAAGTGGAAGCACAACTAACCCAGGCGAAACTCAACCAAGTCAACCCGAAAATCCTTCAACTGGTATAGAAAACGGAAGCACAACTAACCCAGGTGAAACTCAACCAAGTCAACCCGAAAATCCTGAAGTTACAAATCCAGTAGGACCAGAAAATCCTTCAACCGGTACAGAAAACGGAAGCACAACTAACCCAGGTGAAACTCAACCAAGTCAACCCGAAAATCCTGAAGTTACAAATCCAGTAGAACCAAAAAATCCTTCAACTGGTACAGAAAACGGAAGCACAACTAACTCAGGCGAAACTCAACCAAGTCAACCCGAAAATCCTGAAGTTACAAATCCAGTAGAACCAAAAAATCCTTCAACTGGTACAGAAAACGGAAGCACAACTAACCCAGGCGAAACTCAACCTAATCAACCTGAAACTGGTGAAACTACTACACCTGAGCAACCAGAAAATCCTTCAACTGGTACAGAAACTGGAAGTACAACTAATCCAAGTACACCTGAACAACCTGAATCACCTTCAAATAATGGAGAAAATAGTAATTTTACAACTGAAAACTCAACTGATAATAAACCAGTAGAATTTAAAAAACTTACTAGATTAAGAATACAACCACTTGTTACATATGAAAATTCAAATAATACAGAAGATAGAATGAGTTATAGAGTGATTACATACGTTAAAGAAAAAAATGAATCAGGTCAATACGTTAACAACCAATATTTAATTAATTCTGTGGTTGAAAAAGTTGATTTTATTGATAATTTAAACGAAGAACAAAGAAATGTTTATGATGAACTTGTAAAAGAAAGACAAAAACTTATATCTCTTGCCTACAATTCACCTCAAAAAGTAATTTTTCAAGAATATAATGCTTATCAATTAAAACAAAAAATCATTAATGAAGAAAGTTTTATTTATCCTATTATGATTTCTAAATTCATCTTTACAATTGATTTTGTGTTAAAAAATCCAAATTACTTAAGCAAAGAAAATTTATATTTTATCGTTGGTGATAGAACTAAAACTCCTAGTCAATGATCACAATTAGATAGTATTGTTGTACTAGAGGATAGATTATATAAATTACTAAAATAATGGAGAAATTATGAAAAAAATAAAAAATAAATTATTGTTAGTTGGTTCAATATTATCATCTACTGCATTGTTCGCGATTTCTGCTGCATGTTCAAATACCAAAAAGGAAGAAGAACCATCAAACCCATCAAACCCATCAAATGGTACAGAAAACGGAAGTACAACTAACCCAGGCGAAACAAAACCAAGTACTCCTGAACAACCAGGAACAACACCGACAGAACCAGAAAATCCTTCAACTGGTACAGAAACTGGAAGTACAACTAACCCAGGCGAAACAAAACCTAACCAACCTGAAACTACTACACCTGAACAACCTGAAAATCCTTCAACCGGAACAGAAAACGGAAGTACAACTAACCCAGGCGAAACAAAACCAAGTACTCCAGAACAACCCAAAAATCCTTCAACTGGTACAGAAAATGGAAATACAACTAATCCAAGTGAAACTCAACCAACTCAACCAGAAAAACCTGAAGTTACAAATCCAGAACAACCCGAAAACCCTTCAACTGGTACAGAAAATGGAAATACAACTAATCCAGATGTAGCTCAACCAACTCAACCAGAAACAACTGAAACTAATCAACAAAAATCTACAGTTTTAAATTACATTTATAACAATCAAGCTATTTATACATTAACATTCATGATGTCAGAAAATGATGTTGTTAATTTTGATAATGTTCCTAAAGGCTATGAATTAGTCGAAGCTAATCCAAAAGTTATTGCAGGTCAAACAAATAATTTTCAAGTTGTTAAGACCAAAGTAACATTAAAAACTTTAAGAAAATCACCATCTGTTAATACAGTAGCTTCAGATGATACGTATTTAGGTCTTTCATACTCAAAAAATAGAAATGAAACCTTAGCATTTGTAAATCAAAGTGTAAACCCTGTAAATAATAGATCACTTACAGAAAATGATAGGTTATTAATTTCTAAACTTACTGATGCTCGTGCCCAACTTCTTAGAGATTATTTTGTAACAAATACTGATGATCTTGGTAATGTAAGTAATTTAACTTTTATTACTAAATTAAGAGATGACTCACAAAAAGTAAATAGATACAATCTTTCTAGTTATATTTTTACAATTGATCTTCTTCTTTCTGATGAAAAATATTTAACTAATGAAAACGTAGAATTAGTTTTAGGTAATAAAGAAAAAGTAGCTGCTATGAAGGAGATCCAAGTTCAATTTTCAAGTGATAGTAATGTTGAAATTTTTAATAGAAAAATGAAAATCGCAGGTATAAAATAATCAATTATTTTCCCATAGTTATATGTTAATTAAAGCTAACTAAAATAATTATATTTAACAATTAACTATCAAATATTTATGAAATCTAAGTTATTCATCAACTTAGAAAATTTATAGGAAGAAAATAGTATAAAAAATAGTTTGGAAAAAATAAAAAATCATTATAATAATTACGTTATGAAATTTAATATAAATCGGATTATTAACAAGATTAAGTTTTCAAATAATTTTATTTGAATTTAGTTTTGTGTCTGATTTGTTTAATAAAATAAAAAATATTTGCAACAGACACACAATTATTAGATGTCTCTGTGATTGAGTTATAGAGGAGCCTCTAACAATAGTATATAGCGGAGCAGGCGTGCTTAGAAACTATAGAAAGGGTATAAAGGCCGAAACTCTCTTGATGGCAATCAAGACTGTTGATAAAAAAGCATAAAAGATTTTTATTCTTTGGTAAACCATTGGTGCTATAACTTCGACAATTCTTTATGATATTATAAATATTATTTATATCAAAAGTTTTGCGAAGTTAAAGTCGCAAAACTTTTTTATTTTCAATAATTGTGTACTTTCATAACAATTTGACTTAAGGAGAAAAAATGAAAAAAAGACTACTTTTAACTTCTGCTACTATTGCAGTTGGACCTCTAGCCTTTCTTTCTGCTAGCTGTTCAAACTCTAAAAAAGAAGAAAAACCAAAAGTTGAAACAAATGTTGAGACTTCTCTTACTGTAACAAACAAAGGATGAACCAATAAATTAGCTGCAGAACAAATTAATCCTTCATTAAAACAAGAATTAAAATTAGCTGCAAGTAATGGACTTTACACACAATACTTTAACAGTTCATATTCAGAAGGTGCATATCCATTTGACTCTTCAATGCTTTCAGGAACATTAAGTGGTACTATTAGTGAATCGGTATTTGGAAAGCTTCTTGAGTATTCATACGTTGGTAAAGCAGTTTATGAAACTAAAACCAAAATTAATGGTTTAAATGTTGAGGAAACAACAATTATTTTAAGACCATCTATTAAAAAGATGCAATTTGACTTAGCTGATCAAATTTTATTATGAGTTGATGGTAATTGAAAAGTATACGACAACGATGACATTGATTCAGTATCAAATGAATTAAATGAAGACGTAACTAAAGGATGGAAACAATCTGTTGTTAAAGGTATTAGTTCAAATGTTAAATCTATTAACTCTAAAGAATTTATGAGCGATTTAGCTAAAGCTACAAAATTGAGTTTCAGAATTAGACCTAACCAAAAATGAGTAGATAAAAATGGTAATGAAACTAAATACAAAGTTGTTGCTGATGACTTTAGAATGAGTGCTCTTAGAACATTAGTTTATGCAGATGCAAGTTATAGACGTTCACATGGTAGTTCAATAGAAACTGATAAATTAATTTCAACTCAATTTAATAATGCACCAACTACTTTTACTAATGATGAACCATCATCATTCACTAATAAATACTTATTTGAGTTATTCAACGTTTCATTTGATGATTTAGTAGACCCTTCTAAATCCGTTAGAGTTGATGAACAAGGTAATTCATACTTTACATTTAATGTATTAGATGAGTCTAGAGATCCTAAATTTGTTGAGTACTTGCCTAAATTGCTTGATGATTCAAGTTTTATCGCGGCACCAAGTCAATACATTATTGAAAATGCTTCAAATAAAGATGTATATCAAATTCAATCAAAATCTGCAAAAGTTGAAGATATCAAAACAACTATTGCAAACTTACCAGAAGGAAGTGTTAAAGAATCAGGTCTATTCTGATATGGGACAAGCATTGATAACACTTTATTCTCATCTAGATATTACTCTTCAGGATATAATCCAAATTCATTATATGTAAATTACAAAGTAAATACACATTATCATGATAAAGAATGAGTAAATGCTAGTTCAACTATTAAAACATTCTCAGAACAATACTCTCAAGCACCATCTGATCCAAGTATCTGAATTAATACAATTTCAAATAACTTCATCAGCGGTTCATCGCCTACTATTAGAATTAACGAATTAAACTCTGAAGCTAAAAAATTAGCTCAAGATATTAGTTATGACTATGTTCAAGCAGGAAATAAAGATTCTATTACAAGAAATACTTTCTGATCTTTAGCACCAGTTCCTGGAGCTGATAACTCTTGATTAGCTTATATGCAAGGGAACTCGGTATTTTATGATGTTTTATACGGATATAATGTTAAAGAATTGAATAACTCAAAATCAGTTATCAGATCTGAAGGTACAAGTTCTAAAACATATGTTAGTGTTGGAGATGTGCTAAAACAATCAACAGCTGGTACAGGAATTGAATTTAAAACAATTTTACTTTCAGCACTAAATTTAGGAGCTATATTTAACACAATAAATCCAGATAACCCAGTTAAACCATGAAATAACTCATTTGCCTCAGCTTCACCAATTAATGATAAGACTTCAAATACATTACTTGATTACTATGATGAAGTAACAAAAACATTCGTGGTTGACTCACAAACTGGTGAAAGATATAGATTTAATGAATTGAATAATCAAGAATTTATGAGAGTTGATGACAATAGAACATTCGGTGTAGAAAATTCTAAAAAATATCAATCAGTTATTTTTGATGAATTAAGCGAAAAAATGACTGCATTATTGGATAGAGTTTATGCAGAAAAAGGATTTACTAATGAAAAAGTTCAAATCACTATTCCTTGAAGATATTCAAACATGCTTGCTACATATATCGAAGCAAACAAGGGAATTGTTGAAGTTTGAAATAGATTAGATAAAAAAGGTCGTTTACAAATTGAATTCCAAGAAACTAGACTTAGTGACGATCAGGTTAGAGATAAATTGTATAAATTCTTTGCTGCTTATAATTCTATCTCACCTGTATTATATTCAGGTTGAACTTATGACTATGAAAGAATAGGTTCAGGATTTGATGGATATAATAATGCAATGAAATTACACAATCTTTTTGCACTTATTGCAACAGATAATGAATATAAAACAAAATTAGAGAAATCATTCCCTGAATTAGTTAAAGCAGGATTAGCTTTTGTTAAATATGCAAAAACTAAAAAATTATCTATTCCAGTTGAGGTATGACCTACATTATCTCTTGAAGATGCTAATAACTTAGGTGCATACTTAGGACAATATAAATATAACCCAGAAACTAAAGAATTTTCATTAATTCCAGCTGCTGAAAGAAATCAATATGATTCACTAAATACTATTAGCGCTGAGTTTTGATTAAATTATCAATCAAATCATTTGAATGATGAACAAGCGGTTGCTCTTGTTAGAGAAATTGGAAATACTCAATTACCAGCATTTGATGGAAGCGGAGCTGTAGCGGGTGATAAATTCATTAAAAGAATTGTTAATCCATACTATATTATTCCAGCAACTGATGGTCCAATGGCAGTTTGAAATATTAAAACAAATTTATAATAAATAATGTTTTAAACAATTAGCAATTGCTAATTGTTTATTGCATTTAAAAGAGAAAGGAAAAAAGATGACTAAATACATCCTACAACGTCTTGGTTTTGCCCTTTTAACTTTGGTTATCATTGTATTTGTTGTTTATCTTACAGTAGATATATTTAGTGATAATCCATTTGTTAAACAATTTGAAGCAGCCATAACCACTAGTGGTGATAGAAATAATTCTGGAGGTGCTACTGATAAAGGTAACATTTACGATATTGCCAAACCTCTTTTTGAAAAATCGGTTATTCATCACTTGATTCCTTATAAAATAGAAGATTGAAATGATCCATGAGTTAAAGACCATTGAATTGATCAAAAAATGAACCCATTATTAAGATTTGGATATTGAATTGCAGATTTATTTGATAAAGAAAGACCTTTTGGACTTCCATATAATGATTCAATATTTGCAAATACAAAATCAAATACTATTCCTGAATTTTACTTTAAATATATTAAATTTAGTTTAATTATCAGTTTACCTTCATTTGTTATAAGCGCATTGATCGGAGTTACTTTAGGAATTTTTGCTGGATATAAAAGAGGATCATTATTTGATTCATTTATCAATGCATTTACACTAATTTTCGTTGCATTACCATCATTTATTATTGCTCCAATTGTAATTAGTTTTATGCTTAAATACTTTGGTGTAGCACCAAGATTCTTAAATCCAGAAAGTGAAAATGATCTAAGTATTTATACAACAGGACAATTTGTTCTTTCATGAACTCCACCTATTTTAGTTATTGTGCTAGGTTCTCTTTCGGGATATATTTCATTTACAAGAAACCAAATTATTACAGTTTTAACTTCAAATTATGTTTTAATTGCTAAAACAAAAGGAATTGGGAATGTTGAAATTTTCTTCAAGTATGTTTTAAGAAATATCTCAATTCCTCTTGCCGCAGTATTTATTCCATCATATATAGGACTTCTTAGTGGTAGTTTTATAGTTGAAACCTACTGAAATGTTCCCGGAATTTCTAAAGCTCTTATTCAAGCCTTTCCAACTGGTGAAATTAATTTAATTATGTTCAGTACTGTGTTATTTACAGCATTAGGATTATTTACTTCAATTATTGTGGACGTTTCATACACCATTCTTGATCCAAGAATTAAATACGGAAGCAATTCAGGATTTGACTTTATTACTAAACTTAAAATCAAACACCAAAGAAATAAAATGTACAAAATTAAGGAGGATTTATAATGAATGCTAATGAATTTAATGAAAAATATAAACTAAATCCATTGTTAACTAAATCATTAGTAAAACATAATAACTCTTCTGATTTAGGTAATAATATTGCAGGAAAACCTAAAAAATTAATTAATGAAATTATTAAGCGTTTCTCAACAAACTGACTTGCTGTATCACTTTTAATTCTTTTTGTTGCAATACTTTTAATAAGTATTATTGTTAATGCAACTTCTATTTTCCCTGAAAATAGTAGTATTGCTAAAAATTTAGTTATTTCAATAGTAGACGAAAATGGAAAAGTAATTAAAACTCTTACTGGAACTCCACAAGTTAAGAACTTATCTCCATCTATCTATTCTTGAGATGCTCAATATATTACTATTGAGAGATCGGATTTAACACTAGAAAAATGACGTCAATTACTTAATTATCTTAGTGACCCAAAACAGCCAGGATTTAAGCAATTGTATGATATTTTAGGTCAAAAATTAGCTTATACTGATACTTCAAAACAATTAAGTAGTAATTTATTACAAATTATGGGTCCTGCTAATAGTCCAATATTAAAATTTTATGAAACAAAAGGTTCAACTACATTTTTAATCAACCCAAATGCTTATGCAGCTTTTGACTCATTATTAATTGCTGTTAAAGATCAAAGTAATCTTTTAGCTACAATGAATAACGATCAAATTATTGATTGAATGAGCAAGACTCTTCAAGCAAACAATAACTTTCAAATAAATACTATTTTAGGAACTGATAATGTTGGAGTTGATATTTGAACAAGTAGTTGAATCGGTACTTGAAAAGCAATTAGACTTGCAATTATAGTTGCCACAATTCAAACATTTATTGGTGTGGCTATTGGTTCATATTTAGGTTTTCATGCAGGAAGTTTAATTGATACAATCATTATGCGTTTAATTGAAATTTTCTCAGCTCCCCCTTCATTAATTTGACTTTTGACATTCGTATCAGTTTTTGGTACAAGTGATATAGTTCTAGGTTTTTCACTAATCTTTACAGGTTGAACTGGTTCAGTTGGTGGAGCTAGAATGTATATCATAACCGTCAAAGATGAAGAATATATTACAGCAAGTAAGTCTATTGGTGCTAAAAAAGCTAGATTAATCTATACTCATGCGCTTCCTGCAATTATAGGTAAGATAGCAACTTCATTTGTTTCAGCTATTCCTTCAATTATTCTTTCGGTTTCTTCACTTGCGTTCTTAGGGTTCTTCCAAGGAAATGAAGCTAACTTAGGTTCAATTCTTTCAAATGCAGTTGCTAAGGTAGGTGAAAACATTTGAGTATTACTTCTTCCATCACTTATTTTATTGGGAATATCTGTTTCTCTATACTTCATAGCACTTGGTGTCCATGACGCACTTGATCCAAAAGTTATTAAAGGTAAAAACTAGGGGTATATTATGGATAAAAAACAAGAAACTTTATTAAAAGTTAAAAACTTAAAAGTAAGTTTTAAACTTAAGAAGAATAAATTTATCACAATTGTACGTGGTGTAGACCTTAATATTAAAAAAGGACAAATTGTTGGACTTGTTGGAGAATCAGGTTCAGGTAAAAGTGTTACATCTAAATCGTTAATAAACGTTAATGAAAATACCTTTACTAGTGCTGATGTGATGGAAATTAATGGAGTTGATTTAACTAAGCTTAAAAGAGAAAGAGAATGAAGAAAAGTGCGTGGAAGTAAAATCGGGTATATTCCCCAAGATCCACTTACATCATTAAACCCAACTCGTAAGATAGGTAAACAACTTCTTGATGCACTTAATTACAATGAAGATTGAAAAAATAAAACAAAGGCTGAAAAAATAAAATATTTAATTGGTTTACTTAAACAATTTGGAATTATGAATGCGGAGCAAGTGTTTTATATGTATCCACATACTCTTAGTGGTGGTATGAAACAAAGAGTGGTTATTACAATGGTTGTTGCACTTAAACCTATGTTAATTATTGCTGACGAACCAACCACTGCTCTTGATCCAACAGTTCAAGCTAGTGTTCTAGCTCTATTTGAAGAAATTCGGCAAAAAATGAACATTTCAATTATTTTAATTAGTCATAACATCTCAGTTGTTGCTAAATTCTGTGATTACATTTATGTTATGTATGCCGGAAAAATCGTTGAAAGAGGAACTAAAAAAGATATCTTTACTCAACCGGCTCATCCATATACATGAGCTCTTATCTCGGCTATTCCAGAAAACAAAGAAGATAGACTTTATTCAATTAAAGGTACACCTCCAGATATGAATAATTTACCTCTTGGAGATCCTTTTGCACCAAGAAATGATTACGCCCTAGAAATTGATTTTATCAAGGAACCACCACTTATTAAAATAAGTGAATCTCACTCAGCAGCAACTTGATTATTACACCCAGAAGCACCAAAAGTGGAATTAAGCAAAGAATTACAAATACGTTTAGAAAAATTCAGAGAGGTTTTTAAAGATGAATAATAAAAAAGTAGTTTTAGAAATAGAAAACTTAAAAAAATATTTCATTAACAAAAACCACATTAACCGTGCGGTTGATGGTGTTTCTTTCAAAGTTCATGAAGGTGAAGTTGTTGGATTAATTGGAGAATCAGGTAGTGGTAAAACAACAGTTGGTCGTTCATTATTAAGACTTTATGATGATTTTAACGGTTATGTTTCACTTGATGACAAAATTATCTCTGGTAAAAAAATAAGCCGTAAAAGAACTAAAATGATGCGTAAAAATATCCAAATGATCTTCCAGGATCCACACGCATCATTAAACGGTCAAAAAACAATATTCTCAATTCTTAAAGAACCTCTTATTGTAAATGGAATTATTAATGATGAAATCAAAGATCTTTCTAAAGATTGAAACAGTATTAAGGATAATTTCCACTATTCATTCCTTGAAAGAACCAGAAATCTTGTATTAAAATCATATCAATTAGCTAATGCTAAATTAGTTCCTTTTCATCAAGTATGAAATGAGAAGTTGAATAATTATAAATATGACAGTAATCTTTCAGCTGAAGATAATTTCAATAATCTTTTTAGCTTTATTGAAGAGAGAAATAAAATTAACTCAATAATAATCACTAATTTACACAAAGTTAATGATGAATTATTATTGATTTATAATCAAAAGAAAGAAAATTTCAGAAATAATGAACTTGATTTTGATGAGGTTGATTTACAAAATGCTAAAAATGCTTACAATGAAGCTTATGTGTTATCAAAAATTTCTGAAGAAGAGTTAAACACTAAAAAAACTATTAAAGAATTAAAAAACCAACTAAAAGAACTAAGAAACGAGCAGTATGAAATTATGTCAATAGCTCAAAACTCATTTAATAACTTTTTAGATGAGTTAAGCAACGAAGCTAAGTTCCAAAGCAATAATTCAAACTATACTTTTGATAAAGAATTTTATATTCACTCAGTAAAACTTAGTGAAATTAATAAGGTTATTAGAAAAATTCTTAAAAGCAAAATCAGTTCAAAATTTAACTTGTTCAGTAACACTCCTTTATGTCCGATTTATAGATTGAAAAACAATATCAAGAGTTCTAATTGCAAAAATATAAAAAACACTTTATATTACTTGTCTATAAATGAAACTAGAGAGATGTTCAAGGAAATTAATGAAAAAATAAAGAACATTTACGATGAGATTTCTAAAGATGAGAAATTAAGTAATTTAGCTAAATCAAATAAAGTTTTCACAAATGCTTTTAAATTGAATTTATCTAAATTCATCGTTTCCTCAAGTCATCTAAATTTAGATAAATGAATTAGCATTTCAAAAGAGCGTGCTTTAGATTTTAATAATAAAATCAATAACTTAAATCACAAAATCATTCAATTAGAAAATGATCTAACTAAAATTGCAGGTAAAGCTAAAGCAAAATACTCATCTGAGGATTTAATAGTTTACCAAAAGAATTTAGATAAAGCTGAAGCAATTCACCAAGATGAATTAAAAAAATATATTCATGAATTTAACCTAAGATTAGACAAAATTAACAAAGAAATCAGCGTTGGTAAAGAAAAATATTTATCTCTTAAGGTTGAATACAAAAATCAACTAAAACTATTTGAAAAAGCTTTTGATTCTTTTGTTCATAATTTTAAACAACAAATTAAATCACAAGCAAATAGCAAAAAAGAAGTTAAAAAACTAGTTGTTGAATTAAATGTTTATAAAGCCACTGTCTCAAAACGTCTTGAAGGTCTTAAAGCATATGATATCGAGATGAAATATTTAGATAAAGATTTATTTAACATCTATAAACTTTTAGGAATTCACGATCTTGATAATAAATTTAATAATATAAGTGTTGTATTCTTCAGAAAAATAGCTTCTAAAATTAAAGATTACTTTTTCAAAAAAGATATTAAGAAATTATTTATTAAAGAAAAAATCTACAAATCACTTGAAAGTGTTGGGCTTCTTAAACAATTTGCTTACCGTTATCCACATGAATTTAGTGGTGGACAACGTCAACGTATTGTAATTGCACGTGCATTAATTACTGAACCTAAAGTTATTATTGCTGATGAGCCTATTGCTTCGTTAGATATTTCAATTCAAGCTCAAGTTGTTAACCTACTTAAAGACTTATGTAAAAATAAAAACATTGCAATGATCTTTATCGCTCATGATTTAAGTATGATCGAATATGTAGCAGATAATGTACAAATAATGCACTTAGGTAAGATTGTAGAATCAGGAAAAACTGAAAAAATTTATGAAAATCCTATTCATCCGTACACAAATAATTTATTTAAAGCAATTCCTAAAATTTCAAATGCTAATGAAAAATTCCAAAATATCTCATTTGAACTTAAGTATTTAGAAGAACAACAGTTCCCAAATATACCTACGTTACACAAAGTTGAAGATCAACATTATATTTATTCAACCGATCAACAATTTGAAAAATGAATTAATGAAGAACACTATAAAGCAAGTACATTAAAATAATATGAAAGTAATTTATTTAATAAAAGATTATTTAATTAAATCTATTAGAAATAAATGAACTTATATTCATTTTACAATTGTAGAAATTATTTCGATAGGGTTAATAATTTATGCACTTGTATTTGGTAAACAAAAAGTTATTCAAATGCTTAATATTATTTTCCTTATTACTGCATTAATTGGATTATTGTGCATTGTTGCTGCAAAAGGATTTCTGGGTTCGTCATTTAGAAGATATCAAGCAGCTCGTCAAGATAGAATTGACTATAAACAAAAAAAACAACTTAAAAAAATGAGTACAAGCGAAAAAATTGCTTATCAAAAAATGCTAGAAAATAAAAAAGAAATCGAAAAAGAAAAAGAAATTAAAAAATCACAAAGAACTTCATTTGGATTTATATTTTCAATAATTCTAAATTTAATTATCTTTTTTTCAACCTTACCATTCTCTATATAATATATCTCACTACCTTAACGGTAGTGTTTTTAATTCAAATATCGCTAATAATGGTGAATTAACACAAAACAATTGATATTTAATGTCTTTAAAAGAAATCTACCCAAATATTAAAACTAAATTAGCAAACCATTTGAGAGCTAATGATAAATATTATTATGTGGACAAATAAATTTTCAAAAAAATGAGCAAAAATTCATTAAATTACTTAAATTTATTCTTGCAAATAAGATAATTATTTTTTCTGTTTTTACATTAAATATAGTATTAAAAAATATTTTGCTTTTAAATATAAATAAATATAATAAATATATGAAAAAATTAGGTTTTATAATTGATTCTTTTAGTTCTTTAACTAAAGAACAAGCTAATTCATATGGCTTTGGATTTCTTTCACTTCAATCAGAAATTGATGGTGAAGTTTTTCAAGATGGACTTCAAGAACCTGAAATTTTATTAGATAAAATTGAAAAAGCAAATAATGTTTTAACTTCTCTTCCAAGATTAGATTTACTTGAAGGAGAAATTGAAAGAATGGCCAAAAGTTTTGACGAAGTCATTATTTTAATTCTTCATGAAAGTTTAAGTAGTTCTGCTAGGTATTGCAAAACTATTGCTCAAGAATATACAAATGTTCATATAGTAAGTAATTTTTTCAGTGGAGATCAATTTGTTGATGTTGCTCTATATGCTAAAAAAAGCTTTGAAAAGAACCAAGATATTGACAAAGTAATTCAAGAAATTAACGAAATAAATGAGAAATCTCAAACATATATCTTACCTGTTAATCTTGATTATATTATCAAAGGTGGAAGATTAACTGGAGCTAAAAAGTTTATTATGACAAAAATACAGATGATTCCATTACTTAAATACAGAGAATCTGTTACTGTATCAACACTAAAGAGAACAACTAGCTCATTAATAAGCAAAACTTTTGAAAAACTAGTTAAGATAATTGGTGGAAATGAAAAAATCAATGATTTTTCTTTTAGATTAATTAGAGGACTTGATCATAAGGTTGTTGAATTAGTAAGTCAAGTAGCTGAAGAATTTGGAATTGTTTTAGACTCAATTCAGTCTACTTCTGGTGCTGTAGCCATTCATTGTGGACCATCAGCATTCAGTATTTCAGTTATGCCTAAACTTAATAAAAAGTAGAAAGATTTCTTATGATTATTAAAGAACTTTTAAATCCTAAATCAATTTTTATAAACATAGATGTAAACGATCACAACGATGCACTAGAAATGATTGCTAAGAAATTATATGAAGCAAATTTCATCGAAGATAAAACAAGATTTCTTAATGCATTGAATTATAGAGAAAATTTAATGTCTACAGCATTAAATGATGGAATTGCAATTCCACATGGTATTTCATCAACTGTTATTCAACCAACAATTTCTTTGGCTATTTTAAAAAATGGAATCGATTGAAAAGCTGAAGATAATAAAAAAGTTAATTTAATTTTTACTATAGTTTTAAGTAAAGAAGACCGTGAAATTCAACTTGATTCTATACAAGTGATTGCAGATTATTCTTTAGATGATAATTTCCACTCTGAAATAATGAATGCAAAAACTCAAGAACAAGCTTATGAAATATTAGTTAAATATTTCCCATTATAATTGTAAGCTTATGCTTACATTTTTAATTTGTTTCGTAAAATAGAAAAGTCATGCGACCATTATCGCATGACTGTTTTTATTTATTGGGTCTTTTAGTAAAATAATAGTGCAAAAATAAGAAAGGACCCAATATGATTATAGCAAATATTAAAAAATCTTTAGAAGAAGTTGTATGCATAAAAACTAAACAAAAACATCTTCATAACAATCATTATTTGATAAAGAATTCTGACGAAGAAATTAGGCTATTGCATTCAAAAATCATAAAAACGAGATTATTAAAAGAAAACCAAATGAGTATTCTTCATTTCAATGAATGTTTAAGATTAATTAAAGAAAATAAGACTATTTCTCAAGTTTCGAAAATTGTAAGATTTCAACCAAAAACTATTAGAAGGCTGTTGAAAATTTCTACAACAAATCAGGGTGATTTTGTTAAGAAATTTAAAAAAGTTTGTCCTAATTGTGACAATTATATTAACTATGTTAACTATTTAGATTTTAATTTATTAGCTGAACATTTAATATTTTATAAATCAAAAAGAACTAGACTTCATTCCAAAACTATTCAAGATAAATGAAAAAGTTTTGTCAAATTTTGAAATAATGAAGTTAAATACTTTAGGGAAAATCGCTTTAGTAAGGATTTTACAAAAAGAGCTATAAAAGTTTCTGCTAAGGCACTTGTTAATAAATTTAAAAAACATTATCCTAATAGTCCTTGTCCCACTACAAGTACTGTATATAAGTGTTTAAAGTCAAATGAGTTTTCCTTATCTATAGATATTTTGCAGTTTCTTTCAGTAGGAAAATACCGAAAGAGAGTTATTAAAACTCAAAAAAGTTCACTTAAAAATGCAATCCGAATTCATCAAAGACCTGAGGAAGCTAACAACAGAACAACTGAAGGACATTATGAACTTGACACAGTTATTGGTAAGCGCGAAGATAAATATTGCTTAGTTACTGTTTTAGATAGAAAATCTAGAAAACTTTATTCAGTTAAATCCTTAAAGACTTCACTAGCAGTAAAAAACTCACTGATCAAAATTATCAAAAATAATGCATTGCTAGTCAAAACTTTGACAATAGACAATGGCTCCGAGAACGTGTTGTTACATGAAGTTATTAATCAAAATAATTTATACAAATGCGATGCATATTGTTCATATCAAAAAGGTTCAATCGAAAATATTCATAGACATATCAGAAGATATATTACTAAAGGAATTTCGATGGATAAATTTTCGGATGAACAAATTCAAATAATGATCAATAGAATTAACGAATATTTATTACTTATCTCAAAATAATATTGAAAAAAATTTAAAATCGGTCATGACCGATTCTTTTGGTGTGCTTTTTTATATAAAAAAGCAATATAATTATAAATATTGAAGCACTATCGTACTTCAAGCTCTTTAAATAAAAATAATGGTCGCATGACTTTTCCACTTTATATTTTAATTTGTTTGACTCTTTCAAACTACTCAAAAGTGTAGTATTTGGTATAATAATAAATATATTTATTATAATGGAGAAATATGAATAAAAAACAACAGTTTTATTTATGAATAATTATTGCAGTTGCTTCACTAGTTTTAGTAATAGTATCACTTATTTTAGGTATTAACAATCATAGTGTATTGATGGAATGAATAGCGATTATTGCATTGCTATTCGCTTTAACTATATTCATTCTTAGTTCATATTTCGCAATTTCTAATTTTATTAAAAGTCGTGAATTGGTTAAAAAGTCATTTAGTTCATATATTGACGAAATTATATCGAACAATAACTTTGGGATCATTATTTACGACAATAATGATGAAAGAATTACTTGAGCAAGTACCTTTATCAAAAATAGATTCGATAGAAATGTCATTGGTTTATCATTAAAGGATTTCTTTACAAAATACTATAATAAATCAAAAGAGTTCCCTAGAATAAATACATTTAATATTTCTCACAATAATTTTGAGTATGAGGTTAAAGTTTGATCATTAAAAAATATAATTTCAATTAAAGATATTACAAATGAAGTTAATATTGTTCGTGAATTTAAAGATCAAAAAATTGTTCTAGGTGAAATTGAAATTGACAACTATCAACTTTACCAATCTATTTTAAGTGAGGAACAACTATTCAATATAAATAAATCAATAGTAGATAATTTTGAAAAGTATGTCAAAAACAATGAATACAATTTTATTTATAGACAGTACACAAATGGAAAATTTGTCATTATTTGTAATGAGAAAACACTAGATATGTTAGAAAAAGAATCATTTGCTAATTTTCTAACCTTTAAGAATTATTCTGACATTGGAGTTTCTGAACGTATTAGTGTATCTGTGGGGTTTGCTAAAGGTTGACCAAGTCTTGATACAAAAATTGAGCAAGCTAAAAAAGCTTTACTACAATCAAAAAATCGTGGTGGTGATCAAGTAACTATTTTCTCTAATGTGTCAACACCTGTATATTATGGTTCAAGTAGTGAAATTTTACCTGATAATAGTAGGACAAATATTAAATTAATAGCAAACAAACTTGAACAAAAACTAAAATCAAAAAGTATTAAAAACGTAATTATATATGGCCACAAATTTGCTGATTTAGATGCAATTGGAAGTGCATATGGTATTTATAAATTAGCTAGAAATTTTGGTAAGCAAGCATATATTTGTAATACAACTTTTGATTCGACAGCATTAAAAGTTATTAAGAAACACAACTTAAAAGACGAAGATATATTTATAAAACCTTCTGAAGCAAACTCTTTAACGAATTCATCAACGGTTGTTATTTTGGTTGATAATTCAGTTTTAAATAGAACAGATAACCCAGATGCTATTGTAAATGCTAAGATTGATAATATTTTTATTTTTGACCACCACAGAGTAGGCCCAAGTGTTGACTTCTGTTTAAGAGAAAATCGTTATATTGATCCAAATGCTTCAAGTGCATCAGAAATTGTTAGTGAGGTAATAATGTTCACTCAGGAAAATAACACTATTGACTCACTAACCGCTCAGTTGCTGTTAAATGGAATATATTTAGATACCGCTCAATTTACTAAATCCATTACACCAAGAGCTTTTAGTGCGGCTTCTTATTTAGAAAGTTTAGGAGCTAAAGGAACAATTAGTAATGAAATATTAAAAATTGATGAAAAGACAAATAAAATTGTTAGTGAACTACTTGAAAATATTCAGGAAGTTAAACCTGGTTATTACTTGGCATATAAAGATATTGAAGTAAGTAATGATATTATAAGTATTGCAAGTAATGAAATCTTAAAAATTAGTGGGAGAGTTGCAAGTTTTGTTGTAGCTAAACAAGAAAACACTAATTTATACAAACTTAGTGCTCGTGGAATAAATACAAATGTTCAAATTATTTGCGAGGACGTCGGTGGAGGGGGTCATTTTGGAACTGCCGCAGCAGTAACAGATGAACCACTAGAAGTATTTATTGATAATATTATTCAAGCGATTGTTGGAGGTAAAACAAATGAAAGTGATATTAATTAAAGATTGTAAAGATGGTAAAGCAAATACAGTTATTGAAGTATCTGATGGATATGCAAAAAACTTCTTAATTCGTCAAGGATTAGCTTTACCTTTTAATGAAGCAACAAAAAGAACATTAGAAAGAAAATTAGACCAACTAAGTGCTAAAGAACATGAAACAAGACAAGAAGCGCTTAGAGTTAAAGAAGAATTAGAAAATGTTAGATTAGTTTATGAACTCGAAGCTAACATAGATGCTAACTTTAATTTAAACGTACACGGATCTATTTCAACTAAACAAATTGAAAAAGACCTTAAAAATCTTGGTTTTAAATTAGATAAACATTCTCTTGAAAAGATTCATTTAGTTTCTAATGGAACACATGAAATTAAAGTTAAAGTTTACAATGATATTATTGCTAAAGTTTATATTGAAATAAAAATCAAGGAAGTAAAGTAACAAATGTCATCAAGTGTTAATAATAACCTAACACAGAACAGTAATACAACAATTCATTACGATGAATTTAGTGAGAAAAAAGTTTTAGGAATGTTGCTTGTATCTAAGGAGAAAAAATACTTTGAAGAAGCACAAAATTTCTTGAGTGAAAAATGCTTCTACAAATATGCTAATAAACTTATTTATAATGCACTAATGAATTATTATGATGCAAATCATGAATTAAATATTTTAGAGTATCAAGAATTAGTTAACTTTATTTTGAATTTATCTCATTCAAATAGTGAGATAAACATTGATTATATTCATGATTTGGTTATTAATGCAGCCTTGGTAAAAAACAGAATTCAATATTTTCAACATCTAAATCGCTTAAGTGCATTACGAGAAGTTGAAAATACTCTTGAAATGATGTTGTATAAAGTTAAAACTGACTTAAATACAGACCTGGAGGTTTTTGTTCCCACTTTAGAGATGAAAATTTCTGAAGCATCCGAAGTGGCTAGAATAAACGATTTTAAATCGGTTAAGGAAATTTCTGATGAGTATTTCATGGACTTAAATCAGAGAAGAAATGCTAATGTTGATGAGCTTTTTGGGATTCCTACTGGTTTTAATGAATTGGATAAAAGCATTCAAGGATTTAAAGGTGGGGAATTAATAATTATAGCAGCTCGTCCAGCTATGGGTAAAACTGCATTTGCACTAAATATTGCCACTAATGCAGCTAGAGTTGGTAAAAAAGTTGCTTTTTTCAGTTTAGAAATGTCAGATTTACAATTAATGTCAAGAATTTATGCTTCAATAGCTGAAATAGATGGCAATAAACTTAAAAAACCTCAATTTATTACATCTGAGGAATGAAATACAATTTCTACTGCCAAATATACCACAATCGATCCATTACCTTTATATATTGATGAGTCCACATCTTCTGCACTTGGTGAAATAATGTGAAAAACTCGTAAACTAAAGAGAACTATTGGATTAGACTTAATTGTAATCGATTACCTTCAACTTTTATCAATTGAAGGTAATAATAGAGATAATAGACAAAATGAAGTGGCTAAAATCTCAAGATCTCTCAAACAACTTGCACGTGAGTTAAACGTGCCAGTTATTGCACTATCACAACTTTCTCGTTCAGTAGAAAACAGAGAAGATAAGCGACCATTACTAAGTGATTTACGTGAAAGTGGTGCGATTGAGCAAGATGCTGATATGATATTTTTCTTGTATAGAGACGATTATTATAATAAAAATAAAAAAAATCCTAGCTTTTTAACAAAAGAGCAAGAACAAGCAGCAGGATCGATTGTTGATGTTATTATAGGTAAATATCGTTCTGGTGCTACAGACACAAAAAAATTAAGATTTCAAATGAATATCAGTCGTTTTAGTGATATGATAAAAACAGAAAACAATAAGGAGTAATTATGGGTGAATCCCCCTGTTATCATAGTTTTTATAAAAAAGTAATTAATTTTGATATGGAGGTTTTAAATGCCTAGTTATATCAAAATAATTTTATTAGTGGTTTTAATTTTACTATTTTTATTAAGTAGTATTTTTAGTGGTGCTGAAACAGCATATACATCTATTTCAGCTGCTAAAGTGATGCAAATGGTAGAAAATAAACAACCTGGAGCTAAACTTGTTCAAAGACATCTCAAGAAGTATAACCAAGTTTTAAGTACAGTGTTAATCGGTAATAATATTGTAAATATTAGTTCTTCAACATTGACATCATTATTACTTAGCCAAATTATATTAAACGATCAAGGTCTTGTTGCAATTGTAGCCACTTTAGTGGTTACTCCAATAATTGTTATAGTTGGTGAGATAATGCCTAAGATGATTGCTAAAGCAAATCCATTTTTCTACCTAAGAAATTTTGCATGACTAATTGAGTTCTTTAATTGAATTTTCTTTATTATTGCCTATCCTATTAGTAAACTAGGTAAAAAAGTATATATAACAAACTCTGAAGATGAACTAAAAACAATGATTGATATAGCTAAAGAAGAGGGCGTTTTGCAAAAAGGTGAGAGTTTACTAGCACAAAATGCCCTTGATTTAGATTCAATTAAAGTAACTCAACATTACATTAAACTAAAAGAAGTTGTCACAATAAAATATAACAGTACAATAGAAGAAGCCTTAGAAGTATTTAAGGATTCGAATTACTCAAGATTGCCTGTTGAAAGTAAAGATGGAACACTTATAGGTATAGTCATTCTTAAAGATATTTATCACCTAAAAAGAGGTAAGGTAATAGATTTTATCAAATCTGTCCCTTACATTTCTGCTAATTCAATACTTTCTAGTGCTCTGGAAAAAATGAGATACGCTAAGGCGCAAATGGCCTTTGTAGTGGAAAATAATAGTTCAACAGATGTTATTGGTATCATCACTATTGAAGATATTATTGAAGAACTTGTTGGAGAAATTTATGACGAAACTGATGAAGTTGAAGATATCTACGAAATCAGTTTAGAAAAATCTAGAGTTAAATCAAACGCTTTAATGAAAGATATTTTTAAGCAACTTGAATTAAATGATGAAAAATTAGATGAAAATGAATTGAGTCTGACTTTATCTGAATGGATGTTAAAACGTTCAAAAAGGGTAAGATTAATAAAAAATTTAAAATATACTTTTGAAGATATAGCAACTTTCAAGGTTATTGAAACAAAAAACAAAAATAATAAATTTGCTATTATTGAAGTTAATCGTTTATAAAAAATAAAAGCCATAAGTAATTAAAACTTAGGCTTTTATTTTTTCTGAGTATTAAGTGGAGTTTCTGAATAGATATAGTTTATTCCCAATTTTTCAATATGATAGTTATCAAACATTAAAGAGTCTATTTCGTAAATTAATTTAGAATTAATAGACTTAGAAACTTCATAGATATTCATGCAATCAAAGAAAATTTTTTGCTGATTAATCTTAGATGTGATATTTTTACCTATTATCATTAAATTAACTAATTTATTATTCATTAAATTCATTAATTGACTGGTTAATTTATTGATATATATGGCACAATCAATTTCTCTGTTTTTAAATTCATCTAGCTTAAATAATATTTTGGTATAGTCAAAATTATTATCAAATGAATAAATCATTAATATTACATTTTTAGGTATTATCTCTGCTGAAATATTGAGGAAATTTTGCTCGGAAATTGGTAAGATTCATTTCTTATTTTGTTTATTTGTGTTGTGTTGCGAAAATTCTTTACTCTTAATAAAATTTTCTATTTGTAAATTTTCAAATTTATATCTTATATAAGGTATTTTTAAGAAAAATTCAATTCAATTTTTATTAATTTCTGGATATTCAAAAGTTACAATATCATATTCAGTTTTTTCTAACTTAGCATATGTAAGCACTGAAGATTTTTTGATTTTATATTTTAAGTTATTATTTGCTTCTAATAAATTATTGTATTGTGTACTAAACTGGTCAAATCCTTCTTTATAATCACTTAAAACTTGATAAACCGAATACTGCTCAGTACTATTATTGTTTTTTAGGTTATATAAACAATATCTTGCTTTATTTATAAGAACTTCAAATTCATAGTTATCTATTATTTTTTTGAATTCTTGAATAGAAATAACATCAATTATTTTTCTAAATAAAGTTGATTGATTCAAATTGTTTATTGATTTTATTAATGTTTCATATTTTTGTTTCTTTGGCATTTTAATTATAAACATTAATAATTCTTTAGTTTCATGAACCGAAACAAAATGAACTTGCAACTTTAATTTTTTCATTAATTTTAATTTTTCGTTTTTCGAAACTTCGTTAATAAAATAGTAAGGTTTTTTTAATATTGAAATACATAAAAATGGACCCTTAACATACTTTACAAATTCATTTTTTTCATTTTTATAGAATGTTTTTGATTTAGAAATTTCATTCAAAAATCAGCTTATACTACAATAGTAACTCTCATCATCGAGAGGAACAATATTTAAGTTATATATTATATTTTCATTTCTTTTGGTTTTTTTATCAATTTTAGTAATTAATGATTCCAAAAAAGTTTTTTTAACTTTAGAATTTAAATTTAATTTAGCTGTTATAAATACCCTTCTTTTAAGGTTATTATCTAAAACATCCTTGATTAATGAAATTGTCTGTGAGTCAAAAAACTCTAAAAAATCACTTAATGGTAAATAATTATAAATTTCAAATTTACCTTTTTTATAATCTAATGGAGTTGGAAGTAGTTTTTCAGTTTCGGTAAATCTTAGAACACGTTTGTTAATTGAGTCAATCTTAAATAAAATTAATCCACTATTAGAACGACCATTAACGTATCTAAAAATTATTATTGAAACTATCCCGCTAATAATAAGAAGTATAAATAAAATTGCTATCAGTAAAATAAGTATTGAAGTTTGCATAATTATTTCTTAATTAATTTAATTGCGGGATGATTTTTTCTAAGTGTTCTTGTTTTATTGTCATTAACAAATGAAACTATAATATCTGAATTATTAACCTCTAAAACTTCTCCTTCACCGAATGTGTTGTGTGAAATAAAATCCCCTACAATGATATTGTCATTATAATGGTCATCGTTGATTAAATCAGTATCAAAACTTGCATAATCATCTTTAACCAAAATAAATTTCTCAATATTAATACCCATTTCTGTAATAAACCTAGATGGTGATTTGTCGATTCTTGTACCAAGAACTATTCCACGAGAATCAGAAATAAATAATCTTTTTCTTGCTCTAGTGATGGCCACATATGCTAATCTTCTTTCTTCTTCAATTAATTCAGGATTAGAATCATTATTAGAACGTACAGAAGGGAAGATATTTTCACTCATTCCGACAATGAATACATTATCAAATTCAAGTCCTTTTGCTGAATGAACTGTCATTAATGATACATAATTAGTTCCTGAGTCAAATTCATCTGAAGAGCTAAGAAGTGAGACCATTTCTAAATATTCCTTAACACCTTTATCAGGGTTTTTTTCTTCTCATGTTTTAATAGATTCAATTAATTCATTAACATTATCTAGAGCTGAACCTCTTAAATTGGTTATACTTTCTATTGATTTCAAATATCCGATATCTTCAAGGAATAATTTTAAAACTTCAGAGATTTTTCGTTTTCTTTTCTCAGATTTTAGTCAAATACTATGTATTCTTATGCTACGAAGAAAGGGATAAATTTTTTCTCTGATGATATTTGCTCTAAATGGTAAGGTTTTATAATCTTGAATAAATGTATTGAATAAGGTTTTTTTATTATTTTTTGCAATTTCAATACATTTTTCTAAAGCTACTTCACCAATTCCTCTTGATGGGACATTTATGATTCTCTCAAAAGCTAGGTCAGAACCATCATATAAAATTCTTAAGAATGCAATAGCGTTTTTGATTTCTTCTCTTTGGAAGAATTTAACGCCATTAAAGATTTTGTGGTTAATATTTTCTTTGATTAAGGCTTCTTCAAATGGTCTAGAATAAAAATTTGAACGGTAAAGAATAGCAATATTTTTTAGTTGAATTTTATTTTTCTTTAATTCATTAATTTTTTGAATTACTCATCTAGCTTCAGCTTCCATATTAAACGCATGGAAAAATTCAATATCACTACCTATTTCATTATCTGTTACTAAATCTTTGACATATCTTTTCTTATTATGAACAATCAATTGATTTGCAGAATTAACAATTTTTTTAGTTGAACGATAATTTTTTTCTAATACAACAGTTTTAGCGTTAGTAAAATCTTTATGGAAGTCTAAAATTAAGTTTACATCAGCACCACGCCAATTATAAATTGTTTGATCTGGGTCACCCACTATTGTAAGATGAGTATCATTATTAATTAATTTTTTAACAATATTATATTGAGATACTGAAGTGTCTTGAAATTCATCAACAAGAATAAAAGAGAATTTCTCTGATCATTTTTTGGCTATTTCAGGATGTTTATCAAATAGATTTTCTACATGTATGATTAGATCATCAAAATCAACCATTCTTTTTGTTGATAATTCACGCTCATAGCTTTTAATTGCCAGAATGATTGGATCATCAATTGAAATTCTCATTTCCTTAGCTAATTCTTCAAGTGTAACTTTAGTGTTTTTATATCAAGATATTTTTTGAATCATATTAGAAAAAGTTATTTGACTTTTACTAATATTTAATTCCTTGTAAACATTAGCGAGAATATCTTTTTTATCAATTTCATCAATAATTAAAAAGTCACTATTTAATTCTGCGCTTAAATACTCTATTCTAAGAATTTTGGCACATAAAGCGTGAAAGGTATTGATGTTTAACTTATTTGTATCAGCATCACAATATTGCCTAATTCTCTCAGACATTTCATTTGCAGCTTTGTTTGTGAAAGTAACAGCTAAAATTTTATTAGGAGTTATACCTAAATCATTAATTAAGTAAGCTACTTTTCTAGTTAAAACCTTTGTTTTTCCACTACCTGGACCTGCGATAATTCTAAGTGAAGTGTCAAAATATTGAACAGCTTCTCTTTGTTGTTCATTTAAGTCATCTAATAGTGATATATTATTTAATCTCATAACATCCTCCTAATCATTGATGTATAAAATTATTTCTCTTTCTTCTATTTGTATTGGCATCAATTTAATATTTTCGTTTTGATGAATATATACCATTTTTTTATTAACAACTCTAGTTGAGCTGATGTATTCAAGTGCTGATAGTTTCTTTTTGTTCAGTAATAAAACTGCAAAATTAATAAAAGAAACAAACATGAATACGCTTGTAAAAGCGTAACTAAAATTAATTCTCGTTTTATCGATAAAGCTTAAATTTTTTATCTGTTCATCACTTAATTTAAATAACTTTATACTTTCATTATTAAAAAAAACAATAATATAAAGTAGATTAAAAATTACTATGTACAATAAAATATTTCTTTTTACTAAATCCATTAAATTTAATCTTCTATCTTTATTCTCGTGAATAATCTTCATCTTAAAAATAAGCATACCCAGAGTTGAACCATTTAAAAAGTACGGGATAAAAATATAGTAAAAAATTAAAAAAATAATGATTAAAATAAAAATTGAGTAGTATTGAATTTTATTAAAATCAACATATCTTAAATCAGTAAATTTACCGATTAAAAAAAATAAAAAAACACAAACAATTATAGAAATCATAGTATCAAATATTGAACTAAAGAATCTCTTAAAAAACTTGAGTTTTGATATAAATACATTTTTACTCTTCTAATTCATTAAGGATAGCACGTCATTTTGAAACAGGAATATTATTTTTAATAATGTCAGTTTCAGTATTTTTTAATAACATATAATTGTTAGTATCCATAAATATTTTAAATTCTGGTGATTTTTGTAATTTATCAATATAAAGTTTTAAGTCATTTATAAATTTTTTACTTCTTTTTTCATTCAATTCTTTGTAATGGATTAAATTTCTTACGCTTATAAATGAAATGTTGGTAATTAATCCTGGTAGAAATACCTTAAAGAAGTAATTTTTGGCATATTCATATTCATGCATAATTTTACTTTCATAATTCATAAACATTTTTTCAACATCTTTAAAATTATTGAAGTAAGTTTTAGGGTTAATTCATGTCTCTAAATCAAAGTAATCCCTTTTAATTCTAGAATCTACATACATATAAGTTTTAGAAAGGAGCATTAATTGATAGTTTAGTGTTACTGCTAATTTATCATCTGTAGAATGTTCTGGTCAATTTTTGTCACATTTTTGAACAAGTGATTTTTTGAAAATTTTATTTAATATAAATGGGAATGTGTAAGCTAAAACATCAGGTCTATTTGCAATTTTTACAGGTTCATTAGTTATAATTCTAGCTTTTGGCTTTCAACGTGTAGAACCAATTAATCTTGGTTTAAATTCCAATACATCTACATCATATTTTGTAGCTTGTTCAATCATTTTTAATAAATAATATTTTCTAAGTGATGTATCGCTGTTGATGATTGTAATATAGTTTCCTTTGGCAATCCTAAATGCACTAGCAATGTTGTAGTTAACTGACTGATTTTTATAATTTCAAATTACCTTCAAACGAGAACCAAAAAATTTACTATACTCAGAGATGATTGAAAATATTTTTTTAGTACCTGTTGATTTATTTAAACACAAAATAACCTCAAAATCCTGAGTATCTTGCTCAGTTAAATCTTTTAAAAAACTATTAGTATCACGTTCATTTTCTGTGATTGATGATATTATTGTTAATTTCATTATGTTCCTTTATTTTATATTAATAATTTTACCATATTTATGATTTATGATACTTAAGTAAGTTGATGTATTTAAAATATTTTGTTCAAAATCATTGTAAAATTTTATTTAACAAAAGGAGAAATATGAGTTTTTGAATTTATCTTATTGCTTTAATTGTTTGCTTAGTTTTAGCGATTTTTTGTTTATCACTTTATCCAATTTCTATGAAGAAAATGCGTAACTATAAACAAGCTCAAATGATAGAATATAAGAAAAACCACCCTAAGAGCAAATTAACTGATTACAACGCTACTGGAATGTATGTTCCATCAAGTCTGAGAGCTTTATATAATGCGCCTTTGATTCTTTCGATTGTCTTTTTTATAGTAGCTTTTGGATTTCTTATTAAATTGATTTCATAGCTTATTTCATATTTCATAGTTTATTTTTAATTTTGTTATAAAAAAACTAAGATATTTTTTATAATATAAATGCTACTCTTTGTAGCGATAATATGAAAGGAAATATGCAATTAACAAAAGTTTTAAGAGGCAAAAAAGAAAAAGCCAAAAGATCTCTTGATAATAGCGGAAGTGGAAAAGCTAGAAAAATTTTATCTAAAATTTCTGGTGCTTTCATGTTACCTATTTCGGTTATGGCTATTGCTGGATTGTTCTTAGGTGTTGGTGCAACGATAAGTAAAATCGGTGATGATGCAAATATTTTTGCACTTCAAGCTATCGGTGACCTAATTAAGCAATTTGGTGACCCAGTATTTGGTGCCTTACCTCTATTATTTGCGGCTGCATTTGTTATCTCATTCACAGATGAAGCTGGTGTTGGAGTTTTTGCGGCAGTGATAGGTTATTTAATTTTTAATGCGGTTCAATCAGTATTTATTTGAGATACAAATATTGACCAATATATGATTATTAATGGTAATGGGAGTGAACTTGCTAATAGATGAACTTCATTTTCAAGTGAAAACCCATTATTAGTCAATGGAAAAGAAATAGTATACAACTCAGGTACACTTTCAATTGGTGGAACTGTTGTAGTTTCTGATGGACATTTAGCATTTGATTCTGCAAATAATAAAGTTGTTGTTGATGGATTTAGTGTGATACTTGATGGAAATAAAATAACAATCTCGTCAAGTGTCTCAAATCAAGTTGTTTTAATTCAAAAACAATTTGTAGGTTACAAAATTTTATTTGAAGGACTTGGTAGAAATCCTCGAGCATTAACTAATGTTGTTGGAACTACTCTTGGAACCAAATCATTGCAAACTTCAGCCTTTGGAGGTATCTCTGTTGGACTTCTTGTTCAATATTTATACAATAGATTCCATACAATTCAACTTCCTTCGGTTTTATCATTTTTTGGAGGAAAGAGATTTGTTTCAATTATTACAATTCCATCAAGCGCAATTCTAGCATTAGTATTCTTGTTAGTTTGACCTTGAATAGGAGTTGCATTAAACTTATTTGGAAACTTTTTAGGTAAAGTTCCTTATGGATTTGAATCATTTATCTTTGGATATTTAGAAAGATCACTTGTACCATTTGGACTTCACCATGCTTTCTATGCTCCACTATGATACACTAATGCTGGTGGTGAAATTAATGGACCTTTACAACAATTCATTAATCAAGATGGACTAGTTGCAGGTGAAAGTTTACGTGAATTAATCAAAGTTGTACAAAATGAACCAAATAAATACGTTGGTGATTCAACTGCAGCTCTTTCACTTGTTGGATTTAAATACAACACAATTGATTATGTTTTAAATGGACAAAATTATTCAATTCCACTTTATGACTTTATTAGTGATAAATTAGGAATGAAAATAGGTCGTTTCTTAGATGGTAAATTTTCATTTATGATCTTTGGACTTCCTGCCGCTGCTTTTGCTATGGTTATGGCTGCACCAAAAGAAAACAGAAAAGTTACACTTGGTACAGTTATACCAGCAGGAGTTACATCTTTAGTTACTGGAGTTACTGAGCCTATTGAATTTACATTTTTATTCTTAGCTCCATACTTATTCTGAGGATTCCATGCATTCTTATGTGCACTTTCATTTATGATTGCAAATCTTTTAGGCGTTCATGTTGGAATGGCATTTTCAGGAGGGTTATTAGACTTATTGATCTACGGAATTATTCCAGTTGCTAAAGGTACACACTTCTGATGAACATTAGTGGTTGGTCTATTTTACGTACCAATTTACTTCTTTGGATTCTTATTCTTTATTAAGAAATTTAATATTGAAACTCCAGGAAGAGGTTCAAATACAAAATTATTTACTAAAGCTGATTTCATAAACAAAAAAGATGCTAAAAATATCGATCCAGTTGCCCTTGCAGTTGTAGTTGCTTATGGAGGAATTGACAACATTACAGCATTTAATAACTGTGCATCACGTTTACGTTATGATGTTGTAGATGCTTCAAAAGTTGATCAAGAAGCTCTTAAAGCTGCCGGTGCTGCAGGTGTTAAAGTGGAAGGAAATAACCACGTTCAAGCAATTTTCGGACCTAAAGCTGAACAGTTAAACGCTTTAATTAAATCTCAGAGAGATAAAATTAAATCTTATTTAGAAAATAATAAAGATATACAACCAATCTCTCATGAAAGTAAGAAAGAAACAGTATAAAACTCAACAATAACTGAGGTATTTGCGCCTGCTATTGGTGAAATTAAGGAATTATCTACATTAAATGATGGAGTATTCAGTGAAAAATTAAGTGGTGATGGATTTATTGTTGAATTCAACGCTAAGGAAAGTGCTACAGTATTTGCTCCATTTGATGGAGAAGTTGCTATGGTATTCCCAACAAAACATGCTTATGTTGTTAAAACTAAAGACGATGTTTGTGCATTATTGCACATTGGTATAGATACTGTTAAACTTAATGGTGAGGGATTTGAAAGTTTAGTTCAAGTTGGTGATAAATTAGCTAAAGTTAACTTAAGTTTAGTTAAAAGTAAAAACCTAAGAACTGACTTAGTTACAGTCATTTTACCTGAATCAAGTAAAACAACAATCGAAACTAAATTTGGTACTAAGGTTACAACATCAAGCACTAAAGTTGCTGAAGTTAAGTAATATAAGATGCAAATGTTTACATTTGCATTTTTAATTTGAACTATTAAAACTATTACTAAATACATACAATAAATGGTAAAATATATAAACATAAGGTATAAGGATGGAAAAAGAAGAGAAGAAATCTATGATTTCAGAAGATGAAATCAATCAAATGAAAGAAAAAAACAAAAAAATAATTTCTAAATTAGACATTAATAAAGAATCATATTCAATTAATGTTAAAAGGAATATTTTTGGGTGAGTAGCTTTTATATTTGTATTAATTATTTTTATAATTTTGATAATTTTCATGGTTTATCTAGCAATTTAATTCTAAAGAGTACTTTTAATGAATTGAATATGGGCAAAAAGTGTATTTTTGTTGAATTTTAGCTAAAAAACGAATTTTTTTAAAATTATTATATAAATTTAAAATAAATTATAAAATGTAAGAATATAGGGGGTTAAAAATTGAAAAAAACAATAATTTTTAGAATATCAATTTTAAGTATATTCTTGTCATTAGTTTTGATTTTTGATTTCATATCAAAATTTCTAAAAATTAGCTTTTTTACAATAGAATTAACTACAGTTTTTATATTTATTTTTTTTGTTTATATTAGTTTTATTGACGGTTTTATATTGATTTTTTTAAGGTTTTTACTAAAAGTATTTATTACAGGAAGTTCGGATATATTAACTAATTTAATTGGTAATACAATCCTACTTATAGCTAATATCACTTTAGTATTAACTTATATTTTGTTTATGAAAGTTCTTAAAAAAAATTCAATGAACTTTCTTGTAAAATCTATAGTATCTTTTGTAGTTTCAACACTGATTACTGCTATAGTAATGAGTTTGTTAAATACATTTGTGTTTAACTCGCTATATTTCTATAGTTTTAAACTTTTAGAAAAACCGTTTTTAACTTTATTGTTAGAAAATTATCAAACTAAGTTTAAAGGATACTTCTTAGGTATTGATAATTATTTCTTAGGTTCAATATCGCTATATTTAGGATTTAACTTATTGAATGGTTTTATTATTTTCATCTTTTCACTGCCAATTATAATTTGAGAATATAAGACAAAATTTATACAAAACTTTATTGAAGTTCACAAAAAAACCAAATATTAAGGAGAAAACATGCAAAACGAATATAACTTTGAATTAATAGAAAATAAATGACAACAAAAGTGAGAAGAAAGTAAAGAATTTGAACCTAAAAATAATCTTAAGTTGCCTAAAAAGTACATTTTAAGTATGTTTCCTTATCCTAGCGGTAATTTACATATGGGGCACGTAAGAAATTACTCTCTAGGTGATGTAATTGCTAGATATTATCGCAGAAAAGGTTTTAATGTTCTCCATCCATTTGGTTGAGATGCTTTTGGTTTGCCTGCTGAAAATGCTGCAATTAAGCACCAAATTCACCCTAGAAATTGAACATACCAAAACATTCAATCAATGGATAATCAAATTAAAAAACTAGGTATGTCGTTTGCTTGGGATTATGAATGTATTACTGCTGATGAAATATATACAAAATGAGAGCAAAACATTTTTATAAAACTTTGAGAAAAAGGTTTGATTTATAAGAAAAAGACTTTACTTAATTATTGTGAAGTAGATAATACTGTTTTGGCTAATGAACAAGTTATTAACAACCAATGTTGACGTTGTGATTCAGTTGTAAGTAAGAAAGAGATGGAACAATATTACTTAAAAATTACCGACTACGCTGAAGAACTTTTACAAGATTTAGACTTACTTGAAGGTAAATGGCCAAAACAAGTTATTGCAATGCAAAAAAATTGAATTGGTAAGAAAAATGGATATGAATTAATATTTGAGTTTATTGAAGATTCTAAAAAAATATTAGATCATGAGTTTGACAAAATAAACCTTTTTGAAGAAAAAGAAACTATAATCAATAACTCTTCATTCATTGCTCTTAATGTTAACTCTTCACTAGCAAAAAAATTAATTTCATCTAATTTATTTAGCAAGAATGAGAAAGAACTTTGCGAAAAAATTGTTTCAAATGTTAATACTAAAACATTTGGGCAAAATATTTTAGTTGATACAAAACTTTTTGTAAAACATCCTATTTCTGGGGAAACCCTACCTGTTTATATTACAGACTTTGCATCATTTAATATTGAAGAAGAAGCAATATTAAGTTCATTTACTGTTGAAAGAGATCAAAAATTCATCATAAGTAATAATTTAAACATTGACTTAGAACAAAAAATTAAAGAGAGTGAAATTGATTATCCTAAAACAACAAAATATAATCTAAGAGATTGAGGTATATCTAGACAGAGATATTGAGGAACTCCAATCCCCCTTATTAAATGTGGAGATTGTGGTGTTCTTCCAGTAAAATTAGAACATTTACCAATTACTTTACCTTACGATGTTAAATTTACAGGTAATGGTAATCCACTTGAAACAAATCAAGCATGAGCTGAAACCAAATGTCCAAATTGTAATAAAAAAGCTCTTAGAGAAACAGATACTTTAGATACATTTTTTGAATCTAGTTGATATTTTTTAAGATATACAACACCTCCTCATTTAAGAGAAGATAAAATGTTTGATGAAGAATCAATAAAATATTGAAATAGTGTTGATCAATACATTGGCGGAATTGAACATGCAATATTGCATTTACTTTATGCTAGATTTTTCACTAAAGCTCTTAGAGATTTAGAAATGGTTGGTTTTACCGAACCTTTCAACAACCTTTTAACTCAAGGAATGGTCTTAAAAGATGGTTCGAAAATGTCTAAATCTAAAGGTAATATAGTCGATCCTAATGAAATGATTCAAAAATTTGGAGCTGATACTACTAGACTATTTATTCTTTTTGCTGCCCCTCCTCAAAAAGAGTTAGAATGACTTGATAGTGGAGTTGTTGGTTGCTTTAAATTTATTCGTAAATTATATGAAAGAAGTGCTGAGATAAATAAAGATGATGATATCACTAAAATTAACACATTAAAATTAAACAAAGAAGAAAAAGAAGCAAGAAGAAAACTTTACGAAGGTCTAAAGAAAAGTAAAGAAATTTTCGAAGAACCAAAAAATGAGTTTGCATTCAATACTTTAATTTCTTGAACAATGGAAACATTTAATGCATATTCAAATGTTACAAATCCATTATTAATTAAAGAATACTTTTATGTAACATTAAATATTTTAGAACCTTTCATACCTCACTTAGCATGAGAATTATCCGAAGAATTTTTCAATTTAAAGAATTTATATGACTTTAATATTGATAAAAAAGCTCTTGAAACTGATGAAGTAAGCTATGGAATTACAATTAATGGTAAAGCAAGAGCTGAAATAACCGTTGATAAAAATCTTTCTAAAGATGAAATTATTAAGTTAGCTAAAAAACAAGTTCAAAAATGACTAGAAGATAAGAAAATAATAAAAGAAATTTTTGTACCAAATAAATTAGTTAATTTTGTAATAAAATAACTAAAGAATGGAGTAAATTAATATGAATATACTGAAATATTTCGTAACTTTTGAAGATGAAATAACACTACCTGGTGTTGTAAGCATGATTGAAGTAGACGAAGATAATTTAGAAGCACTAAAGACTTTAAGTGTAGAAAATAATAATAGAATTGCAATAATTTATAGATATAAAGGAGAAGAAAATTACAATATTGCTCCTTATTGTTTATATGCTAAATTTATTAGAACATTTGAACAAAATGGTAAACACTATTTAGTGTTCAAAGGAATTAGAAAAGCAAGAGCTCACTCGTTCTGCTCAAGTAATAAAAAAAGTTTTGAAAAACAATTAGAACTTTTATCTAGCTCATATACTGAAGAGATGAAGAAAGAAATTCTTGAAAAGACATTACCTTCTGAAAGAGAAGATTATTTAATGGTAGTTTTTTCAGATGAAGATGAGAATTTAACTAATAGTAATTATTCAGAACTAGATTATAGCAATACTAGTATTTTAAGTGGGACATTAGCTTTTGAGAAAATGGGTGAATCAATTTTTATGAAGAATCCATTAACAAAGAAAACATATACATACGATGAAATTATAAAATTGCAAGCTGAAGATGGTTTAAGCGAGAAAAATATTAAAGAAAATAAAGGTATGATTTCTTTAATATTTAGCTTTACAAAAAGTAAATTTGGAACATTCAAGAAAATGGATTATTTCTTGTCATTTGATATTCCTTCAAAAATAAATAACATTGGTAATTTCCTAACATCGATGGCAAAAAATCTTGAATTAGAAAATGAAATCAATGAAAAAATTAATTTATCTCTTAGTCAACATCAAAAAGAATATATGTTGAGAGAAAAAATGAAAATTATCAAAGGAACTCTTGATGAGATTGATGGAACAGAAAACTTTGATAAATTTTCTAAAGATATCGAAGATGAAAAACTAAGGCAAATTTATCCAGAATCTGTTATTAAAATCATTAAATATGAAGAAAATAGATATTCACAAATGATGCCTGCAAGTCCTGATGCAAATATTTCTAAGACATATATCGAGACTCTTAAACAACTCCCATGAAGAAAAGTTGAAAAAGATTTTTTAGATATAAATAGAGCAAGAAAAGTATTGGATAAATATCACTATGGACTAAAAGAAGTTAAAGAAAGAATTGTTGAATATCTTGCTGTTATGATTAATAATAGAAATAATAACCCTGTCAAAAAAGGGACATTGATAAATTTAGATGATAATCAACAAATTGATCTAAATTTATTTAAAGAAAAAAATGATTCTAACAAAAAAGATGAAAACAAAACTTTTAACAATGTTCCAATCCTAACTTTAGTTGGTCCTCCAGGTACAGGAAAAACTTCTTTAGCAAAAGCAATTAGCGAAGCTCTTGTTAAAAAGTTTGTAAAAATTTCACTTGGTGGTGTTCATGATGAAAGTGAAATTAGAGGTCACAGAAGAACATATGTTGGAGCTATGCCAGGTAAGATTATAAAAGGAATTTCTAAATCTGGAGTTTCAAATCCATTAGTATTACTTGATGAAATTGATAAAATGGCTTCAGATATGAAGGGTGATCCAGCTAGTGCTATGCTCGAGGTTCTTGACCCAGAACAAAATACTAATTTCCAAGATCATTATTTAGAACATGAATACGACTTATCTAAAGTAATATTTATTGCTACAGCAAATTATTATGAAGATATTCCAGCACCTCTTTTAGACCGTGTTGAGATTATTGAACTAAGTCCTTACACAATTAACGAAAAAATTCAAATCGCTAAAAATCATTTAATTCCTAAAGTTATTGAACAAGCTTCATTAACTAAAGAACAATTCAAAATTACAGATCAGGAATTAAAATACATCATTAAACATTACACAATGGAAGCTGGAGTTAGAGGTCTAAAGAGAATTTTAGATAAGTTAGCTCGTAAAATTGTTGTTAAGGTTCTTGATAATCCTAAATTAATTGAATTTAATATAACAACTAAAGAAATCACCGAAATGTTAGGTGTTGTTAAATTCAAAGATGATGAAGTTGAACAAAATGAAGTTCCAGGAATAGTAAACGGTTTAGCATATACTTCATATGGTGGTTCAACACTACAAATAGAGGTAACAACATATCCAGGCAAGGGAGAAATTAAATTAACTGGCCAACTTAAGGATGTTATGCAAGAATCTGCACAAATTGCTCTTACCTATGTTAGAGCAAATGCTGAAAAATTTGAAATAAATGATTTTGATTTTGAAAATAATACAATTCATATCCACGTTCCTGAGGGTGCGGTCCCAAAAGATGGTCCAAGTGCTGGAGTTACCTTTACAACCGCTATTATTTCTGCTTTATCTAAGAGATCGGTCCCAACTAATTATGGAATGACTGGAGAGATAACCTTAAGAGGTAAAGTACTTGAAATTGGTGGACTTAAAGAAAAATCATTTGCTGCAACACAAAGAAAAATCAAGAATATTTTTATTCCTGATGCTAATGTTAAAAATCTTCAAGATATCCCTGATGAAATCAAATCAGAAATTAATTATATTCCAGTTAAAACTTATGATCAAATATATGAAGTTATTTTCTTAGGAAAAAATCCAAAAATCTACAAATAAAGCAAAAAAGAAAATAAATAAAATAAATTTATTAGTTTATAAAAGTCAAATTAGATTAAAAATTATATATTTATGCTAAAATTATTAAGACTAACTAGTTAATATTTCTTATATCAATTATTAGTAAATAAGTTGGAGGTGAAAATGAAAGAATTTACATGTACAATTGCCGATCCTATCGGGTTACACGCTAGACCTGCAACAATTCTTGTAGGTACTGCATCTAAATTTAAATCAGATTCTAAACTTTTAGTTGGTGGACGTGAAGCAAACTTAAAATCAATAATGAATATTATGGCTTTAGGTGTTAAATTTGGTGCGCAAGTTACTTTTAAAGTATCAGGTGAAGATGAAAATGACGCAATTGCTGCAATTGAAAATGCGTTAAAAACAAACAATTTAATTTAATTTGTTCATGTCGCTATTTTAGCGACTTTTTTTAAAATATTAAAGGAAAATGTGAGAATAATTAAGGAATTGACACTTAAAATATTTATTTTTATATTACTTATTTTTATAATCATAAATATTTTCTATTTATTTATTACGTTAATTTCACTAAAAAATACTTCAGATGTTTCTGGAGATTTTTCACTTTTAAAACAATTAGGTAAATATTGAGTTAATGTTATTAGCTTAAAATTTGGAACTATTAAAAGTGAGATTTTAAATAGCGAGTTCAAAAATATTTCAAACTTATTCTTTAATTATTTTAAATGAACATCAATAATTGTTTTTATAAGTTTTATAATTGGAATAATTTTGGGATATATTATAGGTGTTTATATGGCCTATAACAATAATAAAGGACATGAAATTACCACCCAAATTATTTTATTTATTATCTCATCAATACCGATTTTCATAATAATTCCTTTTATTATAAATTTTATTGAATCAATTGACGCCCCAATAATATTTATTGAACCTACATTGATAAATATTAATATAACTATTAATTCTCTAATAACTCCTATTTTGGTTTTAACAGTTCTAACCACTAGTGTAATTGCTTTGCCTACCAAAACTGTTGTTCTAGAGCTCATTTATAAAGAGTTTATATTGCATGCTAAAACTTGCGGGTTAAGTAGTAGAAAAATATTTATTAGTTATATTTTTAAAAACTCTTTCCTTAATTTAGTTGATTTTATTGTTCCTACATTAACCATTAATATAGCATTTTCATTAATTATAGAAAGATTATTTCAAATTCCAGGACAATCACTAATTCTTTTAAATGGTTTTAGATTGGGTGAAAATGACTTAATTATGTTTTTAATTTTCTTTACAACAGTAATAATTTTTTCGTTACAGTTTTTGATCGATTTATTAGTTCAATTACTAAATCCATTTTCATCAAAGAAAATTTTATTAGGAAAACAATCTAAACTAAGATTTATAAAAAAAATCGGAGGTAGATATGAATAATCTATTTAAACTATCTCTAAATAAAGTTGAATCTAATTCTTTTGCTAACCAGAACAGCAATAAGTTTTTTGTTAGGTTTTTCTCTAAAAAAATAAATTTAGTTTTTACTGTTTTATTATTTTTATTCATTATTTGAATATTACTAAGTTTATTTTTATATCCATATAAATATGATGAAGTAGTATTAAATAGTCATCTTTCTTATAACTTACCAAACATTTTTAATCCATATATCACAAAAAGTTTTAATTATGACAATGAATATGATTTAATAATAAAATTAGCTTCTGAAAATAAAATAGAAATAATAAAAACAGTTTATTCTGAAAATATTGTGTCATTGACTTATAATCCTTATAAGCTTATCAACGCCTTGTCTTTGGAAAAAAATAATATTGAAATATTACACTTTATCCCATGATTTGGTACAAATAATGAAGGGTATGATAATTATTCAATTTTTATAAATAGTTTTGGTATAACAATTTTAATATCAATAATTAGCTGTTTCATAGCTATTTTAGTTGGAAATTCCTTAGGCACTATTCTAGCTTATAGGTTTAATTTTAACTTATCAATTGACAAATTATTAATTTCAACAATTTCGTTAATTCCTTCAACCTTAATTTCAATTTTGCTTTTTAATATTTTCGGATACAAGCACTGATTAGCTATTATTATATTAAGTATCATTATGATTCCGGTTTTCTTCTTTAGTGCTTATCCAGACACAAAAGAGTTGAAAAATAGTTTATTAATTGATGCTTATAAAGTAAATGGGTATAGCCAAATAAAAATTATTTTTAATGTGATTTTTCCCAGAGTTTTAGCAAGATCGTTAAGTTTAGTTATTGATCAATTTACAGTAGTTATACTTATTCTTTCAAGTATTAGTTTTTATAATGTAGAAGGAATTAAAGAGAGCCTAAATATTGGCAATTTATTCAAATACATTTTGGACAACTTTAGTGATTTTTATCTAACTTCACTAGTAATTTTTGGTATTTGTTTTTATATTGTTACGCTTAAAATATTAACTGTGAATTTATACATATGTTCAAAAGTTGTAATAAGATAGGAGAATATGAAATTAAAAAAACATCTGTTTTCTGTAGTAGCTTTTGTTTCGTTTTTGCCTGTCGTTTCCTGTCAGTATATAGGAGATATAAAGGATAAACGAATATATATTAAAAGTTTTAATTTTGAAAACACCTTGATTAATGATAAATTTAGTCTAAATTCATTTAATAAAATTGATAATGACACTGAGTCATTACTTTTTAGTCCATTAATTTCATACAATTACTATGATAAAATGATTTATGATAACGTTAATAACGAAGTTAAACAATCAACTAAGAAATATTTAAAGTTAAACTTAATAGATGGCTTAATTTTGGAATTTAGTGATAGTACAACACAGGTTTATAATAATAATTCATATAACGATCTTAATCAAATTATTAAAAATGAACCAATAATAAAACTTAGTAGTTCGGATGTTTTTTCAATTAATAATAAAGACTTTTTTAATAATCTAAATAAAGCAAAAAAAATTAAGTTTTTAATTAAAAATATTAATTATGTAAACAAAGATGGTGAACCAACAAAATATAAGTTAAAAGCTAATGATTTTATTGTTAATTTAAATAATAGTACTCAATTATTAAATTTATTAGAAGACTACGGAATACAGTTTTCAATAGAAAATGATATGTTGATAATAAATTCAAGTAATGGATTAGCCGGTAATTTTATCTTTGAACAAATGATTCAAAATATGATATTTAATCCTATATCAACAGAATTTTTAGAGGAAAATAATATATCTATTAATATGTATAAACCTTCTTTAGAACAAATGCTTTTTTTAAGTAATTACGTATTAAATAAAAATTCTATTGACAAGCAAGTTTTTATTAAAAATCAGCACTCAGCTGATGTAGAGTTCAATAATTCTGATAGTACATTAAATAAAATAATATTAAATTTTAATTCTACTCCTTTAGACGATGAAACTTTTAGATTACAAACGTTTAAAAGTTTTAGACAAACTTTGGTTAGTGAAGCTGATTTAAGTATTTTTAATACTTCACAGATTGAAAATATAAAAAATAATAGTTCAATTTATGGGTTGCAACCTAAATTTAATAATATTTCAAACACTAATATTAATAAGTTAATATTAAATTATGATTTTAAACAAGGTTATGAATTTGATTTTAACGATACCTTTTCTAAAATTATATATGGTGATAATATTGCCGCTCTAGATTATTCTAAAGTTAAAGAATTTTTCTTCAGTGACACTAATTCAATTTTATTTAGAAATTTTATATTTAACTCAATTAACGTTAATGAGTTTATAAAACTAACAACAGGAAATGATTATTGACTTAGCGTTATAAATCCATTCATCGATATTTCAGACCAACACTCATCATATAAGCAATTAACAGACTCATACAACTGAGTTAACCAACAATACATATTTAATAATAACTTAACTGAAATTAAAACAATAAATCCAATTGATTACAAGTATTATCAAACCTCTAATTTATTAATTGATTATGAAGAGTTATTAAAATCTCCACACTATGAATATATAAAGAAAGAGTTAAATGAATTAATTAGTAAATTTAGCTTAGAAACAAATGAGAAAATATCGTTTACAATACCATTTTTACACTTGGGTTCTTTTAGATACAAACAAATTTATTCAAATTTAGAAAAAATCATAAATGGGTTAAATGAACATATAAGTGTGAAATTCAAAGAAGTTGATTTATCATATTTTAATAAACATAATACTTTTATAACATACTCAAATATAGAATATATAAATAATAGTTATATTGAAGCTATTAAGAAATTTGACAAAAATGCACTTAAGAGTTTTGTGAAAAATTCTGAATTTGCAGAAAAATTCGAGTTATTATCAATACTAAAGAAATTAACTAATCAAAATCAAGCAGACTTTGATACATTATTATCTAATTTTGTTGAAAATTTAACTTCCCTTCAAAAAGCTAAATTAATAAGTGAATTAGGATTTGTTTTTAATTCTTTTGTTAATACAACAAACTCAATTAATATAAATAACTTTTCATATGAAATAGTTCAGAATGATTATATTAAACCTATTAATGATTTAGGTTATGAACATTTTCCATCAATAAGAATAAAATAAACTTCTTGTTATTATTACCATAATAGTTTTTCTATAGTTAAAAGTTAACTCCTATATTTAGTTAAATCTATATAATATTTATGTATAAATCTATACAAATAAATATATTTATTAAATTAGAAAGGTATATCCAATGAAAAAAATTGCAATTAACGGATTCGGAAGAATTGGAAGATTAGTTTTACGTCGTTTAGTTGAATTAAACAACAAAGATTTAGTAGTTGTTGCTGTAAATGACTTAACAGATGCTAAAACATTAGCACACTTGTTGAAATTCGATACAGCTTTTGGACAATTAAAAGCTGATGTTAAAGTTGAAGGAGATTCATTATTCTTAAACGGAAATGAAATTAAAGTTTTCGCTGAAAAAGATCCAGAAAACTTACCATGAGGTGAATTAGGAATTGACCTTGTATTAGAATGTACAGGAAGATTCGTAAAACGTGAAGGAGCTTCAAAACACTTAAAAGCAGGTGCTAAAAAAGTTGTTGTTTCAGCTCCAGCTGGAAGCGATGTTAAAACAATCGTTTACAACGTAAACCACGAAACATTAACAGCACAAGATGACATTATTTCTGGTGCTTCATGTACAACAAACTGTTTAGCTCCAGTTGTTAAAGTTTTAGTAGACAACTTTGGAATTAAATCAGGATTCATGACAACAATCCACTCATACACAGGAGACCAAAACATTCAAGATGCTCCTCACCGTGACTTACGTAGAGCTAGAGCTGCTGCTCAAAACATGGTTCCTACAACAACAGGAGCTGCTAAAGCTATTGGTCTTGTAGTTCCTGAAGCTGCTGGAATTTTAGATGGTTCAGCTGTTCGTGTTCCAACAATTACAGGATCACTTGTTGACTTAACATTAGTGTTAGACAAACAACCAACAGTAGAAGAAATTAATGCTGCATTTGCTAAAGCTGCTAATGAAACATTAAAATACGAAACAAACCCAATCGTTTCATCTGACATTATTGGATCAACATATGGTTCAATCTTCGATCCAGAATTAACATCAGTTAAATCTACAAAAGACGGAAACCTATACAAATTATTTGCATGATACGACAACGAAATGTCATACGTATGCCAATTAGTAAGAACAGTTGATTACTTTGCTAAATTAAAATAATAATTATTAAAGAACAAGGTTTATCCTTGTTTTTTAATAAAATAGAAAAGTCATGTGTTCATTAGCACATGACTGTTTTTATTTATTGGGTCTTTTAGTAAAAAATCAGTGATCAAAATTATTAAAATTGTTATTGCAAGTCAAAGCTCTATCAATTAACAATGGCTTTCGAATGTGTTGTTATATGAGGTTATTAATAATAACAACTTATACAAATGTGAGTATATTGCTACTATCAAAATGGTTCAATTAAGAATATTTGTAGATATATCAATAGATATATTACTAAAAGGGTTTAGATAAAAAATATTTAGATTTCCAAATTTAAATAATGATTAATAGAATTAACGAATACTTATCACTTATTTAATAATAGTCTTGAAAAAATTCGTAAAATAGAAAAGTCATGCGACCATTATCGCATGACCGTTTTTATTTATTGGGTCTTTTAGTAAAATAATAGTGTCCAAAAATACGAAAGGACCCAATATGATTATAGCAAATATTAAAAATTATCTTGATAAAGTTGTGTGTATAAAAAATAAACAAAAACACCTCACAAATACTCATTATTTGATAAAGAATTCTGATGATGAAATTAGACTATTACATTCAAAAGTTATAAAAACTAGACTATTGAAAGAAAATCAAATGAGCATCCTTCATTTTAATGAATGTCTAAGATTAATCAAAGAAAATAAAACCGTCTCTCAAGTTTCAAGTATTGTCGGATTTCAAACAAAAACTATTAAAAAACTATTAAAAATTTCTACAACAAATCAAGGCGATTTTGTTAAGAAATTTAAGAAAGTTTGTCGCAACTGCGACAATTATATTAACTATGTTAATTACATAGATTTTAATTTATTAGCTGAGCATTTGATATTTTATAAATCAAAAAGAACTAGGCTTCATTCAAAAACTATTCAAAACAAATGAAAAAATTTTGTTAGATTTTGAAATGATGAGGTCAACTATTTTAGAAAAAATAGATTTAGTAAGGACTTTACAAAAAGAGCTATAAAAGTTTCTGCTAAAGCGATCGTTAATAAATTTAAGAAACTGTATCCTAACAGTTCTTGTCCTACTGCAAGCACTGTATATAAGTGCTTAAAGTCAAATGAGTTTTCTTTATCTATAGATATTTTGCAATTTCTTTCGGTAGGAAAATACAAAAAAAGAATTAAAAAAACTCAAAAAAGTTCTCTTAAAAATGCTATTCCGATTCATCAAAGACCTGAGGAAGCTAACAATAGAACTACAGAAGGCCATTACGAACTTGATACAGTTATTGGTAAACGTGAGGACAAGTATTGTTTAGTTACTGTTTTAGATAGAAAATCTAGAAAACTTTATTCAGTTAGATCACTAAAGACTTCTCTAGCAGTAAAGAAATCGCTAATTAAAATTATCGAAAATAACAAATTGAGAATCAAAACTTTAACGATTGACAATGGCTCCGAGAACGTGTTGTTGCACGAGGTTATTAATCAAAACAATTTATACAAATGTGACGCATACTGCTCATATCAAAAAGGTTCTATTGAGAACATTCACAGACATATCAGAAGATATATTGCTAAAGGAATTTCTATGGATAAATTTTCCGATGAACAAATTCAAATAATGATCAATAGAATTAACGAATATTTATCACTTATCTCAAAATAATATTAAAAAAATTTAAAAATCGGTCATGACCGATTCTTTTGATGTGCTTTTTTAATTAAAAAATCAATATAATTATAAATATTGAAGCACTATCGTACTTCAAGCTCTTTAAATAAAAATAATGGTCGCATGACTTTTCCACTTTATAACAACTTTTTATTTTTTATTTACTCGTAAAATAGAAAAGTCATGCGACCATTATCGCATGACTGTTTTTATTTATTGGGTCTTTTAGTAAAATAATATTGCTCCAAAAAATACGAAAGGACCCAGTATGATTATAGCAAATATTAAAAATTCTCTTGAAAAAGTTGTGTGTATAAAAACTAAACGAAAACATCTTCCTAACAATCATTATTTGATAAAGAATTCTGATGAAGAAATTAGGTTATTACATTCGAAAGTCTTAAAAACAAGACTATTGAAAGAGAATCAAATGAGTATTCTTCATTTTAATGAATGTTTAAGGTTAATAGGGCAAAATAAAACCATTTCTCAAGTTTCAAACATTGTAAGATTTCAACCAAAAACTATTAAAAAACTATTAAAAATTTCTGCAACAAATCAAGGTGATTTTGTTAAGAAATTTAAGAAAGTTTGTCGCAATTGCGACAATTATATTAACTATGTTAACTATATAGATTTTAATTTGTTAGCTGAACATTTGATATTTTATAGGTCAAGAAGAACTAGACTTCACTCAAAAACTATTCAAAACAAATGAAAAGATTTTATTAGATTTTGAAATGAAGAAGTTGACTATTTTAGAAAAAATCGATTTAGTAAGGATTTTACAAAAAGAGCCATAAAAGTTTCTGCTAAAGCACTTGTTAATAAATTTAAAAAACATTACCCTAATAGTCCTTGTCCTACGACAAGCACTGTATATAAGTGCTTAAAGTCAAATGAGTTTTCATTATCTATAGATATTTTACAATTTCTTTCGGTAGGAAAATACCGAAAGAGAACTGTTAAAACTCAAAAAAGTTCTCTTAAAAATGCAATTCCAATTCATCAAAGACCTGAGGAAGCTAACAATAGAACTATGGAAGGTCATTATGAACTTGATACAGTTATTGGTAAACGTGAGGACAAGTATTGTTTAGTTACTGTTTTAGATAGAAAATCTAGAAGACTCTATTCAGTTAGGTCACTAAAAACTTCATTAGCAGTTAAAAAATCATTGATTAAAATTATTGAAAATAACGCATTAAAAATCAAAACTTTAACAATTGACAACGGCTCCGAGAACGTGTTGTTGCACGAAGTTATTAATCAAAACAATTTATACAAATGTGACGCGTACTGCTCATATCAAAAAGGTTCTATCGAGAACATTCATAGACATATCAGAAGATATATTGCTAAAGGTATTTCAATGGACAAATTTTCTGATGAACAAATTCAAATAATGATCAATAGAATTAACAAATATTTATTACTTATCTCAAAATAATATTGAAAAAAATTTTAAAATCGGTCATGACCGATTCTTTTGGTGTGCTTTTTTATATAAAAAAGCAATATAATTATAAATATTGAAGCACTATTGTACTTCAAGCTCTTTAAATAAAAATAATGGTCGCATGACTTTTCCACTTTATATTTTTTATTTACTACGTTTAAAAATAAAAAGTGTTATAATTATTTTACAAATTTATTGCGCGAGTGGTGAAATTGGCAGACACGCTAGATTTAGGCTCTAGTGCTTAACGGCTTGAGGGTTCGAGTCCCTCCTCGCGCACCATTAATTCTTATTGCGTAGGTTTAATACGAATTCACGTATTAAACTTTTTTATTTTAAAATAAAAAAGAGTTTATTTAACTCTTTTTTTATGTTTGATATCTAATAATAATATACCTAGTCCTAATAGTATAGTAAATATCGAAGCATATAAAGTGAATAATTTATAGTCAAAATATGTTCCAAATAAATTACCTTTAATACTGAATAAGTCAATGAAAACTTGCGAATTGTTAAACTGGTTATTTGTTAACTCATTCATTTTTTTAATAATTTCATTAAATGATTCATTCATCAAGATATTTCTCATTGATATTGACAATCCTGAAGCAGGAATTAAGTTGAAAATTGATTCGATAAAATCAGGGAAAAGTGAAACAGGCATATAAGCACCAATAGCAAAACCAGAAATTACTGAAATTGGCATTAACACTGCTGAGTATACTCAGTCTTTTTTAACACTTCAAAAAATATTAACTGCTAATAGTGATGAAGAAACAACTCCTAAAAGTGAAATTAAATATACAAAGAATATTTTAATTGGCTTCATATATGCAATTGAGTTGGTTGCGCTGATATAAATTAGAGCTATTATAAAAATAAAGGTTGTTATCATTCAATTAGCTAAAATGTTGAAAATTATATAAGAGTATCTTATCTTTCAACTTCTAATTGGTGTTGAAATAAAATCGTTAATAATCTCTTTATCTTTATCGTCAATCATACTTTTACACAAGCTAAAAGCTATTGTGAAGCTGGTAGTAGCTAGAAGTCCACAAATAAAGAATTGATCGGCCATTGAATACATTCTCTCTTTAATATAATCTAATGAATTCTGTTCAACCATCATACTGTGAGTTAATTTAGCTATAAAATCATCGGTGTTTTTATTAAAGTTGTTTTTTAGAACCAATATATAAACAAAAATAATAATTAATGGAGTAAGTAATGTGAATATGACTGATAATTTTCTTTTAAAGAAAATTTTGAATAATCTAGTTAATAATGCAATCATGTTAAACCTCACTAACTTTCTTATTAGTAACATTTAAGAAAACTTGGTCCATGTTCCCTTTAATTACTTCATATGATGATAGTTCATTTATAACATTTAATAAAAACTTATTAGCCTCATCGAATGTTTTAAATTCAATAACTAGTGTATCATTGAATCTATCAAATTTTTGATTTAATTTTGTTATAAATTGATCAATATTTTTAGGTGTTAATTTTAACGTGGTTCACGAATATGATTTTTTAAGTTCAGCTGGTGTTCCCTTAACTTTAATAACACCATTATCTATTATACATACATAATCAGAATCGTTTGCTTCTTCAAGATAATGCGTAGTTAAGAAAATGGTCATATTATTTTCTATTTGTTGTTTTTTTATAACATTTCAAACAAGAATTCTTGTAATTGGGTCAAGCCCAGTGGTTGGTTCATCTAAAATTAGGATTTTAGGATTATGGATCATTGCTCTTGCAATATCTACTCTACGTTTTTGACCACCAGAGAGCTTATTGTATTGTCTTTTACTAATATTTGAAAGTTCAAACTGCTGTATTACTTTTTCAATTCTTTCTTTCAAAGCATTTTTATCTTTGAAATATAATTTCCCTCTTAAATAAAGATTTTCATAAACGCTTAATTCCCCATCTAAAACTGATTTTTGGAAAACCATTCCGATATATTCTTTAGTTTTTTCTGGGTATTGATCAATATCATAACCATTAATAATGACTTTACCGCTTGTTTTTTTAAGTATTCCAGAAATAATATTGATAGTTGTACTTTTACCAGCCCCATTAAGTCCTAAAAAGCTAAATAACCCACCTTCTTTTACTTCGAAGTCAATATTATCTACAGCTTTAACTTTCTTATCATAAATCTTTGTTAAACCTTTTATTTCGATGATGTTATTCATTAAAAACCTCACAATTTCTTGACTTTGTATATTCTTCAATTAGTTTTGCCGCTTCTTTAAATACTTCATCCTCATTCATGTTATTTGTATTTATTATTTTGCAAGTAAGTTTGTATTTTTCGATTAATTTTAAAAACATTGTTTTATAGGTTGAATGCAATTCATTAAAATATTCTTTGTTAATCTCGAAATTATTGATTTCAACCTCTCTACCACGTTGCATAATTCTTTGTTTGAAAGTTTCAAAACTAATATCTAAATAAATAACTAATTCTGGTAGTTGTTCATTTGATACCATTGCTTCAAAGGCTTTTTGATAAGCTAATCATACTTTTTGCTGGCTTGTTTTTAAGTTTACTAGAGCAAAAATATAATGTTCTAGACAAAAACGGTCTAAAAATATATATTCTTTATTTTTGTCCATTCCTAGAAGATTAAATCTATAATTTATACCATTAACTCTAGCTAGATGATTCTCAATAACATATGTTTGGAATCCAAGACCAATATTATTTTTTCTATCATATAGTCATTTTAAGAAAGTGTTAAATACTTCATCATCATGTTCGTATTCATTTAAAAATAAGCAGTGTTCACCATAAAAATTCACTAACTTGCTTGTTAGTGTACTTTTACCACTGCTTATCATTCCACTAATTCCAATTAACATATTATCCTACTGTTGTTCAATTTTTAAGATTTGTATAGAGTATTTAACAGGGGCGTCAACTTCAACTACATCACCCATTTTGTGTTCAAGTAAAGCTTCTGCCAAAGGACTTTCATTTGATATTTTACCTTCGAATGGGTTAGCATCATGAGAACCCATAATTGTTACTGTGATTTGTTCATTATCATTTAAATTTTTAAATGTAACTGTTGTACCGATTCCAACTTTACCTTTTAGGTTGTTTTCGATAATTACTGCACGATCAATAATACTTTCTAGTTCACTAATTCTTGACTCAACCATTGCTTGACGATCTCTTGCTGCATCGTATTCCGCGTTTTCAGAGAGGTCCCCTTGAGCTCTAGCTTCTTTAAGAGCTTCTTGAACTAAAGGACGTTCAACATTTACTAAGTTATCATATTCCTTTTTATATTTTTCAAGAGTTTCTAATGCTATATATATTTTTTGATCATTTTGGTTTTGTACTGCCATTTTTCCTCCTAATTATTATTTTACCATTTATCCTTTTATTAGTCTTTTCTGATAAATAAATATTTTGTTTTTACAAACGAAAACTCATGTGGTATTCCGTTATTATATAATTCATTTTTAAGTAGTGTGAATTCTTGTTTATTTGTTTTAGAAAATTTAATAATAATCATTCCATTTTTATTCAATTTTGAGTACATTTTTTTATAAATTGAGTAGGGGTCAATGTCTTTAAAAACAATGATCAAATCTAAATTTTCTTCATTATATTTAATAGGCTTAAAATTAATAATGTCTTTATCATTTGAGTTAACAACTTCATTCCATTTACTACCATCAAAAAATTCAGGTATATAATAAAGGGACTTTTTAGTTACTTCCTGAGCTGTTGCGAATGAGTATAACTCATCACTTATAATCAAGGTTTTTTCATAGTTGTTTCTGCAGATTGTTTGAATCATAAATTCAACATCTAATTTATCAATTTTGCAAGGAAATAATTCTGAAAGATGAGCTGGTAATTCTCCATATTTTTCTCTAATTTTAATTATGTCTTCTTGTATTTTTGAATCATATTCTTTAATTAATTTTTTTTGCATACTTTTTGCTTTAAAAATTAAAAACATTCCTATAGATATTCCAAGAATAAACACTACTATTGCACTAATTATTAAGATTAACTTCATAATTACTCCTAATTCAAGTATCTTTCTAAAATTATTGCTGCTGCTAATTTATCTTTGTGATTTTTTCTTTTTTTACGAGATAAACCAGCTTGTATCATTACACTTTCGGCATCTTTAGTAGAACCATATTCATTTATGAGTTTTATTTTAATATTAATATTGTTTTTAACTAAATTACTTTCTAGAATACTTTTGAATTCTTCAACCATAATAGTTCTCTCACTTTTAGAACCATTTGAACGAAGTGGTAAACCTAAAATTATTTCATCAATGTTTTCGTAATGATTTATATATGCTAAGGTTTTATGAATTACAGAATTAAAATCATTTTCTTCAAATCTAAAATTTTCAAGCGGGCTTGCAATTATCGCTAATTCATCACTTATAGCAAAGCCACATGTTCTTGTACCTAAATCTAAAGCTAATTTACGCATTATCTGTAAAAAGTTCAGCTATATTAAAAGTTTTGTTAATTCTACCCATTGATAAAATTTTATTTCCTCCACCTTTTCCATCAAACTTTTCTCAAATGATTTTAGCAAATTGATTTGAATCGTATTTTTTAGAAGCGATTGAAATAACTGATGGAAGTGAATCTTTCAAATAAACTATTACTAATTTTTCAACATTTTCTTCTCTTAGTGTTGAAGCTAAATTTTTAACAATATTTGAATTATTAGTTGAAGCAACTAAGAAATTTATACCATTGATTTCTAAATCTAATTCTAAAATATAATCATCATTCGAAATGTTTGATAATTTCTTTTGAATTGCTTTAGAATCTTCTTTTACTTGTTCAACTAAATTATTTAAATAATCGATGTATTCTTCTTTATCTTCAAAAACTGCTTTAACTTCTAATTTATATAATGAATCAAGTTCTTTTATTTTAGCCACTGAAGAATTTAGTAATTCTAAAATTTCATCAATTTGTGAATTTAAGTATTCATTAACTAATTTATTTGATGAAATTGCTCTAATTCTGTAAATTCTAGCACCTTTTTTATCAACGTTTGTAATTTTAAAATTCTCCAATTTAGCGCTATTTGATAAGTGTGTTCCTCCACAAAGATCAGCTGTTATACCTTCGAATTGAACAATTCTAACGTTTTTAGGATCCATATATTCACCTTCTTCAAGTGTCATAATAGCTCCCATTGCTTTAGCTTCTTCAGTTGTCATTTGAAGATAATTTCTTTTTACGTCACGTTTAATATAGTTTCTAACTAATTTTTCGATTTCTCTAATTTGTTCATTTGTAGGTTTTTCATCGGCTGGCATATCAAAGGTTAAACGCTCTTCATTATTGTCTGATCCAAGTTGAACAATTTGATTTCCCAAAATAGTTCTTAATGCACAGAATAGTAGGTGAGTTCCTGAGTGGTTTCTTTCTAAACCAAGTCTGATAGTTTTATCTACATGACATTCCACTTCATCATCAACATTTAAGGCACCACTAACTTTATGTATATGGTTACCAAATTTATCTTTGAATACATCTAGAATTTTAATTTTATTTCCATTTTGAATCATGTGACCACGGTCGTGCTTTTGTCCACCACTAGTTGCGTAAAATGGAGTTTCCTCTAAAATCACATATCCAACACCATCTATTTCATCAACAAAATTTTCACTATCCATTAATTTCAAAATCTTTGTTTGATTATCAGTGTGATCATATCCTATGAATTTATCAAGTTTAGAATTTATTAAAGCAAGTACGTTAATAGCTTTTTCCATACCACTTACTTTTTGTACTCTCGATGCTTCGGTGTGTTTTTCCTTAGCTAAATTAAATTCATCAAGATTGATTGTTATATTATTTTGACTTAAAATTTCACTGGTTAATTCAATTGGGAAACCATAAGTTTCAAAAAGTTTGAAAGCTAATTCTCCAGAAAATTCTTTTGTATTTTCGTCAATGTGTTTAGCAAGTAGCTGACGACCTTTTTCCATCGTGTTTGCAAATAGATTTTCTTCTTGTTTGATGATATTAGATACTTCAGTTTCATCATATTCAAATGGTAAAGTTTTTTTAATAACAGAGCAAAGATTAAATAAAAATGGTTGTTCATTTATTTTTAATTCAAAAGATTTGTAGATACTTCTTCTTAAAAGTCTTCTTAAAATATATCCACGTCCCACATTAGAAGGTTTAGCTCCATCGGCAATAGCATTAACTACTGTTCTCATGTGATCTGCAATTATTTTGAAATTAGTGTTTATTAATTCTTGTTCCTTGTTTTTAACAAAATAATTATTTGTATCATATTTAAAATCAGTGTATTTTTCAATTTCATGAATAATTGGTAAAAATAAGTCGGTATCATAGTTAGTTGGTGCATCTTGCATGATTGAAACTAATCTTTCAAACCCCGCACCAGTATCGATATTTTTTTGTTTTAACTCTGTATAATTACCTTCACCATCTGAGTTATATGTTGAAAAAACAATGTTTCAAATTTCAATATATCTATCGTTTTCAATGTCATTTTTTAATAATTCAATTCCTCTTGAATCATATTTTTCACCACGATCATAAAAAATTTCAGTATTAGGACCACATGGTCCGCTACCCACTTCTCAAAAGTTTGTATCTTTTGAGCCTGGAATCATTTTATCTTCAGTAATTCCGTGTGACATTCATAATTCTTTGGTTTCAATATCTTCACAGTAATATGTAAAGTAAAGTCTTTCTTTATCTAGCTTAAGAACATCTAATAAATATTCAACAGCAAAAGCAATTGCTTCTTTTTTGAAATAGTCTCCAATTGAAAAATTACCAAGCATTTCAAAAAATGTATGGTGTCTAGCTGTAATTCCAACATTTTCAATATCGTTAGTACGAATTGATTTTTGAGAGTTAGTTAATCTATTTGAAGGGGGTATTTTTTTACCAGAGAAATAATCTTTCAGAGTAGCTACTCCTGAGTTAATTCATAAAAGTGAAGGGTCATTTACGGGGATTAAACTTTTACTTTCAACTACTAAGTGATTCTTAGATTTGAAAAAATCCAATCAACTTTGTCTAATTTCTTTTGAATTCATATTTTGTCCTTTGATTAAATATAATCTAATTTTTTATCATTGTAGAAAATTTCTTCAATAATTCCACCACCAATACATTTTTCTCCATCGTATAAAACAACTTGTTGTCCTGGTGTAACTGCTTGCGAACCTTGATCATAATAAACTCTAACACGATCATCATCAAGCATCTTTATTCTTACTTTAATATCATTTTGTCTGTATCTAAATTTAGCACTAAGATTTTCATAATTAAAATCATGATTATTTAAGTTTAAGTTTGAAGCAATTAAATTGTTTGAATTTAGAAATTCTTCATGTGATGCTGGTGCAACATATAATATATTTTTATGCACATTATGACCACATACATAGTAAGGCTCTTTCATACCACCTAAATTAAGACCTTTTCTTTGACCTATTGTGTAATAGTAACACCCATCATGAGTACCAACTTTTTCTCCAGTTATAATATCAACTGTATCACCTGGTTGAGCTGGGATATAATTTTGTAAGAATTTAACAAAATTTCTCTCACCTATAAAACATATTCCGGTCGAATCTTTTTTATTAGCGGTAACTAAACCTATTTTTTTAGCTATTTCTCTTACTTCATCCTTATTTAGATCTGAAAGAGGCATAATAACTCGAGATAACTGTTCATGAGTTAATTGTGATAAAAAATAGGTTTGATCTTTATTGACATCTTTAGCTCGATATAAATGTCCATTTTTTACTTTGGCGTAGTGTCCCATTGCGATGTAATCAGCATTTAAGTCGTTAAATGCATAATTCGAAAAGGCGTTGAATTTTATGTATTTGTTGCATAAAATATCTGGGTTGGGGGTTCTACCTTTTTTGTATTCTTCAATAAAGTTTTGAAAAACATTATCTCAATATTCTTTTATAAAATCTACTCGGTGTAACTCAATACCGAGTTTTTTAGCAACTTGAATTGCATCTAGATAATCTTGCTCTTGTGGACATACTTCTTGAGATATATCTTCATTACCTAAAATATCGTTATTTAACATGCTATCTCAATTTCGCATAAATAATCCAATAACTTCATACCCTTGCTCTTTTAATAAATAAGCTGCAACTGAAGAGTCAACTCCACCACTTAAACCAATTACTACCCTTTTTTTATCCATTTTTACCCCTATTTTAAATCTTTATAAATTATAAACTTTTTTATTTAACAAGTTAAATAAAAACAACCAATGGTTGTTATTATTTTTGATCTTCAACTATTTTAACTAATGCTTTAAATGTATTAGGTTCATTAATAGCCAATTCAGATAGCATTTTTCTGTTGATTGTAATATTAGCTTTCTTTAATCCGTTAATAAATCTTGAGTAGCTCATTCCTTCAGCTCTAGTAGCTGCATTAATACGAGCGATTCATAATTTACGAAAGTCTCTTTTAACTTGCTTACGGTCTCTAAAAGCATATGTTCATGATTTAACAACTGCTTGTTTAGCAACTTTGTAACCAATTGATTTGTGTCCAAAGTATCCTTTAGCTAATTTTAATCATTTTTTACGTCTTGCTCTTGTAACTGTTCCGCCTTTAACTCTTGCCATAATATCTATTTCCTTTCAATCTTTGTTTTAAATTTTATTTTTAGTGTTTTAGTTAATTAACTAAAATAATGCTTTAAATCTTTTGATATCTGATCTAGACATTAATTTTGATTTACGGGCATGACGTTTTTGCTTAGTTGTTTTATTTTGCGCTAAATGTGAACGGAAAGCTTGTTCTCTTAAAACTTTACCAGTTCCAGTGATTTTAATACGTTTTTTTAACGCACTTTTAGATTTCATCTTTGGCATTTATTCTCCTTCTTTAGTTGAGACGTCATTTTTCTTTTCGTCTTCTAACTTTTTCATGTATTTAGCTATTTTTTGTTTATTTGGTTGGAGATTCATATCAAGAAAACGATCATTTACTAACACAGCTTCCTTAGTGATTTCCGCTATATCTTCAAGAGTTTTGAAAAACTTATCTAATGTAGCTAATCCTAAATCTTGACGTCCTATTTCACGCCCTCTTAGCTTAAGTGACACTTTAATTCTGTCTCCTTTAAGCAAGAATTCACGTGCTTTACGACTTTTAGTAAGTAAGTCATTTTCACCAATCATAGGTGTAAGACGAACTTCGCGATTTTGTATGTTAGTTTGTTTTTCCTTAATTTCTTTTTGTTTTTCTTACGGTCGTACTTGAACTTACCATAATCCAACATTCTGGCTATTGGTTTTGGTTCAACTTGAATTAAAACCAAATCAAGTTTTTGACTTTTTGCCATTTCGATAGCTTCATTTGTGTATTTAACTCCAATTTTTTCACCATCTGGCCCTATAAGAAAAACTTGTTTGAAAGGGATTGCTTGATTTACATAGTGCTCTGCACTAGGTTTTCTATTTCCTGCTTTTATAACATACTCCTTAAAATAAAAATGTGGTTTCCCACTTCTGCTCTACTAAAAAAGGTCATCATTTGATGATCATTTAATTGTAGCAAAACCCAAAGCTATTGGCTATCAGGTGAGAAGTGAATCTACTTTCTGCAATTAAATATTGCTTATTTATTTTATCATTTTTATGGTGTTTTTCAAAACTAATTTTAAATGAATATTTTTTTTAAATTAATCTATAAATAAATTATTTTATTTTGTGTAACAAATTTTATTTCCAATTGATCATTTTATTTTATTGTTTTAATTTAATAAATATTTATGGTCTATATTGTTGATCATAAATATTTTTTATATTTCACGTAAAATAGAAAAGTCATGCGACCATTATCGCATGACTGTTTTTATTTATTGGGTCTTTTAGTAAAATAATATTGCTCCAAAAAATACGAAAGGACCCAGTATGATTATAGCAAATATTAAAAATTCTCTTGAAAAAGTTGTGTGTATAAAAACTAAACGAAAACATCTTCCTAACAATCATTATTTGATAAAGAATTCTGATGAAGAAATTAGGTTATTACATTCGAAAGTCTTAAAAACAAGACTATTGAAAGAGAATCAAATGAGTATTCTTCATTTTAATGAATGTTTAAGGTTAATAGGGCAAAATAAAACCATTTCTCAAGTTTCAAACATTGTAAGATTTCAACCAAAAACTATTAAAAAACTATTAAAAATTTCTGCAACAAATCAAGGTGATTTTGTTAAGAAATTTAAGAAAGTTTGTCGCAATTGCGACAATTATATTAACTATGTTAACTATATAGATTTTAATTTGTTAGCTGAACATTTGATATTTTATAGGTCAAGAAGAACTAGACTTCACTCAAAAACTATTCAAAACAAATGAAAAGATTTTATTAGATTTTGAAATGAAGAAGTTGACTATTTTAGAAAAAATCGATTTAGTAAGGATTTTACAAAAAGAGCCATAAAAGTTTCTGCTAAAGCACTTGTTAATAAATTTAAAAAACATTACCCTAATAGTCCTTGTCCTACGACAAGCACTGTATATAAGTGCTTAAAGTCAAATGAGTTTTCATTATCTATAGATATTTTACAATTTCTTTCGGTAGGAAAATACCGAAAGAGAACTGTTAAAACTCAAAAAAGTTCTCTTAAAAATGCAATTCCAATTCATCAAAGACCTGAGGAAGCTAACAATAGAACTATGGAAGGTCATTATGAACTTGATACAGTTATTGGTAAACGTGAGGACAAGTATTGTTTAGTTACTGTTTTAGATAGAAAATCTAGAAGACTCTATTCAGTTAGGTCACTAAAAACTTCATTAGCAGTTAAAAAATCATTGATTAAAATTATTGAAAATAACGCATTAAAAATCAAAACTTTAACAATTGACAACGGCTCCGAGAACGTGTTGTTGCACGAAGTTATTAATCAAAACAATTTATACAAATGTGACGCGTACTGCTCATATCAAAAAGGTTCTATCGAGAACATTCATAGACATATCAGAAGATATATTGCTAAAGGTATTTCAATGGACAAATTTTCTGATGAACAAATTCAAATAATGATCAATAGAATTAACAAATATTTATTACTTATCTCAAAATAATATTGAAAAAAATTTTAAAATCGGTCATGACCGATTCTTTTGGTGTGCTTTTTTATATAAAAAAGCAATATAATTATAAATATTGAAGCACTATTGTACTTCAAGCTCTTTAAATAAAAATAATGGTCGCATGACTTTTCCACTTTATATTTTTATATTTCAATAAATATTTTTTACAAAATATTAATAAATAATGTAAAATAATAAAGTGCGCCCGAGTGGTGAAATTGGCAGACACGCTAGACTAAGGATCTAGTGGAGAAATCCATGCAGGTTCAAATCCTGTCTCGGGCACCAGAAACGCGTTGCGTTTTTTTTTTTTTTTTTAATTTTAGATAAATTTATTCTGATTTAGTTCTGTATTATATTTATTGTATTCAGGAAACAATTCATAAAGCTTAGCATAAAAAAATTTATCGTGCTTGTGACCTTTAGTATAAAAGTGAGATATTTCATGAAAAATAACAGATTTGATTACTTGGATTGGATAATGAATTAAAATTAAATTAAAAATTAATTTCTTATCTAAATAATTTATTTTTCCATAAAAACTTTTAATGTTGTTTTTAACAATTAATTTATAATCACTTAAATTTTTGTCATTAAAGTTTGTAATTATTTCACTAACTAATTTAATTAATTTCTCTGATAAAAAAATATTGATGCGTTCTTGTACTTGTTTTTGATTTTTACAGATGATTATTTCATCAAAGTAATTTGAAAATGAAATAAGTTTCAATTCAGAAATATACTTGTAGAAAATTTTTTTACCGTAGACTACAATATATTTTTCTGAAGTTTTTTTATAAAAATTTGTTTGATTGAATTTTTTTATTCTTCTTCTTATTCTTTTAAGGTATTTCTCATTAGTGTCGTTATTTTTATTGTAATTAATTATTAACTTATTGTCAATTTCCTTTCATGAAAAGCAAAAATGTTTTTGTAGATTTTCATTAAATTCTACAATGTTATCTAATTTATCTAATTCTTGATAAGTCATAACTTAATTTTACTTCAATAACTAATTTAAAAATAAAAAATAGCTTAATGCTATTTGCTTCTTGAAAGTTTTTGTTTTCTTTCAGTTCCTTTTATTAATCTTACAATATTACTTCTATGTGCATAAATTAATAATAAAGCACAAAGAGTGAAACAGATTCCTTCAATATAGAAATATCCTGCATTATTTTTAAACACTGCTAAGATTCCATGTGCAATTCATGGGCAAAAACAAATAAATACCATTAAAAATGCTGTTAACATACTTGCTAGTGAAACATATCTAGTGATAAAAATAACACTAAAGAAAATAAATGCAGATATAAATAAATTAAGTGGGTTAATAGCTATTAACACCCCTAGTGAACATGCCGCACCCTTTCCACCTTTAAATTTATAAAATATAGGATAAACATGTCCGATTACAACACCTACACCTGCAAGCATTGGAATAATTAAGTAAGTATTTGTAGCTGAAATATATCTGGTTAAAAGTGAAAAAATCATAACTGTTAAATAAGATTTTAATATATCAATAATTAATACAGCTAGCGCAAATTTTCCACCATAGGTACGTAGTGAGTTTGTTGCTCCTGCGTTTTTTGAATTATAATCTCGAATATCTTGTGATTTTCGTTTATGACTTAAAACTATTGAGGTATTAACGCTTCCGACTAAATATCCAACTATAAATATAAATAAGTTAATTAAAACTATAATAAAAATCTTCATGATTATATTTTATATTATTATATTTCTTTAACAATACATTCACTATAATAAAATTTAGCAATTAAATGATTAGAGTGCTAAAAAAGTGATACAATTAATACAGGAGGTTAAAATGGAAATGAATTATAAACCAAGTGATAATCGTCCAGCATTAGAGAAGTATGGAAGAGATTTAACTAAACTTGCTAAAGAGAATAAATTAGAACCTGTAATAGGACGTGATGATGAAATAAGAAGAATGATTCGTATTTTAAGTCGTAAGACAAAAAACAACCCTGTTTTAATTGGTGAACCTGGAGTTGGTAAAACAGCTATAGTTGAAGGACTTGCTAAAAAAATAATAGATAAACAAGTACCTGAAAATTTATTAAATTGTAGAGTTGTTGAAATTGATTTAGCTTCATTAATTGCTGGAGCTATGTATCAGGGTCAATTTGAAGAAAGATTAAAAAGTATATTAAAAGAAATTGAAGAGAAAAAAGACGAAATAATTATTTTTATTGATGAAATTCATATGTTAATTGGAACAGGTAAAACTGGTGCTGATTCAGGTATGGATGCTGCCAATATTATCAAACCTTTAATGGCACGTGGTGCACTTCATTTAATTGGTGCAACTACTTATGATGAATATCAAAAATATATTGAAAAAGATGCTGCGCTAGAAAGAAGAATGCAAAAAGTTATCGTCAATGAACCAAGTATTCAAGATACGATAACAATTCTTCGTGGAATCAAAGAAAGACTTGAAAGTTTTCATAAAGTTAAAATTGATGATAATTCACTTGTTTATGCAGCCGAATTATCTAGCAGATATATTTCAGACAGATTTTTACCAGATAAAGCTATAGATTTAGTTGATGAAGCTGCTGCAACAATTAAAACTGAAATGAATTTTATTCCTGAGGAACTAGAGAAACTTAATCAAGAAAAAATTAGATTTGAAATGGAAAAATTAGCGTTAAATTCAGCAACAAAAAAAGATAATCAACTTATTGAAATTAATGCTAAAAACCTAAATGAAACTGATCTAAAAATAAAGCAATTAAGAAAAAAATGAGAATCTGAAAAGAATAAACTTAAAGATGTCATTAGTCTTCAACAAGAAATTGAGGAACTTAAACATAAATTAAATAGAGCGTTAAATGAGGGAGATTTTGAACAAGCTTCAAAGTTAAAATATGGTTTAATTCCAGAAAAAGAAAATAAACTCGAAGAGATAAAAAATGCAAACTTTGAATTAATTAAAGACACAGTTACTAAGGAAACAATAGCTCAAATTGTTTCAAAGTGAACGAAAATTCCCGTTAATAAATTAATCAAAGAAGAAATAGATAAAATTTTATCTCTTAAAGAAAATCTTAACAAAAAAATTATAGGACAAGAGCATGCTGTCAAAGAATTAAGTAATACAATAATTCGTTCTAAAGCTAACATTAATGATCCAAATCGTCCATTAGCTAGTTTTCTCTTTGCTGGTCCAACAGGGGTAGGTAAAACTGAGTTGGCTCGGCAATTAGCATATGAATTATTTGATTCAGAGAAAAACATGATTAGGTTAGATATGTCAGAGTTTATGGAGAAACATAGTGTATCTAAAATTATTGGTTCTCCTCCTGGGTATGTAGGTTATGGTGAATCAGGAAATCTCTCTGAAGAAATAAGAAAGAACCCTTATACAATCTTACTTGTTGATGAGATTGAGAAAGCACATCCAGAAGTATTAAATATTTTCTTACAAATGCTTGATAATGGACAAATAACAAACTCTAAAGGTAAGGTTATAAATTGTCGTAACTTAATTATTATTATGACTACCAATATAGGCAGTCATGAAATATTGAACAATAAAATTAAAAGCGAAAAAGAATTAAGAGATTTATTATTACAGCAACTTAAACCTGAATTTATAAATCGTTTTGATGAGATTGTAAAATTCAATCCCCTTTCATTAAAAGAAGCTAAACAAATAGCAAAGCTAGAAATAGACAAATTAATTAAAAGAATATGAGACACCCACAAAATTAAAATTTCCTTTGATGATTCGGTACTTGAATATGTAGTTAAAAATAGTTTTGATAGTGAATTTGGAGCTAGACCAATTAAAAGATTTATACAAAAAAATATCGAAACATTTATTAGCATGGAACTTATTCAAAATAAATTAAAAGTTGAATATGAATATACTTTAAGTGTTAAAAATAATGAACTAAATTTAGAATAGTAATCTTATTAAAGATGTCATACAATAACATAGATTAAAATTACTCAATGCATCAAATTTCTTAATTTGATGTTTTTTTGTTTAATGTTGACTTTAGCTTTTAGCTTAGTGGCATAAATAAAACTAATTTTGGAATGTAGTAAAAAATATGTGGAGAAATTATTTTCTGCATTTTTTACATTACCCACATTTATATAAATTAGTATTTAGATCGAAATAAGTAAATTTAAAATAAAAAATTGAGCATTGAACGCCCAATTAACTGGTTGTTATGATCTTAAAAGATTCCAAACAATCCATGTTCTCTTTGCGATACAGTTCATAATAAACCATCTTTAACAGTATCTTTGTAAATGAAAAAGTCTGAGATGTATGCTATCATAACTGCAATAAACACTAATAAAAGTACAATAATAACAATTGTGATGATTAATTTAACTTTTTGCTTTTTATCTGTGTTTTTTTGTGTATCTTGTTGTAATTCTTTTGTCATAATATACCACCATTTTATTAAATTTATTTTACCATAATATAGAAAATATTCAATGAATATTTAATTTCAGTAAGTAATTTAATAGTTGGGAGTTCTTTGGTGCCAGTTACGAGAATCGAACTCGTGTCGCTTGATTACGAGTCAAGTGCTTTACCACTAAGCTAAACTGGCGTGGTGGTTAGTGAGGGATTCGAACCCTCGCGGGTGTTGCCACCCCTGCCGCTTTTCGAGAGCGGTCCCTTCAACCGGACTTGGGTAACTAACCTTTTTATATTAACTATTATACATTAAAAGAATGAAGATGAAATTGTCAAAACTGTAACGTAAAAATATTTTTATACACTTATTAAAGTAAATGAAAAACCACCTCCAAGGTGGTAGAACATTACATATTTTGACTCTCTTGATAGTAATCGAGTGATCTTTATTCCTTTATAGCCTCGCCTAATTTTACTTGGAGCGAATCCCAATGCTTTTTAGTCTCACATAATTTTACTTGGAGCGAATCCCAATGCTTTTTAGTCTCGCATAATTTTACTTGGAGCGAATCCCAATGCTTTATAATGTTCATATAAATTATAACATTATTTTAGGTAGTTCTTTAAAAAGTTAATGTCGGCTGGTAAGTTTGTTGAAAATTTGATTTTTTTATTGTTCATAACTTTATCGTAATGCGTATTCACCTTTTTAAGTATTCTTGCTTTGTTTTTCTTTATGTAGTTTAATTGTTTCAGTATTAAATTTCCGTACTTCTTATCTTTTTCTATATTAATTCTCTTAATCAAAATTTCAGATACAGGAATTATTTTTTGTATTAAAAGAACTCCTAATGAATTGTTATCTTGATCAAACATTTTTTCAATTTGATTAGAATTATTACTAATTTTTAAATGTTTTTCTTTAGGTGAAGTCAGTGGAATTATAAAGGTGTTATTTTGTATTGAAGTTAATATCCCTAAATGTGCTTTTATATGCTTTTTATAATTTTGATTATAACTTACTTCATTATCGAATTCATATAAAGATTTTAAGTAGTCAATATCAATTTCACAAAAAACTATTTTATTCATTTTTAATTCATATTTATTATCAAGTTCATTCATATATTTAATTATATATTTAACTTAATTTTTTATAAACAACTACATAGGTAATTTAAATATTTTGCTTATATAAAATATATAATTTAATTATGAAAAAAATTGTACCAGTAATTCATAATAAAATTTGAGGTTATGAAATTTGATTAGTTTCATCATTAAAAGGTTATGAAACAAAATTTGAAGATAATTCTTTAGTAAAAAATGCTCCATTAATTAAAATTATTCATGCAAAAGAACCACTTTCGGTTCAAGTTCACCCAGATGATACTTTAGCTAAAGAAATCGAAAATCAAGAAAATGGAAAAACAGAAACTTGATTTGTTTTAAATTGTGAAAAAAATAGTGAATTAGTTTTAGGACTAAGTGACTATAGAAATAAAATATTTCAACAAAAATTAAAAGAGAATAACCTTGTTGATATTTTAAATGTTGTTAAAGCAAAAAAATCCCATTTTTACAATATTCCAGCAGGGTTAGTTCATGGATTGGGAACCCCAAATAACGCAAATATCACTGTTATAGAAGTGCAACAACCTTCCGATACAACTTATCGATTATATGATTATAAACGAGTTGATAAAAATAATCAAATGCGAGAAATCCATATTGATAAAGCACTAAAATGTGTTAAAGATTTAGACTATACAGCTGAATTAAAAAATCATAATGAAGATATTTATTATCAAAATCAGTTTTATAAATGTGAGTTAATTTTAAATTCAAAAGTTGCGGAAGAAAATGGTTGAGCAATAGTTTATGAAAATGATAGTTATTTCGCTTACGAAGTTAATTGTGGTGAAACTTTACCCAATCAAGCTATATTTTTTGTAAGTTGAACTAAAAATTAGTAAAATAAAACGCCAAAATAAACTAGGACACAAAAAGTTGACAAATAAATGTCAACTTTTTTTATTGGAGGAAATATGGGAAAACATTTATCTTCCAATCATTGATTCGAACTCATCAATGATTGGAATAATGGATTATCTAGAAAGATAATCCTTGAAAAATATATTAATTTTTCTGGGCACTGAAAGTTAAAAGCCAACGGGATAAGAACTTTTTTTAGAACATTAAAATATAGAGCAAAAGTTTATAATAAAGGTATGGAATACATTTTAACAAGCAAAAAACATCCTAGTGAGATGAAGAAACGTGGAAGACCCAGAAAAGAAAATAAAGATCAAGAAATTGATTGAAGTGATTTTAAGAGAGAAGAATTGATAGAAATTGCTAAAAGATATGTTGAGATAACTAAAGACATGCCTAAAAGAGAAAAAACAAAAGAATCAAAAGCATTAACTGAAACATCAATTACTAAAATTTCTAAATTATTGAAGATTTCAAGACAATCTATTTATAATACAAGAAAAAGAGATTGTTCAACTAAAAAATGAAATTCTACAATACCTGAAAAATATAGAGAAGAGATTTTAGAAGCTAGAAGAAAACATAAAAATGCAGGCAGAACTAAATTATCAAAAATCATGCAAAATGACTTTAATATAGTATTAAATGAAAGAACTTTAGGGAGATTTCTTAGCAAAAACAACTTAAATTCAGAAATAAGAAAACGTAGAAGAACAAAAGAAATAAAAGATATTAATTACATAGGAGAAGACTTAGTTAAAAGAGATTATAACGATTCTCAAAATCTCAATATTAAGTGTACTGATATAACATACTTACCTGCTACAAAAGATGCAATCCAAAACCACGTTTATCTTTCTGTGATTATTGATCATAGATCTAAATTAGTTGAATCATTTCAACTATCTTTTTACAATGATCTTGACTTAGTTATGGATAATTTAAATAAAAATAATTTCAATAATAAAACTTTTATAGTTCATTCGGACCATGGATTTCAATATACAAACGAAAGATTTATAGATAAAGTCAAATCATTGAATGGAAGAACTTCATACTCAAGAATTGGTAATAGTCTGGATAATAGAGAAGCAGAATATTGGTTCTCGGTGTTGAAAACTGAATTCATTAGAGATTTGAATGTAAGAAATTTAACGTTAAAAATGTTAAATGATGAAATAAAAAAATTCATAAATTATTATAATAATGAAAGAATACAATCAAATTTAAATTGAAAAACACCAAAGCAATTTGCAATGATGTCTTAAAATATTTTTTTGTCAACTTTCGTTGTCCTAGTTTAAAATGGCGTATTTTTTATTTCTTAGTTTGTTGACTAATTTGTCTTTTTAATTCAAAATCACTTCTGTATAAATAATCATCAATAGCTTCAGCTAGACCGCATTGTAATACATCTGAAGTGTGATATTTAGCGATTCTTTTTGTATCTTCATCAGAGTTTGCCATTGCATATGAATAACCAACAATTTCAAGCATTTGTTGATCGTTTTGACTATCTCCAATAGCCATTACATTATCAAGTGATGTCTCAAAAACATTCTCACACATTCATTTAAGGCCAGAACCTTTTGAAACTCCTTGTTTGGTTATTTCTATGTGTGAACCTAAATAAATAATATTTAAATCGATATTAGCATTCTTGAATATTTCATATGCTTCTTTAATCTCTTCATGATTACCGTATACTTCAATTTTGTGAACATCTTCATTTAGACGACCATCAGTTATTCAATCTTCATACTCTAAGAAATCGCTTAAGAATCTATACATTTCTGGAGTGTGGTTTTTTAAATAGTACTGATCAGTTCCGAAATAATAAAGTTTAATATTATGCTTATCTGCTAAATCAAATATTTTTCTTGCTTCTTGGAGTGGAATATATTCAATGTGAACAAATTTATTCTCAACATTATCATATATTACCGCACCATTTGAACAAATCATGTATCTAGATTTAGTTAATGAAGCTAATTTTTTGATTTTTTCAAAAGGTCCATTACCTGTGTTAAGAATAAATGGTACACCTTTTTCAGTTATTTCTAATAATTTTTGTCTGTTTGTTTCGGGTAAAATTTTGTCTGGAAATCCATATATTGTACCATCAACATCACTAAAAATTGCTCATTTACTTTTCATATTTCTCCTTATTTATTTAATTTATGAATTTTTGCATGTAATCCTGTTGCTTTAGATATTTCATTTCATATTATCAAACCAAAGCCTAAAGCTATTGGAATTAATCATAATTCAACCGGATATGTACTTGAATTATACATTTTAAATACAGTTCTAACACCAGGAACATATGCGGCAAGAATAACGCATAACAGTGAAAAAATACTTGCTAAATAAACTAATTTAAATTTTCTAACATTACACTTAAATATCGATTTATGACTTATTAAGTTAAGTGAACTTAATGAGGCAGCCGTTCCTAAAGTTACAAAACAAGCAGTTGAAGTTAATTTAACAAACTCAATTCCTGTAATTGCGTATTTCGTAGCAATAAGTGCAACAATTGAATATGATAACAGAGCTAGGAGAGAAACAACACTAGATTGAATCATTAAATTAATTCCCATCCCTCTAGCAAAAATTGATTCATCTTTATTAAAGGGTTTTCTATTCATTACATCATCACCATTATGAACCATTCCAAGTGCAATAGCAGGTAAACCATGTGTTAAGAGATTGATTCAAAGTAATTGTGAAGCTGAAAGAACTCAAAAATCTGAATCAGATATTTGTTTAGCAAAAGCAAATCTAAAGACAAATAATCCAATCATCATAACAATAATTTCAGTTACTGAAGAAATTAATAAGTTTAGTATAACTGTTTTAATTTTATCAAAAATTTCTCTACCACCACGTATAGCCTTAGTGATGGTATTGAAATTATCATCGGTGAGAATTACATCAGCAGCTTGTTTAGATACATCTGTACCGGTAATTCCCATTGCACAACCAATGTCTGAAGCTTTAAGTGCAGGTGCATCATTAACACCATCACCAGTCATTGCTACAACTTTATTGTGTTTTTGTCATGCCTGTACAATTCTAAGTTTATCACTAGGATTTACTCTAGCATAAACTGAAACTTTTTCAACTGTGTTGAATAATTCCTCATCAGTTAAATTTGCTAATTCAGCACCTGAAAGTGCAATATCACCTTCATTAAAAATATGTAAGTTTTTAGCAATAGCTACAGCTGTAGTGATATGATCCCCTGTTATCATAACAGGTTTAACGCCAGCCCCTAAGCATTCAAGAATAGATTTTTTAACTTCTTCACGTGGAGGGTCAATTAGTGCAATTAAACCAATAATTTCCAAGTTTTGCTCATCCTTAAAATTAATTTCAGTTGTATCACTAGACATCTCTTTTTTTGCTACAGCGATAACACGATAAGCTTTTTTAGCTCATTCTTCATTTAAGTCTCTAAATTTCTTATCTGCATTAGTTAGATTAAATATAACATCTGGTGCACCTTTGGTAATCATAACTTTACGAGAATTATTTTCAAGTAAAACAGACATTAATTTTCTCTTACTATCAAAAGGTAGTGAAGAAACTTTTTTGTATTTATCTAAAATATCAGCTTTAGTTAGATCAATGTCAAGTCCTGCACGAATAATTCCAGTTTCAGTTGGATCACCAACTTCAACAAATTCATTATCTATGATATTTATTTCCGCATCAGAACATGCAATACTTGCTCTTAAAATATTCTTAAATAAAGTTTTATCATTTGTTTCTGAGAGTAATTTATCTTCACTAAATAAATCAACCACAGTCATTTTATTTTGTGTTAAAGTTCCTGTTTTATCAGAACAAATAATATTAGTTGAACCTAGTGTTTCTATCGCAGGAAGTGACTTAATTATTGCGTTTTCCTTAGCCATTTTCGAAACTCCAATAGCAAGTAAAACTGTAGTAAAAGTAACTAGACCTTCTGGAATGGCTGCAACAGCTAAACTAATTGCAGTTATTAGTGAGTTTGAATAAACATCAATATTTGTTCAATTACCTTTTAATGTATTTATTAAAACTATTTGAATAATTAAACTAACAAATAATAAGATAATTCCAGCTCAACCAAATAATTTACCCATTTTATTTAATTTATCTTGTAATGGGGTAGTTGAGACTTGTTGTTCTTGAATTAAATTATTTATTTTTCCAATTTCAGTTTTTTTACCAACTGAATAAACAACCGCTAAAGCACGTCCATTAGTTGAATAAGTTCCAGAAAAAATAATATTAGTTTTTTCTGCAAGAATTTCAGTTTGTTTAATAATTTTATTTGCATTTTTTTCTACTGCAACACTCTCACCTGTAAGAGATGACTCTACAACATAGAAATTATATGCCTCAATAATTTTTGCATCAGCTGAAATGGTATCACCAGATTCAACTACTATTAAATCTCCAACTACTAACTCAGAAGCTGGAACAGTAAGAGTAATTCCGTTTCTAATTACTTTAGCATTTTGTTCATTTATTTTCTCAAGTGCTCTAACGGCTTGATCACTTTTTACTTCTTGGTATGCACCGAGCATACTATTAAGAACCACAACTAATAAAATAATAAATGGTTCCACAAAACTGATTATAACTTCAGTGCTACTTCTGTCTTTATTTGAATAAAGTTCATAGAAAGCAACCCCAAAACTTATCACAGCAGCGATAAGTAAAAGTATAATCATAAAATCCTTAAATTGGTTTAAAAATGCGATAAAAGGATTTATTTTTTTGTTTTGACTCAAAACATTTTTACCATATTTTTCCCTGTTTATTTCTACTTCTTGAGTAGTTAAACCGGTTTTAATATTAGTTGAATTTATTAACTCTTCTATATTTTTATCCATATTGTTCCTTAATTTTATATAAATAAGTATTTATTTAAATTTTATATTAATAATTAAATTATTATAGGAAATAAAATAGAGTTAAATTTAACTGAAAATATAAATAAAAAATAGGAGAAATCCTATTTAGTATCTTTGTGTTTATTTTCTTTTTCAGTTCTTTTACTCTTTTTATCAACCATAGCATTCATATTTGTCATAATACTTCCAGCCACAATCCCGGAAGGAATAGTAAATATTGCAATTCCAATAATAGAAATAACAATAACAATAAATTTTGAAGTAGCAGCATGAGGTGAGAAATCACCGTAACCAATAGTAGTTAAAGTAATGGTAGAGAAGTAAATTGCATCAAATAAATTAGTTACAACATTTGAACTGAGTGATTCCTTTAATTCATTATATTTGTTTATAAACTCTTGAGAGCTTTGATCTATTTGTAAGTTTTGCGAAATAAACCAATTTTGAGTCTGCATTAAAGCTTCATTTTCTAATCATTCAACTTCATTTTTTCAGATAATTAATGCAAAAACAAAGATTAAAATAATAATGAAAATAAATACATAAGATAAAATTAATTTTTGATCTTTGAAGACATTAATTAAAATCTTAAATGGTGGGAAAATCTTAAGAATTAAGATTAACCGAATAACTCTAATAAATGTTAAAGTTTCAAAGTATTTAAAAACTTGATTTGTCTCAAAATGTAGGAATTGCATTGCTGAGAATGATGGCAGTAAAGAAATTAATAAAATTAACCCAACACCGGTAAAAGGGAACAGTAAAAGACTTTTAAATGTTTTGTTGCTATCACTACGAATTGGAAAGGTAATTCAATGTAACACATAATCAGCTAACAGAATAAAAAAAGTTAAAATATTGATTGTAATAATAATACTTTTAAATTCTTTTGCTTTAATAGCAAAGCTAATAAATGAGAATATTACAGCAAATACAATTAAAGCAATATAAAAAAGTTGACCGAATTTGATTAAATGAGTTCTTTTTTTACCCAATTTTAGTTTATTAACTTCACTATCACTAGTTACAATAGTGTTAATGATATGCATCATTTTATTATGTAAAACATTCATAATTCTCCTTATAAGTATTTTAATTTTACTAATTTTATATTTATTTTTAAATTTATAAAATTAAATTGAATTTAATCAAAAATAATTTATTATTTATATATATGAAATCACCTATTTTACCTCCTACAAATAAATGAGGAATTTTTAGTAGATGAACCATCAAAAAAATGGTTTTTGTTGGTATTTTAATTGCTGTTTCAGTTGCTTTAACAATTTTCTTAAGTAATGGTATTCCAGCAGGTTATTTACCTCAATTAAAATTTAGTATTATTGGATTACCTGTTAAAATAACTGGTTTTATTTTTGGACCAATTATCGGTTTTTTAGTAGGTTTATTAAGCGATTTAATTTCGATGTTTTTTATCGTTCCAACTCTTTATAGTCCTTTGTACACTTTAGCAACAGCTATGAATGGTTTAGTTTCGGGAATTGTTGGTTGATTTTTTATGCATTTCTTAAAATTTTATTTTGACGATCAATCAAAAATTGAACATCTTAAAGGTAAAATATTTAAATTAGATATTAAATTTAATGAATTAGTTTTAAAAAATAACTATGAAAAAGCAGCAATTGTGCATAATAAGATAGTTAAAATTTCAAAGCAAATACAAAACATTGATAAAGATAAAACTGAGTCACAACTTAGAAATATATGTTTGACTATATCTATATTTTTCTTAAGTTTACTTATTGCTGTCTTAATTTCAATAATTGGTTTTAAATTACCAGATTCAGCATTTGTGAAATTACCTATAAGTAATAGATGATTATTATTATCTCTAACTGTAGCAGGTTTTGCAACTATGATTATATTCTTAACTGTTGCTAGATTTAAGATGAATAAAGTAACTTATTTAATTATTATTCCAATTGTTATTTTTTCAGCACTACTTGAAATAACTAACGTTCCAATTTTATCTATTGGTGATGCTTCTATAATTAATAAAGGTGGTTTTGAAAATATAATACTTTGAATTTTTAATCACACTTTAATTAGTCCTATAAAAATCTGAGGGAATTTACTTATTATTTATTATTCTTACAGTATTGTTTCAAAATTGATTTATAAAAACGAAAATCTTGGATATTAAGTTAGTCAAACTAACTTTTTATTTTGATTATTAATAATTTAACTTTCCAAGAATAATTTAAAAAGTTGTTTTTTTGACTAAAAATATTTAGAATCTTACGTTTTTATAAAATTTACATAAGAATTTTTTATTGTTTTATTATACTTTCCCGCTTAGTAGCATAATATTTTACTAGTAAAAAAGCATTAATAAAATATAATTAATTTAACAATTGGAGAGATATGAGTAAAATTTGAGATTTGATCAAAAATGAAAAAGTTGAGTGAAAAACTATTGGGGAAGTTTGCAAATTAATTCAAGGATATTCGTTCAGTGCTAAAAAATTTCAAACTAACGGAGATTATAAAATTATTAGAATTTCTAATATTAAAAATGACGAAATAGATACTCAAAATGTTGTATATGTTTCTAAAGATGAATACAAAGACGTTGATTTAGCAAAATATAAAATCAATCAAGGTGATATTTTAATTGCTATGTCCGGAGCTTCAGTTGGTAAAATAGGGATGAATTATTCGGATGAGATAAATTTATTTTTGAACCAACGTGTGGGTAAATTTCTACCTAATTCGTATGTTTTAAATAATAAGTATCTATATTTTTGATTATCTGAAATATCTGAAAGTCTAGTTAAAAATATCCAAAATCAATCTATAGCAAATTTAAGTACTGAAATGATTTTGTGTTACGAAATCCCAATTCCTTCAATAGATACACAAAACAAAATCGTAAAAATACTTGATAAATTCAACATTTATGTTAAAGAGTTGGAGCATGAGTTGGAGCACAGAAATAAACAATATAAACACTATTTAAATAATCTATTTAGAGAAAATATGTTATCATCACATAATGATATGTTTACCTACAACAGCGTTAAGAATAAGCGATTGGGTGATGTTTGTAAAATTTATAGAGGAGCCTCTCCAAGACCTATAAATAATTTCATTACAACAAAAGATAATGGTATACCTTGAATTAAAATTGGTGATGTTGATCAGAATGACAAATATGTAGTTAACACAAAGGAATTTATAAATTCTGAAGGTGCTAAAAAGTCTAGATTAGTAAGTAAAGGAGACTTTATTTTATCTAATTCGATGAGTTATGGTAGACCTTATATCTTAATGATTGATGGAGCTGTACATGATGGTTGAGCAGTTATTAAAAATTATGAGAGTGAGTTAGATTCTAACTATTTGTATCATTATTTATTAACAGATTATGTTCAAAATTACTGAAGTTTGAATATAAATTCAGGAACTGTTAGTAATTTAAATTCTGAAATCATTGGTTCATTAAAAATACCAATTATTTGCAAAAATAAGCAATTTGAATTATCTAAAAAACTTGATAAACTAAAAATGATTATAAATGATATTAATAATGGTCTCCCCAAAGAAATCAAACTTAGAAAACAACAGTATGAATATTATAGAAATAAACTTTTAGATTTTCCTAAGAATTAACTGCCAATTGGTAGTTTTTATTTACCACCCTTAAGTAAGAATTTAATAGGGAATATCAAAATTCTTATGTAAATTTTTAAAAAATATAAAGTTTTTAATAAATTTAGTTAGTAAATTATCCTTTTGAATCTAATTCAGAAATTCACTTAAATCATAAAATAAAAAATAAGTGTTTTTTTCACATTTATGTTTTCCATACACTTATTAAATATTATTATTCTACTAACTGGAAAGTCATTCAATTATAAGATGAGTCGTTATAAAAGTATAAAAAAAGAGATTATTTTATATCTCTTCTAACTTTTTTATTTTTTCTAATTCCTATTAATTTCATTCACATTGTCGAAAGACCTATAACTGTTAAAATTCCTACAATAACTATTATGACATTTAAAAGTATTTTTAACACAATACTATTTCCACTATAAAATAGTGGTCTTGCAAAGTTTAAGAAACTATAAATTGGTAAATCAATAACCTTGTATACATTAATATTAATATCAGTAATTTTACTTTCCAAAACACTTACAGCGCTATAACCGCTAAAGAAAATCACAAGTGCAAAAATATAGTAAACAATCATAAATCAAACCGAATGAATGCAATGCTTAAATTTAATATATTTGCTCAAATCTTTCTTGAAGTAAAATAACATTATCATTCCTATTATTGGATTAATTGCGTGAGTTGAAATTGTAAAACTTAGTTGTCAAAATTCAGCCTTTGCTAATTCAGCAAAAATTAAACTTCAAAATACTATAAATGTAATTGTAATTCAAGTTGAAGAATAGAACAATCAAAGTTTTGAAAAAAGCTTATCACCATAAAAAGAATATATTATTAAACTTACTGCAAGAGATAAGTTGGTAATATACGTAAAGGTTAAAGTTTTCTTTCACATAAAACCTAATAATGTCGGTCTAAGTTGCTCATATTTTAACAGTTCAGTTAATGTATTTTGATCAATAAGTTTTAATTGTTTATTAAATTCATTAACTCTAAAGATTGCATCTCCTATAGCTGAATATAAGAAAACTACTAAAACTATAATACCGATCACTAATGAAACTTTTTGTTTTTTATTCAAATTTATTATCTTTTCTTTCATGGAACTATTATAAATCAAAAAATTTTTTTATAAAACAACTTAATAAATATCAATTAAGTTATTTTTCTTTAATAAAAACTATTTCATTATTTTCATGCTTTAAAAATATAAAACCATCTAATCGATAACTTTTAATTTGTTCAAAATCTGTTAAATTATTTTGAGCTATTCAACGAAGCATTTTACCTCTTTGAATTTTTGACATAGTACTTTTAGCTAATAATTTTTCACCATGGGATTCAACAAATTTAACTTTTAGATAATTTTCACTTTTTAGGTGTTTTTCAACAAGTTTAGTATATTCATTGGAGCTTAAAATCAGATATTTATCTTCATTTGAAATAAAGAAATCTTTTATATATGGTTCTCAAAATTCATATAAATTAAGATTATTGTTAAAATCGATTTTGTGTTCTTTTATTATATTTAAAGGTTTAATAATCCCATATAAACTACTTAAAATAAGTGTATTTTCATTTATGAAATCTTTTTGACTTTGATTTAATGTATTGTAAGCTAAATATTTGTATTGTATGCCACTAAAAGAGTAAATTGCTAGTAAATTTTCGGGATTTTCACTTGAACTGTAGTAATGGTACTGTTTTAATTTGGAGTTGTTAATTTTATAAACTCGTTTGAACTCTTCAATACTTAAATTACTAACTAGATCTTCTAAAATTTTGCTTTGAGAATGAAAAATAGGTAAAGAATGATTATGTTGTTCAACCGAAGATTTTGTAAATGTTTTAGCGGGTGAGATTATTATTTTCATTTTTGCAAGATTTTCAAAACATTTTCTACATCAGTTGATGGACTTGTTTTGTATTTAACATAGATCAATTTGCCATCTTCATCAACTAAGAAAGTTGAACGAATAATACCAAAGTATTTTTTACCAAAATTAACCTTTTCTCTTCAAACAAAATACTTTTGCACTACTTCTTTATTTGAATCGGATAAAAGAGTAAAATTCAATTTATTTTTATCAATAAATTTATTATGTGAATCCACACTATCTGTACTTATTCCAACTACCTTTATATTTAATTTATTAAATTCTTCTATACTATCTCTATATGAGCAAGCTTGATTTGTGCAACCTGGTGTATTATCCTTGGGATAAAAATATAAAAGTACTTTTTGATTTCTAAAATCACTTAATGTAAATGATTTGTTATTTTGATCCAATAATGTAAAATCGGGTGCAATTTCATTAATTTTTAGCATTTATCCTCCTAATTATTGATTAATTCTTGAGTTATATTAACTCCTAGTTTTCTCAGAGTTTCTTCCTCACTTTTGCTTAGTAATTTACTTGAGTGAAATTCACAGTTATTTAATTTATTTAAGTTATTAAACATTAACTTACAATTTTTATCAAATTTAGCTTGAATTGCTATTGTTGTTAAAACATCATAAACTTTTAGCTTGTTGCTACTTTGCAAAATATTGCTCTTCTTAAGTAAAAGAAGCTGATTTATTATCTCAAAAGGTAGCACATCTAGATCAATGTCAATATTGGAAATTACTTTAAGAGTGTTAAGTAAAGCAGCAGCTGAAGGTTCAAACAATTCACTTTCTTTACCACTAATAAGTTTATTATCAATAAAAAATCCAGCATAGTTTTTATTATTTTTAACAGCTAAAGATTTTGTGAATTTATATACCTCTCTAATATTCTGATCTATATTTAATTTATCCATGATGGATTTAATCTTATCTAATTCATATTTTTTAGAATAATCTTTTAATACTTTAAGTTTTATGTTAAAGTAACGTCTGACTATTTCTTCTTTAGCTGAGCTACTTGCTAAATTAAAATCAATTATTCCTTTCTTTAACATATTCACTCCCATATCTGTTGGTGAGAAGTAAATATCTTGATTCATAATCTTTTTAAGTAAATTTTGTAATATTGGAAAACTTTCAATATCGCGGTTATAATTTATTGCAATTTTTTTATATTTTTGATAGTGAAATGGATCGATCATATTAATATCATTTAAATCAACTGTGGCTGCTTCATATGCTAAATTAATTGGATGATTTAGTTCAATATTTCACACTGGAAAAGTCTCAAATTTAGCATAACCGGATTTAATATTATTTTGATAATCATTATAAATTTGAGACAAACAAGTTGCCAATTTTCCACTTCCAGGTCCAGGAGCAGTTACAACTATTAGTTCTCGCTTAGTTTTAATATATTGATTTTTGCCAAAACCATTTTCACTACAAATATAATCTACATCAATTGGATAGTTTTCTATTTTATAATGATAAGCATATTGTATTTTTAAATTATCTAATTTATCAGTTAGACTTTTAATTTTTTCTTGATTGTTATAATGTGTTATAACCACTGAACCAACATAAAAACCTTTATTGCTTAACTGTTCAATTAACCTAAAAAGATCTTGTTCGTAACTAATGCCTATGTCTGAACGAATCTTTTGAGAAATAACATCTTCAGCATTTATACATATCATAAACTCAATCTTATCTTTAAGTTTATATAACATACTTATTTTTGTATCTGGTTCAAACCCTGGTAAAACTCTTGAAGCGTGATAATCATCAAAGATTTTACCTCCAAATTCTAGGTATAATTTATTCTTAAATAGCTCAATTCTTTGATTAATTCTCTTAATTTGTGAATTAATATATCTATTTTTATCAAAGCACTTTTTCATAATAATTTATTTTACTATTTGTTTTTGATTTAAAAAAGCATTTTTTTGCATTAATTTGTTCAATTATAGTGTTAAAATTTTGTTATGAAAAAGATTAATAGACTAATAATTTTAAACTCAGCTTTAGTAGGAACTATTATACCAATAGTTTCTCTTTCAGCGAGTTGTTCAGAAGAAAAAGCAAAACCAAAGGAACCAGCGGAAAATCCAAACCTTCCAAGTGAACCTGGTGATCAACCTACTAATCCTGAACCTGGTGATACAAATTCTGGTAGTTCTAATAGTGGTTCTGACAATGGTAATAGTAGTGGTACTGAACAAACAAAAAAATTGACATTGAAGATAGTTGGAACAATTCCAGAAGCTTTAACCGGTCTAAAAATTGTGTTAAACAACAAAACCATTCCTGAAGTATTTTATAATACTCAATTTACTATGGAAAATCTTATTTTGACTAATTACAAAAAAGATAAATTCATTGAAAACGAAACTTTATTACTAACTCAAATTCAAAATTCTAAAACAAACGAACTAAAGGCTCAGATTAAATTTGTTGATAAAAACAATATTCCTTACAATGTTGATATTTTAATCACTAATTTTGCTGAATGACCAACTTTTGATGAAGTTGCAAGTAATGTAAGTTTTGACAATTTAACAAAAAAAGATTATCTTGCTAAATATACAAAAGATGATGATATTAAGTTTGTTTCAAATTACCCAAGTTCAATTATTTCAACACAAGATTTAAAATGAAGAATCGACGAAGAATCAAACAGAGTATTTGTAACTACTAAATTTAGATATACAGTAAAACCAAGTGAAATTTCAACTAAAACATATGAATTTACTATTGATAATTATGGGCAAGGAGATCGTAGAGAAATTGGTAATGTAGAAATTGGTTCTTCAAAAATTGAAGTTGGAGATGATGGTAAGGGTAAGGTTGATACAAACGTTAAAGCAAGTTTTGGTGCATTGTTGCAAGAAATTGCAGAAATGAATAATAAATTTGATGCGTGAATTTACGATATCACTAATAACAGTTCGATAAATCAAAGTGGTCATTTCTGACTAACTGGAGTTAGAGAAAATTCATTAAATGCATTAAGAGAATTCCAAGAAATTTATAACTCAATCCGTAATACTGATGATGCAAATAGAATTCGTGAAGCGGCTGAAGAAATAAAATCAAAAATTAATGAAATTCAAAAAAATTGAGAATCATATATCGCTAGAACATTCCCTCCTTCATTAGAATTCGCTTCAAATCCTAATAAGGCGGAAATTAAAAAGATGATTCTTGACACCTTTGCAGGCTTAAAGAATAAATCATACGAAAATTTAATTTTTAGAGAATACAACCCAAATTACAAACCTACAGAAGAGGATAATAAACCAAATATTAAAATCGATGCAGATTATGCATATAATGCAATGATGGAAATATTAAAAGATGAATATTATAAATATCCTTATGTTTCTTTAGTTGCAGAATCAGAATTAAAATTTACAACCAAAAACAATTCACTTATTGGTTTTAGCGTAGGTAACTCATTACTTAACACTAGAGTGCAAACTAAAAAAGATATGGTTCAATATGCAATTAATGCTCTTTCACAAATAGAAAGTTCAATGCCTGTTCATCAAAAAGTTTATCTTCTAGGTAGATTTGTAATGGAAAATTTAGTTTATACATCAGCTTCTAACCCAGCTGGACTTTCTACCTTAGATGAAGCATACGCTTTAAATGAAGGAGTATGTAAAGAGTATGTTGAACAATTAGCATTACTTTTATCACTTGCTAATATCAGATTTAAAATATATACTGGTGAACAACACACTTGACTTTCAATTCAAGATGAAAATAACAACTGATTTATTTCTGACCCAACTCACTCAGACTTTGGAATCCCCGAAAAATATCATCCAGTTGGTAAAGATAGTACATTTAATCAAGATAAAGAAATGCTACTATTTATTCGTAGAGTCCACTCAATTTCATCAAACCAAACATTATTTAGTTTAACTCCAACAAATGCATTTAACGATAGCAGTTTAATTAGTGAAAGCTACCAAAGTAATCTTTTTACAACTAAAGTTATTGGAAAAATTAGAACTGAAAAATCTAAATCAAGTGCATTATCATTCTACAACAATAAGTTCTACTCAATAGTGGACAACGGTTCAGGTGCTAAATTGTACAATTTTGATCCAAATGATCCATCACATGAGTATGTCTTTAATGAAGCAAGTAACTTTAATAATTATTCCGGAACTTTAACAACTAATGCAGTTAATATTGGTAAATACTTATACTTCATGACCAATAATGGTTCAAGCAAAAGTATTTACAGTTTAAATCTAGAAACAAATCAAACTGAGTTAATTAGAAATAATTTAACAGGTGAAAACTTCTTTATTAAACAAAATATTAACACCAAAGAACTTGATTTTTATCTTGGAGTTGATGATTCAAGTAAATATACTTTAGCCTTTTCAATATCTCCAAAAGAAGATTCATACAAACAACTTGAGGTTAATACAATTAAAAGAGTCGCATATATGGCTATTGGTTTATTAAATTTTGAAGCTAATAGTAGCGAATATCAAAGATTAAATTCTTTAATTGAATCTAATGATTCGACCTTTGAACAAATTAAGCAGGCTCTAAATAATTTCATCAATAGTGTTAATTAACATAATGCACCTATGGTGCATTTTTTAAATATGAAATCTTTAACCTATTTTATTATTTAAACATTATCAAAAAAAATCTTTAACAATATAATATTGCTATGAAACACCAATATTTGAGTCAAATGCCACTTTCATTATGTGGATATGCATTAGGAATTAGTGGCCTTGGAGGTGCATTAATTTACTTTATTAATGAGTTTAAGAATTCTACTAATTCACAAACTTTATTAACTATTCAAACAATTATTTACATTTTATTAACTTTATATAGTTTTGCAATTTGAATAATAGTATTTTTGCGTTTTTGATATTGTTTTGAACTATTAAAATCTGAATTAAAAACACCGAATAAATCAGGTTTTATTGCAGCAACATTTATGTGTATGTGTCAGTTCTCTGGTTATATCGGTTGAATGTTTACTAATTATATTCTAGATGATTTTAGCTTAAAATACTATCTTTTTATAATTCCAAATACCATTATGTTAATAAGCTTACTATTGCATTTAACTTTTCTGTTTTATTTTTTCAAACATATATTTTTACCACATAATTATAGGGATGATGAAATTTATGCTTCGTGATTCATTGCACTTATAGGAATGGTCATTAGTGTAACTTGTTTTAACAACTTAGGTAATTTAATCCCAGTATTTTTCTTTCAAATTCTTTGACTATTGGGTTTATCTATATATCTATGAGTTTGACCGGTGGTATTGTATAAATTCTTATTTCTACCACATAAAAATGAAAATGATAAACCAAGTATGGGTATAATTGCTTCTCCAGCTAACCTTCTTTGTGCTGGATATTTAGATGTATTTAACCCAGGAAATAAATTTACTAGCATACTAAACAATGCAATATTTTATAAATTTTTAGGAATGTTTATGCTATTTTTTGTTGCGACTTCAATTATAATAATGTTTGCTGTATTAGTATATTCATTAAAAAAACATAAATTTAGCATTTTATTCACTCCGTTTTCATTTCCTTCTGGAATTGCAGCGACTAGCATATTAAAATTTAGTCAAAATTATTTTGTAGCAAGTGGTGAATTAGTGGCTATTCACTATCTTTTCTTTGTGTTGGGCACTATTTTACTGTTAATCTCTTTGATTGTAATTATTTGTTTAAACGTACCACACTGAAGAATTATTATTGATGTATTAAAACAGAGAAATAATTTGATAAAAAAGCTTAACAAGCAAGTTCAAATAAAACAATTATTAATTAAAAATTAATTCACCTTATTTAAGGTATTAAAGCAAAAAAAATAATTGTTTTTTTTTTTTTTTTTCAAAATTCTATATATTTAAAATATATAAAATTAATAATTTATTTACTGGTTTAAAAGCTTACTTTTATACCTATAAATAAAGGATTTAGAGGAGGTATATGAATAAAAATAAATTCAAAATCGACTTAAAATTAACATTTATTTTTATTTCATTAATTTTAATTGTTATTTTCTGTGAGGAAATACTAAGGAATTTTAGCAACTTTTTTACCCTAAAAGGTACCGTTAATAGATATCTTAATTTCCTTTTTGATAAGTCAGATATTACTATTTTTAGTTCAAGTTTTGTACTTGGTTATACATTTGCGTGCTTTTTAGTCACTATTTTTGGATCGCTAGTATATTCGATCGTAAAAATGTATAGACATGAGTTAAAACTAGAATTTTATCTAATATGATATTTAATTTATGTTGCTTATGCTGCATTTGGACTATTTATCTTTTTAAGGTTTTTCCCTGAAGATAAAATAATCAATATTTCATATTCAACTTACTATTTTTTAGGATTAATAGTAATTAATATCATTTATGATTCAGTACAATTTATAACAAAAAGTTTAATTTCATACTTTAGTATTAGAACTTTTCTGTACTTTATGATTTCGTTAGTTTCAAAAATAATTGGGTATATTATTGGTATATATTTATTAATTCAGTTTGTTGATGGTGCTGGTGAAAATTCACCTATATCTCAATTATTTTTGAAAAATAAATTTGTTGATAAAGTAAATGAGATGTTCTTTGTACAATCATTTAAATCTGCATTAATGTTATTTATCATAGTTTTTGCTGCAATAGTCTTAATGGTAAGTAATTGAGTATATTACTATTATTTAAACAAAGAAAGAAAAATTTTCTCAAATTGTTTCTTTAATGTAGCATTATGTTTTATAGCATTATTTTTATCAAATTTAATTTATCTTTTATTCATGCTTATTACTCAAAAAGTAAGTACTGGATTTATTATTATTGATAACACAAGACATTGAACATATTTAATTTTTGGGGTTGTGTTATTGATTTGAATAGTTGCAAACTCAATTATATTCTGAACTGTTCCTTCATATCGTTCAAACAAAAGTCTTTTCACATTTATAATGTATTTGACAACTTTAATCTTTGCTGGTTCGATGATCATTTTTAGAATATATGAAAAAGAACGCTTTTCAGCAATTACAAGCTTATTAATTGGTTCTGCACTAACTTTTGTTAACATAGTTAACTGAATTTTATTAAGAAAAAAACTAAATTATAGACACTCAATTTTTGTAATTATATCAAGCGTATTGTTAGCGGGTTCTTTATTAGTTTCTGCTGTGGATATTTTATTAGTTAACCATCAAAATACATCAATCTCATTTATCCCTTCACCATATACAATACCGGATTATTTATTATTTATTGTTGCAGGAGTTTCATTAATTTTCTCAACATATCAAATTATTGCTTGAGTAATATCAATAATCAGATTACTAAAATTCAAGAAGAAAGGAATTGCTTATGAGTAAAAAATTTAAGTTATTTAACAGAAAAAATATTAACCAAAGAGAAATTAATGATATTGCTGAATATCCAGAAGAATTTAGAGATTACTACGTTTTAAAAAATAGCAAAAATTTCATTTCTTTTGATATGTTATTAAACTCTTCATTACTTTTCTATGAAAAAGAAGTTGTTGAAGAATTTTTAAAGTTTATTGATAAAAAAGTTATTGAAAATAATACAAACCACCATCAATTGGTGTTTGATAAATTTGTTATTAATTGAATTAGAAACCCTAGATATGATAGTAAAAAACTAGTACCTAGCTTTTTAACAAATACTGAAGATCCTAATTCAATGAGCTTAAATTTATCTTCAAGTGCAGTTGAATTTAATGATATTTTTATCTCAATAAACACTAATATAGAAAATGTTGTTTTTAATCAAAACAAAGTTGTTGAAGTATTTCCTAACATAATCGTTTTTCTCGATGAATCAACTAAAACCCTTAAATGCTTATTTGGTAGAGAAATTTTATAATGAATATCAAAAAAATTGAAACTAAATTAAATAATTTAGACAAAATTTATAAAATAGTTGAATCAAACAAAAACGTAACCTTAATTAATATTTTAAAATTATCAAAATCAATTAATAACTATTTTGAACGTTCACGTTATAGTAAAGAATTGATAAAAACTATTCAAAATAAATATAACGTAACCCATGAATTTCTTAAAGCTTCAACCTTCTCTTCATTATTTAAAGGGAAAAATCATTTTCAACAATTTGAGTTTATATTACAGAAGTTGAAAAATTTGATACTGACTCATATAAAAAACATGAGGTTTCGTTAAAGAAAAACTTCAGATTAGGTACAGATGTAATTGTTGCGATAGGTAAAAGAGCTGTTGAATTTGCAACAGAAAATAATTATGACATTATTTTTCAAAGAGAAATTAATGAAGTTGAAGTTTTATCGAACATTTTACCTCAGTACTTAGAAAATTATTTAGGAGCAAATGGGTTCCATAATATTAAATTTATTATTAACTCTTCAAAGATCTCTGAAAGTTATATTACAGTATTTCCAATTCATGAAAATAATTTTAATTTCGAACAGGCTAAAGGCATAACTCATGATCTTAGTCATTTAGCAAAGGTTAAAATTTATCCTAACACAACAAGTTTTATTGATAATGAAATTCACAATTATTTAACATATGTAACTCTTTCATTACTAACTGAATCATCTCTTATTTATGAAAAATATAATCTAGTTGTGCAAAACAAGACATTAAATGATCTAGAGGAAAAAAGAAGAAAAATAAAAATTAAATTATTGAACGAAAAAAGAGAAATTGAAGTTGAACAATTTTCACTATTAAGTAGTAAAAGAGATATGCTTCATTCTAAAGGGGAGTAAATATGGAAAAGAAAATTATATTTATCTCACAAAATGGTAATGAAACTTCTTTTAATATAACTGAAGTTCATTCATGTACTCAATTAGATAATAATTGGATAAAAATTTCTTCTCCTTCTGTTGCAAGTTTTAAAAAAACTTTTTTAAGAATTAAAACAACAGAAGAACAATATTACTATTTTATATTAAATAACGTCTTTATCGAAAATATCAACGAAACCATTTCTGTGCATTACTATGGAAAATTTAGCCAATATGTATATGATAAATACATTGAAAAAGATTTAATGATAAGCTATAGAGACAAAATTAATGAATTAAATTCCAAGATCAAATATTTCGAATCATTAAAACAACTTAATATTGCTTCAAACACTTTTGAAAAAATTAAAGAGTTTAAAGATGAATTATATTTGTATAAGGCACTATTTGATTTTTCTATTAAATTAGTATACGAAAAGGAGTATGATGAAAAATAAATTATCGTGATTATTATTAACAGTTTCATCTTCTACACTTCCTTTATTAACTTTATCAGCAACTACAGAAGCCACAGAGAACAATAACTCAAGTGGCACAGTAAGCCCTGATTTTGATCAATTTAGAGATGTTATTGACAAAAAAATCAAAGAATTCTTAACAAAAATTGTTGAGAAAAAAATTGAAGAGTATAAAGTTAGAAGTCGTAATTTACTCTCAGAAATAGATAATAACGGAGATAACTTTGCTGAAAAAATTATTGAGAGTTTATACATGCAATACCTAAGTAATTTTTTAAGTAAAAATAAGGATGAAATTCTCACAAATTATCTAAATAAAGGAATTGTGATAGTTTATCCTAGAATTATCGCAAATAATAAAACTCTCTCAGAAGCAAATATTGATTACAATGGTGAGTCATATACCGAAGTAAAAATAGCAGATTCCGATCAATATAATTATGAATATTTTATTGATGATCCAGATATTAACAGAGAAATAACTGTTCCAAAAATTGTAAACTCAAACAAATTAGAAGATATCAACTCTAAAAGTGATAAGTACTTCAGTGAACTAGAAGCGGATTTTGACAGATATTTTGCAAACAAAGAAGATTTTCCAAGATTAGATTTACAAAGTGTTATTGATAAAGATGGAACAGTTAATATTGACAAAAACCCTGAAACTAACGTTCTTGAATTAACTGTTCCAAAAAATTATCAAGACTGAGACGATTATATTATTAGAAAAATTAAACCTAGATTTACAGCATATGACTTAAGAAAAAATAAAGAAATAGAAAAAGAAGATGTTAGTGAGGAAGAGGAAAAACCTGAAGAGCAACCAATTCTACCTTCAGTACCAGAAATAGTACCACCAGCCACTGATTCTGAGGCTAACGTTGACCCTTTTGATGCTAAAATTGGACAAGAAAATGTTGGTAGATTTAGCCCTTACATAAATTATGAATTTTACGATTCAATCAATATAACTGATGATGCTGGTAGATTCAATCAAAATGAAGAAGAATTAAGTAAGTTTTTCTACTTTAATAATCCAATAAATACTAGGTTTGAATACAAGGTTATAAAACTTAAAAATGTAGATAATAAATTATTTGCTGATGTTAAAATCAAAGATACTGTCAACAATAAAGAAATTACCTATGAATCTGAAGTAAAAAAAGAATCAACAAAGAAAAAAACGATTCTTGAGCAAGTTAAAATTGATACAGTAAATGAAATTTATCTTAAATTTTATGATAGCTTAGGACTTAATAGAAAAATTGACCTTAAAAAATTAGGTAATACAAAGATTTTATCTAACACAGTGTTTAATATGATTTTTGAATCAATTAGAATCTACAATGATTCCTCATTTATAAAAGAAATTAACAAGATAATTTCAAGTTATTTAATTCAGTATAAAGATCTTAGTGCAGATGCACTTTATGATAAGGTGGGCAAGGATAAAAACAGTGATTTTAGACATGATATTAAATATCTATTGCTAAGTTCACATTTTAGCTCATATATCAATAGAATTAATTTTTGAAATTATCTCTCTCGTGCATATCAAGAATTATTTAATGAATATGTTTCATTCATTGACACAAATAAAGATGTTATTGTATATAACATAGATAAAATAATAATTAAAAATGATAAAGCTAAAGCTCAAAAAGCTCAAGATAAAGAAAAAATTGAAAAGGTCATTCGAGCCTTAAATAAAGATATTAATTATCTATTTGGAATAATTAATATATCTAATCCGGCCGAAATTATTAGTGAATATGATGAGTACCTTTCACAAGTTAAAAGAGTACAAAACCAATTTAGAAATATCTCAACAGTTACCTCTATCACTAAGAAGTTAACTAATGAAGATCTTTCAAATAGTGAAAATATCACTCAAAGATTTACTGAGGCCTTTAGAAATCTTGAGATAAACCCAGTAAAACAACCTAAGTCAGACTTGTTCTTGCTTAGAATTCTGGGGTATATAATTTTAGCAGTTGGTATATTACTTTCAGCTATTACTTCTGCATTGCAAATATTTAAATATAAAAGAAACAAAAACACAAATTCTAAAATTAAAGCTAGTCTAGTTCTTTCTTGATTAGTAAGTGCATTAACAATCATCACATCGATAATATTAATTTTAATAGGAAATGGAGGATTATAATATGGCAAATAAAATTCAAATTAAAGCAATATTTGACTATATAATCGAACTAAATGGAGAACATAATTTTGTTCAAAATGAGCGTTTAGTACACAAGGATAATCAAAACATTAAAGCCTTAGTAATTTCAGCTTCTGAAAACAAAGCATTCTGTATCGTTAACACCGACCCAAGCAACTTAAAAATAGAAGATGAATTTATTTTAAGTAATGAAAGTAATTTGGTTAAAACTTCTAAAAAATTCTTTGGAAAAATTATTGATATTGAAAACAATATTATTTATCCAGCATTAACTAAAGAAACTCCCGAATACTTAAGATACGAGTCAAACATTTTTAACAAGCCAAATGATTTAATGACTTATCGTTCACTAAATGAGCAACTTAATACTGGTTATATTTCGATTGATTTACTTGTACCTATCGGTAAAGGACAACGTGAATTGATCATTGGAGATAGAAAAACGGGTAAAACATTTATAGCATTAAATACTATCATTAATCAAAAAAATAAAAATGTTAAATGTATTTATGCGGCTATAGGAGCACAACACTCACAATTGTCAACCGTATATAAATTACTTGAGCAAAATGGTGCTCTCGATCAAACAATTATTATTAAAGCTGATTCAGATCAACCATATTCACAATTTTTACTTCCATATGTAGCTATGGCACATGCAGAGAATTTAAGTTATGAAAATGATGTATTAATTATTTTTGACGATTTAACAACTCATGCAAATATTTACCGTGAAATGGCACTTTTAACTAATAAACCTGTTGGTAAGGAAGCCTTCCCTGGTGATATGTTCTATGCACATTCAAGATTGCTTGAGAGAAGTGGGAAATTCAGTAATAGAAAGAGTATAACAGCATTACCTATTCTTCAAACGGTTGATAACGATATAACCTCACTTATTTCTTCAAATATCATTAGTATTACAGATGGACAAATTGTAACAAATAGTGAAATTTTTGCTTCAGGTAAATATCCAGCTGTAGATATTGATTTATCAGTATCACGTATTGGAGGAATGGTTCAAAGCAAGCAAATAGCCAAAGTTGCTTCAAAAATTGGAAAAATTTACAAAGCTTACCGTAGACAAACAAAATTATCTTCATTAAAATACGACTTAAATGAACAAACTAATAATTTAATTAAAAATGGAATTTTAATTGAAGAGATGTTCAATCAAAAAGGTGTTTCGGTTTATTCAGAAGAGGACTTACTACTAAATTCTGAGTTAATTTCATGAAATTGTTTAATTGGTGTTAAAGATATCCAACTAGCATTGAAATTCTGTCAAGAATTGATCAAACAAGATGAAACAGCAAGAAAAATTTTCGAAAGCACAAAGGATACTAAAGTGCTAGACCCAAGAGTTTCTGAATTTTTCAAAAGCTCTCTAAAGCAATTTAGTGACAAATTAGGACTAAATTGAAGTATCAAAGTTCAAAAAGAATTCATTCCATTAAGAAAAGAAATTATTAATAATATAATCGAAAAGTTAGGAGTTAAATAATGTCTGCAAAAATAACCAAAATTTGAACTGACGTTGTACAAGTTAGTTTTACAAATGAACAATTACCAAAAATTAATACATTAATTCTTACTGAAGATAACAAAAATTACTTAATGGTTAAAAAAGTTCTTGATGAAAAAAATCTTCTAGCGATGATAATTTATAATGAAACACCATTTTATATTAACCAAGAAGTTAAATGTTTAAATAGATCATTTATGGTACCTGTAGGTCAAAAAGCTAAAGGAAATGTCTTTGATTTTAGCGGTAAGTCACTAAATAATCCAACCTTAAATAATTTTGATTATGTTGAAATGGATTCAACAATTATTAAAAATCACAATTATAAATACAACCCCGAAATTCTTGAAACAGGAATTAAGGCAGTTGACTTCTTTATTCCTATTATCAAAGGTGCTAAAATTGGTATCTTTGGTGGAGCTGGTGTTGGAAAAACAGTTTTAATGAAGGAAATAATTTTTAACCTATCAAAAAATCAAGAAAAAACTAGCTCAATTTTTATCGGTTCTGGAGAACGTTCTCGTGAAGCAATTGAACTTAAAGATGATCTAGAACAATCTAATTTGATGAACAACTCAATTTTATATGTCTCAAGGATGAATGAGTCAGCTGGTGCTAGAATGAGTATTGTTCCAATAGGAATTACTGCTGCTGAATATCTAAGAGACGTTGAAAAAGAAAATGTATTACTTTTTATCGATAATATCTTTCGTTTTCTTCAAGCAGGAAATGAAATTTCGGCTTCTTTAGATAAGAAACCATCACTTGGTGGATATCAATCTACTTTAAACACTGAAATTTCAAGTATTGAAAATAGAATTTTCGCAAACCAAAACGGTAATATTACATCCTTCCAAACAGTTTTCTTACCTATGGATGATCTTTCTGAGCCATCAGCTGTAGCGATATTTAAACACTTAGGTGGTAACTTAGTTCTATCACGTGAAGTTACAGCAAAAAATATCTTCCCTGCAATTGATCCTTTAGCATCTAGTTCTTCAAGTATCGATCCGATGATAATTGGACAAAAACACTATGATGCTATTGTTGAAACTAAAAAAATTCTTCAAAGATATAAAGAACTTGAAGATGTTATATTAATTCTTGGAATTGATGAGCTTGATGATGAAAGTAAAATTACCGTTAAAAAAGCTCTTCAATTGCAAAACTTCTTCTCACAATACTTTTTCATGACTGAACATTTTACTCATGAAAAAGGAGTTTATGTTAAATTAGAGGATACTGTGGATTCGGTTATTAGAATCATTAACGGTGAATTTAATGATGTAGAACCAGAGAGATTTTTATACATTAGCACTGTAGATGATTTGCTTAAGTAAAAATTAAAATACCCATGTATTTTAGGAAAGGTGTTTTATGAGAAAAATTACTAAAAAGAAACTATTTTATTTAGGAATGTCCACAATAGCTGTTGTGGCTGTTTCAAGTGTATTTACAATGGGTGTTTACGCTCGTAATCCGCAAAATAATGTAAATAAAAAGTTTGATACTCTTGGCGAAAGAAGTGATGGAACTGATTCAACACTTCAAGATGGTGTTTCAACTAATGACAAAAACTTATCTAATAGAGATAACAACCTTCCAAAACTCGAAACACCAGGTTCAAACAAAGATGATGATAAACAACAAAAAACAACAATAAAATTTTTATTAAATGATTCAACAAAAACTCAAATTGGAAAAACAATTGAGCTAAGTGATAATGAATTTGAATCATTTAACTTAAAATTAAATGTTCCAGAAGGATATGAATTACTAAATAAAAACACTGAATTAGAAAAAAATAGTGAAAACTTAGTATTCGTTAAAGAAGTTGTTAAAGATTTAACTTATAAGACTACCTTAATTTTCAAATTTGAAAATAAAGTAATAAAAACTGAAACAGTTACTACAGTTAATGATGAAAAAATAAACATCTCTAGATATATTCCGGAAGGGTATAAACTAGAGAATGAATCTTTTGAAGTTATTATTAACCAAAATAATGAAATTAACTTAATTAAAATAATTGATAAACCCGAAAACCCAACTGAAGAAGTTAGTGATGAAGTAACCACTACACTAAAATATTTTTATGATGTTAATTTAGTAAAAGAAATTGAAGTTAAAACTAAAAAAGATGCAACAATCAGCGCTGGAGAGTATCTACCAAGCGGCTATGAATTGGTTGATAAAACTGTTTTGGTCAATTTAGGCCAAGTTAATTTAATTAAAGTTACACCTATTCCTGTTGAACCAACTAATCCAACAACACCAGAAAATCCCGAAGATGAAAACGAAATCTTTGATGATACTCTTATTAAAGATGAAAAAATTATCACCAAATTAATTTATAAAGATAATAAGAATAACTCAAAGGTTTTGGAAATAGATGTTGAAACTAAAAAAGGTGAATTCATTTATCCTATTTCATATTTACCAGAAGGTTATGATTTAGTTGACCCAAACCAACTTATATTTCCTGGTAAAGATAACGAAATTATAGTTGTCAAAAAAGAAGTTGAACAACCTAAAATGCTTGATACTAGAATAATTTTTAAGCACAATGAAAAAAATATCGAAACTAAAGTTTTTAAATTATTAGAGAATGCAAATTTAACAATCAAAGATATAAGTTATGTTCCATTTAACTACCATTTGGTTGATGAAACTACTAAAATTAATGTTGGGGTGGATAATATTATTAAAATTGAACCAAATCAAGCTGAAGTTAGAATGGTAACTACAACATTAATCTACGTAAGTAAAAACGTAGAAATTCTTAGAAAAGAAATTAAGAAAGCTGAAGGTGAAACTATAGATTACAAAGAATTTTTACCTGAAGGTTATGAATTTGTAAATCAAGATTATAAAATTAGTTATGGTAAGGAAAATAAAATAGAAATTCAACCTAAGAAAAAATTAGTTTCTACTACCTTAGTTTATAAAGAAGGTGAAAAAATAATTGCTGAAAATACAGTCACGACTAATGAAAATGAAATTATCTCAGCTTCAAATTATTTACCAAACAATTACACTTTAGTCGATCCTAAAGTTACCGTAACTCCAGGTCAAAGAAATGAAATTGCAATTAAAAAAGTTGAAGAAGTTCATCAAACAGTTTCAACTAAATTAGTCTTTGTTCTCGATAATGTTGAAGTAGGAACTAAAACTATTTCATCTCTTGATAATGAAAAAATTGATGTAAAACCACATATTCCTTTAGGTTATGAACTTAAAGATCCTAATCAAGTAATTAATACAGGACAAACAAACAGAATTGAAATAGTAAAAAATAAAATCCAATCAGCACCACCACAAAAAGGATTTGTTTATATCAATTTCATCCTAGAAGATGGAACACAATTTAAAAATATACAAGCCCTAGAGAATAAAGATGAAGAAGTTCTTGCTATTAAGTATATGCCTGAAGGTTATGAAGCATTTGATAGAAAAGAAGCAGAAAAGGTTGTTATCGCAAATAATAAAGATAAAAATGCAGTTTTTGTCAAGATTAAGAAAAAATCTGAAGTCGTTATATTGCCTGAACCAACTTTACCTGTAGAACCAGAAGTTCCAAAAGAACCAGAAGTTATTCCAGAACCTTCTAAACCTACACCTACTCCTGAACCAACTCCTAGTCAACCTGAACGTCCATCAATAGATACTGCATTAATTTCGAAAAAATCAAGTATTTCTGGTAGTCGAATAAACCCTAACTCAGTTAATGTTAGTGATTTAACGAATGAATATTTAGAGAGTTTTAAAAATAAAACAACTGAAGTATCAAGTTCTATAATAGATAAAAGTGATAAGTTAGTTGATGCATTAAATTCAGCACTTAATAATGGTGAGTTAGATGAAGCAGCTTTTAAAAAAGCTGTTCAAAACTTAGGAGCTACTTCATGATCTGCTGATACATGAGTTGAGTTCTTTAAAGCCGATAAAAGCTCTGCTTTAAGTTTATTCAAAGATGCAATTATGCTATATAAAAGAGGAGCTAGAGAATTTGCTAAAAAAGGTCTTGTGTATGATTGAGCTTTCTTAAATAGACTATCATTTAGAGATACAAGTTCAGGAAGAATTTGAAGCCCTCAAGGTGGAGGTGTATGGACACATGCTAATCCTTCAGAAAATGCAGTTACATCTAGATTGATTGATCAAAATAAAAATAGACGTGTAATGAACTATGACACCTACTACTTCAGAAGTCCAGCTGATATAGCAAAAGGAAATTATCCAGGTTGAACCAAGTCTGACATCTCATCAAGTTATAGTTCTAGCCTTTCAGGTTCAAGTAAAGTTTATAGTTATGTTAAAGATGGGAAACGTCTTAATGTTCTTGAAGTTGATGTTAAAATAGAGAATCTTACACAAACTTTAAATCAGATTTAAGTAAACTTCAAGGAAGTTTATCTTCTGATGGTGGTATTAATGCTATAGTGGTTAGAAATATCGGTGGCTTAGGAGCTCCTTCTGATTTAAAAGATGTATTTTACTCTTTACCTGAAACAGTTCAAAAATTAACATTATTCTTTGAAGGTAAGGACACCAGTTCATTAATTGCTCTTAGAGATAAAAACATTAAAGAAATTGAGTTATATACAAGTCAAAATGGACTTTTAGGTCTTGACAAAGATTGAGCAATTAACCCAAATGCTCTTAAGGGCGTTGGATTTGTTCCATATGATTATAATAATGACGTGGATCCTACCAAAGTTTCAGATGGAGCACTTAAGACTACCTCAATTACCTTCCAAGTACTTAAATTTGACGATGTAGATAACCTAGATACAATTAATCAAGGTCTAAAAATTGCTTTCCAAGATAAATATGACTTAAGAGTATTCCAAGGTTATTGAGGTGAAGGAAGTTGAATTTCTCATTTAGATTTTTCAAATGTTAAAAATATAAGATCACTAAAAGGTATGAATTTATATGGTAGAGTATTTTACGATCTAACATTATGAAACGAAAATAATAGTTTTGAAATTAAAACAGCTGATTTATCAAGCTCTCAATTTAGTGCATTAATTGTAAAACACCCAAACGATTATGGTAAATTCCATTTTGTTACACCAAATAATGTAACTGTTGATACTTTACACATATCTGGAAATGCTTCAGATTTACAACAAGGATGAGGAACTCAATTGGATGCGATTATTAGTGCAGGAAGAAAAATATTTAAGAAAATTGTTGTTGACGATCCTAATATGATTTCACTTGTTTCTAGTTTTAATACATACAACTGACCTATTAATGTTAAATAACTTAAGTAAACATGAAAGCACAGATAATAGCATTTGTGCTTTTGTTTTATTTTTTATTAAGATTGTATATCGAAAACTCTATATTGAGCAATAATTTAACTATATTTGTATATGCATTTTGATGATATACACATGAGCTTTATACACTTAGTTTCTATTTTTAACAACTGAGAATGATGTAAATTATTATTCTTTTAGACTAAAACCTTATTTTTAAAAATATTTATATTTTTAATGTAAAATAAAGATAAAGGAATATAAATAAAATTATCATTACAGAATACTAAGTATTTATTTAACCTTAAATAAATTACTCTTTGTATCTTAAGAAAGGTGTTTTATGAGAAAAATTACTAAAAAGAAACTATTTTATTTAGGAATGTCCACAATAGCTGTTGTGGCTGTTTCAAGTGTCTTTACAATGGGTGTTTACGCTCGTAATCCGCAAAATAATGTAAATAAAAAGTTTGATACTCTTGGCGAAAGAACCGATGGAACTGATTCAACACTTCAAGATGGTGTTTCAACTAATGACAAAAACTTATCTAACAGAGATAATAACCTTCCAAAACTTGAAACACCAGGTTCAAATAAAGATGATGATAAACAACAAAAAACAACAATAAAATTTTTATTAAATGATTCAACAAAAACTCAAATTGGTGACACTATAGAATTAAATGATAGTGATTTTGAATCATTCAATTTAATTTTAAGTGTACCAGAAGGATATGAATTACTAAATAAAAATACTGAATTAAAAAAAAATAGTGAAAACTTAGTATTCATTAAAGAAATTGTTAAAGATTTAACTTATAAAACAACATTAATTTTTAAATTTGAAAATCAAGTAATAAAAACTGAAACAGTTACTACAGTTAATGATGAAAAAATAAACCTCTCTAGATATATTCCAGAAGGATATAAACTAGAGAATGAATCTTTTGAAGTTACCATTAACCAAAATAATGAAATTAACTTAATTAAAATAATTGATAAACCTGAAAGTCCAACTGAGGAAGTTAGTGATGAAGTAACTACTACACTAAAATATTTTTATGAAGTTAATTTAATAAAACAAATCGAAGTTAAAACTAAAAAAGATGCAACAATCAGTGCTGGAGAGTATTTACCAAGCGGTTATGAATTAGTTGATAAGAATGTTAAAGTAAATTTAGGTGAAATCAACTTAATTCAAATTACACCTATTCCTGTTGAACCAACTAATCCACCAACACCTGAAAATCCTGAAGATGAAAATGAAATATTTGATGATACTCTTATTAAAGACGAAAAAGTTATTACAAAATTAATTTATAAAGATAATAAGACTAACTCTAAGGTTTTTGAAATTGAAGTCCAAACTAAAAAAGGAGAATTCATTTATCCTGTTTCATATTTACCTGAAGGTTATGATTTAGTTGACTCAACTCAACTTATCTACCCTGGACAAGATAATGAAATTTTAGTTGCTAAAAAAGAAGTTGAACAACCTAAAACACTTGATACTACAATAATTTTTAGATACAATAACAAAAACATCGAAACTAAAGTTTTTAAATTGCTAGAAAATTCAAATTTAACAATTAAGGATATTAATTATGTTCCAGTTAATTATCATTTAGTAGATCAAAGTATTAAAGTTAATATTGGAGCTGAAAATATTATTAACATCGAACCAAACGAAGTTGAAGTTAGAATGGTAACTACAACATTAATCTATGTAAGTGATAATGTAGAAATTCTTAAAAAAGCAATCGAAAAACCTGAAGGCGAAACTATAGATTACAAAGAATTTTTACCTGAAGGTTATGAATTTGTAAAACAAAATTATGAAATTAGTTATGGTAAGGAAAATAGAATAGGAATTCAACCTAAGAAAAAATTAGTTTCTACCACTTTAGTTTATAAAGAAGGTGATGATGTAATTTCTGAAAAAACTATTTCTACTAATGATGATGAAATAATTTCAGCTTCAAACTATTTACCTAATAATTACATTCTAGTTAATCCTAACACAAGCATAACGACTGGACAAAGAAATGAGATAGCAATTAAAAAAGTTGAAGAAATTCATGAAACTGTTTCAACTAAATTAGTTTTTATTCTTAATTCAAAAGAAGTTGGTACTAAAACTATTTCATCACTTGATAATGCAAAAATAGATGTAAGACCTCATATACCTTTAGGGTATGAACTTAAAAATCCCGAACAAGTAATTAATGTAGGAAAAACAAATAAAATTGAAATAGTTAAAAACCAAATAAGGCCAGCTCCACCTAGAATGGGATTTATTTACATCAATTGAATCTCAGAAGATGGAACAATTTTAGAACCACTTTCAAGACTAGAAAGTGTTGATGATGAAATTCCTGTTATCAGATATATGCCTAGTGGTTATGAAGCTTTTGATCAAAATGAAGCTCGTAAGGTTGTTGTTGCAAATACCGATAGAAATACAGCTTTTGTTAAAATCAAGAAGAAAAGTGAAGTTATTATATTACCCGAACCAACTTTACCAGTTGAACCTGAAGTTCCTACAACTCCAGAAGAACCAACGGTTCAACCAGAACCTTCTAAACCTACACCTACTCCCGAACCTACTCCTAATCAACCAGATCGACCTTCTATTGATAATTCATTAATTTCAAATAAAACAAACATTGCAGGTAAACCTATTAATCCTGAAGATGTTAATATTCCTGATCATAAAAATCCAGATTGAGAAAAATATAAAGATATGAATGCTGAAAAAATTACTGAAGATTCATTAAAAGGAACGAAAGAATTTATTGATACACTTTTTACAGCAATTGGTAAAGATGGATTTAATGATGAGAAAGCATTTAGAGATGCTCTAAAAAAACAAGGTATTGGTGAGTTTAACACAAATCTATGAGTTGATTATATTAAAAATTACAGAGCAAAATGACAAGAACCTGGTAGAGATTTTCTTTTACATTTTAGATTATGACTTGAAAACGTTAAAAGAGAAATAAATTCATATGCCGCTAAGGGTATGGCTCCTGATTTAAGTTTCTTAAATAGAATTTCTATGAATTATAGCGGTGGTAAACAAGTTTGATATGTTGAAGGTGGTGGATCGTGAACATATCCTAATCCTCTAGATAGTCCGGTTATTAAAAAGATCGTTGATCAAAATAGTACAAAACGTGTTATGAATTATGACACTTGATACTCTAGAGATCCTGAATCTATCCAAAAAGGTAATTTCCCTGGTTGAGAAAAAAGAGATGTCTCAAGTTCTTACTCAACAAGTTTATCAGGCTCAAGTAAAGTATATAGTTATACAAAAAATGGTAAAACTCTTAATATTTTGGACGTTGATGTAAAGGATGCTCAATCATACGCTAATTTTAAATCTGATATTCAAAAATTACAAGGAAAATTATCTGGTGGTATAAATGGTATAGTAATAAGAAATATTGGTGGTTTTGGAGCTCCTTCTGATCTAAAAGATGTATTTAAATCATTACCAAACACAGTTCAAAAACTTACATTATTCTTCGAAGGTAAAGACACAAGTTCTTTAATAGCTCTTAAAGATAAGCATATTAAAGAAATAGAATTGTACACAAATCAAAATGGATTGCTTGGTTTAGATAAAGATTGAGCAATCAACCCTAATGCACTAAAAGGAGTAGACTTTGTGCCATATGACTACAACAATGATATCGATCCAAGAAAAGTTAGTCCAGACGCACTTAAGACTACCTCAATTACCTTCCAAGTACTTAAATTTGATAATGTTGATAATATAACAACAATTAATCAAGGTCTAAAAATTGCTTTCCAAGATAAATATGACTTAAGAGTATTCCAAGGTTATTGAGGTGAAGGAAGTTGAATTACTCATTTAGATTTTTCAAACGTTAGAAATATTAGAACGCTAAAGGATATGAATTTATACGGTAAAGTCTTTTATGACTTAACATTATGAAATGAAAATAATGTCTTTGAAATTAAATCATCAGATTTAGCTAGATCTCAATTTAGTGCTTTAATTGTAAAACATCCTAGTGACTATGGTAAATTCCATTTTATAACCCCTGATAATAGAAATGTTGATACTCTATATATCTCAGGAAATGCTTCAAGTTTGGAACAAGGCTGAGGTACACAACTAGCTGCCGCTATTAGTGCAGGAAGAAATATCTTCAAGAAAATTGTTGTGGATGACCCTAACATGGTTTCACTTGTATCAAGTTTTAACACTTATGGTTGAAATATTAGTGTTAAATAATATCTTAGTGCGAATAAATTTCGCACTTTTTAAATAAAAAGAACCACATAGGTTCTTAATATATATCCTTATTATTATTTTGTATGAAATCAGGCTCAGTCACTTTCTTTCCATTTAGATAGTAAACAGTTGGTGACATTTCATCTTTATTTTCATATCACTCATTAAATTTACCGTGTTTAACTCCATTTTTGTATGTCTTTTGTGATTTTTTATATGTTACACCATCTATTTTAATATCATAGTATTCATATCAAATTCCATTTGCTAGGCCGTTTTCTCAGTTGTATAATTTTTCTGTTGTTTTAGATTCATAATAATATGTTTCAACTCCATGTTTGCGGTTATTATTTCAATTAGTTATTCTTTTTACATTTTGGAATGCTCTATTATTGTCGTAATATTCGGTTTGCTCACCATGTAGTTGTCCTTTTTCATTATAATATGATTTTACCAATAACCCATCTTTTTCATTACTTAATTTTCTTTCCCCGTTTAATACATATGTTTTGTTATCATTTAGTGGTAGAATTTTTAATTCATCTTTTTTGATTGTACCATTAGTACTTTTGAATTTAACTACAATAGTATTTGTATTTTTATTATAAATTGCTTTCATTATTTTACCTCGTATTATTGTTTAGTAATTCTTTTAACTTTTGGATAACTAACAATTATTGTGAAGAAATAAGTTATTTTTGAGAGATATTTTCTATAAATATCACTAAGCTCTATACCACTGTAGACATTTACTTTTTCATCTTTCTTCTTAGTGTTATTATATTCAATTATTTTAGACATAATATTAACACTATAATAAGTTAAAACCTTGAAGTATAGAACAAAAACTAAAATAATCATAAGCGCACCTACACCAATATAAATATATGTATCAACCGATTTTCAATTTTGCTTAATTCAGTTATTTGGAGCTGGTAAAATACTACATGCTGTAATAAAGAATGCCAATCAAAATACTAATAAAATTAATGAAATAATGGTATCTCTTTTAATTTTTGAAACAAGTTTCTTAAAGTAATCTCTTCGTTTTTTAATTGAATAGAATGTTTTTTCATCATATTCAGATAATTCAATAATTTTTGTATTATCTTTTTTAGAACGTAGATTAAACTCAGCCATATTCTTTAAAATGATAGCGATTCTGAATTTTACATATTCATAAAGATTAGTAATAACATCTTCATCCTTATTTTCACTAAGGTATGGTTCGATAAAGCGTTTTTGTAAAGATGATATTAACTTATCATTCTTATTAAATGGTGCGATATCATCACCGTAATTAATAATTTCACTTTCCTGTAAACAATTATAAAAGTTACTATCAATGTCATGAAAATTATGGGTTTGGTAATCTTTATCATTATAGATGTTCATCAACCCTTTAATGTTTTTAAGATAAAAGTAAACGACTTTATATCTAAGAAATTCTAAATCGCCAAAAAATTCATCTTTAAGATTTCTTAAACCAATTCAATACTCTCTTTGTTCTTTTGTTTTTGATGTAACCTCCATGTAAATACAATTTGCTTCAAATGTTTCTGACATTTCGGTTATATTTATATTTTTACTAGAGTCATCAGTATCAGTAAATTTAAATAAATTCACAAACTTACCATTTTTTCTTATCGGAGTTCAAATTTCACTCAAACTTTTTAAATCCTCTGAAAAAAGGTCATATTCATTTATTTTCTTATAATCCATACTAAAGAAATCACCATTAAGGTTTCTTTCCTCTTCGATAGTGTTTTCTTTAATATCGTATCTTAAGTAATCTGTAGCACTTTCATCTTTTACTACATCAATTTCTTCGGATAATTTATTGTTTTGTTGATTCATTTTGTAAACCTCTTATGTTATGGTAAAAATTAGTATTACCATAAAAATTATAGATGTTCTAATAATAATAATAATAATAATAATGTGAAAAAAACATGGAAAAATATGAAAAAACAAGGGTAGTCCTTGTTTTATTCCTCCTATTTTTTCATGTTTTGGTTTAATTCTTTTAATTCAGCAAGAATTAATTCTTCTGTTGTAGGAACTTTAGGTGCAGGAGCTTCCGCTGCCTTAGCTTTTTCTTCTTTAGCTTTTTTCATATTGTAGAATAAGTAATATACAACTAACACAGCAAAAATAAATAATGTAACGATAACAAAGTTAAGTAATACTCCTAAGAATTTACCAACTTTCATTCCTGAAACAATATAATCGTCTAAATTATTGTATTTTAAGATGTTAGTTGAAATATATGACATAATGATATCATTAGCTAAAGAACTAACAACAGCACCAAATACTGTCCCTAATAATAGACCAATAGCCAACATAAACATGTTTCCACGTTGAATGTGAGCTTTGGCACTTTTAACTGCTTTCTTAAACATAGATTTATTATATACTAATTTGATTTTATAAGTACAAAAAACTATGGTATTGTTTTTTATATATTTTTATAGTTTAATTTATTAATTATTGCTTTTATTTAATTAAATATATAATATACATGTATAAAATGATTGGAGTAAAAAATGAAAAAAACTATTGATGATTTAAACTTAAAAGGTAAAAAAGTTTTAGTTCGTGTAGACTTTAACGTTCCTATTAAAGATGGTGTTATTACTTCTACAAAACGTATTACTGCAGCTCTTCCAACAATTAAAAAAATTATTAATGATGGTGGAAAAGCAATACTTCTTTCACATTTAGGAAAAGTTAAAGAAGAAGCAGATTTAGCTAAAAGAAATATCGAACCAGTTGCTAACGAATTAGCTAAACAACTAGGACAAGTAGTTACTTTTGTAAATGCTACTAGAGGAGCAGAATTAGAACAAGCAATTAATAATATGAAAAATGGTGAAGTATTGTTAATGCAAAATACTCGTTATGAAGACTTAAATGGTAAAGCTGAAAGTAAAAATAATCCTGAATTAGGAAAATACTGAGCTTCACTTGGTGATGTATTTGTTAATGATGCTTTTGGTACAGCACACCGTGCACATGCTTCTAACGTAGGAATTAGTTCAAACATTTCTGAAAATGCTTTAGGTTACTTAATGGAAAAAGAAGTTAGTGCTTTAAGTAAAGCTATTGAAAATCCTAAACACCCATATGTTGCTATTATTGGTGGTGCTAAAGTTTCAGATAAAATTCAAGTGTTAGAAAACTTAGTTAAAATTGCTGATAAGATGATTATTGGTGGAGGAATGGCTTACACATTCTTAAAAGCTCAAGGACACACAATTGGAACAAGTTTAGTTGAAGATGATAGACTTGAATTAGCTAAAGAATTCTTAGACAAATACTCTTCTAAAGTTGTTCTTCCAGTAGATCACTTAGTTGCTACAGAATTTAAAGATGTGCCAGGTATTGTTTCTGAAATCGATATTAAAGATGGATATATGGGATTAGACCTTGGACCTAAATCAAAAGAATTGTTTGCTAAAGAATTAATTGGTGCTAAAACAGTTGTATGAAACGGACCTATGGGAGTTACAGAATTTGACAATTACAAAGAAGGAACTCTTGAAGTATGTCGTGCAATTAGTAAACTTGATAATTGTTACTCAGTAGTTGGTGGTGGAGATTCAGTTGCTGCTGTACAAAAATTAGGTATGGAAGATAAATTCTCACACGTTTCAACAGGTGGTGGAGCATCTCTTGAATTGCTTCAAGGAGTTAAACTTCCAGGATTTGAAGCTATCCAAGAAAAATAATAATAGAATTTAAGTAGATGCTAAGCATCTACTTTTTTATATTAAAAAGCACTACATAGATAGTGCTAAGTCATCTTCCTGCTTATCCTGTTTTTCTCGTTTTCTTCTTTCTTTTTGTTTTGTTGTTTTGCTTCTTCTTGTTCATAATTTCAATCATCTTTATAAAGGTTTTGATAATCAGGACGGTAATTTATTTTTGTTATATCATTATTTCTTAAGCGATATTTACATTCGTTTAAATCTCAATCCTTTATTTTTCGTAAAGGAATATAATCTTTACAATTCTCTTCCAATCATTTTTCATCATCTTTTAAATTTGTTGTATATTCTCTTAGTTTATTGAACTCTAAAGAGTTTAGAGCACTTATTAATTCGTCAAAATGTAATAAATACTGATATGCTTTCATTGTCTTAAAATCTTTATTAGGAAATACTCAATAATCTTTTTTAGATAATCCTTGAATATGTAAAGTACCAGAATATAATTGATTACCTAACATACCAAATAAGTTATTCAAATCAGCTTCATTATAGTCTAATAATTTATCTATATCATCTCTTTCGAATATTGAAAAGAAGTCTTCTCTTTTCATAATATGAACGTTGTTAGTTTCTACATAAGAGTATTTATTTGTTCTCTGATTATACAAAACAACTTCACTGTATTGTTTTTGTCTATTTTTTCTGATGCTTTTACTTGTAAGATAGTAAACATCATCCCCAACACAAAACACAACAAGTGGTATATTATTATTAAGCGAATAAGAATGTGAAGTAATTATATTACCATTATAATCATATGAAACACTTTCGATTTTGCCCCAATTTTTCTTAGCTTCTCTTGTTAAACTTCAGACATGTTTAATCATATTTTCTCCTTAGTATTTTAGATGTTTTGATATATACGATTTACAAATAAATATTTTTAACATAATAATTTTATATTTTTTGGTAATCATTGATTTATTTTTCATATAAAAAAGCACTACATAGATAGTGCTAAGTCATCTTCCTGCTTATCCTTTTTTTCTTGTTTTTTCTTTTGATATTCTAGTTCTTCCTGTCTATGATATTCTCCAAATTGAGCTTCATAGTCTCAAGTATCATTACTTCATCTTTCATCTTCTTCTTGTTGTTCATAACGTTTAGTTTTATCTGAGTTATGTAGGAAATCCATGCATTTTTCTAAATCTCAAGTCTTAAACTCTTTAAGTGGAATGTAATTTTTAGATACTTGTTGTAATCATTTTTCATTATCAAAATTTCTACCATATTCAAATAATCTCATAGTTCCGAATTTACCAATATTATAGAATAAATTATCAGCATGTGCTAAATATTGGAATGCTTCTAACTCATTATTAATTTTTTTATTTTCTATTGTTCAATCACTATTTAATTCTAATTTTTGTAATTTGATTGTTTGATTATCCAAATTTTCTCTCAATTTTTCCAATATACTCACAGCACCGTCTATATCACCTAGTATTTGTACCTTATTTTTATTAAAAATCTTAAAGAAATCATCCCTTTTCATTATATGAATATTATTAGTTTCAACATATGATTTTTCTTGTGTTTTATTATTAAAAATTTCAACTTCATTATCTTTTTTAATTTTATCTTCTACACTTCTACATGTAAGATAATAAACATCATCCCCAGAATAAAACACAACTAATGGATGGTTATTACTATATGAATTATGGTAAGGAGTGATAGGTTGTCCATTATACTTATACGAAACAGTTTTAAGACTTTTTCAGTGCTTGTATCCTTGACGTGTTAAACTTCATACTTGTTTTATCATATTTACTCCTTATTTTTTGTATTGAGTTTTTAGTATAGGAAGCATATTTTCTCATTTTAGTTCATTTTCGGGGTCAGTAGAGTAATGTGTAGGTAAATCAATATAGTTGTGCATATAATTACCATTTTCATCTTTATTTAGATACTTAATAATTGTTGTGATATATGAAGTGTAGTCAAGTCTAAACATTGTGCGAGTTCCACTATCACGGTCTAAAAAAATCTCTTTTTCATCAAGTTCACTCTTAAATAAACTATAAGCGTCCTGATAATCAGCAAAAGTTAAATCTACACTAACTCATTTATTATCAACAAATACTTCATTTCAAGCGTGTTCCCCAGTACTTACTAGCGGATTATTAATGTCTGCATACATAGTACCACCAACTATTCTTACTGGAATATTAAGTAGTGAAAGCGACATACTAAGATTTTGACTGTATCCATAGCATTGAAGCGTTCTATCAATTTCAAAAAGGGAAGCAGGATTATAAAAATTATTACCGTCAGTGTTAAAACTGTAATTATTATTTTTATACATATAATTTACGTTAGAAGTGATAAAGAAAGATAAAGCTTTAATAATTTGTTTTGTGTCTCAGTTTTTAGAGATATATTTAGGTAAGAAATTAATTCAGTTTTGCAATCATTGTTTTAGTTGTGGTTTGTTATCTTCTTCTCTTATTGAAAAATCAGGTCTATTATACTCATCTAATTTAGATGCTTTAGGATAATTGTAATTATTTTGTGTTGTTTTTAATATACCTGTAGCTTTTATTTTTAAACTACCATTTGGGTTTTGGTAAAAATTCGAAAAGAAATTAGGATTTTCAACAAGAAAATCATAATACACTGAACTTGCGAATTCATATTTTGATTTTTTATTAATAAAGTTATAGTTCATATAACTACCTAAATTAAACTTAGCAGGAATTAAAGGATTTTCGAGGAAATTAAATTCAGAATCTCAATTATTGATTTTAAAATTATTTTTTCCATAAATTTCAGCAAGTTTATTAAATTGCTTTTCTAATTCAAATTCTGATTTAAAATAATCATATTTTCATCTTAATACATTAATATTAAAATTTTCGTAATCTTTAAAAGTTTCAGCAATGTAATTGTCGTTAAAATCTTTATAATGATTAAACATTTTAACTTTATCTAAATTAATATCATCAATTTTAGTTTCACCATTAATTACTCAAAGTCATTTATCATAACTTTTAAGTCAATCAATAATATATTCTTTAGTTAATTTAATTAGTCCATAACGCTCATCACGCATATATGGTAAGCGTCACTCGATATTTGCTTCAGTTCCTGGATTTAAGGTATATCTTTTATCTTTAGTGATAAATCATTGTCCTTTATAATTTCCTTTACCATTATCAAAATTATCTCTAAAGTAAGTAAGTCGTTCAATAATTAGTGGAAAGAAATCAACTTTATTAAAGTAGTCAATATATTTTTGGATTTGTGCTTTAGCAATTTGTATTTCATAATTATTTAATGCGTCAATATCAACAGTAAAATTTTCACTAACTAAATCATAGAAGTCTTTAGTGTTTAACTGTTTAAAGAGTGTTAAATTATCATAACCTTTTGATAATTCAACAAATTTCTTTTCTAATTGTAAGATACTGTTCTTTAACTGTAAAAATTGATGAAAAATTAAACTAGTTTGTTCATTAGTGTAGTTATCTTGGAGTTGTTTAATTTTTTTGATTAAATTAGTTGAGAAGTTATTATTTAGATTAGTTAAGTGTTTAAAACTATTTTCAATTTTGAAGTTTATATTAGTTCTTAATTTGCTTAAAAGATTATTTGCATTTTGTAATGCACTGTCTAATTTAGTTAAATCAGTAATTTTTTGATTTAACAAGTTTTGGTAAATAATTTTAAAAGAATTTTCAGTATTTAACTCAAAAAGACTTATCCCATTTTCAATTTCAAATTTTCTATTGTTAATAAGATTATATTTTTCATCTAGTGTTTTTAAGTCTTCTTTTGAAGTATTAACATCTAAAACTTCCTTAATAGCACTAGGGATATTTTGATATTGAATAAATAACTCTTGCTTGTTAATTATTTTTTTAGGAGTTTCTTTAACTTCATTAGAATTAAAACACGATACCGAAATAACTGGTAATAAAACTGCAGAAAATGAACCTAATATAAATTTAAACTTCTTCATATTAATATTATATCATAATATGTTTATTATATATAAAATTTATAAATAAATTTTATATATAATTATTTTAACTTAATCAATAAAAAAATAAGGGATAACCCTTATTCTTCTCAGCTAATTTCTAAAATTGTAATTGAGTTTATACCCTTAAAGATATCTAAATCTCCTGTTATTTTTATATCTTCACCAGTAGGTTTAGAAAATTCTTTAGTTATCATATCTCATCTATTAATTGCTTCTAAATTTCCTGGACTTGAAGTAAATGGTATGCTTAAACTTAAACTTTGACTAGAAATAGGTCATTCTCATTTTTCACTTTTTGGAGTTCTAGTCTCAGTAAAATCTCTTGGAATACCATTATAATAACTTCCATTCGGTGTTCTTGTAATTGAAACTCAATTTAAATCAAAGTTAGCTTTTGCTTTAGGAGTAAATTTAATTGTACCAAGTCAGCTATCAGGTCCTTTAGTTAAAGTTATTTGAGTATCTGCTCCATTAACTAACAATTTCATCTTAGCACTTTTAGCATTTTCTGGTATTCTAACTTTTTCTTTAATACCTTTTCTTAAAAAGAATTGATTTTTTACCTTACCTAAATCACCAGAATAATTACTTCCTTGCGTAGGTCTCTTTCCGTTATGTTCAAATCATTCAGAAATTTTAGTTGTATCTAATAAAAGAGGTTTGAATCAATTTCAACTATTAATAACCGCAGCAGCTGCACTAGTAAGAGTATATTTTGGATACTCTTCGGAGAGTAAATCATATCCAATTACCACACTTTTATTGCTTACAACAGGATTAGGTAATGGAGCAGGTGGAGTAGGTTGCACAGGATTAGGAGTTTCTTTATTTTTATAGTGTTCCACATCTTTTTCAAGTTTTTCAATTCTAGCTTGTTTTTCTCTTATAGTACTTTGTGCACTTGCTAATTCACTTTTAATTCTATCTCTTTCACTTTTTACAGTGCTTAACTGATTAGTTAAACTACTTACTTGACTACTTAAATTACTTTTATCTCTTTTTAGTGCAGCAATTTCGCTTTCCAATGCACTATTAGACCCACCTTGTTCTCTAAGTTGTCTTTCTAAATCGCTAATTCTTAAATCTTTTTCTCTTAATTGAGTTTCATAGTTAGACTTAGCTTGTTCATATTCAGTATTTTTACTACTTAATTCGTTCTCTTTAGCACTTAATTTGCTTTCCAATGTAGTTTTTTCTAAAGTTAATTGTTCTTTTTCTGAAATTAAAGCACTTCTTTGTTTATTTAAGTTTTCAATCTCTGCTTCATTTTCAGTAATATTTTCACTTAATTCAAGTATTCTATTATTTAAGCTTTCAATTTCATTCTCTTTAGCTTTAATAGTATTATTAGCACTATCTAGTTCAGTACTTAAACTATCTCTTTCTTCATTTAACTCTCTTATTTTCTCAGCTAAATTAATTACAATTGCTTCAAGTGGTAAAACTCTTGCACTCTTATATGTTTCTAATATATTTTGGATAGTATCAATTGCTAGATAAACCTTTTCACTATTTTTTTCAACAAAATCTGCTTCATTAACTTCTAAAAGTATTTGTTTGAGAATTTCATATTGCTCTTTAAGTGGAGTTGCAATTTCATTAATTTCTTTTAGATTATCAGCTTCTAAAGTAGTTATTAAATCATTTAATAAATCACTTGTATGAGTAATTGTATTAACTAAATTATCTTTTAATTTAGTTTCTAAATTAGTAATTAAACTTTCTTTATTAGTAATATCTAATTTTAAAGTTTCAATAGTATTATTAGCTAAATTAATTTTTTGTTGTAATTCACTATTTTCTTGTTGTTTTAACTTATATTCATGTAATGCTTTAGTGTAATTAATTCAATTTTCAGCGTTTTTATTAAATAACGCTTCATAATCTCTCTGATTAAGAGCTTCAATAAGTTTAGTAAAAGTTTTGTTTTTAATTGGAAAACTTTCAATGTTAATATTGCTAAAATCTTCAATATTTTTACTCTTAAGAGCTTTTTGATAATCAGCTTTAGCTTGGTCTAAAACTTTTTGTGCACTGCTACTATAATCATTAATTTCATTAATCAATGAAAGTGCTTCATTACGCATACTATTAGCAAATTCATCACTACCATAACTACTATAATCGCGATTTACAAATTTATAAACAATTTCTTTTAGACTTGCTAGATAATCAATTTGATTTTCAGTTGTTTTAATTGCTTGATTTACTAATTCTCTAGCAGTATTAAAACTGTTTTCAATAATTTTATCTTTTTGAGTGATTATCTCTTTTAATTCACTAATATAGTTTTCATATTTAGCATTAATTTTTTCTAAAATACTTAAAACTTCCTTATCAGACATTGATATTCATTGTGTCGCTTTAACTATATCTTCACTAGTTTCAAGTGGTATATTAACACCAAAATTTTTAATGTCTTCTAAACCTTTAATTAATAAATTAATCTCATCATTATTATTCATTAATTCAGCATTTTTACTCTTATATAAGTCAATTTTTTCAGTTAATAACTTAACATATTGAGTAATTTTTTCTTGGATACCATTTCTAATTTTTTCTAATTCAGCTTCAAAGCTTAATACTTCTTCATTATTATTTGTATTTTCTGTTTCATTTTCAGTATCAGCATTATTATAATATCTTTCAAGCATTGCTTTATAGCTATTACTTCTATCTAAAATTGACCCAGTAATAGATTTAAAATTAGTTAGTGTTTTATCATAATTTAACTTTAATTCATCATATTTAGTTTGCAGTGAACTTATTTTTTTACTTAATTCATCTCTTTCACTAATTAATTTTTCTTTTTCAGCACTCAAGCTAGAAATCTTTAATTTTAATAATTTAATTTCTTCATCTCTCTTTTCTATAGTTTTAACTGCAGAGCAGTATTTTACACTAAGTGGAATTAGTGTTGCAGCAAGAACTGCAGCAGAAGAAAGTGCTACAATACTTCAGCGTTTTTTATTTGAATTTTTAGTCATTTTTACTCCTTTTAAGTTTCATATTAGTTTTTGAGTAAGTCTTTTCTCAAAATTACATGAAAATTTTTTAGAGTATGAACTAAAAGTGAACAAAAAAATTGACATTAGTCAATTAATTGTCTAACTCATCAATTCTTGATTGATGTCTTCCACCTTCGAATTTAGTGTTAATGAATTCATCCACCATAGCTTGTGCATCTTTAAGTTTTACTTGCCGACCACCAAAACATAAAACATTAGCGTCATTGTGTAATTTAGCTAATTTAGCATCTTCTACAGAGTTAATACGTGCAGCACGAATATGTAAATGTCTGTTTAAAGCATAAGAAATTCCTAATCCAGTTCCACACACTGCAATACCAAAATCAGGTTTTCTACTATCAACATATTCAGCTAATTCTTTCCCTTTTTTTGCATATGAAATTGATTCTTCACCATTATCTGGGCCTAAATCAATAGTGTCATAACCTAATGATTGAACGTATTTTTTTAGTCCTTCTTTTAGTTCAAAACCTGCATGATCACTAGCAAGTGCTACAATTTTTTTCATTTTTCCCCTTAAACTACTTTTTTTGTAAACTTTTAAGTTAATTTTTACTATTATAACATATATTGGTGAGATGAAACAAATAGACAATAAAGACTGTAGTTTGATTAATTTAGAATTTTTTCACAAAAAATTCTTTAATAAAAAACTTGACTTAACTAAAGTTAAAAATCAAGTCAGTTATACTCAAAATGGTATAACGCTTTTAGAACTTGAGAAAATAGCTATGTTAGTTAATATGAATTTTGATGTCTTTAATTGTGATTTTAAACAGTTCATCTCAATTGACAAAGACGAATTTCCACTCTCTTGTGTAATTAAAAAAGATAATGTTCAGCACATGGTTATTATCAAGAAAATAGATAAAAAGTTTATTAAATATTTCGATCCTTTTTATGGAGAAATTAAAGAAACGTTAAAAAGCTTTGAAGAGAAATTTTTAGGTATAGTTTTAAATTTTTATGTACTAAATAAAGAAATTAAAAACTCCAAAATGATTAAACAAAGTGAGAAATTCAATATAAATTTCACTTACTTATTCTTTAGAGTTATTTCTAACTTAATTATTTTTATAATTCCTTTTATTAGTAAATTAATGATCTCAGAGTTCTCGCAGAATTATGATTTGATTAACCTTGTATTAACTTTAAGTATTTATAGTTGAATTGTATTTATTTCTTTTTTAATTAAAAGGATTAGTTTTAATCTATTAAATAGATCTATTATGAACTCGTTTGCAAAAAAGCGGAGTCAAATTTGATCATTTCTACTTTACCAAGATAAAAATATTAAATTTCAATATTCATCTTATGAAATAATTGACAAAATTAATTCTTATATTACTATATTAAAGTTTGAACAACAATTTTTTGCTGATTTAATTATTAATGTTGTTTCAATAGTTTTTCTAAGTGTTTTTTTATTTTTCATCAATAGATTTTTAATATTTTGTATTTTTGTTTTTGGAATTATCTATTTTTTAATCTCGTATCTAATTAATTACTTTGAATATAAGAATAAACCTATATTAAATGAAATAGTTATTAAAGATAGCATAATTCAAAGTGACTTATCAAAAATTATGCTCAATAGTAACACAGACCAGTATAAAGATTTTTTACTAAACAAAGAAATAAAAAATATAAAAGACCTATTTGATAAACAAGAAAAAACCAATTATTTTAATAACGCTATTAACGATCTATCGGAGTATTTAAATATTATTTTTCCATTATTATTAATTACCATTTCTCTTATTCAGTTGTGAAATGGTTTAATAAATTTAAATGAATTGATATTTTTTATTACTTGTTCTAATTTTATATTCAATCCGTTAAAGAGTATTTCGCATTTATTTAGTGATTATATTGAATATAAAAATAGTTTATTTAAATTTGGTGTTTTTGAAGAATCAATAAGTCAAAATACTACTAGTAAGTTTAGTTTGAATAACAAAATTACCGAAATTCTAATCAAAGATGTTTCGTTGATATTCAATGGAAAAAATAAGTTAAAAATACACAATCTTCTGATTGACCAAAATTTAATCTTGACTGGGAAAAATGGTATTGGTAAAAGTTTATTCACTAAAATTATTAATAACACTTTAAAGGTTGATAAAGGAGCAGTTTTAATTAACAAGCAATTTAATGTCAATGATATTAAAAACATTGAATCAAAGATTTATCTGCTTTCAAATGAAGAATATTTTCCCAATACAACAATTAAAGAATATCTATTTAATTGCAATCAATATAAAGAAAAAATTAAAAATAGATTTCTCAAGTACGACTTTAATTCAATCTTAAAATTTTATGGATTAAACTTAAATATGAATATTTTAAATGATGCTTCTAATCTTTCTACAGGACAGAAAAGATTGCTATCAATTATTAAATTATTCACTCATGAACCTGATGTAATAATTTTTGATGAATTTTTCGAAAACTTAGATATTAAACTTTCAAATTATTTAAAAGAAATAATAAAAGATGAGTTTAGATCTTGTATATTTCTTGAAATAAGTCATAATCAAAACTATATTTTTAAAGATTCAAGAAAGGTAAACATTGAAGAAGTTAATCTCATTTAAAAATTTAGCAATTATTTCATTATTAATTATTTTGCTTTTTATTGGTTTTTACTTTCTGTTTAATATTGAGATTATACAGTATAAAAATTTTTATACTAATAATATTGAAGATAAAATTTTGATTATGAAAGATAAAGAAATCTCTATAAATAAACAATACAGTTCCATTATTGAAATTAATAAAAAACACTTTGAGTGTGAAATAATACTTAAAAGTTTTGATGAAAATACATATGAAGTATTTTTTAATAATCCATTAAATAATTCAATTTCATTTAACAATAATATCCTAATAAAAATACACATCAAAAGCATTAAGTTGTATCAGTGAATAACTAAATTTTAATATAATATTAAAATATGAAGAAAAGTGATATTGAACTTAGCATAGATAATCAAACTAAATTTAAGATTGAATTTAAGAATGATTTGTATAAAATCATTATTAATTTAGCTAAGTATTTTAAGATTGAAAAACAAGTTAATGTTGATCTAACAATAGTAAATAATGAACAAATTCAAAAATTGAATAAAGAATATCGTGGTAAAGATTATGCAACTGATATTCTTTCGTTTGATTTTGGTAATGATGGATTATATGACACACTACCTTTTATTCATCTTGGTGAATTAGTTGTTAGTTATGAAAAGGTAATTTCTCAAGCTGAAGAGTTTAATCATAGTATTAGAAGAGAGTTTTGTTATTTATTTACTCATGGTTTAGTTCATTTAATGGGTTATGATCATGAAATTGAAGAAGAAAGAGTTAAGATGAATAAAATAGTTGATGAAATTTTTAACCCATTAAATATCACAAGAGAGGATTAAAATGAAATTAGTTGATTTACAAGAATTATTAAAAAAATCTTATAGCCCATATTCTAAATTTGCAGTTGCAGCAATTGCCATAGATGATAAAGGCAATGAGTATCCTGGAGTTAATGTAGAAAATGCAGCATATCCTTCAGGTTTATGTGCTGAAAGATCTGCTTTATTTGGTTCTGTAGCTCGTGGAGCAAAAGTTGGAAGTTTTAAAGAAATACACATAATTTCTTATTTAAATGATGAAGTTATCAGTCCTTGTGCTGGATGTAGACAAGTAATGACTGAATTTATGAGTGACAATTCGTTAGTTTATCAATATTCTTATGATGGAAAAAAAGTTAGAATTAATAAAATTAGTGAATTAATTCCTTTTGCGGTACGTTCAGGAGATTTATTCAAATAATGGAACAAATTAAAAAAGAAGTCTGCTTTGTTTCAATTGTAGGACGTCCAAATGTCGGAAAAAGTTCTTTAATGAACAAAATCCTTTCCTATGATTTATCAATAGTAACCGATACTCCTCAAACAACTAGAGATCAAATCACTGGAGTTCTAACTGACGATGAAACACAAATTATCTTTATTGATACACCAGGGATTCATAAGCCAGAAAATAAATTAGGTGAACATTTAAATAAAAACGCTTTTGATACTATACCAGAAGTTGATGTTTTATTATTTTTAAGTCCTGCGGATGAATTAATAGGTAAAGGTGATTTACTTATATTAGATAAAATTAAAGATATTAAAAATAAAATTGCGGTTATATCTAAAATAGATAAAATAAAAGGTCAACCAGAGAGATTAACTAGTAAAATTGAGGAACTTAAAAAGTTTAATTTCACCGACATTATTAGTTGTTCTGTTAATGATCCTAAATCTGTTGATGATGTAATAAATACAATTAAAAAATACGCATATGAAGATGTTGTGTATTATGATGATGATTTTATTACTGACAAAAGTATGAGATTTATTGCTCAAGAAATTATTCGTGAAGCAGCAATAAATAATCTTTATGAAGAATTGCCTCACTCAATAGCAGTAGAAATAACTGAATTTAACGAATACACTACACCAATAGAAATTGATGCAAATATTTATGTGAAGAAAGATTCGCAAAAAGGAATGGTTATTGGAGCTGGAGCTTCAAAAATTAAACAAATCGGTACTATAGCAAGAGAAAAATTAAAACACGTTATGGGTGAACCTGTTGTTTTAAGGCTTAAAGTTAAAGTATCAAAAAAGTGAGTTGACAACGAAAAAGAATTAAAAAGATTTGGATATTAATATATAATATAAATCCAATTAGCATATAGAGTATGGTAGCTTGACGGCTGTGACCATTGCCAACCTACATTTAAGCAAGGTGGATAGTTAGGGTATTAACCAACATGCAAAATAAACTCCTGTGCTAATTTATAAGGAGGAATAAATGAAAAAACTTTTTACATCTGAATCAGTCGGAAAAGGACATCCTGATAAAGTTTGTGATCAAATTTCTGACTCAATTCTTGATGAGTATTTAAAACTTGATCCTAATTCTAGAGTAGCTATTGAAACGATGGCCAGTGGTAAAAATGTTATGATTGCTGGAGAAGTTGAATCACAAGCAAAAATTGACGTAGTAGAAATTGCAAAAAATGTACTTAAGAATTTAGGATATTATTCATATGACATTAATTTCTTTACAGACATTAAGAAACAAAGTCCTGATATTGCACAAGGAGTAGTCAAAAAAAATGATAACTTAGGTGCGGGTGATCAAGGAATAATGTTTGGTTTTGCTACAAATGAAACTAAAGATTATATGCCTTTGGCTATTACTTTAGCTCATAAATTAGTTCAAAAAGCAGATGAACTTAGAGCAAATGGCAAATTCAAATGAGCAAAATCTGATATGAAAAGTCAAGTCACTGTTGATTATACAGATTTTGAAAATGTTAAAATCGACACAGTTTTAATGTCGATTCAACATGCTGAAGATTATAATAAGGAAGAATTCAATACTTTTATAATCGAAAATATTATTAATGTTGTATTAAATGAATATGGATTCGATAAAGCAAATAGAATTTTAATTAATACAACTGGAAAATTTGTAATTGGCGGTCCAATAGGCGACACAGGATTAACTGGTAGAAAAATTATAGTTGACACTTACGGTGGTTATGCTCATCATGGTGGTGGAGCTTTTAGTGGTAAAGATGCAACTAAGGTTGATCGTTCAGCTGCTTATGCAGCAAGATGAATTTGTAAAAACCTTGTAGCTGCTGGTGTTTGTTCAAAAATTGAAATTCAAATAGCTTATGCTATTGGAAAAGCTAAACCTATTTCAATTGCGATTAATACTTTCAAAACTCACAAGTACCCTGTTAAATTTATTCAAAAAATGGTTGATGATTTATTCGATTTAACACCAAGAGGTATTATTGAAAAATTAGATCTAAAAAAACCAATTTATGCTAAAACAGCTTGTTTTGGGCACTTCGGAAGAAATGAAGAATCATTTACATGAGAAAAATTAAACATGGTTGATAATATTAAACAATATATCGAATTAAACTATAACTCTAATTACAAAAAATAAAAATATAAGCATTTAATGCTTATATTTTTATTTTTCAAATTCAATAATAGCTTCATTTAATTTATCTAAAACTAAATCAACTTGAGTTCATGAATCCAAAGTAATACCAGCAGCATTATCATGTCCACCACCATTAAATTCACGTGCTACAACATTAACAAGTGGTCCGTTTGAACGTAATCTACCACGAACTTTTCCATCTTCAAGTTGAATAAAGAATGCTCAACATCTATTATCATCAATATTAGCCAACTCATTAACAAAGATGGCAGCTTCAAGTGAGTTCATACCAAACTCATTCATAATTTCTGTTGTTATTTTATAATAAAGAACTCTTCCTTTTTTCTCAAACCCACTTAAAATTTTTCCAACAAATTGAATATCTCTTAATGAACGTTTTCCAAGTTCAGCAAGAATATTTTTAGGATGAAAGTTCCCTTCTCTCATTAAGAATGAAACTAAATCATGAGTTCTTGCTGATGTATCTGGATATAAAAATCTACCTGAATCTGTATTAATACCAAGGTATACGTGTGCAGCGGCTTTTTCTGTTACTTTTCAACCGGCATCTTTAGCTATTTGAGCTATCATTTCAGCAGCAGCTACATAATGTTCATCTATTCAGTTATAGTCATATTTAATATCAGCATCATTTGGATGATGATCTATTCTTAGTTTAGCTGTTGTTTTATTTTCGTACAATAGTTCAGCACATTCGATTCTATCACCACTTGATGCATCAACAACAATTGCTAATGAATTAGTAAAATCAATTTCTTCGTATTTATTAAATTTATAGTTCATGAAATCAAATGTATGTTGACTATCTCCAACGGTATAAACTCTTTTATTTGGATAATTAGTTCTGATTAATTCAGCCAAACCAGCTTGACTTCCTAAACAGTCACCATCAGGTCTAATGTGGTGAAAAATAACAATTGAATCGTATTGTTCAATAGCTTCTATAGCTACTTTAGAATTACCAATAATCATTTCTTCTCCTAATTTTTAAAATAAAAAATATAGATTATATTAGAGTCATATGAACAGTCCAGTTCCTAGTAAGGCTAAAATAATAAGCAAAACTAACATTCCAATTAATATAAATTTCAATGTTTTAAGGAATATTTTCATCAAAGCAATACCTATTAAAAAAACTATTATTAAGATTAAAAAGTTCACAATTACTCCTATCTATATTTATACAATTATAATTATACTTCTAAATAGAAATAATTGTAATATAATTACAATATAAATGCATGAAATAGTGATAAAAAAGTCCACTTTTTATTCAAAAGTTTATGAAATAAATAATAAAAAAGAAGTTTCAACTATAGTACAAAATCTTAAAAAAGAGTATAAAAAGGCTAGACATGTTTGTTATGCTTATCTTTTTACAAACGAAAATAAAGTGGATGAGGCTGGTTATGATGATGATGGTGAACCTAAACATACTGCAGGAAGACCAATTTTAGATTTAATTCAACTAAAAAACGTTAAGAATGTTTTAGTTGTTGTTGTACGTTATTTTGGCGGAATAAAACTTGGAGCCGGTGGATTGATTAGAGCGTATCGTCAAGCAGCTCAATGTGCTATTGACAATTATTTAATTGAAAGGTAAAATAATATGAAAAAACTAAAGTTGGTTAATCAAACTAATTCGAATAACTTATTAGTTAATGCAGTTTTTGAATCCAATAAACCTAATTTCGTAAGAAAAGAACATGGCTTATTTGTTGTTGATAAATCAAGCAATAATGCTTATTTATACTTTGATAAAGATAAATTCAATTACTATGAAGTAAAAAAAATGATATCAAAAATATTTTCTTTAGAAGAGAATGTAGATATTAATTTAAGTTCATTTTTGGCAAATAATTTAAAAATTGAAGAGTTAATTAGACTGTTTACATCTGTGTTTTATTTTGATACTTTTAGCTTATTTAAACGTAGCAAAAAAGATAAAGAAAAACCTAAAAAAGAAAAAACAAATAATTTTAACTTAATAATTGAAAATCCAGAAAAATACAAAGAATTATTTAATGAAGTAACAATTATTTCTCAGTCAATAAATGATTGCAGAAATTTACAAATAATGCCTGAGAATTTCCTTAATTCGGAACAACTTGCTGAAAAAATTGTTGATGATTTTAAGGATATCAAAAATCTACATGTTAGGGTTTTAACTAAAGCACAAATTAGAGAATTAAATATGGGACTATTACTTTCAGTTAATAAAGGAAGTACTCATGAACCTAGAGTTGTTGTAGTTGAATACAAAAACAATCCTCAAAGCAAAGAACATAACGTTTATGTTGGTAAAGGTATTACTTTTGATACCGGTGGAGTTAACACAAAAGGTTATCATATGAACGGAATGAAATATGATATGTCCGGTTCAGTGATTGTTGCATATGCAATTAAAGCGATTGCACAATTAAAATTAAAAACAAACGCTACAGCAGTTATGATGATAACAGATAATAGATTAGCTAATGATGCTTCACTTCCAGAGAATATTTATGAATCCATGTCTGGTAAATGAGTAGAAGTAACTGACACTGATGCTGAAGGACGTTTAGTTCTTGCTGATGGACTATTTTATGGTGCTAGCGAACTTAAAGCAACTCAACTTGTAGATGTTGCTACATTAACAGGTTCATTAAGTTATGCTTTAGGTTCTGTATATAGTGGAGTTTGATCAACAGATGATAAAAAATGAGAATTATTTAATAAAGCAGCCCAAATTAGTCATGAAAAAGTTTGAAGAATGCCATTACATGATGATTTCCACAAAACAAATAAAGAATCTAAGGTTGCTGATTTAAATAATTACTCAAGCTCATCAAAATCTGATTCAAATAGTGCTGCAATGTTCCTTAAAGAATTCACAAATAATATCCCATATATTCATTGTGATGTAGCTTTTACTGCTGAAGTAAAAGGAGAACCACAAGGTGCATTAATTTCAACATTAGTAGAATTTGCTAAATTAAATAATTAAAAAAGGAGAATTAATATGTTAGTAGGTAATGAAAAGATCGCAACAGAATTATTAGAAAAATACGATTCAATTGTTATTTTTCACCACATTAGACCTGATGGTGACTGCTTAGGAAGTCAATTTGGACTTAAAGAATTACTTGAAACAAATTATCCTAATAAGAAAGTTTATGCTATTGGTGATGCTAAAGGCAATTTTTCATTTTTAGACATAGTTCATGACCCAATTCCATCAGATGAAATCTTATCTAAATCACTTGGAGTTATTGTTGATGCTAATTTTAAAGAGAGAATTGAATGTAGAGAAGTTTTAGATAAAAATCTCTTTCCAGAAACTTTAAGAATTGATCATCACCCAAATGATGATGATCTTGATAAAAATTCTAAGTGAGTTGATTCAAGTTATATTGCTGCTGATGAAATGATAGCTCAACTAGCATTTGTTAATAATTGAAAAATTACAAAAAAAGCAGCAAACTTACTATATTTAGGAATTAATACAGATTCAGGAAGATTTTTATACGATAAAACAAGTGCTAGAACATTTAAACTTGTTGCACACTTGTATGAAAACGGACTTGAAAGTGATTTTATTCATTCAAATCTTTCTAAAACATCATTAAATGAAATTCAATTTAACTCTTGATTAGTTTCAACCTTAAAAGTTAATGGTCAAGTTGCATATATTAAAAACTCTCTTGAAGAAACATTAAAATTCAATAAAACACCTCAATCATCAATTAGAGTTAATTCTATTGGAAATATTGAAGGTTATCCAATTTGAGTACAATTTACTGAAGAGGAAGACCATAAGATAAGAGTTGAACTTAGATCAAATGGACCACTTGTTAATGTAGTGGCTCGTAAATGAAACGGTGGTGGACATGACCGTGCTTCGGGATGTATTTTAGATAGTTTTGACCAAATTGATGCTCTTGTTGCTGACTGTAATGCTGAGGTTATTAGATATCAAAGTGAAACCAAGTAAAGATTACGTAAGTTTACTTACGTTTTTTATATATATTTTTGTATACAATTAGAATTGTAATATATAAAAAAATAAATTAAGGTAGAATTAAGATATGAAAAATGATATAAAAATAAGAAAACAAATTCAACGTAAAATTTGAGTTCAATTAAACTTAGGGTGAATTATAACTTTATCAATAATCCTAGGTTTCTTAATCGTTTTAGGACTACTTGCTTGATTAATAATCTTATTTAATAAAAACCAAAACCCAAAATACGCAAATATAAATGTTATTTATTATATCTCCTCAAGTTTTATTTCATGATTAAACAATGGAACTATTTCAGGTGTAACATTTTTAATTGCGAATAATGGATTATATTTTATATTACCATTAGCCCTATTTTTTGTAAGTATGCAATATAAAATTAGAAATACATATATCAGAAGAACTTTATTGATGACGACAAAAGAGAAAAATATTAAATATATACCTCTTATTTCATCGTTGATATTTTTTGGTTTTGCACTTTCAGTGTTTATCTTACTTGATTTAGTTACAGTAATATTTTCAAGCATAAATAAAGAATACTCATTGAATCAAAATTTCTTCAAAAATGAATTAATTAATGTAATTTATTTTATAATGTATTACATTTTTATAACAGGAATTACTTATATTATTACTGATTTATTTAGATACAAAATGGATAGAAAATTTGTTCAAAAAGCAACATATGTAATTGTGTTTCCTGTTATGTTTTTTGCAATTGTGATTCCAATTGTAAAAGCATTCTTAAAGTTTGGATCTATTAGTTTTGACTATGAATCGACCTTAAATACTCAATTTGCTACGGTTTTAACAATCTTTGACTCAATATTCTATGTATTGATGAATCCATTTAAATTAGAATTTATTCAAACATCTGAGTTTATAAAAAATATTGGTAATAAAAATGGGTTTAATTTTGTTACAACAGAACAAGCTGAAATAATTTTATGAGTCTTTAGAGGAATTTGAACAAGTTCAATGATAGGTTATTTAGCATATCATCACTTCAAAAAAGGCGGAAAATATGAGTAAGACAATTATAGAGATTAAAGATTTACACAAAGAATTTAAAAATTCTCTATTAAAAAAAGAAAGAATAGAGGTCTTAAAAGGAATTAACTTAAATATAAATGAACAACAAAGAATTGCTTTAGTGGGTAAAAATGGTTCAGGTAAAACTACTCTAGCTAAAATTATTGCTGGCTTCTCAGAAATTACAAGTGGAGAAATTAATTATAATTATGATTATTTAATATCACCTAAAGAAAAAATAGCCCTACAATTTCAAAACGAAATTGAATTAAAAAAACCAACTGTCAAAGATTTATATAAACTTTTAGTTTTAAACTTCAAAGATATTTTGGATATGGATTTTATTGGTAAACTATATGAAATTTTACAAATTAAATCCTATCTAGGTATGAGATATGATCGTCTTAGTGGTGGACAAAGAAAGAAAGTTGATTTATTTTTTGTGTTATATTCTAAACCTAAATTACTAATTTTAGATGAATTTACTGCAGGTCTTGATGCTGATACAAAAATAAAAGTTAGAGAAATTATCGAGAGCTACATTAACAAATATAATGGAACAATTCTTTTAATAAGTCATGACTCAAACGAAATTAGAAAGCTAACTAATGAAATATATGTTCTTAGAGACGGTGTAATCAGTGATCATATTACAAATATTCAAGAAAAATTTGTTAATGACGATGAACTTGAATTGTTTATAAGAGATATAACTCAAAGCATTAAAAACGTTGAATTATAGAATAAACATCTTTTGATGTTTTTTTCTTATTTTTAAGTATTTTGAGCTAATTTAATTTAGGTATTTTAAATAAAATAATAAAATATTAAATGTAATGTATAACATAGCTAATGAACTACGCCCTAAAACTCTTGATCAAATTATAGGTCAAGAAAATACTGTACAGTTACTAAAAGAAGTAGCTAAAAATAAATTAGCTACTAGTTTTATTTTCTTTGGTGAAAGTGGAACTGGAAAAACTAGTGCAGCGGTAGCCTTAGCTAATGATATGAACTTAAAATATAGTTACTTTAATTCAACAATCGAATCAAAAAATGACTTGATGAACAAAATTAATAATAGTGATATTTTAATTATTGATGAAATTCATCGCCTAAATAAAGATAAACAAGACATTTTACTTTCTTACTTAGAATTTGACAAAATAATTGTATATGCCACCACAACCGAAAATCCATATTTTAGAGTTAATCCTGCTTTAAGAAGTAGAATGCAAATAGTGCGATTTGAGAAAATTAATGAACACACAATCGCTAAAGCATTAGAAAAAGTTGTTCAAACACACTTTCCATACTTAGATATAGGTTATGAAGAATTGCTTGATTTAAGTCGTAGTGGTGCAGGCGATTATCGAAGTGCATTAAATAACTTGCAAATGTTAGCAATGATAAATAACAAAAAAACTAAAGTTGATAAAGAAACAATTAAAAAAATCATTCCAAATGTTAGTTTTTACAGCGATATGGAGTCAAGTGCTCATTACAATAATTTAAGTGCTTTTCATAAATCTCTTAGAGGTAGTGATCCAGATGCAGCTTTATATTATGGGGCTTTAATTCTTAAAAGTGGTGATTTCCAAGGATTATTTAGAAGAATGCTTTGTGTGGCTTATGAAGACATTGGTATGGCTAATCCAAATGTTTCAATAAGAGTAAATTTAGCATTTGACGCAGTTGAAAAACTAGGTTTTCCTGAAGCTAATTTACCAATAGGTTTTGCAATTGTAGATTTAGCACTTAGTCCAAAAAGCAATTCAACTTATAAAGCATTTAGTTATGCACAAAATTTAATTGAAGACGGAAAAATTTACCCAATTCCAAATCACTTAAAAGACTCGCATTATAAAACAGCTTCTAAATTAGGTGATGGGATTGGATATAAATATCCACATGATTTCCCTAACAATCATGTAAAACAAAATTATTTACCTAAACAACTACTTAATACCAAAATTTATGAATTTGGAGCTAATTCTAACGAACAAAAAATTAAACAATACTGAGAACAAATTAAAAAATTTAACAGTCAGGAGTAATAATGCAATTAAAATTAGATGATATTAACACTTTAGAAGATTTAAAAATTTATAAAAATAAAGTGTATTCTGAAGGTGGTGAGATTTTTGAATTACAAACTAAAATCAAAACATGTGAACCATCAATGAAAAAAGAAGTTGGGATGCAACTTAGTAAATTAAGAAATGAATATGAAGAATTCTTTAAGCTCGCTGAAGAGAGAATTAAAGAAATAAATATTAATAACAAAATTAATAGCGAATTTATCGATGTTACTAAACCATTAAATAAAGTCGGCTCACTTCATCCTATTACCATTGTTGAAAATAGACTTAAAGATTGATTTAACCAACATGGATATTTCCAAAGTGAAGCTGGTGAAATTGTAAGTGATTTATATAATTTTGAAAGATTAAATATTCCTCAAGATCATCCTGCTAGAGCAATGCACGATTCACTTTATATTAATTCAACCACCTTACTTAGAACTCATAATACTGGTATTACAGCGGTAGAATTAGAAAGGTTCGCAAATAAAGAATTTTCAACTTATGCTATTGGAAAAGTTTATAGAAATGATGAAGATGATGCAACGCACTCTCACCAATTTACTCAAGTTGATTTTGTTAGTGTTGGTAAAGTTAGTTTTCCTAATTTAATTTGAACACTTAAATCACTTTTAAGTTATGTTTTTGAAGAGGAACTTGAAATCAGGCTTAGACCTAGCTATTTCCCTTTTACCGAGCCTTCAGTTGAAGTGGATATTTTCTACAAAAACAGATGAATTGAAGTTCTTGGAGCTGGAATGTTACATCCAAATGTTTTAAATTCTGCAGGTTATACAGATCCAAAATTAAATGGTTTTGCTGCTGGTGTTGGAATTGAAAGAATCACAATGATTAAATATGGTATCTCTGATATTAGAGATTTATACAAAAACGACTTAAGAATATTGGAGCAATTTAATAATGAAAGATAGTTGACTAAATATTTTACAATCTGAGGGTAAAAAAGAGTACTTTCAAAAAATTATTTCTAAACTTTCTCAAGCTGAAAAAGAAGGTGAAATTTATCCAGAACAAACAAAAATGTTTCGAGCTTTTGAGTTTTTTCAAGTTAATCAAACCAAAGTAGTTTTTTTAGGTCAAGACCCATATCCATCTAAAGGATTTGCTGATGGATTAGCTTTTAGTAGTATGAATCAAAAAGAAAGACCTAAAAGCTTACAAAATATTTTTCTTGAATTAAAAAAAGATTATCCAGAAGTTTTACTTAAATCAAATTCATTAGATAACTGAGCTAAACAAGGTGTTTTGCTATTAAACACCCAATTAACTGTATCTTCAGGAAAAGCAAACTCACATAAGAATTTTGGATGAGAAAACTTTATAATCCAAGTATTAAAAGAAGTTGATAAAGCTAATGAAAATGTAGTTTATGTTGCTTTAGGGAATAAAGCTTATGAAACATATTTAAAAGCAAATATTAAAATTAATAAAATGCTGCGTTTGTCTCATCCAAGTCCGCTTTCTTATAATAAAAGTTTCAAAGATGGACATTTATTTTTAAAAATAAACCAAAGATTAAAAGAGTTAAATCAACAAGAAATTGATTTTAGCACAAAATAAAGGAGTAATATGTTAATATCATTAAACAAACTTAAAGAATTACTACCAGAGATCAATTTAGATCCTTCAATTACTAAAGTTATTAATAGTTTAGGTTTTGAAGTTGAAAGCATTGAAAAATTTGCTGATATTGAAGGATTAAAATTCGGAATTATTCAAGATTTATATATAAATCCAAACGATAAGCGACTAACTGTAGCAACAGTTAAACACAAAGATGGTATTAGTACAATCCAAACTACAGATACGATCTTAAAGGTAGATGATTTAGTGGTATTTTTTCCTGTTGGTTCACGTAAAAATGATTTAATTTTTACAGAAAAAGAGCTTAAAGGAATTAAATCTGAAGGTATGTTTGCAGCACTAAGCGAATTAAATTATAAACATGACTTAATTGATAAAAATGGAGATCATATTTTAGTTTTACCTAAAAATTTCGCTACCTTGAGTGATGATCCAATAAAAAAATTAGGACTAGATGATTATATTATTGATATCAGTACTACAGCTAATAGAAATGATGCTAATTCTTACTTCACTTTAGCTAACGAAATTAGTGCCTATTATGATAAAGAATTTAATTTTAATTTTATTGATACTAAAGACTCTTTTGATTCAAAAATAACAGTAAACAAAAATTTAGCACATGAGTTAACATTTTTTGAAGTTAAAAAAACAAATGATATTCAAAGTGATTTAGAAACTAGATTATTTTTGGCTAAGCATGATATAGATGCTAATTTAGGTTTTTTTGTTAACCTAACCAATCTAACTTTATTATTTACTGGTGCAACATGTCATGTATATGATAGAGATAAAATAGGAAACAATATTTCTTGTGATTTATTTACTGGTAAAACACAAATATTAGGAAATAAAGATGTTGAAGTTAAAGATGTGTTAGCTATTTATGATGAAAATGGTGAAATTTCTCTAGCATCAGTAATGGGTCTAGAGAGAACTAAAGTAACCCAAAATAGTGTTAATTTAGCTTTTGAAATTGGAGTCTTTAATCCTTCACAAGTTAGACATAGCGCTAAAGAAATTAAAATGCAGTCAAACTCATCAAATCAAGCATCAAGAGTTATTACACCTGAAATTTTGGTTAGAGCAGTTAATTTTTTAAGAAAAAATTTAGCACAATTTGAATTATCTAACATAATAAACTTACCGTTAAATTTAACCAAAAAAGAAATTAAGATGGATTATGAAAAACTTGCACTATACGCTGGTGTTACAGTTGAAGAAGTAAAAGATAAATTTAGCAATACATTTTCGAAACTTTCAAAATTAGGATTTAAATTTGTAGATGATTTAGTTATTGTTCCTAACTACCGTTATGACATTGAATTCTTTGAAGACATAATTGAAGAAATATTTAGATTTTATTCTTACAATAATTTCGATCCAATTCAACCAAATATCAAACCTTTATTAACCAAAACTAGAGATAATCTCAAAAATCTGATTCAATCAAATGGATATCAAGAAGTTAGAACATTCTCACTAATTTCTAAGGCTAAAAATTTCATAAACCCATTTAATTTTGACTCTAACATTTCCCTTTTAACTTTTGTTTCAAAAGAAAGAGAACAAATTAGAAACAGTATTTCAGTTTCACTTCAAGAAGTAATAGAATACAATCAAAAAAGAAAAATTGACTTATTAAATATTTTTGAAATTGGAATGATAAATGACAATAAATTTGTTTGCGGATTTGCTTCAACAATTAAAACTTTTTTTGAGTTAAAACAAGATATTATAAATATCTTTAAGCTTGATAATGTTGAATTCATTCCATTTAAAGATAATGAAATGATTCATCCGAATGTTTCTGCAAAGATCTTATCTAATAATGAATTAATTGGTTGAATTGGTAAAATTCATCCAAAAGTTGATAACACAAATGCATTCTATGCTGAAATTATGTTAGATAATGCAGCGCAAAAAATCAAATTTACTGATATTAATTATGAACCACTTAAAACAATTGACTTAACTTTCACATTAGAGAAATATGAAAATATCACTAATAAAATAAATGAAATTAAAAACATAGCTAAGATTTTTGATGTTGTTCAAATTGATGAATACCATAAAGAAAATACTAAAAATGTAACCTTAAGAATTTATGCCAATGAACAGGAAATCGAATTAATTAATAATAAATACAATAAATAGGGGTGATTATGTACCAAAAAATAAAATTAAATGATATTGATGTGCAAAATGCTATTAATAATGAATTAATCAGACAAGAAAATCACATTGAATTAATAGCATCTGAAAATTATGCTTCAGAAAATGTACTTAAAGCTCAGGGCTCAGTTTTAACAAATAAATACGGTGAAGGCTATCCAGGAAAAAGATATTATGGTTCTTGTGAAAATGTCGATATTATTGAATCTTTAGCAATTGAAAGACTTAAAAAACTCTTTAATGTTCAATATGCTAATGTTCAACCTTACTCAGGTAGTGTAGCAAACGCTGCTGCAATAGCTTCAGTAGTACCTAGTGGTGGGAAAATTATGGGTCTTTCCCTTGATTGTGGAGGTCATTTAACTCACGGATACAAAATTAGCTTTAGCGGAATTTTTTACAATGCTGTATCTTATAAACTTGACAAAAACGGTTTATTAGATTATGATGAGATTCTTAAGCAAGCTCAAAATGAAAAACCTGATTTAATTATCGCTGGATATTCAGCATATCCAAGAATCATTGATTTTGCAAAATTTAGAGAAATATGTGACAAAGTTGGTGCAAAATTGATGGTTGATATCGCTCATATCGCTGGTTTAATTGTTGCTGGAGTTCATCCATCACCTGTTGGATATGCAGATATTATAACTTCAACTACACATAAAACACTTCGTGGTGCTCGTGGAGGAATAATTATGACTAACGATCCTGAAATAGCAAAAAAAGTTGATCGTTGAGTTTTCCCTGGTTACCAAGGTGGTCCTCTTTTTCACGCTATTGCTGGAAAGGCTGTGGGATTTTATGAAGCTTTACAACCTGGATTTAAAACTTATGGAGAGAATATTGTAAAAAACTCAAAAAGATTTGCTCAATATTTTATTAATAAAGGTGTAAAAGTAGTTTCTAATGGAACTGATAATCATTTATTCATGATTGATGTTAATTCAAGCTACAATATCACCGGACGTGATGCTGAAGTTATTCTTGAAAAGTTTAATATTACAATAAATAAAAATTCAATACCTTTTGATACTCTATCACCAACATTAGCTAGCGGAATTAGACTTGGTACAGCTGCTATGACTTCTAGAGATTTTGATAGATGAGAAGAATTAGCAGAGATAATTGATTATATTTTGTCTAACTATAACTTAATTACAAATAATGATCCAAGTGTGTTGTCAGAGGTAAATCAAATTAAAGAAAAAGTTAAAGAATTCACAACAGATTATCCAATAAAAAAACACTATTTTTAGTCTATATTTACCGATTAAATTCGGTTTTTATTTTTTTTAAAAAAAATAAAAAGTATTATGCAAAATTTTTTTATAAATTTATAGAAAAAGTTTTATAATCATTTTGCACTAATACATATGAAATCAAAAAAATTAACAGATAGTAAAATATTTATAATAATATTTTTTACACTTATTTTAACAGTTGTTTTAGCTTTAGTTATAACATCGTTTTTAACTAAAAAAATATCATTAATTTTCGGTTTTATAATTGGTGTCCTTGGTGTTTTTTTTATATTTTTAGTAGATGATATTTTTTTACAAATAAGTCTATACAAAGGACGCTCAAGTGCAATTTTAATGATTGTTATTAGATTTATGTTTAATATGATATTTATACTTATATTAACGTGAATTTTATTTTCAATTAATGCTAATTCAATTTACTTTTATAATATTGAATTTATTCAAATAATTGATACTAAAATTAATTTTTTTAGTTATCTTGCTGGTTTGAGTAGTATATATATAAGTATAATCATTGATTTAGTAGTTAACAAAATAATTAAGAGAAAGAGAAAGGAGGGTTAGTGGAACAAATAATTAATGGAATTTGAAATACTTGAAATCAACCACAATTATTATCTCTTTTCGTAACGGTTCTGATATGTATAATAATTTCATTATTAGTTTATTTCAAGGTTAAAAAAGTTAAACCGAATCAAGCGCCTAAAGGTGTTGCTTTAATTGCTGAAGCATATGTAAAAGGGATTGATAACCAATATGAAAATACATCCGGTGGAAAACTTCCTAAATCAAAAGTTTATATTTTTACACTTGGTACATTTCTTTTTATCGGAAACTGAGTTGTAATCTTTGGTTTGGAACCCATTGTAACTTCATATTCAGTAACATTGACTCTTGGTCTTTCAACATTTTTAGGTATTTATGCTGTAAAAATCACTTATCAAAAATGACGTATGCTTAAAAAATACATTAATCCGCTAAATATTATCGGTGATTTCTCGCCACTAATATCGATAAGCTTTCGTATTTACGGTAATATTATTGGTGGTGCAACTTTAATGTTCTTGATTTATAGTGTTTGTGGTTATATGTGAACATTAATACCAGGAATGTCTAATCATGAATGATATTTCTTTGCTCCATTTATCACACCTTTATTACACTTATATTTTGACTTATTCGGTGGATTAATTCAAGCATATGTATTTTCTTTACTAACAACAATTTATTGAGTAAGCGAAGCAAATACTCCCGAAAAGAAAACAAGAAAAAACAAAAAAATAATAAATACAAATCCACAATTATATTAGGAGGAAAAATGATATACGAGCCAATTATTAAATTAGCAGAAGAAACTGTAAATAACTCGCAAAATACCTCAAGTAGAGGTCTTGTTGCGGTTGGTATTGGTATTACAATGCTTGGGGTTATTGGTACAGGACTTGGTCAAGGTTATGCTGCTGGTAAAGCTGCTGAAGCAGTTGGACGTAACCCTGAAGCGGAAGGGAAAATCCGTAACATGATGATTGTTGGTATGGCAATTTCCGAATCTGCTTCTATTTATGCTTTAATTATTGCCTTTCTTTTATTATTCTTATTTAAATAATTATAAAAATGCTAAATAACAACTTAATTGATATACCATTAAAGGTATTGCATGACAGTATAGATGCCCCAAATAACTTACAAGAATCTATTTCGGAACGTTTTGTAGGATTATTCCCAAATATTCCTATGATGATTGCCACAATAATTTCTTTCACACTTGCATTTATTTTTTTAACACATTTTCTTTATAAACCAGTTAAAAAAATGTTAAAGCAAAGACACGATTTTATCCAATCAAACATTGATGAATCAATTAAAGTAAAAGAAGAAGCTATTATTAAGACTAATGAAGCTAACAAACATTTACAAGATGCTCATATTCAAGCAAATAAGATTGTTAACGATGCTAAAATTAGATCTGAAAAAGTTATTATCGCTTATACAGCAAAAGCTAAATTAGATTCAAAAACATTACTTGAAGAAGCAAAACTTGATATTAAAGCTCAAAAAAGAGAGTTTAATCAACATGCAAAAGATAAAATTGCAACTTTAGCAATTGAATTAGCAGAAAAAATTGTTAAAAAAGAAATATCAAGAGAAAATCACGAAGAAATTATTGAGGAATTCCTTAAAAGCGACATCACAATTGAGGATCTTAAATAATGCTACAAAAATCTAATCCTGTCGGATATGCTATTGCATACTATGAAATAGCAAAGGAAAGCAATAAAATTAAAGAAGTTCATAGTCAAGTAAGTACATTTAAAGATATCTTAAACGCAAATAAGGATATGATCAAATTCTTAAATGATCCTGAAATTCTTAACAAAGAGAAATTTGATTTTTTAGATGATGTTTTCAAAGACTATGATAGAGATTTAATTAACTTAATTAAAGTTATGATCGAAAAAAGAAACGTAAATTTATTAGAAAAAGTTTTATCACACTATTTAAAAATGTCAAATAATGATCTTAATATTCATTTTGCAAAGATTATTACTGCTATGGAGATTAGTGATAAAACACTAAAATTAATTAGAGAAAAACTAGAAAAATTCTACAACGGTGTTGTTGAAATAAAAACAGAAATTAATCCTGATTTAATCAGTGGTTTTGAAATACACATTGGTTCACAAATTATTAGTAGAAACGTTAGTGCGGATTTAATTAATTTTAAAAATTTTATAAATGAAGATAAGGAGGTTTAGATGGCTAACAGAATTGATGATATTTCAGCAATAATTAAAGATCGTATTAAAAACTATGAATCAAAAACTAATTATGCAGAAGTTGGAAGAATTATTTCTATTGGTGATGGTATTGCATTAGCTAATGGGCTTGAAAAAGTAAAAAATTCAGAAATAGTTTTAATAAATGATGATGTTTATGGTTTAGCATTAAACCTTGAAGAAGAGGTTGTTGGTATTACCGTTTTTGGAAATGCAAACTCAATTAGTGAAGGTGATATTGTTAAGCGTACTGGTGAGGTTATCTCTGTAAATGTAGGTGATGAACTTTTAGGACGTGTAATTAACTCATTAGGTTTCCCTATCGATGGTAAAGGACCAATTGAATCTAACAAAAAACGTGAGATTTTTAAGGTTGCTCCCGGCGTTATGACTCGTAAGGAAGTAAATCAACCACTTGAAACTGGTATTTTATCAATTGACTCAATGATACCAATAGGTAAAGGACAACGTGAATTGATAATAGGTGATCGCCAAACTGGTAAAACCGCTATTGCAATCGATACAATTATTAACCAAAAAGGAAAAGATGTTTATTGTGTTTATGTTGCAATTGGACAAAAAAACTCAACAGTTGCTCAAATAGTAAAAAAACTTTCAGATTCTGGTGCCCTTGAGTATACAACTATTGTTGCATCTAGCGCAAGTGAATTGGCTCCACAACAATATATAGCTCCATATACTGGAGTTACAATCGCTGAAGAGTGAATGAATCAAGGAAAAGATGTTTTAATTGTCTATGACGATTTATCAAAACATGCTATTGCTTATAGAACGCTTTCATTACTTCTTAGAAGACCGCCAGGTCGTGAAGCGTACCCAGGTGATGTTTTCTACTTGCACTCTCAATTGCTAGAGCGTGCAGCTAGAGTAACTAAAGAATTTGGAGGTGGTTCAATAACTGCATTACCAATAATAGAAACTCAACAAGGTGATATTTCAGCATATATTCCAACTAATGTTATTTCTATTACAGATGGTCAAATATTTACTAAGGAAAGTTTATTCAATTCAGGACAAAGACCAGCTGTTGATGTTGGTTTCTCTGTGTCACGTGTAGGTTCATCAGCCCAAACTAAAGCAATGAAAAGGGTTGTAGGTTCTCTTAAACTTGATTTAGCACAATACAATGAAATGCAAGCATTTGCTCAGTTTGGTTCAGACTTAGATGAATCAACAAAAACAATTCTTGACCATGGTGCAAAAGTATATGAACTACTAAAACAAGAGCAATACTCACCGCTTACACAAGCAACACAAACTGTATTACTTTTAGGAGTTAAAGAGAGAATTATTAACCCATTACCAAAAGAAAGCATACATGTTTATAAAGAAGAAGTCATAAAATATATCGAGCATCACCCAGATATCTTTGCTGAAATTTCTAACGAAACTGTTTTAACTGATGAGTTATACGAAAAAATAGCATTTGATTTAGCTAAAATAGTAAAACAAATAATTTTAACTATCCCTAATTATGATCCAATGATTTATAAAAGCATTCCTGAAAAATACAATAAGGAATTTTAAAAATGCCAAATTTAAATGGTTTAAAAAACCGTATTTCCGTAGTTGCTAATACAAAGAAAATTACACATGCTATGGAAATGGTTAGTGCCTCTAAACTAAGAGTTATAAAGAAAGAATTTGATAATATTCAAAATTATAAAAATTCTCTTGAAAACACTTTCGGTGATATTATGAACCACATGAGTAAAGCCGAATTAGAAACTCTTTTTCCAGCAGAGAAAAGAAATGATAGTGATCTTTATATTATCATAACTAGTGATTTAGGCTTATGTGGATCATATAATTCTAATATTGTAAACTTATCTAGAACTAGAGTTAAAGAAAATGATTTAGTAATTTTACTAGGAAATAAAGGAATCTCACAATCAAATAAAATTACTAAAAATATAGAAAATATTATTAGATCGTTTGACGAAATTGGTACCAAATTTTCATATGAACTAGCAAGTTTGATTGCCGCTGAAGCTTTTGAACTTTACAAGCAAAGAAAAATTAAGAAAATCAACGTTATTTATACTAAATTTATCAATAATGTTATTCAAGATGCAGATGTTAAAACTTTATTTCCATTTGAAGTAAAAAACGATCATAAAAGCGTTCATACTGAAATAGAATTCGAACCTAGTGCAGAAAAAGTGCTAAAAAATGCTATTCCACTTTATTTGAGTAGTTTAATTTATGCTCTAGGTTCTTCGTCAAAGCTTTCAGAAATGGCTTCACGTAGAAATGCTATGGAAAATGCTACTGATAATGCTCACGAGATTGAGCAAACTCTAATTTTAGAATACAATAGTACAAGACAAGGTTTAATCACACAAGAAATTACAGAAATAGTTTCTGGTGCTGATGCTACATAATAGGAGGATAAATGAAGAAAAATATTGGAACAGTTGTTCAGATATTAGGTCCAGTTGTCGATGTTCGTTTTACTCCAGGTAATTTACCAAAGTTACTAAATGCTTTAGAAATAAAACACAATGGAGAAACTTATACATTAGAAGTTTCACAACACATGGGAGATGATACAGTCAGATCTATTGCGATGGTTTCTACAAATGGTCTAAGTAGAGGAATGGAAGTAATAGATACTGGTTCAGCAATCAGTGTTCCTGTAGGAAATAAAGTTCTCGGAAGAATGTTTGATGTGCTAGGAAATCCAATCGATAATATGGAAGATCTTGTCGATGTTGAACGTAAACCTATCCATGCTGCTGCTCCTTCATACGAAGAACAAAAAACAACTTCGGAAATTCTTGAAACTGGAATTAAAGTTATAGATTTATTAATACCATATGCTAAAGGTGGAAAGATCGGACTTTTTGGTGGTGCTGGTGTTGGTAAAACTGTTCTTGTTCAAGAATTAATCAATAATATTGCTACACAACACAGTGGTCTTTCTGTTTTTGCTGGTGTTGGTGAACGTACACGTGAAGGAAATGATTTATATCACGAAATGAAAGCTGCTGGTGTTTTAGACAAAACAGCATTAGTTTTTGGTCAAATGAATGAACCCCCTGGTGCACGTATGAGGGTTGCACTTACTGGTTTGACAATGGCTGAATATTTTAGAGATGAACAAAATCAAGATGTTCTTTTATTCATTGATAACATCTTTAGATTTACACAAGCTGGTTCAGAAGTGTCTGCCTTGTTAGGTCGTATGCCTAGTGCGGTAGGATATCAACCAACACTAGCAACAGAGATGGGTCAACTACAAGAGAGAATTACATCTACTAGACGCGGTTCAATAACTTCAGTTCAAGCTGTTTATGTTCCAGCAGACGATTTAACTGACCCAGCTCCAGCAACAACATTTACCCATCTTGATGCAAAAACAGTTTTAGATCGTAATATTGCAGCACTTGGGATTTACCCAGCAATTGACCCGCTTGAGAGTTCATCACGCTTGCTTGATCCACTTGTAATTGGTCAAGAACACTACATGGTTGCTCAAGGAGTTATTAGTATCCTTCAAAGATTTAAAGAACTTCAAGACATTATCGCAATTTTAGGTATGGGTGAACTTAGTGAAGAAGATAAGAAAATTGTTGCTAGAGCTCGTAGAATTCGTAATTTTCTTTCACAACCATTTAATGTTGCTGAAAAATTCTCGGGTATTCCTGGTGAATTTGTTAAAGTTGAAGATACAATTAGAAGCTTTAAGGAAATACTTGAAGGTAAATACGATGAATATCCTGAAGATATTTTCCGTTATGCCGGAAGCATCGAACAAGTTAAAGAACGTTACAACAAACTAAAAGAAGATAAATAGAATGAAAACTATTAATTTAGTTATTACTACACCAATTAAAGAAGTTTATAATGGTCAAGTTGAAATTGTCACATTAAAAACAGCAAACGGCTTTATCGGTCTTCAAGCTAATCACGCTCCATTTTTTTCAAATATAGAACCTGGAAAATTGGAAATTAATAGTGAAAAAAGTAAAAATTATGAAAAATATCTTGTAGGTAGTGGACTTATTTATTGTAATGGTTCAGAAATTAATATTTTAACTGATGATATTCTACTATACGATGAAATAGATATAGAAAGAGCTAAAAAAGATCGCGAATTAGCATTAGAATTACTTAAACAAGGTAATCGTATCGGTCCAGATATGGCTAAGGTAGAATTAAAACTTAAAAAAGCAATTTCGAAAATTGATGCATACAATGAAATTCATAAATAATAAAAATAACGCCGTAATTTAATTTACGAGCGTTTTTTTTTTTTTTTTTTAACCTATTGCAACATCGCTTTCTATATAGTTGAAATGATTTTTATAATTACGTTTTCTACCTCATAATAATAGAGTTGAACTAATTCCGAATTGTCCAACAAACATTAATATAATAAGTGCTATTTTACTTGCTATATTATAATCTTTTAAATCAAGTCCACTTGATAGGCCGCAAGTACCGAAGGCACTAGAAGTAATGAACAGATAGTTTGAAAAATTGTTAAATTCACTACCTTTACCACTATAAACAGGTGAGCTAGTTGTGCATATAAAACTAATAATCAAAACTAGAAGAATACTAATCACAAACACTTGGGTAGAGCGATAGATTGTTTCATTAGGAATAGAACGTTTAAAAATACGTATGTTAGGTAGTCCAATAATTTTTGTAAATACACTTAAAATAATAATTGCAAATGTTGTTGTTCTTATTCCACCTCCGGTAGAGGCTGGTGCTGCACCAATAAACATAAAAATTGAATATATTATTGTGTTAGCACTAGTAAAATGATTAAAATCTGTAGTTGCAAATCCAGAAGAACGAGTTGAAAGTATATTAAATAAAATGGCAAAAGTTTTTTGTCAATCATTTCCATAGAATGATTTACCATGAAATTCATAATTTCAAAATGTATTAGGATCTTTAGAGAAATATTCAAATAAAAATGTAATTAAAAAACCTATAATAGCAGTAATTAAATATGTTAAGGTTGAAACTTTTGTAAAAATACTGAAATTATATTTACCGCTTTTTCTTTTTATTTTGTGCGATATAAATTTACGTATATCATAAATAGTTGGATAACCTAATCCTCCAAGAAGAAATAAAATTACAAACATTATTTGTGCAAAATAATTTAAGTAATATGGCATCAATGAATTTGGTCCAATAATATCAAATCCAGCATTGTTAATTGCTGAAATTGAATGGAAAATACCAAATTTTAAGCTAAGAAGGAAATTTCTATGTGGATTGTTAAAAGTTATACCTTTACTATTAAAAAATTCTTTCATTCCTTCTGTTTGAGTAGGTTCTGAATAATAAAAATATAAAGTTAAAATAAATGAAAATACTACAATAGCTGAAAGTAAAAATTTCAGACTAACTATAACTAATCTAATAGTTTGTGATACATTATGTGAACCTCTTTCGCTATTAACTAAATTTATTTCATTTAAACTAATACTTTTCTTTCTGAAAAGTCAATTTATTAAAAATAACTTTAACGAGAAAACTCCAATACCACCTAGCAAAATAAGTAGAGCTATGATTGCTTGCCCAAATTCATTTCATTGACTATATGTTGGTACTGTTAGAATTCCTGTATCACTAAATGAGCTAGCGGTAGTAAATATTGCATCCATAAATGTAGCTCTTTTATTACCAGATTCTAAATTTTGAGTTATTGGACTATAAAGTAATATAGCAGATAAAAAGACTATCAGTACATATACAACAAAAATTCACTTTTGATGTGAAATACTTGATTTTAGTGAAGAAATCTTATCTATTGCTTTTTGAATATTTTTTTTCATATTTACCTTTATTTATTATTTTATTATATAACTATTAATTATTTTAAATTAAATAAAAATAGCCGAAGCTATTTTTATTTCATATTTCTTTCAAGTTGTGTTTTAAGTGTCATTAACTTGTATTTTAATGAGCTTAATGAACCTTGTTGTTCAGGAGTTAATTGATCAAATGTTAATGATTTTAATGTTTCTAATTCTTGTTTTTGAGAATTCAAGAATGTTTTAGCTTGGAATTGAACACTTTGAAGTGATGAAATTTTAGCATTTAATGAAGTTATTTTATCTGCATTTGCTTCTGAATTTTGTTTTAGAGCATTTAATTCTACTTTGAATTTATTTAACACTAAATTAGATGATGTTAAAGTATCATTCAATAAAATTTCAAATTGTTTAAGTGAATGTAATTCATCAGCATAATCAAGATATTTGGTGTTATTTACAAGTTCTTCAAACTCCGTTTTAGTTTCACCATAATTTAATGCTTTAATATCAGCGTAAATTTCTGTTAAAGCTTTTTGATAAATTGAATTTAATTTAGCACCAGTAGCTTTTATAAATATGTCATTTAGTTTTGTTGCTCCAGTACCAGTTTTATTATTTGCATCAACAACGATCTTGATTGTTTTTTCTCAAATGCTTGTAATAATTTGAACAACAGCTAAGTAGTTACCTTCTTGAATATTAATTGAATCATAATTCAATCTTTCTTCTGATTCAGATTTTTCTAAAATTTGATTGATTTTTAGAATATTATCTTTTGTTAATATCGCATCAATATGATTTTTGAAAATCTTAGGTAATTTATCATTTTTAAGAGAGTTAATTTTTTCAATACTTTCGTTTATTTTTGCTTCAAGTAGATTAATTTTTTCTAAACCTTGTTCTGATGAATATGTTTTAACTTTATTTAATTTATTTAATATATTTTGAAGTACAAGTGGTAATGCGTTTATATCAACTTCAATTTGATTAAATTCACTAGATTTTTTAATTTCTTCAAATTTATTAACAATAGTTTTATCTGTGTCTGTAGTAGTATTATCTCCAGTAGATTCACCTTGGTTAGTATTTTCTTGCGATTCTAATTCTTCATGTGTTCCGACTTTAATTGTAAAATCTTTATAATTATCTAATTCAGAATATAATTTAAATCCTTTTTGGTTTGAAAATTCAACAATTGCTAGTTGTTTAATAGTTACAGTTTTCTTTTCGGCATCAGTTTCATATACAAATCTCCCTGACGCTGAGGATGCACCTTTAACAGTTTCTCTATTATCAAGATTAAGATATTTTATATTAAACTTATCCATATATGATAATCCAATTTTACCTTCGAAACGTTTTACGTTTTTTGTAAAGTTAAAAATTAGATTAACTTCATCAGAGAAAATGTCTGTATCAAATGATATTCGATCCTTTTTATTTCCCCCAATAGTAAAACTAAGTGTCTTGTTATCAAAGTCAATTCTCTTATTGCTTCTAGAATTTAATAATTCAAAATCTTCTTCAGAAATATATTTTTTGAAAATTAAATCATTATTGTATAAATATAAAATTTTTTCTACGTCAGATAGGCTTTCGTAATTTTCGGGTAAATTTGCTGAAGGCTGTTTGACATCATTATTGTTGGAATTTTCGTTTGAATTTGAGCCTTCATTACCGCTTTCTGAAGAATTGTTTTCTGAACCATTATTTTCTGGTTGCTCAGGAGTGTTAGGTGTTTCAGTTGAGTTATCTCTATTATTGTTTTCATTATTGTTTGCACTATTATCTACATTATTCTTTGTTGATTGATCAACAGTTATAACAAAGTCTTTTTCTGCAGGAACTAGCAATATAAGCCCTTTATTAGGGATATATTTATAGAGAGCTACACTTAGGATAGTAATTGTTTCATTTTCACTATCTACTTTAAACACTAATCTTGATGAAGAACTTTTTGCATTTTCTGCGGTTGAGTTTTCATCAGCGATTTCATAACCCTTTTGAAATTCATCTCTATAACCAAAACCTACTTTATCTGTTTCTTTTTTGAAATTCACAGTAAAATCATTTAATTTTAATAATTCATCTGAAAAAATATCTTCATTTAATACAGCAGCATCTTTATTTATTTTAATAGTTGTTGTACCATCATTATTAATGTAATGATCTATTCTACCGGTTTCTTTTCCTTGTTGGTTAGTAAATTTTAAAAATTCACTATAAGAAATTGTCTTCTTGAAAATTGAGTTTGAATTGAATAAATTAATTATTTCAGCATATTTAACTGGTTGAGTAGTAGGTTTGTCAACATTACCACCACCTGGTGTATTTGGATTTTCAGGTGTTGTTGTTCCTGTTCCGCTTCCCGGTGTTTCAGGTTTATTTGTACCTCCTTGAGTACCTCCACCAGGGTTAACTTCTTTTTTTTCACCACCAAAACATGATGCACTCAAAAGTGCAGGAGTAACGGTTGCAATTGGTAATACTAATTTTAATAATTTCATTTTCTTTTTCATAACATAATAATTATATATTCTTTAATGCAAAAAGGACAATTTTAAAATATTTTCACATTTTTGCCAACCATAAAATTCATTTTTAGGTCAATTTTTTTAAAAAAATGAAATTATAAAAAAATAAATTTTGTGTATTTTTAGCAACAAATAAAATACAAAAACATGAAACATTCTAAAATCACTATTATCAAGGAATATTTAGCATCAAATTAAAACAAAAAAATACTATTACTTAACAAATGTGAAAAAAATAAGTATTTTTATGAACTTGTAAAAATTTACAATTAAGTTATGAAACAAAAACATGAATTTATTAACCATAATTTGGTAAAAATTTTAGAAATTAAAAATGAATTTAAAAATAGAATTAAAAAGGAGTTAGAAAATTTTCCAGATAAAATTTTAGCTATTGCTAATGATAGAGACTCAGTATTTTTTATTGGTGTTCACGAAAGAAACATAAAAGATTACGTAATTAACAAAGACTTATTTAATATAGATTATGATAATGGTACTAAAAAAACACTAGTATTAAATGATATATATCGAATGATGTTAAATGAATTTTATTATATAGTTGACTGAGAAAAAGGCACAAAAGAAATTGAACTGCAAACTCAAGTTTGTATTTTAGAAATAATCAATAGAATTACTTCAGAAAAAGAAATTATGAACTCAAATATTTCCTTAATTACATTAGTTAGTAACGAAAATATATTAAAAATGCACCATAAAAATAGTGCATTGAGTTCACAAATATAATTATTTATGATATTTTTTATTATTGATTATTGAGAAAGCTCTATAAATTTGCTCAGATAACATAACCCTAAAAAGTTGGTGTGGAAAGGTCATGTTACTAAATTTAATTTTAGTAACATTTTCAAATTTTTCTTCAAGCACTCCATCACTACCACCGATAATAAAAGTTATATTATCCTTATTAAAGATTTCACTAAATTCAATGCTATCATACATTTTCCCTTGTAAACTGCATAATACTACAGGTGAATTCTTTGGTATTTTACTTTGAATTATCTCAGTTTCTTTTGCTTTTTTTACTTCTATATTATTTTCTTTTGATTCTTTTATCTCGATTAAATTAACTTTAGCATAAGAATTTACTTTTCTTATATACTCACTATATAGAATTTTAAAATCTTTTTCTAATGTGCCAACTGCTATAATGTTAATTTTCATTTTTCTTATTAGATTCAATATAAAATAAAAGCATTTGAATATCTGATGGATTAATTCCGCTTATTCTTGAAGCCTGTCCTATGGTGATAGGTTTAATTTTAATTAGTTTTTGTCTAGCTTCTGTTGCGATATTAGGAATTACATTATAATCAATATTTTCTGGTATTCTATACTTTTCTAACTTGAGCATTTTATTAGCTTCAGCTAATTGTTTTTTAATATATCCATCAAGTCTGATTATAGTTGTTAATTCGTTTATAAAAGGAAAATCAGGTAACACATCTTTTGGATCCACTTCAGGTCTAGAAATTAATTTAATTAAATTAGTACTATTTTCTACATTATATTTTTGAGCTATAGGATCCTTAGTTGATAAAAAAGTGTTTTCAAGTTCTTTTATCTTCTGATCAATTAATTTATATTTTTGATCAATTCTATCAAATTCATCTTTTGAAATTAGACCAACATTGTAAGCAATTTTGTACAATCTTGAATCGTTATTATCATTTCTTAACAGTAATCTATATTCAGCTCTACTTGTTAACATTCTATAAGGTTCCTTTGTACCTTTTGTAACTAAATCATCAATTAATACACCAATATAAGCTTCATTTCTTTTAAGAATTAAAGTTTCTTTATGTTCTAAAGTTAATGCTGCATTAATTCCAGCAATAAGTCCCTGAGCGGCAGCTTCTTCATAACCGCTTGTTCCATTTATTTGTCCAGCACAAAAGAAATTCTTAATCTTTTTAGTTTCTAAAGTTGGATATAAATCAAGAGGATTTAGTGCATCATATTCAATGGCGTATGCTCATTTTTGAACTCTTGCATTTCTAAGTCCGGGTATTGTTTTAATTAATTCTGCTTGGATATCAACTGGTAAAGAAGTTGAAAGACCATTAATATACATCACATCACCCTCTTTAGTTTCTGGTTCGAAGAAAATTTGATGTCTTTCTTTATCAATAAAACGCATTATTTTATCTTCAATACTTGGACAGTATCTTGGTCCTACACCTTTAATTACACCAGAATACATTCCAGAAAGATGTACGTTCTCTTCTATTAATTTATGAGTCTCAGGAGTTGTGTATGTTAAATAACAAGAAATTTGTTCGGGTAATTTTATGTTTGAACGTTCAGAAAAATTAAGTTGAATGTTACTCAATTCTTCTTTTTGGACTTCACTAAAATCTATTGAGTCTGTAAAAATTCTTGGTGGAGTACCAGTTTTAAGTCTTTGAAGTTCAAAACCCAAAGATCTTAATGATTCGGAAATTAGAGTTGTAGTTTTTTCGTTATCTGGACCTGATTCAAATACTGTTTTACCTCTAATAATTCTTGAATCCATGTATGTGCCTGTTGTTAAAACTACAACATCAGCGTCATAAACTTCTCCATCTCTAGTGGTAACACCAATAATTTTATTATTTTCTACATTTATTTGAGAAACCTCAGCTTCTATCAAAGTAATATTTCGATGTTTTTCTAAACTTTCTTTGATAATTTTAGAATATTTTTCTTTATCTATTTGAGCTCTTATAGCTCTAACCGCCGGACCTTTAGATTCATTTAACATTTTTATTTGAATCATTGCTAAGTCTGCAAAATATCCTTGCATTCCACCTAAAGCATCAATCTCTCTAGTTATAATCCCCTTAGCAGGTCCTCCAATAGATGGATTACATGGCATCATCGCAAGTTTTTCTAAATTAAAACTAATCAAAGCTACTTTATGTCCCTTATTTGCAAGTGCAAAAGTAGCTTCAACTCCAGCGTGTCCTCCACCTATTACTATAGCCTCAAATTTCTTGTTCATTATTCCTCACTTTACATGGTAAATATTGTTTATTTATTTTATCACTTTTAGTGTATAAGTCAAGGTATAAAACAAGTATTTTTAAGTTATTTTTTCAAATAAATAAACTTTTTATTATAATTTATTCATCTATGAAAACAACATTAACAAAATATAACGGAAGAGAAAGAGAATTTAATAAAGAAATAGCATTAAGCTATATTGAAACTATAGTAAATTTCTTAAAGGATAAGGTCAAGGAATCTAATTCAAAAGGTTTAATTGTCGGAATTAGTGGTGGAATTGATTCAGCTCTTGTGTATGCTTTATGTAAAAAAGCATTTCCAAATGATACTTTAGGTGTAATCATGCCTATTGATAAGATGGATCATGATTTAGTTCATATAAAAGAACTAGAAAAAAGTCAAAACGCCAAATTTATTACTGTAGAGCTAAAAAATACTTTTGATTCTATTTTAGCTGCAACTAATGTTGAAGATAAAATGTCAATTTCAAACATTAAACCTAGACTTAGAATGACAACACTTTATGCATTAGCACAATCAAAGAGATATTTAGTTTGCGGTACAGATAATAAAGATGAATACTTTACTGGTTATTTCACTAAATATGGTGATGGTGGTGTTGATTTATTACCCATTGTTCACTTAACTAAATCTGAAGTTAAATACCTTTCAGAATTACTTAATGTTCCATATTCAATTATTAACAAAAAACCTTCTGCAGGATTATGAGAAGGACAATCAGATGAGGATGAATTAGGTTTTAGTTATGATGATTTAGATTTTTACTTAGATCATATTGATAATAATGTTATAATAAACAAATATTTAGATCAAAAAGTTATTGAAAAAATAGAAAAAATGCATAAAAATAGCGAACATAAACGTCAAAGTGCTTATAAACCGCTAGAAATTAATAAAAAATAAGGAGAAAAATATGGCAGGACACTCACACTCAGCAAATATTGCTCACAGAAAAGGTGCACAAGATGCAGCAAGAGGGAAAATATTTCAAAAATTATCAAAAGAAATTTATGTAGCAGCTTCAGGAGCTGGCGGGCCAGATCCTGAATCAAACCCAGCATTAAAATTAGCTATTTCCAAAGCTAAAGCTAAGAATATGCCTAAGGATAATATCGAAAGAGCTATTCAAAAAGCTAAAGGAGATAAAAATTCAAGTTCATACATCGAAACATTATTCAATGCTACTGTTGGTGGCGGTGTTACATTTATAGTTAATACCTTAAGCGATAATATTAATCGTGTCACTTCAAATATTCAAGCTTACTTTAAGAAGCAAAATGCTTCATTAGGAAAAACAGGTCAAATTCCTTATCCATTCGAGAAAAAAGGTATCATACAAATTGATGATTCGTTAATTTCGGAAGATGTTTTATTATTAAATGCTCTAGAATTAGGAGCAGAAGATGTTAAACACATTGTTGAAGATAATATCTTCGAAGTTACTTCAGCACCTGAAAATTTCAATGACTTAAGAAAAGCTATTGAAAATGATTTAGGAATTACTGAATTTAAAATGTGTGAAATCACATATATTCCATCATTATTTATTGCTCTAGATGATGAGAAAAAAGAAAAATTATTAAACTTCGCTAACGATCTTCAAGAAGATGATGACGTTCAAGATGTTTACCACAACATAGAAATTTAATAATGTTTCAAAAAATTGAATATCTTAGTAATTTAGTTGGTTCACTAGAAACTAAAATACTTTTAGTATTTATCTTTCTGGCTATCCTTTTATTAATACCAATTTTTATTTCATTATTACTTCCTTTTTTCTTTAAGCAATTAAACAACAAAACCAAAACTTATTTATATGCTTTTGTAACTGGCTTTTTCATAGTTATGTCTCTTTTTGGATTTATGAGAGAAGCATTAGAGATCTCTTCAGTAAACTCTCAAAGAGATTGAGGTGAAAATTATGTTTATATTAGTAATATTTTAATTGTTGCAGGTGGTTCACTAATAGGAATATTTATAAGTTTTTTCATAAAATATATTATTTCTTATAAAGTTAATAAAAAACTTCTAGCTTCTAAACAAATGAGTGTTTTTGTGCACGTTCACGATCATGATAAATCAAATGTACATTCACACACTCATCCAGATATTATTTTTAATAAACATGATTCAGTTGAATTAACTAAAGATATAAATAAAAAAAGTGAATCTAAATTAAAATTTGTTGCTCTTTTATTACTTTTAACACATAGAATACCTGAAGGAATTATTTTAGGTAATAGTATTAGTTTAATCGTTGAAGGTAGTTCAAATGATATTACTATTGCCTTTATTATTTCACTTATACTTCACTTAATTCCTGAAGAGATAATCTTCTTCTATAGACTAAGAGAAGCAGGTTATAGTAAATGAAAAGCAGTTTTAATTTCTATTTCAGGTTTACTATTATTCTTACCATTTATGTTAATTGGTTCAATTATTGGTAAATATATTCTACAAAACTGAGTAATTTACGCAGCTATGCAATCACTAATTGGAGGAATATTCTTATTTACTTCTCTTGTTGAATTCTTCCCTGAATTCTACCACTCAAATTTTGATAAGAAAAGCTGAGTAAAAACATTAATATTCCTCTTTGCCGGAATAATAATAAGTATTTTTATTCTTTCATTCCATTTACATGGAAGTTCACCGGTGTAATAGCATTTATTGCTATTTTTTATTTTACTTTTTGACTTAGCAAGCAATTTAGATAAGTCCCAAAAATTATCTGTAATAGTTGAACAAAATAACAAATTAAAAGATAGTGTAAAAATTTAAATTAGTTCTACTTTGTGGTGCATACAGACTTGTGTTTGAACTTTTTAGTTTAAAATAATAAAAAAACAAGTCTATTTACAATATTTCCCTTTAATCTATCATGTCTTCAAATTTTTTAAGTATTATGTTATATAGTAAATTCTCCTGTTCTTATTGTGCTATCATTGCAAAATTTTATAGTACAAAACAAACATAAAAAAATGAATTTGTGTACTTCAAAACTTTTAATACTTGTAAATATAGAATGAAAACTTATTTAATAAACTACTTATATCTTGTTGATTTCACACATCGAAGTTAATACAAAAATGTATAAAATCAACAATTAAAAGAAGAAAAAGTAAATTGAACAGAGAATTAGGAATAATAAGAAAATGTCTTGGTATTTACAATATTATTTGGTGAATAAATTTATATGTTATCGTGCATAAAGTTTCCTAATAGTGTTTTTTGTTTTGCATCGTTCTTCAATAACTATTTTTCATAAAATCAGAAATAATAGTTATATCTTCTCCTTCATAATACTTCACAAGTAATTTTTTAAATTACAGAACTTTTTTTCAGGAATAACCAAAAATCCTCCTCCATGAGATATTAAATAGTGGTTAGCAAAAACAATAGATGCTCTATTATTCCCATCAATGAATATTTGCACTTTCATACAGTATATATACATAACTTGATTGCAGCATCGATAGCATCATCATTTCCTTCAGTAATCTTTTGTATTTTGTCTTTCACATCTTTTTAATTTGCTAATGACACCACATAAGAGGACCCACCAATCATAACTGGTACTCCACGTATACGACCTCCTTTAACAAAAAGTCCTTAATTAACAAATCTCGCAATATGATAAAGCATGTAATAGTCCGATTTGCTTGCTGCTACATCTTTATCCAAAATAAACTCCTATGCATGTTTTAAATTTAAGATTTTCTGCACATCAGTTTCTGTCATACCTGAAACTTTTCCATTATCTATAATTTCTTGCGTTTGGGGAAAAGATGTAGCTACTCCATCTAAAACTCCCTGATCATAGATATTCATCTTCATATTCGCCCTATCAAATGCTATATTATTAATAACATCTGCTGATAACTTGTTTTCCGAATATCCGGTGCCACAAGTCCTTTTTCTATATGACGTAATTCTTTTTTTATTGTTCTAATTTATCTAGTATTACGAAGTAGTAAGTTATAAAGTTCTTCGGTATATACTCTTACATATGTTGATGTCAGTTTACCAGCAACACATTTTCTAACATATAAATATTTTCCAACACCACGATCCTTAATTTTAGGTGTTCCATCATAGGGAATCAAATCCAATCTAGCGTGAAGATCGGTACGACTTCTGAGTAATTTTTGTATTTCATTATAGTTTATAACCATTATTTTCACTCCTTTTTAGGAAAATTCGTTAAATTATTACACTATATTTGTTCTTTAATTAATTCTAAAATTCTATGGAAGCTTAAACAAAATCCCTCTACTGTCATAACCCGCTCTTAGCATTTTGGTTTTCGCATATTATTACTCTATTAAGTGCCATGATAGCCGCAATTACTCCACCTATCTTTTTGTTAACTTTTCTTTATCTGTTTTTATATTTCCAGCATTGTCTGTTCGTATAAAGATATTATCCATATCCCATCTAAAAACAGGATGCCCGCCCTGAGATATTATCCACTTTAGTGCTAGTTTCACAAGTTTTATAGTAGGCGACATATATGAAAAAAGATGACATTGATAATTTAATAGATTATAATGAAGCTGATTTGAATAACTTAATTGGATGTTAGGTAATCAATTATATTCTGGTACTTTACATATTTAAGGATTATCTAAAAAGGATTATTGAGTATTTCCAAACAATGAGTTTAAGGAGTTGAATGCTTATTAATATTTCTCTTATTTCAACGAATTAATAAATGTTTTAAATTCACTTGAATTTAATATGTTAAGAGAATATGCTTCAAATATGAAAAATGATGAAGAATGATTAATTAGAAATTGTGAAATTACATTCCGTTATCAAAAATTAAATACTAAATATCACAAGAAAGTAAGCATTATTTGAAAGTCGATGATTTAAGAAAAATTAAATATAAACCTAATTAAAATGAACTTCATAAAGTGTTAATCAGAAAACAACAAGAAAAAACATGAATAAACAAGATGAATTAGCACTTATGATGTAAGTACTTTTTTATATAAAAAAGTAGAAACATTAAGTATCTACTCAAATAATATTATTGTAAACTCTAATTATTATTTACTTAAAAAAAGATAAATAAAAACATTAGTGAGTACTAATGTTGTGTGCTTTGAAGATATTGTTTTTCATAAAGTTCAGCTTCGGCGAAGAATTTATGCTCAATTTTTCTACTTCAACTAAGCTTAATGTTATCGATGTTAGGGATCTTTTTCTTTAGATAAATAGTACTAATAGTGAAGTTGATTAATCCAGCAATTAAACTATTACTTGCATAACCTATTGAAATAACTAAAGCTGAATTAAAATCATCCACTCCATAATTACTTAATAAAAATCCAAATCCTACACTAATTCCCATCACGATAAAGAATGTAAGGAATCCTTCCATAGAGGTGGCAATAATGGAGTTTTTAATATTATTAGTTCCTTGGAATAGTAACATAGCACCTGTAGCAAATGAGTAAAATGCAAGTCTAAGCATATTTATTCTTAAATAAATACAAGCTTTGTTCATAACTTCTGGTTCAACTCTTAGTAAGTATAAGAAATGAGGTGCTAGTATTGCTACTATTGTATAAACTATCAATGCATATCCAAAAGATATCATTAAGGCATATCAATAAACTTGTTTTACTCTATTTACATCGCGTTTGGTGTAAGCATAACTTAATAAACTTCTAGCTCCATCAGCAATTCCAAATAATGCTAAGAAAAATAAAGTTATTATTGGTGATGCTTTAGCTCAAAGATATACATTCGATGCACCATTGCTATATGGTAATTTAGTTAGTAATAATGTAATTACTAATGAACCAACCGCAACCCCAACTGAACGGATAAATCCACTAAAACCAAGTAGTCCAACTGGTCCAAGAAATTTATATCTAAATTTAAAGTTAATTAAATGATGAATACTTAATCATGTAGTTTGGGATTTATTATTTTTATAAACATAAATAACATAAGCTATTAGATTAACACTTCAAGCCAAAATAGTTGAAATTGCTGCACCTAATATACCCATTTTAGCAACACGAATTAACAATACATTTAATATAACGTCAAATATATTCGCAACTATAGCTCAAAACATTACATATACATTTTTACCTTCTGCTCTTATTAAATAACTAAGAAGTAAATACATACCTTGAATAAGAGTTCCACCACAGTAAATATAAATGTATAATTTTGCTCAACTTATACTAATGTCTCTAGCAGAATTATAGTATTGTTGAATTATTTGGCTTGGTTTATAATTCGAAATTCCTCACTCGTTAAATTTTGACAGTAACTCAGCATTTCTGTCAATCATATAAAGAGATGAAGATTCAAACTTAGTTCTTGAAGCGATTTGTTCAACTAAACCACTTCATAAAGTGATGTACATAATTAAAGTTGCTAAAATTGAGCAAACAATTGTTGCATAAAATGCTGTACTTCATAAATCTTTACCAGTTCTTTCAAATCCTTTCGAAACACATTTGGTGTAATAAACACTAGTACCAACAGGTATTAAAAAAACTATTGAATTACTAAATATTGTAAAAGGTGCATTAGCATTAACTGCAATCGAACTAACTTGGTTAGTATTTAATTCATTTATTCGATCACTAATTGGCGTTATGATGTTATATGCATTATAAATTAAATCAAACTGTTCACGATTAAGATGTACATATCCACTTGGTAAGTAATCATATAGAATTCCACTTTGTGACGCTCCATGAGCTGTAGTATTTAGTAAAAATATTGTATCCGGAACAAAATTTAGAATAAAAATTTGGTTTAAGAAAGCGGCTAAACCTAACATTAATGAAGTGGCTAACCCAGGAATAGCTACTATAAAGATTGCTTTTTTTACTGGTGTGTTTTCAAAAAGTAGTTTAGCACGAGCTTGTTTATCTGTAACATTTGAATTTTTTTGTTCTTTTTTTAACCAAAAAAAATTCATTGGCAACCCCCTTTGATGTAAATAATATTACTACTTTTTTAATCTTTTATAAAACTTTAATTAATATTTTAATTAAATTTTGAGTTATTACAAATTTAAAATAAAAAAATGGTGGAGATGCCGGGAGTCGAACCCGGGTCCACACATAAATTTTTTAGCTATGTCTACAGTTTATATTATTTTTTAATAAATTATATTAATCTTAAATAATCAAACATATTAATATAATTCCTAATAAATTTCATTTAAGTCTATTAGAATCAACTTAAACTATCCTGTAAGACCTACACATCAATTCACAGGAAAAATTGAGTGCAGCTAGAATTGCTTAATTATGCAAATGCTAGACTTGTGTTTCCAGCAAAAGCTGGATTTCATGCTGAGTATTCAGCTTTTTCTTCTTTATTTCCGTTTAAGAAATACCTAGAAGCATTATAGTCTGCCAAACTACTGCAATAACTAATAGTTTATGCATGTCGAAACCATTACACCCCCATTAGTAATTTTGAAGTACTTTTCTAAGTCTTTTTTCAGTTTCTTCTTTAGCAATTTTATCTCTTTTATCATATTTTTTGAGCCCTTTTACTAATGCGATTTCAACTTTAATTTTAGATTGGTTATTAAAATAGATTTTAGTAGGGATAATTGTTAGTTGTTTAGCCTCATTCTCAAATTTTAACTTCACAATTTCACGTTTATGCATTAAAAGTTTACGATCTTGATACTCATCACATTTGACATCCATATATTTTCCAAAATATGCATCCTTGAGATAAATTTCATTTTTATAAATCGAACAATATGAATTAGTAAGTGAAACATGTGTAGCACGTGCACTTTTAACTTCTCAACCTTGTAGAGAAATTCCACACTCATATTTATCAATAATTTCATAATTACGAAGATCTCTTTTATTACTACTTAGAATTTTCATACTAAATAATTATATAAAAAAATGTTAGATTAACTCTAACATTATAATAAACTTGCAGCATCTTCATCAATAATTAAAGTAACATCATTATGCTCTCTTAAAAAACTTGAAGGAACATCTTCAGAAATTGGTGCGTTTAATGTTTTATAAATAGCATCAGCTTTAGATTTACCTGAAGCTATTAAAATAATTTTTTTAGCTTCAAGAATAGTACCGATCCCCATTGAAATAGCAGTTTTAGGAATATCATTAGGATTATCAAAATATATTTTATTTGATTCAATAGTACTAGGTGTAAGTTTAACTTCTCTAGTTCTTTCATCTTTTTTGCTTCCTGGTTCATTAAAGGCGATGTGGGCATTTGTACCAATTCCTAGAATCATAAAGTCAATACCACCCATATCCTTGATTTTTTGTTCATATTTCTTAGCATTTTCAACTAAATCACCTAAACCTTCGGGTAAATTAATATTTTCTCTTTTTAAATCGATATGATTAAATAAATTATCATTCATAAAATAGTGATATGAGCATTTATTATCATAAGGAATTCCAACATACTCATCTAAGTTAAAAGTAGTAATATCTTTAAAACTGATTCTTCCTTCTTTAACTCTTTGAATTAAATTTTGGTAAGTTTTAATCGGTGAACTTCCTGTAGCAAAGCATAGTTTTGAATTTGGTTTTTCTTTAATTTGTTTTTCAAAAAAATCTGCAGCTACTTTTGATACTTCTTCATAATCTTTACAAATAATTGTTTTCATAATTAAATTTCTTCTCCTAATTTTTTACCTGAGATATATACTTCTTGTATATCGTAAGTGTTTTTATCCATGATTACAATATCGGCAATTTTCTTCTCTTCAATTCTACCTATATCATTTCTTTTGAGATATACTGCAGAGTTATAGGAAGTCATCTTTACAACATCTTCTAGAGCTACACCAAGAGAAACTAAATTCTTGAATGCATCATGAATAGAAATTCCACTTCCAGCAATAGTATTAGTTCCTTTTAAAGTAATTAATAATCCATTTTTTGTTACTGGAATTCCTCCAGAGATATTATCTCCATCTTTGTAATATGCTGGTTTAATTGCATCACTGATACAAATTATTTTATCAGCGCCTTTATTTTTGATTGTAAATAGAACTGTTTCTGGTGCGATGTGTTTTAAGTCACAAATGAGCTCAACATATGGTTTGTCATTGTATAATGAAGCTTGAACCATTCCTGGATTTCTTGAATCTACACCACTCATAGCATTTCACAAGTGGCAGACTGAATTACATCCATTACTAAAATACAATTGTGATTTTTGAAAATCTGCTGAAGAATGACCAATCGATGGAATAATTCCGAGCTCAATCATATGTTTCATAACTTCAATTGGGACGTTCAATGGATCAAAAGAAATTTTCTTCAGTTTAGTTTCACTAGCATAGTACATTTGATCAATTAATTCATTTGTTGCTATTTTTAATCACTCTTTTTTATGTGCACCTTTTTTTGTTTCACCAATGAAAGGTCCTTCGATGTGAATTCCTAAAGACTTAGATATTCAATTTTCATTCTTTGCAATTTCAGTAAGTGATTTTAATATCACTTCTCAATCATTAGTCATAGCGGTTGGCATAAATGAAGTAACACCACTTTTAGCTAATTCACGTGAAATTATTTCACAGGATTTTTGGCCATTCATAACATCTTCATTATAAAAACCATGAATATGTGTGTCTATAAAGCCTGGAACAGCTAAATATTTTGCAGTACCTTTTTTTTCAGTAATTTGCTTAATTTTTCCTTTTTCGATCAAAATATCTGCATTATTTATTGTTTTATCATGATTTACAATTTTCACATTTTTAATTAACATTCTAAAACCTCTCTTAAATTATTATTATATTTAACTAATAATTCACTCGCTTTTATTTTATCAACTTTTTTAGCAATCATGACACAAGCTACTTTTACATTTTTAACTTCCAAATAAGTATTTTTAGCTATTTCGAAATCTGCGTTTGTAATTTGTTTGACAATTTCAATGGATCTTTGAACTAATTTTTCATTTATAGGTGTTAAATCAATCATTAAATCATCATAAACTTTGTTTAATTTTATTGCTGTAATTGTGCTTATAGCATTAAGTAAAATTTTTTGAATCGTACCTGCTTTAAGCCTTGTGGAACCTTGGATAAACTCAGGGTTGGATTCAAATTCATAAACAATATCTGAATTAGGTGAAATTAAACCGTCTTTATTTTCGGTGATTAAAACTTTTTTAGATTTTCTTTCCGTACCCACACTAAAAAATCCATTTACATATTTAGTATTGCCCGAAACACTTAAACCTATAAGTAGGTCATTTTGATTAATTTTTAATTTAATTGCATCTTTTGCACCCAATTCAAAATCATCCTCATAACCTTCAAGTGATTTTAAAATAGCTTCATCTGAACCTGCCATTTGGTAAATAAATCAATTTTTCTCACCAAAGGTTGGTAAAATATCCAAAGCATCTAGCATCCCAATTCTTCCACTAGTACCTGCTCCAATATAAATTACACGTCCATTATGTTTTATTGCATTTACTGAAAGATTTATTATTTTTTCTAGAATGTCATTTTTATTCATTAATTTTTCAATAATATCTTTTTGATTGATTCAATATAGTTCAATTAATTCACTAATTGATTTCTTATCTAAATTTTGTTTCATTATTTTCCTTATTCATATAAATAATAATATCTATATAAGTGTTTTGAAATTATGTGAATATTATATTTTTATATTTTTGTTAAAACTCTCATTTGTGAAAAAATAATTCACAATTTAAAAGATTTAAAATATTTTGCACAAATTTTATGAATTTAATATTCATATTAAATATAAACTTGGCTGTAAAGTAAATAATTTAAGCGAGAACAGTGGGTGTTCTCGGATGATGAAAGGAAAATATGGCAAAAATATTAAATAGTTTTAATAAATTGCATATTGGTCAAAAAATTTATACAATATTGTGGTTTTTATTTGTAGTGCTATTATTTGTTACTGTTATTGTAACTGGTGTTTATAAGCCTTCTAGCGAAGAACTTAGAGCTAATGTGATAGCCTCAATTGCCTTAATTACAATCGTTGAATTATTTGTTTCTGTTATTTTAACAGTCTATATTAACGGTTTTGTTCTTAGAAAGAGAGGTAAGAAATAATGACTAAAACAATTGCCTCTAAACATTCTACTAATTCTTTTGGTAAAAATATAATGAAGAAGTTGAGTAGAATTGGCGGAGTTTTACTCTTCCCAATTGCTGTTCTTCCTATTGCAGCTATTCTACTCAGAATAGGTGCTGATATTCCTGGCACAACTGCATTTTCTGCATTCGTTGGAAAATGAATTTTTGGAGCTGGTGATGCAGTTTTCGCTAATATGCCTATGATCTTTGCAATTGGTGTTGCATTCGGATTTACAAAGGAAAATCGTGGTGAAGCCGCCTTTGCTGGATTTGTTGGTATGTTTGTTCTTTATAACTTATTAGGTTCAACAATCGACCTAATTTATGGATCAATTAACTTCGGTATCGAAGGAGCTACAGGATTTAGATCAATTTTCGGAAGCAAATTCGATGCAGCTATGGTTCAAAATGTTCTTAATGGTATTATTGTAGGTTCAATTATTTCTTGAATTTACAACAGAGCAAACGGAGTTGCTCTCCCTAAAGTTCTTGGATTCTTCAGTGGAAAAAGACTTATCCCTGCATTAGCAATTATTGTGGTTTCATTATTTGTTTTTGTATGAGGACTTATCTTCCCATGAATCGGTTATTTAATTTATATTGTTTCAGTAGGTCTTCAAAAAGCCGCAAGTCAAGATAGCAATCTTGCTAAAGCTGCAATTATGGGTGTATATGGATTTATTAACCGTTTATTAATTCCATTTGGATTACACCACATTCCTAACAACTTATTCTGATTCCAATTAGGTGAATGAGTAGATGCTGGTGGTAAAACAATACACGGTGATATCTTTATTTTCTTAAATGGTGTTCCTAAAAATAACCCAGGTGGAATCTTCCAAGCTGGATTCTTCCCAACAATGATGTTTGGTTTACCAGCCTTAGTTCTTGTATTTGCTTTAACAGCAGAAAACAAAGTTCAAAGATCTAAAGTGTTTGCTTTATATGGTTCAGCAGCTTTAATCTCATTTATTAGTGGAATTACTGAACCAATTGAATATGCATTCATGTATGTTTCTCCTCTTATTTACTTAATTCATGCTATTCTAACTGGTGTATTCGCATTTATTACAGGTGTATTTGGTATTCAACTAGGATTCGGATTCAGTGCTGGATTCATGGATTACTTATTAAGCTTCAACAAATCTCTTGCCATTATTAGAGAAAGTGGATTCACAGGTGCTAAAGCAATTCTTGCTCACCCATTATGAATCTTCCCAATTGGTGCAGTTTGTGGTGCAACTTACTTCTTTGGTGGAATGCTATTAGTTAAAAAATTAAATCTTTCTACACCAGGTAGAGGTAACGGTATTATTTTAGAAGAAACCGAAAGCACAAAAGAAGAAAATTTAACTCAATTATCTACCAGAGCTAAAAAAATTGTTAAGGCTTATGGTGGTTGAGAAAATATCTCTGAATACAACAACTGTTCAACAAGATTAAGATATGTTGTAAAAGATGGAGCTAAAGTTGATTTAGAAGCACTTAAAAAATCAGGTGTGATGGGTGTTGCTAGAATTAGTGATACCTCAATTCAAACAATTATAGGCGTTGAAGCAGAAGCTTTAAACAACGAAATTGTTTCACACAAAGGCGAATCTTTGGAATAATAAAAATATAAAAAATAGGTTAATTCCTATTTTTTATGAAAAATTTTTTTCACAAATCAGTTAAACTTTAATAAACTTCCCTAAAAAACAGCATTAAATTTTATAATTAAAATATGAAGCAACTAATTGAAGTTAAGTATTTAGATAAAATTTCTAGTAATGAGACTTATAAATACATAACCAATTTTATTGAAGAAGATCCTGATTTTTTCTTAAAAACTTCAATAGCTAATTTTGCTAAACATTTATATGTTTCACAACCTACAATTACAAGATATGTTAAAGCATTAGGTTTTAAATCTTATTCACACTTTAGAATTTATATATCAGAGCGTAAGAGTACATATAAATACGGTAATATTAAGATAGTAGAAGGTAAAGATTTAACTTATGAACAGATCTTGAATAATGTCTGAACTCACTTTAAATATGCTTCTGAGCAATCATATGATTGGACTGTCGCACATCATGAAGATATAGGGCAATATTTAAAGTTCTTAATTCGTTCCAAAAGAGTGATTTTCTTCGGAATCGGTGAATCAGGTCTAGTGTGTGACTACTTAGCATATAACTTACGTAAAACAGGTATGTTAGCAACTTCAATAAATAGTGTTCATGATTTCTTTGGAATTTATAAAACAATTACTAATAATGATTTTTTAACAATTATTTCAAGAAGTTTTGAAACTTTAGAGGTATTAAAAGTTCGTGATATTTGTGAGAAATATAAATTATATTATTCGATATGAACTAAAAATGAAAATATTGAAAAACTAAATGCTAGAAATATCATTCAATTACATTCGCTTGATCAAACTAAAAGAATTGGTTCGATAGGTTCGAAAATTTCGATGTTCTTTTTCGCTGATTTAATTTATTTTTATATTGCTAATAGGATTGATCATGATGACAAAGATATTTTTGAAAATATAACTATTGAAAGAAATAGTTGAAATAATAAACACGATAACAAAAAATCAAGTCTATAAAACTTGATTTTTTGTTATAGCATTTCATTTTCAGGTTTAAGATTATGATCTTTTGTAAATGCTCTTTGACGTTTTTTAAGCATCATACTTACAATTGTTGCACCTAATACAAGAACCGCTAAAGTAATAGCAAATACTAAATAACTAGTTTGATAATTTATTTTTTCAAAGATACTAATCATACCTAAACTAAAAGCGAATGCAACTAATTGAAATAAAATCATTGTAATTGCTGCAAAAAATGCATATTTTTCACTTGGAACTGCACGATATGAATAGTCATAATAAACCGGTAAGAACATACTGAATAAAAAGTATTGAATAAATGTTGAAATTAGGAAAATAATTAACATTATATTTTTATTTTGATGTGCTCATGTAACTGTATGCGGTATTGCACCAGTATTATTAGCCGCTGAGGCAATAACACCAACATTAGCGTTTAATCCACCAAAGGCATAAATGTAGAAAATTGCTGAAATAAGGGTAATAACTACAAAAGCTATCGAAGTTGATATAAGGATTTTCTTACCTAATAAAAAGATTACTAAACTACCTAAGCATAAAGCTGCACCTACGACAATTAGGTAGATTGTTACTCAATGTTGAACTGAATTTGATGTTTTAGCTTCCATAAACAAATTAATTACAAAGTTAGTATTAGTTCCGATTCTAGGAACAAATGATATGGATGAGAAAACTGCTAATAAAATTAAAATTGTTGCTGTATAAATAAATGTTTTTGAATGTTTCTTGATTTTAGGTTTTGATGAAATTTCTACATTTTTATCAAAAACTACAAATGTGTTATATAATAGCGCACTCACTACGTATGTAAGACCTAAAATTAAACAAATATATTCATATGAAAGGATGTGTATAAGTCCTAAGCTAACTAAAGCTGCGGCTAAATAAGAGAATGAAGTGGCAAAATTATTAATTCTGTTAAAAATATTAATATTACTTTCGTGTTGAGAAAGACGATAAACAATATTTTTAAGAGCTAAAAATCTTACTGAATTAAAAATATTTCAAATAATAACAGCAACATAAACAGTGTAAGTGATAGCTTTCACATTTTTAGCTTCTGAATTTGTAATATTTTGTGTTCCAAAGATAAAACCAATTAGACAAACGAATAATATAACAAAAGCACTAACATATTCTGCAATAACAATTAAAAGCCTGTTATTAAATTTTTTAATAATTATTGGTGCAATTGCAAATGATAATAAAGTTGGAATGTATCTAAAGATCTGCACCAAAGCAGAAGCTCACACACTACCCGATGCTTTAAGCGTAAATAAAGTACTTACAACATTAAAACATTCAATTGCTGATTGTGAAATGACCATCGCAACTGCAAAAACAATCATATTTCACAATACAGGCTTGGTTGATTTAAATAAAGTGATTTTCTGAATCATTTAACCTCCATAATCTATTATAGTTAAATTTTTTTGTGCAATAGAGGTTTTCAGAAATATTTCCACATCGAATTTATTAAATCATTCTAGTAAAATTATTATAGGAGAAAACTATGAAAAGTATTTATTTATATAATAATGTTCAGCTTGAAACACTTGAATTAGATAACAAAAAAGATAAAACAATTTTTATAATACATGGTTTTACAGCAGATTTTGATAATCTTAAAGCAATCACTGAACACTTCAAGGATCAATTTAATATTTATTCAATAAATTTACCAGCTCATGGTAAAAGTCAAACCAGCGAAGAGTTAAATGATATTTATGCATATTGTGATGTTGTTGTTGATTTTATTAAAAATAAGCAACTAAAAAATATTTATTTAATTGGTCACTCAATGGGAGGACTAATTGCAACAATGATATACGAAAAAATTAAAGAAATTATTGATAAAGTTTTATTGATCGCTCCAGCAAATTTCACCACATTAGAAATTGGTGAAAAATTAAAGTATGCCTTTTTTAAAGGCAGTTTATTATCCAAAATAACATTTGTTAGATATTCATATCATAGATGATTTAAGGCGCTTAGAGATAAACAATTTAGAGCTAACTCAGCTAAATGATATGAAGAACATAAACAATATATGGACGATTATTTTAAGGTAGGTCATCAATTCATGGAAGAAAAAATATTAAAAGATCAAGAAGAGATGATAAAAAAAATTGACAAACCTATCGGATTACTTTGTGGTAAATCTGATAATATTGTTAATCAAAAGAAAATATGAGAGTATTTTAAAAGAATTAAACCAGAGACTAAAATGTACAAAATTAACGCTTGTGGACATAATCCATGAAGAGAAAATAAAACTGATGTATTGCAAGCGGTAGAAAGATTTTTTAATGAGTAAAATTAAATTATTTTTGAGCGAAGAAGAAATTAAAAATGAAATTAACGAAGCTCAAGAAAAACTAAAAAATGGAATAATTCAGGAAAAAACTATACCAGAGTATTGAACTCGTGGAATTAATAAGACTCTTTCGAGAAAAAAATTAATTATTCTATCAATTTTTACAGGTTTATTCGGTATTGATAGATTTTATCTAGGTAAAAAAATATCAGGAATAACAAAACTGATATTCACATTACTTGGTGTAATGACAGCTATTTTAATAATCAATTTTAAACCATGAAATATAACAGATATTTCTACGTTAGTAAATGTGTGGATTTTTATTACATTAGAATTTGTTTTAGTTTTAGGTTTCTACATTACAGATATAGCTATTTCATTTAAAAATCCAAGAGACTCGGAATTTAGGAGTGTAAAATAATGGAAACATCATTGATACAAAAAATCAAAAATCTTGGTTTTAAAAAAATTTTAGCTTTAATAATTTTAGCATCATTAGATCTGTTTATTGTTTCCCTTCCATACTATATGAAATCTGCTATACCAAACTTTTACAAGTACATGCACGTTGATGAATCAGTATTATTAAGCTGTTCTGCTATTATTGGTTGAGTTACAATTATCACTCAATTACCAGGCGGTTGATTAGCAGATAAGTTTTCAAACAAAAAATTACTAATCATCGGTGTTGCTCTAACCTTTTTTATGAGTGTTTGATTCGCTTTATTAATTATATTCGGTCATCAAATTCAAGGGAGTGCTTTACTACAATATCAATACTATATTATTTTCTTTGTTTGAGCTATTAGTACAACTCCATTTTTCTGAAGTCCTCTTTGACGACTTGTTTCACAACAAACATCTAAAGAAGAGCAAGGGCTTGCATTTGCAGTTCAAGGTTCATTTGTCGGTATAATAGGTTTTGTTTTTACAGGTATTGTTGCATTTATTGTAATAACTTTAATTGATGGTAAATCTATCGAACAATCAAGCTTGTTTGTAGGTCTTTACATGTTACTATTTAGTGTTTGTTTATTTATTCTTTTCTTTGGACTTGTCTTTTATGTAAAAGAATATAGAAAAGAACAAGAAGATAAAGAATCATTTAAGAAAATTTTAAGATTACTAAGTAACTGAAAAGTTTGAATGTTATCTATTTTCCTTTTAGGGATGTATTCATTCCAAAGTACCTTTACGTACTATCTAAATCAACTTTTATCTAATACTATTAGAGAAGCGTTAGGTATTCCTATTGCAGTGCTAACAATATTATTTGCAGTAAGAATTTATTTCTTGAGATTATTTGTTGGTGGACTATTAATGAAGTTAGGAGATAAATTCAAGTCATTTATCTTACTTCTAATAATAGTTACAAGTTTAGGTTTAATTCTTACATTAATATTTGTATTCATGCCAGGTTTCTTTAATAATAGTTATGTAAATTATAGTCGTGGATTATTATGATTTATGTTTATAACGATGAATATTCTTTTCATGATTATAATCACATGTTCATGAATAATGGTAACCTTAAGATTTGCTCAACAAGCTGAAATCACAACTCCAAAAAATTCATATGGTTCAATGACAGCAATTTTATCATTAATTGGATTTAGTTCTGATGCTTGAATGAGTCAAATTGGTTCAAGTATTACAAGTATTTATAAAGTTGAAGTACTGATTCACTTCATAATATAGGAAGATTTACAGATTTTAATGTTGGTGATTACGCCACAGATCCGATTGCTTATCAAATAATTATAATCATTGGTTGTGCTGTAGCTTTAATTGGAATTTTAGCTGGATTGAGTGTATATATTTCTGAAACAAAGTTAAATAAAAAATACAACATTAAATTCTATCGTTGAAGAGATGTCCAAAACTAGAAAAAATGCAATTATTGTAATTGCATTTTTTTCTAACACCTAAATCAGTGGTTTTAATAATTTGTAAAATAATTTTTTAATAATATTTTTATTAGAATTAAATTTATTGTAATTAGTAAATTCAATCGATTTATTTTTATAATCTTGAAAAACTTTTTTAATCTCATTGACAGATTTACCTTCTATAATGTCAGTTGTTTCATATTGAGCAAACATGCTTCTAGCGTCCATATTACTTGTTCCGAATCAAGCGATTTTATCATCTACCAATCCAATTTTACTATGTAAAAAATGATCTTTGTAAATATAGACTTTTAATCCAAAAGACATTAATTCAGAAATTTCATTTAAACTTACTTGGTAAACAACTTTTTTATCTGGAAATCCAGGCAAAAATATTTCTACCTCAACTCCAGAATACAAAGCTGATATAATCTGCTTTCTAAGTGATTCTGTGATGCTAAAGTATGGAGTGCTAATTTGGATTTTTTTCTTAGCATTAGCAAACAACTTCACTCAAGCATTTTCAACATTTGAATATTTAATAAGGGGAGTATCATAAATCAATAAAGCTCTATTATCGCTTTTACAATCATCATTGTTAAACTTAAGATTCAATTCAATTTCTTTATTTGTAACCATCTTTCAAAATTTAGCAAAATGAACGATATATGTATTAGTATAATTGCCACTAAATTTATAACTAAAATCAATTCAATGTCCATACTTTTTACTATATGAAATATATTCATCAGAAATATTATTACCACCAGAGTAAACAAATTGATCATCTATTATTATAAATTTTTGATGATTTCTATAAAAACTTTGACTAGTTATGAAAGGATATAAAATTTTTCCTATGTAAGCGTATTCAAAATTTTTATATTTTCTAGATAATCGCTTAAAAACTTTATCACGTATTGTTCCTGATCCAAAGTAATCAATTAATCATTTAACATTGACCCCTTCTTTTAATTTTTGCTCTATAAGTTCAAGCATTTCATCGAATATTTCGGATTTTTTTATAATATATGAAATTATATTTATTGAATATTTAGCATTTTTTATATCATTTTTTAATTGCTTAAAATACACTCATCCTTCATTATAAAATTCAAAATTTGCAGATAAAACAACTGTTTTATTCATCTTTTGTAGTTGATCTAAAACACTTTTGCAGCTTTGGACTTGACTGCAGTAGTTAGTTATTAAATATTTTTTATCGTCATTAATTTTTAGTTCTTTTTTGTTTGAATAAGTAAGCCCATATGTTAAAAATAAAATATGACCAATTATAGGCAAAATAAGCATTATGGATATTCAAGAAAATTTTGCATAAGTTTGACGATTTTGATTAAGTAATAAAATGATAATAACTAAATTTAATAAATATGAACTAAATGCAATTAAGAAAATAAATGAACGGTTAATCATAAAGAAAACGTAGCTTACACCTAAAAAGTAAGCACTCAAAATTACTAAAACAAGGATGAATAAAGCAAATTTTCTTAAATGTTTTATTTTCATGATTCTCCTAATTATTTATTAAATTATATTCAATTATTTTCTATAAAAATTTTTTTATATAAAAAAGCATAAACAATAATTTATGCTTCAATTTTATTTAGTCATACCAATTAGTAAACCCTTATTTACAAATGTTTTACCCTCAAATAAGCACTTAGTTAATTCTGGGTAGTCAATAAATGGGTTTCTTACTGCACGATAATTTTTATAAATTTGATCATTTCTATGAATATCAAAACTATCAACAGGATCGTTATTATTTCATTTTAAGTAAATTTGAAGATATTCATCATTTAAATGTGTTGGTGTTGTTCTTGAAAAGACTTCGTTTTTATTATAAATGTCTTGGTTTGCGTAAGTTAAAGCAAAATATAAATAAGTTCTAGCAATATCACCTTTGAATTCATCGATAGGTTCAAAAACATTTTTTCCAGTTTTACTAATTCCTAATTTTGATCCATTTAATGAAGTATAAGATACATTAGAAACTTCTCCATGTGGATAATTACTTCTTATATTGTTTACTTTGATATCGGTTGGTCATACAAATTGGGCATCAGATCTTATCGGTTCAACTCTTTTGAATCAAGATTGTGGTATTAAATGTTCACGGTTGGTTCCATCTCCTTCATTCGCACCATCAATTGTTGCATAGGTGCTAAATGTGTAAGGATCAGTACCGTTTGGATTTTCACTATAAATATCTAAAATAGAATTATCTTTCTCATAAAAAATATCCTTAAATGTGTCAGTATTATTATAAAATCCTGGGAGTGAACCGTAATTTGTACTTGTATCATTTGCTTTACTTCATTGTAAAGTAATAATCGCTTTTATCAATTCATCCCCACTAAGACCATTTAATGGAGCATAATATTCCATAGCTTTTTCACTGTTATCATATAAATATTTAGAAACTTGAACTACGTTTTCTTTGTCTTTATTAGGACTTTCGGGTTGACTTGGTTTAGTTTCACTTGGCTTGGTTGGGTTTCCAGTTTCTGTACCATTTGAAGGGTTTGAAGGTTTTACTTCTTGTTTGTTATTTGAACATGCAGCAGAAATTGCTAACATTGTTGTAGATGATAATAATATAGAACCAACTACTAATAATTTATTTTTTATCATTTTATAAATGTAATAAAAAATTCCAGTTTTTACTGGAAATTTTATTAGTATCCACCTTTACTTTCTTTTCCTTCCACAATAGAAACTGAACGGCTTGTACCAAATCTTGTAGCTCCAGCATTATACATATTAACTAAATCATCCATATTTGAAATTCCACCAGCAGCTTTAATTAATAATTTGTCTCCGCAAACTGATTTCATAATTTGAACATCTTCTAAAGTTGCTCCTCTGTATGAGAAACCTGTAGAAGTTTTAATAAATTCAGCTCCAGATTTCATAACAATTTCTGTTGCTCTTTTGATTTCATCTGTTGTTAAAAGTGCTGTTTCAATAATAACTTTTAGAATTTTTGAACCACAAGCAGCTTTAACAGCTTTAATGTCGTTAAGAACATATTCATCATCACCTTGTTTGAAACGTCCAACATTAATAACCATATCAATTTCATCTGCTCCATGATCAATAGCTAATTTAGTTTCATGAGCTTTAGCTTGTGTAATCATAGCTCCAAGAGGGAATCCAACAACTGAAGTAATTCCGATTTCTGTACCTTTTAATTTATCTTTACAATATTTAACTCATGAAGAGTTTACACATACAGTTTTAAAATCATATTTAATAGCTTCAGCAATTAATTTATCAATTTCTTTTGTTGTTGCTTCAGCTTTTAAAAATGTATGGTCAATCATTTTATTATAATTCATAATTTCTCCTATTTTAGTCTATCAAGAATGATTTTATTCTCAACTTTGTTTTTATTAATTTTATATCCTTGTTTTAATTCGCTAACTAATTCAGGATTAATTGGATTCGAAGAGTATAGGGTAAATATCACATCTCCTCTTTTTACAGATTCATTAGTCTTTTTATTAATTGTAATTCCAGCTTCATTATCAATTGAATCTTCTTTTCTAGCTCTACCGGCTCCAAGTTTCATTGCTGTGATACCCACTATCAATGAATCGAATATTTCCATATATCCATCTTTTTCAGATTTGATTTCAAGTGAATGTTTTGGGTTTCAAAATTTAGGATCTTTTAGTGCTTCAACATCACCATTTTGAAGTTTGACAAACTCATAGAATTTTTCTAAAGCTAATCCATTCTTAATAACTTCATCAACTTTTTTAAGTCCTTCTTCATGAGTTTTTACAATTTTAGCTTGTTCTAGAATTGTTGCACATGAAGAATATACTAATTCTTTGAAATCTTCTGGTGCTTTTCCTTGTAAAGTTCAAATAGCTTCTAAGACTTCATTCTTATTTCCAATTTCTCTTCCGATAGGTCTTGACATATTTGTAATTTCAGCTCTTACGTCAACATTTAGTTCTTTACCAATATTAATCATTGTTCTTGCTAAATCTCTAGCACTTTCAAGATCTTTCATGAACGCCCCATTACCACACTTTACATCAAGTAATATAGCATTTGAACCTGTAGCAAGTTTTTTAGACATAATTGATGATGCGATAAGCGGAATAGACTCAACTGTTCCAGTCACATCTCTTAAAGCGTAAATTTTCTTATCAGCTGGAACTAATTCATTTGATTGTCCAATAACTGCGATGTTGTGTTCTTTAACTTGTTTAATAAAGTCTTTTTCACTTAATTCAACAGTAAATCCGGGAATTGATTCTAATTTGTCAATTGTACCACCGGTGTGACCTAAACCACGACCACTCATTTTAGCTACTGGTGCACCACAAGCTGCAACAATAGGTGCTACCGCAAGAGTAGTTTTATCTCCAACTCCACCCGTTGAATGCTTATCAACTTTGATCCCAGGAATTTCTGAAAGATCCATAATCTTCCCTGAATTCATCATTACTTTAGTGAATGTAGCAATTTCTTCTGTATTCATTCCATTGAACATTACAGCCATTAAGAATGCTGAAATTTGATAGTCAGGAATTTCATTTTTAACATACGAACCAATCAAAAACTCAATTTCATCTTTATTAAGATTAAGACCATGTCTTTTCTTTTCGATTAAATCAACAGCCCTCATAATTATTTCGCTAAATTAAGTGCGATCTCCATCATTTTTGTGAATGCTGTTTGACGTTGTTCAGCAGTTGTGAGTTCTTCTGTAATTAAATTATCACTTATAGTTAATAAACAAGCAGCTTTTTTGCCTAACTTTTCTGCGTTAGTAAATAAAGCGAATGATTCCATTTCAACACAACATGCTTTGGTTGAATTAATTCTTTCTTCAAGTGGAACTGAACTGTAAAATACATCTGAAGAGTGTATTCTGTCAATGTTTAGTTTTATATTTAACTTAGATGCTATTTCCTTAATTTCTTCATTTAATTCTAATGAAGGTTTAGCAATTAATTCATCTTTTCCTAAAACTAATTTTCTAAATGAAGTTCCATCAGCAATAGCTTCGCTTGCTAAAACCACTTCATATAAACCTAAATCAGCTTTATATGAACCAGCTGATCCAATTCTAACAATTGTATCAACATCATAGAATTTAAACAACTCATATGAATAAATCCCAATAGAAGGGCAACCCATACCACTACCTGCAATAGTGATAGGTTTCCCTTTATATGTACCTGTATACATAAACATATTTCTTACAACATTTACTTTTTTATACCCAGGATCTAAGAATTTTTGAGCTATAAATTCAGCTCTAAGTGGATCTCCTGGCATAATAACTGTTTTGGCAATATCTTCTTTTTTGGCACTAATGTGTGGTGTCATATTATCTCCTTAATTTGTTTTTTATTAATATTTTACTGGCTAGTGAAACACTAACTAAATTTCTCTACAATTTAAATTTCATTAAGATTTTTTGTATTACATTATTAATAAAATATTAAGTTAATATATCTTTTAAATTTTAGCATAAAGACATAAAATAATATGAATCTATTTATTTAATGAAAAAAATTTCACATTTAATTATTTTTTGGCAAATCAAGGGAGTTCAAATTCATGTGGTTTAACCATCATCATTTTAACAACATTATGAGCAAAGCTACCGGTATTTGCTAAGTTTAGAAGTTCATCAAAACTACTTGAAATACCTAAATAATTTGTACTGTTAGTGTAATAGTTTGGAGCATGCAAGAATTTTAATGGTGCACCTGAGTTAATTGTTGTAACATAAGTGTTATTTTGATCAAAAACACCTGTACCTGAATTCCCAGCATTATAATAGGTAGGCATAAAGTTACCTTGTTTAGAGAAATTAGATCCTGAATCAATCAACGGATCATGGCGATTGATAATATATCCACTTTGTTTACCATAAGGGAAACCATTTCATAAAACTTGGTCGACATGATTATTTATCAATGAAAATCTACGCTCAGCATTAGCTGTATAAAGTTGATATTTTCTTTTGGTTAGCTTTACATTTTCTAAATTTTTTCAATTTTCATATCAAAGAGCACTTTCAATACGTCCGTTTTTATAGAATTTATCTATTAATTGATTAATATCAATTGTAAAAATTGTAATATCAGCGTCACTCGCTCTTGAAGTTCCATCATTATTTTTCTGATCACTTACACCTTTACCTGTTCAAACAACTGTTGCACTAACACTATCTGCATAAAGTCCATCTCAATACCCAAAACCTGCATCTACGTTATTTGCATAATTAAATCCACTACGAGTAATTAGTAAATTAATTGGTTTATTTGAAGGCGAATCATTTGTTGTTGATGAAATACCGATTACATGATTGTTAGTCATTAAATAGAATTTCCCATCATTATGATCATCATTAACTTTTGCTAACATTGAAGCACCACCTCTGTTAAAAGCTACAGAACGAGCCATTAAGTTTTGGATTGCTTTATTGTTTTTATTGGAAAAATTAATAATTTCAGTGTTGAATTTATAACCATTATTCAAGTTAAAAATAACATTTTGATTAGGATTATATTTAAATAAATCATCGGAATCTTTTGGATCATATCAAATAATAGGTGTATTTTCTTGATTATAAGTCATATTTTTATAGCTAAATAAGTTTGTGCTTATATCATCAAAACGTTCAAATACCTGATGATTTTCATAGTAAATAGATATCTTGGAAGCGTAATTATCTACGTAAAATGCACGTGAATTGTCAAAAATATTACTTTGTGTAGGTTCCACACGATCAAAAGCATGAGCATTAAGATTTTTTACTATATCGTGAGTAATTATTTTTTGATTTTTATCGTTTAACTCTAAGTAAAATTGAATTCCTGAATCTATTAAAGTTACATTTAAAGTGTATGAAACTGTACTGTTTAAATCAATATTAACATTAGAATTTTTATATACAACAGTATCATCAATTTGATAAGTTAATTTTCTTTTTGATTTTAATTCTTCAAAGTCAATTGTAATTTTTCTTGCGTCAGCACCTGTAAGACGAGCAAATCGATTTGGATCTCATGATGCATTACCTGCAAATAAAGTTAAAATAATTTTCTTTTCACTGTTATTAGCATTATTCATAATATCACTGAAATATTTCTCTTTCAAGATTCAACTAGCACTACTTTGATTAATTTCTCAAAGCGCATCATTCAAATTCATTTCAACTTCACGCTTACGTGAGACTAAATTATTTGGAGCAATTATCTGCTTTAAATTATTTTTTGTTATTAATGAATCAATATAAGTGACTTTGTTAGTTTTATCAATTTGAGTTGCACTTTGAACATGCTCGAAACCTTCAACTAAATATAAAACATCACTTATAACTTCATAATTATATTCAGGATCGATATATTTTAATTTGACTAAAGCAGTTCCATTATAATCATCAACTTGAACAATTTTAGCAACCGAGAAATTCTCTTTTCTAAATAATTTTCATGAACCTGTGTGAGAATTAGCTTTAAATCTTACTACTCCAGTTAAAGGTGAATAAACTAAATTATCATTAACAACAATTTTTTGAAGTATCTCATTACCACTATCAAATTGTTCTTTAAATCAACTTGCTTTAATTGTTGACCCAAATGAGTTTTGCAATGAAATAAAATCACTTGGAATATTATTTATAGCAGCTTTAGGATAAAATTCTTCTTTTAATTCATTTTTTAGGTTCTGTAAAGTAATAGAATTTTCTGAGACAAATCTAAATGTTGGATCTTCTTTATTTATAAATCCTAACTTAAATGTAATTTTATCTTTTTCTGTGTATCTAGTGGTTGAAGAAGTTCTTACATCTACATAATAAATAAAAAACTTATTTTTAATTTCATTTAGTTTTTCATTAGTTATTTCTGAGTTTGAATCCATTGGATTAAATATGTTGTAATCTTTATTTTTAAATGTTGCTTGCACAGTTGGTGAGTTCTTATCATTTGAATCAAATTCTCCAACAAAGGAACTATCATTTTGAGTTGGAGAATTAGGACCAATTTGCAATAAGTAATTTAATTGAGAATAAGATTTTTCATAATCAAGCAGATCTAGATCAATTACTGAATATGAATCCATTTTTTTAAGAGAGAAATTACGTGAATTAATTTTATTCACTTCCCTCAAATATGAATTTTTATCATTTTCTTTGTCTCTATTTAGGTTTGAAAAATCTGCAACAGTAAGATTATTATTATGTGGTAAATAATCATTAAAAGTTACTGGTTTGAAAAATCTTAAGTAAATACTTGTCTGTAAATTAGGATCGTTAATTAATTGATTATCTTTAGCTATTCCAATCTTAAATTTAGCTCATCCATTAACATTTGAATAAGTATTAGAATTATCATTAACCAAAATTATTGAATATCTTCCTTTTTTTGGCAACTGATAAACTTCATTAAACACTCTTTTGTATTCGGATGCAATAAAACTACTATGAGTTATATTTTTATTTAGAACAACTAATTCTTTTCAAATATTAGAATTGGTTGTGTGATTAGAATGATTTGTTGAATTTTTAGCATCTTCAAAGATATTTTTAATGTAATTTAAATCTTCTAAATCTTTTTTAGAGTTTGCTATAGCTAAATTATTAAAGTAATAATTTGAGTAAAAAATTTCATTGGTTTGTTTATTTGTAAATTCATATTCAGCTAAAATAAAGCCTTTTTCATTATTGATTGAGTAATTGTAAAGTCTATTTAAATTATACTTTTGTTCATTATAAGATATCAATTTACTTAATATGTTTCTAATTACTTTAACTCTGTCAAAACCCTTTGGACTAGGATCTGTTAGATTGCTAGGAAAACTATAGTAGTGATTATTACTATCTAATACTCCAAAGATATCTAAATTATTATCATATATTTCTTTAAATACAGAAAAATTAACTTTTTTGTACTCGCTTTTTGCATAACTTGTTTGATTGTAGTAAGCATTAGCAACTAAATTCAAGTCAACAGGATCTTCACTTTTTTCATAGGCAACTTGATTTGAAACCAATTTTATTTCACTTAATACTTGATCATTCCACTTTAGTTGTGCTTTAGCAACAAGATATTTTTTACCAACTTGACTTACATAACTAAAGCTATTTTCTTTTAAATCTAAAGTGAAGTAGTTATTAACTATTTTATTTTTTGCTTTAAATCAATTTGTATCAATATTATTTCTATTTAATGAAATTAATTTTGATGAATCATATTCAAAATAATCTTCAAGTTTCTTAGAACTTATTTCACTAATTGTGCTATCTATCACTGGATTGATGTCATTTGTGAAAATTAACTCTTTAGTTAATGTTGTTTCAAGATCAGTTTCAGGATTAATCGATTTATAACTTATTAATAATTTATTTCTATTTTCTTGATCAAGCTTTAAAGTTAGCTTATTTTGCTTAATTAACTCTTCTAAATTTTCGTTAGCTAAATTAAAATTTAAGAATAATTTAATATTATTTTTATTAATACTTAATGAAGATAAATGATTTACTAAATTTGCTTTTTCAAGTTTAGGATTTATTGTTAATACTACTGTCTTAGATAAATTTTCAACATATTTTTGATTGCTAAGTTGATCATTTTCTTGTTTTAATTTTTGATAATAAGCATTTATTTCTGAGACTGAATTTAAAGTATCAACATGATTATTTTTAGAAATTTTATCAGTTATATAGCCTAAATTATTTATTAAGTCTTTAATTCTATTTTTTTCATTAAGTAGTTCTGATTCATTATTAGTGACTAATTGTTTTTTTAATCTCTTAATTTCATCACTTAATTGATCAATTTCAGAGTTATTAAAAAATTTTTCTAATTTATTGTTTTTAAGTGGATTTAACTTATTTCATGAGTTTGAGAAATTTTGTTTTGATTCGTTGGTATAGTCACTAAATTCATTAGAATTAATAAATTTTTGGACTTCGTTAATTAAGGATATTAAGTTTTTTTGAACTGATATTTGTTCGTTGATTTGAAATAATTTATTATTGAAAACTTCAAGATTAAGCGAATTATTTAATTCATTTATTGTTGAATTAATAAGTCGATCTGAAATTTTTGACTCTTTTAAGGAGTTAGTTATTATTAAAATCTTATTATTGAAGTTAGTTTCACCATTTAATTGATCATAAAGAGATAAAAATTTATTAATGTTATCTTCTAAATCTTCTGAATTATAATTAAAAATGTATTTTCTAGTTTGGTCATTTACAATTAAGTTTGTTGTTTCAATTATTTTGACTAATTCATTAAATTCTTGTGCATTATCTGCAAAATTTATATACTTAAACTTATTATCACTTAGCTGATTGTTTAATATATCAATTATGGGATAAATCTTGTTATTTATTAATTGAATAGTTTTATCAAAAAAGGAAGACAACTCATTAAAATTATCAATAGTGTTTATTTTTTGCTTAAAATTATTTTTATAATTTTGACTCACAAAATCTTTAGCATTTATTTGAGCATATAAATCATTTTTAAGTTTTTCTAAATTGTTATGTATAGTTTGATTGATAATAGATAAATTATCATTTATATATTCTTCTAGTACTGAAATTTTTGGATATGTAAAGTCATTATTTTCTATTTTTTGACTTACTTCATTAATTATTTCTAATAATTTATTTTTTATATCTTCATTAGATTGATAATCTTGCAATAAGCTTTGTAGATTTGATAAATGTTGTTTTAATTTTATTAAATATAGTTCTTTATTTTGATTGTTATTAGTATCGATTTGGTTTAAAATATCTTTAATTTGCGAGTTTTTTAGAACTATCTCACTAATTAAATTATTCTTAGTTCACACAATATCGTTAAATTGTTGAAGTTTTGCTAATTCTTCTTCATTATTTAGAACTTTTTTTATCTCATCGATTCGTTTTATTAAATCATTAAATTTATTAACTTCATTAGTTCATTGTTGACTAATCTGATTAGTTTTTAATATTAAATTATTAAAATCTAGCTGAATTTGTGTGTATGAATCAATAGATAAATTTGAAGAATTAATCAGATTTTCTAAAGATACAATCAAATTACTTTTTTGTTCATTTACTTCTCTATATATTTCAAAGTTATTTTCACTTAAGTCTTCCAATATTTCAGTTTTAAGTTCATTAAATTTGTTTAATAATAATTCGTTTTCACTACTATTATTTGAATTGTTATCATTTTTATTAGTTAGAATTTCATGAAATTTTTGCTCATATTCACTTAAAGTATTAAGTATACTTTCAAGATCATAAAAACTGTCTTGATTAAATAAATCTATTTTATTGATATAAGTTTTAGCTGGTAAAATATCTTCATTTTCTCCAATTGTTTCAATCAATAACAATACTCTATTTTTTACATTATTAATTTTTAGCTCATAATCATTAAATTTATTTTTTAATGTTGTTAATTTATTGTTTAATTCATCAAATAAATTAATGAAAGTTTGATTATTTAATTTCTTATGTTTTATGTTTTCGTTTAATTGATTAAGTTCATTTAACACTTGGTTAAATAGTTTATTATTTGTGTGATTATCTAATATATTTTGAATTTTTGAACTAGTATTACTAGCCAGAACATTGTCAAAAATTACTTTCTTAGTTTCTTCTTGCTGGTGGTATATGTTCGACAGTTTCTTAATAAAATTATCTATTTCTTCGATGGTAGTCAATTCACTTAAAGTATTATTATTCTCATTTATTATTAAAGATAACTCTAAATTATATTTAGAGAAAATCTCTTTATCTTCTTTAAGTTTTTCTAAATTTGTGAAAAATAGTCTTATTTTAGCTAACTTTTCTTTTACTTCTTTTACTAAAATATTTAACTTGTTATTTAATTCTGCTATATCTTTTTCTGTTATTTTTTCATTTGAAATAAATTCCTGATCAATTTCAATTATTTGATTTTTATAAACAAGATTAATTGGTAAATTGTTTGCTATCAATTTATATTCGATTAAATTATTTTTATTGATGTTATTTAATGATTTTCTTAATTCATTTAATAAATTAGTTTTATTGCTATTTTCAACATTTGTTTTATTTTTATTAAGTAATAATGCAGTAGTTGAACTAGCAGTAATTGTTAAAGCAGTTGCTGTCACAACACTTGAAATAATAACTTTTTTCTTTTTATTCATAACAATTCCTTTTTCTTAATTAAAATACTATATATTTGAATTTTACTTAAAAGAGTAAAAAGATGAAATTATTAATAAAATTTTTGCTTTTTTATAAAAAAAGTAGGTTTATACTAATATCATAAAAGTTTATTTATATGAATAAACTCTATATATGTAGTATATCCTACTTAAAATTATTTACCGAGATTATATTTAATATTTAAATTTTTCTTATATTTTTCAAGATCTAATTTAGATACAAGTTGTTCTTCTAAACCTCACTCTTTTATTAATGAGTAAGTTTTACTAATTATTTCTGTGTCATATAATTGTTTTTTGTGATGTACATCTGATTCGAGAATAATTTTGACATTTTTCTTCTTTGCAATTTTCCAAAATTCATGAATTGGATATTTATTTCTAAAAACTTTTCCTATTTGTCTAGGACCTTTTCATATACCATTAATGTTAAATCCTAGTGGGAAATCTAATTCATTTGCTAAATCACAAATTTTATTAGCCAATTCATCACATTCATCATCCCACTCTTGATAAGATTTCATATAGAAATCAGGATGAACTGCATATGCAAATAAACCGCTTCTCATACCTTCGTTAATTGCTTTTCAATATCTCTTAAGTTGTTCTTTATTAGTACAATTACGATTAAAATTATTTTCTTCATCAAGATTTTCAACAGCATGAATTCCAAGAATTAAATAATCAACTTCTTTTCTTGATAATAACTCTTTATACCATTGAATTTGACTACTAAAAAATTCACTTTCAAAACCAATATTTATTTTTAATTTATTTTGGTATTTTTCTTGTTCAATTTTAATATCATTTATATAACTTTCTAGCTCTTTGTAGTACATTCTTGAATTATCTTTTGAGTCCAAATCTCCTTTATAAGGGATATGGTCGCTAATTCCAATTTCAATAAAGTTATTTTTAAAATATTCCTGTACTATTTCATTTACAGTTAAATCGGAATGTTTACAATAAAAGGTGTGAATGTGGTAATCATATTTCATATTAACTCTCTTTCTATGATAAAATTGGTAATTAGATATAATTTTTTTATGATAAATAACTATAAGAAAAGTCATTTAATAAAGAAATTATTATATAGTACTAATATTGAAGGTGCATTTGGTCAATTTTCTAAAATAATATTAGAAAATATTCATCGAATTGAACTAATTAGTGTAGATACCTTAAGTGAATTAACATATTGTTCACAATCAACAATAAGCAAATTTATTAAAAAGTTAGGTTATGATTCATTTGAAAGTTTTAAGCTTGACTTAACCGAATATTTGAATAACACAAATAAAATCTTAAAAAAGCAAATTACTAACACCGAGATAGCTAAACTTATTAATGATTTTACAGGTAAAATTTCAAATTATAATTTTAAGAGCATTATTAAAGAAATTAATAAAGCTAATAAAATATTATTATTTGCCTCAGGTGGTTCTAATAGACACATAGAAGAATTTTATATAAGTCTAAAACGAATGGGCATCAATATAGTTAAGGATAATGATTTTTCAACTAATTATGCAAATGCTTTTAATGCTGATGAATTGAGTTATGTTATTTGTGTTTCTAATAGCTACAAAACAATAGAAACAGTTTTACCAGCAAATTTAGCATTCAACAAAAGTAATAAAGGATTTATTTTTACTTCTAATAAAAATATTCAAAACAAAAATAATATCAAGGTATTTAACTGTTCAGAATATGTTGATTCTGAAAAAATAAATCCAATAGTTTTTAGTTTATTAAGTACAATCTTCTTTTCATTATTAGTTAATTCAATATAGCTTTAATTAATATAGCAATTAATACTATTCCAGCAAGAATAAACATTGCTGGAATATTTTTTATAAATGTTTGATAGATTTTCTCTGAATATTTCGCATTTTCATCAACGTTGTATTTATTTTTATTTTTCCTTCTAAAAAGAAGTAAAAATATTCCAATGCAAATGAAAAAGGTTGCAAAAACAGCAAAGAGTATAATTAGATTCATATTTTATTTTAAGTTGTTCATGATTCTTGAATAAACCATTGCTTTAGCACCAAAAACCGACTGAACTTGTTCTCCTGATTCAACCACACCTTTTGCACCTATTTGAATAATTGCATCTTTATTTACAAGAGACTTATCTTTTACTGATATTCTTAATCTAGAAATGCAACATGAGATTTCGTTTATATTTTCAAATCCACCGTAAAATTCTAATAGCTGTTGGGCCATTTGGATATCTTCTATTTTTTCATCTTTAATCTTGTCATTTGAAACAACTTGATTTGATGAACTATTTAATTTTTCTTTGAAATCTTTCTTAGTGAACAATTTAAATGCTTCCTCATCACGTCCTGGAGTTTTAAGATTAAATTGTTTAATTAAGAAGTAAAATACTCCAAAGTATACCGCAAAGAATACAGGACCAAGAACAAATAACATTCAAACTCTTGAGATATTTTGATATGAAGGTAAGTTATAAATCAAGTATGTAATTATTCCTTCACCAGTTCCTGCTATCATTCCAACACCTGCTAGATACATAGTCATGTATACTAAACCAGTTAGTAAACAGTGTACTAGTCAAAGAATTGGTGCAGTAAATATAAATGTAAATTCAATTGGTTCAGTAACTCCACTAAGAATTGATGAAGAAACAGCACCAAAGATAATCGGAGCAGCTTGTTTTCTTTTGTCTTTAGGACAAGCTAAAAACATTGCAACTGCAGCTCCAGGAAGTGAGAAAATATTAGTTGGATATGTACCATTACTAATCATACTATCAGTAGCATTAATTGGAAGTCCAGCACTCATTTTCTCAATTAAAATACTGTAAAATCCTGTTACTTCATGACCATCAGCGGCTGTAAATGTCCCCCCTGCCGCTGTGTAACGAAGAATTGCGTTTGGAATGTTGTGTAGACCAAACGGTAATAGTAAACGGTTAGTTGAACCGTATAAAAATGAACCGAAAGCTCCTGAAGCTCTTATTCCATTTCCTAATGCGGCAATACCTTTATAAATATAAATTCAAAGGTAAGTTAATGGGAAACCAACAATAAAAGCAGTTAATAAACTAGCTACAGGACTAAATTTAGGTCCTCCAAAGAACGAAATAAATGTAGGAAATTGTAATTTATATGTAATTTTGTGAATTCCATAAGCTAAATAACCAGCAAGAATTCCACCTAGTGCATTTAAGTCAAAACTTGTTGAATATTTACCGAAACGATTAATAGTTTGAAGTTTACCAACAATATTAACATCAAGAAGTGACTTCAATTTTCCTATTTCCAAAAGAGCATAGCCAGCAAAGTAGAATCCAATTAATGCGGCGATACCACAGATTCCCGCTGAAACTTTTTCATCTTTTGCTAATCCAGCAGCTAAACCTATAGAAAATAGTATATCAAGGTTATAAATTGGTGCCATACCAATGATTTTAACTGAATCAGCGAATGTTTTATAAGCTAAACTGGTTCCATAAATTCCAGTTTTTTGTCCGACAGATGCTAAAATATACCCAAGAGCTCCAACAATCGCTAATAAAGGAATTATTGAAACCGGCAAAATCATAGCTCTACCAAAACGTTCAAGACCACTTCTAAGACTTTTGAAAAAAGTAGTAGAAGTATTTTTAATCGCTTTTGTCATTATACCTCCGATTAAATTTTACTTAGTTGGATATAGAATGATTTTCCTTTTTGGAAAATAAATAAGTAGGCATAACCTACTTAAATCTTAACATCATACATACCATAGTGTTCAGAGAGAAGTGTTTTTTTGTGAATGTGTCAATTTTTGCCGTACTCTTTAACTAAAAAATCATTATATTTTTTAGGTACTGCAATATAAAAATCATCGAATTTGCACAACTCAGAGTCAAAAAAATCCCATTCAAGAGGAAAAGTTGTTTTTTGCATATTTGCATAATCAGGTCAAGTGATAATAAATTGTTTTTCCTGAACTTTTGTATCTCTGACTTGATTAATCGCTTCTTCTAAAGTGAACTTTGGAAGCTTTCTAGTTCAGAAAAAGAAAAATCTTAAAATTTTAATATGCCACAACTCTTTACTTACTTTGCGATTAGCATAATAATTAAAGTATCTTAATTTATTTGTGAGTTTTCTAAATTTCTTTAGTTTTTCTTTGTTTGTTGGGACAACTACAAAAAGATCTATAAATGTTGCATCTACTTCGTCTTCACGATCATGAGTATATTTAGCCATCATAAGAAAATTATTTGAATTTTTACCTACTTTGACTAAGTTTGGGTAGTTTTTAATTAAGAATTCTAAAGTATCATAATCAATTACTAAATCGACATCATCATCTCATGGAATAATGTTATTATGTCTGATCGCACCTAATAATGTTCCATAATAAGCAACATATTTAAGGTTGTTTTTTTCAAAAATTGAAATTAATTCTTTGAGAAGACTTTTAAGTTTTACATGTTTACTATGTAAATATTGAGTATCTCATTCATTATTTTTCATTTTTTTCACTTTCAATAAATTTTTTAATGTTTTTTACAACTATTTTAGCATCATCAATAGTAATTAATCTAGAAATACCAACTCTTATTACTGAGTGTCTTTTTTCGGTTCTCCCTAGTTCAAAGTAATTATTTGAATTGCTTGATACATAATTTCTCATTTTTTCACAATCTATACCTTTAGGAGCTTCCATACACAACATTGAACATGTTCTAAGCTCTACAGGAACTTTATTAACAAAATTTAATTTTTCAAGTTCATCATTTAAATAATTGAATACTTCTCATTTCTTTTGATTAATTACTTGCAATGAAGTATTATTCATAATATCAATTGATTCAGACATTGAAACAATTAAATTAATTGCGGGTGTAAAAGGAGTTTGTTTATAATCTCTATAGTATTTTAAGTACTTTCTGTAGTCAAAATAATATCTTGGAGTTGTACACTTTTGAATTACCTTTTCGGCTTTTTCTGAAATACATACAATTGAAAGACCTGGATAAATTGAAAAACCTTTTGCCGAAGAAGCGAATGCAATATCTACAGATCAATCATCAAAATTAAATTCTTCATTCAATACAGAAGATACTGAATCACAAACTAATAAAGCATCAGTATTTTTTGTTAATTTTCCTAATTCACTAATGTTATTTAGCACTCCTGTGCTTGTTTCGTGGTGCGTAACAAATACAGCTTTAACTTCAGGGATTAAGTGTTTGAAATCATCAATATTATAAGTTGAATAATCAGGATATCTGAAGAAGAAAATATTATTATGATCTTTAATATATAGTTTTAGAATTTCATAAAACCTATCACCAAAATCTCCAACTGAAATTAAAATTACTTTATCCGTAGACTCAATTAAATTTACTACAGCAGATTCCATAACTCCCGTTCCACTGGCAGTTATAGCTATTGGTGTGGCTTTAGTTGTATTAAACATCTTTTTTAGATTATCATGTAATTTTGTTATATAAAACTCAGCTAAATTTGAACGATGATGAACAATTCCTTTGAGAATTAAATCACTAATTTCTTGATCTATGTTTGTTGGACCGGGGGTTCATAATTTCACTAAATCATGTGTTCTATAACGTTCATCAACACTTATTAAGTCATAAAAATTATCTATTTCATAAAAATTCGATTTATCAATTTTATGACACTCAACTGGTTGACCAAGACTTCATAAAAACTGTTCGTAATAATTTTGTTTGTTTTCAGGAATTGAATAATATTCCTCAAAACGCGATCTCATATAATCACCAAAATCTTTGTTAATATATCCTAATCCGGTTCATTTTAAATCACCTTTGATCATATTTTTAGCATATTGACCTACAATTAAATTATTTCTTAAAATAAAACATGTTTCATTAATATGTTCGTCCTCAGCACCTCAATAAATACTCTTATAGTTTGATTGTTTAATTTCTTCAATTAAATCTGGAATAATATTTCTTGTTAAGTAAATATCTCCTTCTATATATAATGTATCACCTCAGTGTTGAATTGAAACAGCCAAAGAAGAGATGTTATTTTCATATTCAAACTTGTCATTTTCAATTAAAGTAACACCGTATTTCTTAGTCAAATAGTTAAATTGTTTTTTTAAATAACCAACTACAATATAAATATCTTTGATCCCACTTTGGTGAAGAAACTTAATATTTCTTTCAATTAAAGCTTCATCTTCATCAGTTTCTTTATTTAAAATTTTAATTAACGGTTTAGGTACATGCTTTGTGTAAGTGGTTAATCTACTACCTTTACCCGCAGCAAAGATTATTGCGTTTTTAATCATATTTCTCCTCAATTAACAAATGATAAACAATTTAATATTATTGTTGTTCAACTTTTACATCATCAACCATAGTTTTAGCTTGAGCTAATTCAACACTAAAGAATGTTGTAACTCCACGTTTTTGCATAGTTGCTCCAAAGAGGTTGTCCATACGCGACATTGAACCATGTCTGTGAGTAATGACTAAGAATTGTGTTTTATTTTTAAGTGATTGTAAGTATTCTGCAAACCTTACTACATTAGCTTCATCAAGTGCACCATCTACTTCATCTAAGATACAAAGTGGTAGAGGACGTGCTTTTAAGATTCCGAAAAGTAGCGAGATTGCAATAAGTGATTTTTCTCCTCCTGAGAAGAGTTTAAGATTTTTAATATTTTTGCCTGGAGGCTGTGCTTCAATACCAATTCCACTATTGAGAATATCATTTTTATCAGTGAAGTATATTTTTGCACTTCCACCACCAAACATAGTTCTAAAAATTTCATCAAATTCTTTATTAACATCATGAACAATATTTAGTAATCTAGTGATAATTAATTTATCCATCTCCGCTATAGTAGCAATAATTGTTTCCTTAGCTTCTTCAAGTTCGTCATTATTTTTCTTAATTAAATCATAACGATCTTGAATAATGTTTAGTTGTTCAATAGATTCTATATTTACATTACCGATTTTTTCAATTTCTTCGCGTGTTTTATCTACAAATTCTCTGGCTTTTTCAGGATCAATTTCTAGCACATAATTAGCCAGAACATATTCATGAGTTAAATTGTAATAATTTGTAAGTCTAAATTTGTCATTTTCAAGTGAACGCTTTGTTAATTCAAACTTAGTAGAATCATCACTATAGTCTTGAATTAAATCTGTTAATAAACTTTCTAATTCTGATTTTTCGCTTGTATATCTAGAAAAATCTGATTCGTATCTTTCTAAAAGTGCATAATCAACTTTAAGTGATGATTCAATTTCGTCTAATTTATATTTAACCACTTCAATATCAACAACATTAACATCACTAACATGATCGTTAAATTTAATCTCTTCAGTAGTTAAATTTTTTAATTCATTTGAATATTCGATATTTTGTCTTTCGATATTTTTCTTAGCTTCAGAGATTGAAACTAAACGTTTATCAATTTCATTTTTATTTCTGAATAGTTGCTCAATTTTGTTAGAAATATCGTAAGATAAATTCTCTTTAGCATCAAGATATTCATTAATTTGTGGAAGTAAATTTTCTAATTTAAGGATTTGTTCATCAATTCCAAGTAGTGAATTAGTGTTGTTGATTTTTTCTCCACCAACAACAACACCACCTACTCTTATAGTATCACCATCCTTAGTTACAATCATGTATTTTTTATCAATTATTTCAGAGATTTTATTAGCTGATTCAACATCTTCAACAACGATTATATTTCCAAGTAAGAATTTAGCTAGAAGCTTAAATTCAGGCGCATATTTTACTAAATCAGATGCTATACCAATAAAACCAGGATATCCTTGAATTGCTAAAAGATGATCATCGCGTACACTTTTAGCTTGGATTGAACTCATTGGAATAAATGTTGCTCTTCCGCCGCGATTTTTCTTTAGGAAATTAACTGCTTCAACTGCTGTTTCGCTATCTCTAACTACCACATATTGTGTTGCGTTGTTTAAAACTGTGTCTATTGCTGTATGAAATTCACTATTAACTTCAATCAAATCAGCCACTAAACCTTTATACCCTTTGAATAATCTTTGATTATCAAGAATTGTTTTAGTTCCTTTAAATAGATTACTATGAGTTTCTTTCTGTTGTTTTAAGATTCTAATATTAGTTTCTATTTCAATTTTTTTCTTGTTTTTTTCGTTTTTATCTAATTCAATTCTTCTTTTTTCTTCTCTAAGAGTTTCATTTAATTTTTCAAATTCATCTCTTTTAGCGATTAATTCACTGAGTTGCTCTTCATAAGTTTTTAATTGGTGCTTTGAAGTTTCGATTAAATCCTTTAGAGCACTAAGTCTTTCAGAATTATTACTTCTTAGTTGACCTGATGCAATTAATTCTTTTCTTTGTTTTTCTTTTTCTACAGCAATTGATAAAGCGTTATAACTTTCTCTTAAAGCAGTAATCTTTCCATTTTTTTCATTAATACTACGTCTAAGATCGCTAATATCAATACTTAATTTAGAGCATTTTTTGTTATATTCATCAATACGTTTTCTGTAGTCGGCCTTAGTTTCATCCACACCTCTTAGTTTCTCAGTTAAAACATTTAACTTTTCTGTTCCAACTGTGATATCTCTACCTAAAAGTGCTATTTCAACATTTTTTAACTGTTCAGTTTTTTCTAAAAACAACTGTGCTTTCTCGGCTTGTTTTTTAAGCGGATTAATTTGTCTTTCTAATTCGTTAATGATTGTTTTAACTTGACTTAGCGATTGAGAGGTCTTCTCTAGTTTACGTTCAGTCTCAGCTTTTTTTAGTTTATATTTAGAAACTCCAGCAGCTTCCTCGAATATACCACGTCTTTGTTCATCGGTAGCTTCTGCAATCTCTGCAACAGTACCTTGGGAAATAATTGCAAGCGATGACTTACCAATTCCAGTTTCCATCGCAATCATTTTAATATCTTTTTGTCTTGAAGGTTCACCATTAATAAAATACTCACTACCTTTATTTCTAGTGATTTTTCTAGTTATTGATATGTAATCCTCTTCAAATTTAGATAAATGTTCACGGTTATCAAATGTTAATGTAACATATGCTTTATCCATAGCTGGAATGATTTTAGAACCAGCAAAAATTACATCATCCATATTATCACCACGTAATTCACGTGAAGATTGTTCCCCTAAAACTCATTTAATAGCATCGTTGATATTACTTTTACCTGAACCGTTAGGTCCGATAATTCCAGACACTCCACCATCAAATCTTAAAGTAATTGGATCTGCAAATGATTTAAATCCATGGGCTTCGATTTTAACTAATTTCATTATTTGTTCTCCTTGGTTTCAAGATTAAGTTTTTTTAGTGCATTTTCAGCAGCTTTAATTTCCGCTTCTTTTTTACTTAAACCAACTCCTTCTCCATAAACAATACCATCATGAATCGCTTTAGCAACAAAGTGCTTTTCATCAAGGGTTTCTACTTGATAAACAACTGACATTTTATTCATCGACTGAAAAATTTCTTGTAATACTGTTTTAGCATCCTTATTTTCTTTATTGTAAAATTTATCAATTGCAGGATATAAAAATTTGCCAACAAATTTTATAGTTTCTTTTAAACCTAAATCCTCAAAAATTGCACCAGTGATCGACTCGAATAAATCAGCTTGAACATTTGATGAAGACTTTACTTCTCTAGCAGCTTCACCACCTGCTGAATAAACTAATTTAGGGAGACCAATCATTTGTGAAATTTCTGAAAGTGATGCTGTACTTACAACTTTAGAACGTAATAATGTACCTTTACCTTGTAACATTTTTGGATATTTTTTGTAGATATAAGATGTTGTTATAAACTGAAGTAATGAGTCACCTAAGAATTCAAGACGCTCATAACTTTGTAATTTATTATTTTGACTTTTGGATGGGTGTGTCAGTGCCAATATATATAATGATTTATTTTTTGGCTTTATATCATTAAAATGAAAAAATTCATCTAAAGTTTTTGCTTTTATTATGTCCATTTGTCCCTACTTTATTTCTATATTATATATTTTAATATTTTATTTTATAAATATAAGTAATAAAAACATCAACTATTTAGTTGATGAAAAAATATTAAGAGAATCAGAAATTTTTTGATTTAAATTTTTATCTAAACCTAGTTTAATTTGATTTAATGCACCCACATAAGATTTATAGTCACTTGAACCATGACTTTTAATGGCTAATTTTTTTAACCCTATAACTCAAGCAGCTCCAACATTTCTATAATCTAATGTTTCAGATACATCTTTAAATGCTCCTTTAAGAAATAAATAGCCTATTTTTCTTAAAGTTTTCTTCATTATGTTTTCTTTTATTAAGTCTTTAAAACTCAGTATAGCTCCTTCAAGAGATTTTAGCACTAAATTTCCACCATATCCGTCAATAACTGCAATATCTGTTGTGTAATTCAATATCTCTCTAGGTTCTTGAAATCCAACATAATTTAAATTCTTATTTTGTAGAAGTTTTTGATGTGCTTCACGTGCAATTTCAAGGCCTTTATATTCCTCAGTACCAATGTTTAATAATGCAACTTTAGGATTTTCCAAATTTAAAAGAACTTTAGCATATTCATTCGCTATAACACTTCATTCAACTAAAAAATCACTTTTAGTATTAAGATTAGCACCTACATCTAAAAGTAAAAACTTCTTTCCTTTAACTGTTGGCATAATAGGCATAAAAGCGGGGCGAGAAACTCCTTCAAGTCTACCTAAAACAAATGTGCAAAGAGCTAAATAAGAACCAGAATCACCACTACTAATTACTGCATCAGCTTGATTATTTTTAACTAAATTAATAGCTTCTTTCATAGAAGTATTTTCACGAAGCATATTTCTAATATTCTCATCGAATTTAACGGTATTAGGATTGTCAATAACACTAATTTGTTTATGTTGTTCAACCAAGTATTTATCAATTTGAGTTTTATCCCCAACAAGTATGATTTCTATGTTAGGATTTTCTTTTACAAAATAAAGCGAAGCTTTAATTGAAGCCTCTACACCTTTATCGTTTCCGTTGACATCAAATGCAATCTTAAAATTCATTATTCAACACCTATAATAAATTGATAATTAGGTTGGTTACCGTTAATTATTTCTACTTCAATATCATAATTTCCTTCGATTCAATTTTGCAATTCAATCGCATCAGACTCACTAGCTACATCACCATAGTAAATGCTAATAATTTCGTGATTTTTCTTAACCATTCTAGTAATTAGTTTCTTAGAAGCTTCTAAATGAGTATCGCAAGAAGCAATAATTTGACCACGAGTAATTGAAATAAATTCACCTTCTTTAATGTTTATACCATTAAGTTTAGTTGTTCGAACTGATTTAGTAACTTCACCAGTTGTAACATCTTTAATCGCTTCTAGCATAATTTCTTGATTATCTTCAGCTGTGTTATCCTTGTTAAAATTGATTAAAGCAGTAATTCCTTCGATTTGTGTTTTGGTTGGGATAATAATAACGTTTTTATCATTTACCACTTGAGCTGCTTGTTGAGATACAAGTAAAATGTTTGAATTGTTTGGTAGAACAAACACAGTTTCTGCATTAACAGAGTTAATAGCATCAATTAAATCTTGTGCACTTGGGTTTTGTGTTTGACCACTTTCAATAATATAATCGCAACCATATTCACGCATTCTTTCGATAATTCCAGTACCCAAATTACATGAAATTATTCCACAAAGACTTTTCTTTTGTTCATCTTTAGATTCTTTTAGGTCTTCAGCAGTTGCTTTTGAGTTATTGGCTTGTAGCGTCATATTTTCAGATTTAATCTTAATAAATTCACCATAATTTTGTCCAAAGTTAAGCATATCACCCGGTTTAACTGTATGGCCGTGAACTTTAAGAATATTATCATCATTAACTACAACTAAACTTGTTGCTATTTCACCAATACTTTTGGTAAATTCTTCTTTATTAAAACTTGTAGGATTCGATAAATCTATGATAAATTCAGTACAATAACCAAATTCACCATTATAAACTTCAGTATCGTTAATAAATTTATCAATTTGTTCACTGCTTTGAGAAATTTCAACTGGTTTTCCAGCAAAGAATTGATACATTCCGTTAAAGATAGTATAAAGTCCTTCACCACCACTATCAGTAACCCCAACTTCTCTAAGTGTCTTTAATTTATTTGGCGTATTATCACAAGAAATACGTGCAAAATCTACAACTTTTTTAAAAAATTCCTCTAGCTCGACATCGTTACGATCTTTAAATTCTTTAGAAAGCATTTCACTTGTTTCGCGAATAACTGTTAAAATCGTTCCTTCTATTGGTTTTAATACTGCACTATAAGCTTTTTTGGTCGCAGCAGTAAAAGCAAAAATTAAATCTTGGGTGCTAGCTGCACTAATTGAAACAAAACCATTAGCTAAACCACGAAAAATTTGACTTAAAATAACTCCACTATTACCACGTGCCCCTAGAAGCATATTTTTTGCAATTTCATCTGAAATTTTGCTTAAGTTAGCTTGCTCAAAATTCATTTTTGAGGCTGCACCTTGAATAGTAGAAGCCATATTTGTTCCAGTATCTCCATCCGGAACAGGAAAAACATTCAATGCATCAATTCTATTCTTAGCATTCACAAGAGCATTAGAACCTGAAATAACTGCTTGAGCAAACAGCTTACCATCTAATTTCTTACTCATAATGTACTCCTTTAATAAAGATGTTTATACCATAAAGTTTTTCTTTGTTGTTACTTAAAATAAATTTAAGTTGTTTATATATTTGATTTACAATGCTTTTAGCTGATAGTCCATATAAAATTTTTAATGAGCATCCAAAGCGTCACCCTTTTTGAAGTTTTTCAACTTGTAATATCTCATAAATATTTTTATCAGTCTCGCTCTCAGATTGTTCACTGTTTAAATTAATTTCATGAATACTTACAATACCAGGGATGCTACTTAAAACCTGTAAAAAAATCTCTCTTGCTTGTTCTAAATCCATTATGCCTCTTTTGTGTAAGTAAATACTTACAATATTTTAAATTAGTTTTAAAAAAATTATAATATATTTATGTCTGAAACAAAATGTAAAGCTATATTACTAAAAATAAATCATTCCGATGATAATAAAAGCTTTTTAACATTTCTCACTAATGAAGGTATTTTGCAACTTTATGCTTTTGGTTTAACCAAAGTAAGTAGTAAGAATCGTTATAATTTGTTTCTTGGTTCTATCATTGAAATTAGTTACTTTAAAGCTAGATTAAAAGGAAGTGTAGGGAAGCTAAAAAAAGCTACACTTATTAAACAAGTTAAGCAAAATAGTTCAAGCAGTATAAAAACGATAATTTTAATATGCAAAATATTACAAAATTTTAATTCAAAAAACAATATGATTAACTTTTACAACTATTTTATAGACAATATTGGTAAAGGAAAAAATAATTTTTTAATAACCGTATTACTTAGTAAATTGATTCAATTTTTTGGAATTAAACCTATACTTAATTACTGTAGTGAGTGTAAAAGTATAAAAAGAATTGTAGATTTTAAAGTTTATAATGGTGGTTTTTTATGTCAAAATCACGCATATGAAATTATTCCAACAGAAGATTTAAAATCAATTTTTAATCTTTTTTATGATTATAATTTGTACATTCAAAGTGCAGGAGCACAAATCAATAAATATTTAAAAAATCAGTTTCTTAATATTCTTTATGATCATGGAGCTAACTTTAACTAAAGTTTCACATTTTTAGCAAATATTTTTACGATTCCACAAATTAAAGATTTAATATTGTATAATTAATTTACAAATAAATAGGATTTAAAATTATGTTTTTACCCAATTTTTATTTCTAAATTTCGGTAAATTCATAATTTTTAAAATTTAATTATTTAGAAAGGAACAAATGAAAAATAAACTAAATGATATAGAAAATAATTATAATACATACTCTGAATTAAATATTCATTCGCACAATGAGCAAAAAATTAATTTGATTAATAAAAACGTTGTTCCTAATTTAAATAAAAAACAAAAAATTATTGTTTGAGATTTATTTGGTGGTGGTCAAAATTCAGTATTTAAAGCACTGAATGATAATGAAAAATATGATTATGAAATTTATACTTTTGATGTTACTGAACCAACTAGACAAAATCATATTTGAATTGACTTATCACAAAAGAATATCACAGAAATATTTCAAAAAATGATTGAATCAGGTCAAATCAAAAAACCTGACATAATCGTTTCATCTACGTTGTGTCAGTCTTTCAGTTGTGTCTTGAATATGAAAGGTGGTGGAACTTGCTTTTGAAAATATAATAATGATAGAACAAAATTAATTTTTAGATCAAAAAATGAATTTGAACTTTTAAAAAGTGGTTTTACAAAAAATCTTGATGCTGATACACAATTATATATAGCTAAATTAGGTAAAAAATGTGTTGATAATTCAATTGAATTAATCCAAAACTTTAAACCAAAATATTGATATATTGAAAACCCTAAATCATCACTAATCTGAAAATACATAACATTGAACAGAAAAGATTTTTATAATCCAGAAAATTGCTTTTTAAATGAAGCTTCTTATGGTAAATATGGTTTTCTAACAACCAAACCAACATATTTTTTGAGTAATGTTAAAATGGAACTACTAAAAGGTAAAATTGAACCTCCATACACAATTGAAGAAATTGACGGAGTAAAATACTATGTCTTAAAAGATGACCCAAATACTAAAGTTCCTAAAAGTTTAGATAGTAGAATGATTGGTATCTCATCTATAAATAAAATGATAAAGGCTAGAAATGTAAAATCTGGTATGGGTGGTTTAGATTTTGTTATGAAACAAAGTAAATCTAAAATTTCACAAAAAGATAAAAAAACACCAATACAATTAAGTGAGGCTGGTCCAGCAAGTCATATTCCAAGTAAATTAATTCAAGATATTTTTAAGGAGTTTGAAATTTAAATGCCTAATTATTCATGAGTAATTGATATTTTAAATGATGAAAAAAATATTAATACTATTGAAAACAAAGAATTATTTTTAAAATCAGATGTTTTGAAAATAATTAGAGAATCTTATCCCAAAATAACTGATGATAGAATTGTTTTTGCTAACATACAATCTATGTGTTTAACTAAGGATCCAACAAAAATAAGAATAAGATCAGACAAATTTTTAAGATGAGTTAAGAATTTTAATTTTGATTGCATGTTAGTTTCTATAGCTAAACATTTTGGTAAAAAATATTACTACATTTTTTTAGGAAAATCATTTGAAGAATATTGTTTTAGTGATTATTCTAGTAATTCATTTCTAAATTTTCATTTTGAAGATCTTTTTCCAGTAAATGGTTGAAAAGAGAATTATGGAATAAAAATTAAAACTGTATCAAACAGAAGGAAAGAAAAATCTAAATATTTTTATTATGTTTCAGAAGATGCATTAAAATCTACTGATGATATAAATAAATTAAAAGATTTTTGCGAAAGATTTATAAAACAAATACCACTTGAACCATATCCTAAGATAGTTTATAAAGCGTTAGAAATAGCACCAGGAATTAGAAAAAAAGTATTTGATTTATTTCCTAATAGATGTATATGTTCTGTAGATGAGAATATATGTATAAACAAGGACAGCATTAATTGAGATTCCTTTGAGAAAAATCCATCATTAACTTCATTACATTTACATCATTTTATACCAAGAGAACACTTCAGAAATATGTACAACGTTAAAAAATTAAATACCGAAATAATAAACTCTTATTTGAACTTGGTACCTCTTTGTCCCTCTTGTCATAACATAATACACAAGGGTAATGATTTACAAAAAATGATGATAATCAATAAAATTTTTGAAGTTCAAAAGAAACTAAATATACATAACGATTTTCTTGACTACTTAAAAAACAATGAGAAATATATAAAAATGACTATTGAAAAAATAATCGCTTTTTACTTAAAAAGACATAAATAAATTTTGACACCAAAGGTGTCATTTTTGTCTAAACATAGGAAAACGAAACTTGGAAATACATTTCGTTCATTTAATTTTTATCGTAAAATAGAAAAGTCATGCGACCATTAGCGCATGACTGTTTTTATTTATCGGGTCTTTTAGTAAAATAATAGTGAACAAAAAATACGAAAGGACCCAATATGATTATAGCAAATATTAAAAATTCTCTTGAAAAAGTTGTGTGTATAAAAACTAAACAAAAACATCTTCCTAACAATCATTATTTGATAAAGAATTCTGATGAAGAAATTAGGTTATTACATTCGAAAGTCTTAAAAACAAGACTATTGAAAGAGAATCAAATGAGTATTCTTCATTTTAATGAATGTTTAAGGTTAATAGGGCAAAATAAAACCATTTCTCAAGTTTCAAACATTGTAAGATTTCAACCAAAAACTATTAAAAATTTCTGCAACAAATCAAGGTGATTTTGTTAAGAAATTTAAGAAAGTTTGTCGCAATTGCGACAATTATATTAACTATGTTAACTATATAGATTTTAATTTGTTAGCTGAACATTTGATATTTTATAGGTCAAGAAGAACTAGACTTCACTCAAAAACTATTCAAAACAAATGAAAAGATTTTATTAGATTTTGAAATGAAGAAGTTGACTATTTTAGAAAAAATCGATTTAGTAAGGATTTTACAAAAAGAGCCATAAAAGTTTCTGCTAAAGCACTTGTTAATAAATTTAAAAAACATTACCCTGATAGTCCTTGTCCTACGACAAGCACTGTATATAAGTGCTTAAAGTCAAATGAGTTTTCATTATCTATAGATATTTTGCAATTTCTTTCGGTAGGAAAATACCGAAAGAGAACTGTTAAAACTCAAAAAAGTTCTCTTAAAAATGCAATTCCAATTCATCAAAGACCTGAGGAAGCTAACAATAGAACTACAGAAGGCCATTACGAACTTGATACAGTTATTGGCAAACGTGAGGACAAGTATTGTTTAGTTACTCTCTTAGATAGAAAATCTAGAAGACTCTATTCAGTTAGGTCACTAAAAACTTCATTAGCAGTTAAAAAATCATTGATTAAAATTATTGAAAATAACGCATTAAAAATCAAAACTTTAACAATTGACAACGACTCCGAGAACGTGTTGTTACACGAAGTTATTAATCAAAACAATTTATACAAATGTGACGCGTACTGCTCATATCAAAAAGGTTCTATCGAGAACATTCATAGACATATCAGAAGATATATTGCTAAAGGTATTTCAATGGACAAATTTTCTGATGATCAAATTCAAATAATGATCAATAGAATTAACGAATATTTATTACTTATCTCAAAATAATATTGAAAAAAATTTAAAAATCGGTCATGACCGATTCTTTTGATGTGCTTTTTTAATTAAAAAATCAATATAATTATAAATATTGAAGCACTATCGTACTTCAAGCTCTTTAAATAAAAATAATGGTCGCATGACTTTTCCACTTTACAATTTAATTTTTATACTAGTTAATTGAATTGAATAAAAAAATTATTAGTATAATATAAAAAATAATTATTAATGCTTAAGGAGTATAAAATGCATTCAGTTAAAAAAATCTTATTAAAACCAAATTATTACGACAAGTGAGAAAACTTCAAGATTAAAGGTTGAGTTTCATCAAACCGTGGAAATAATAAAATGCGTTTTATAAATTTAAATGATGGTTCAACTGTAAATAACTTACAATTAGTTATCAAAGGTGAGAACTTTGACTTTGGTTTATTAGATACAGTTAAAATTGGAGCGGCCATTGAAGCTGTAGGAACTTTAATTGCTACACCTAGTGCTCCTCAACCGATAGAATTAGTTGTTAGTGAGTTTAAGTTGTTGAAAAATACAGAAGATTTTCCAATTCAAAACCAAGATATTTCTCTTGAATTACTTAGAGAATTACCACACATTAGACATAGAACAAATATTTTACGTGCAACAATGTTAATTCGTTCAACACTAGCACAAGAAATTCACAAATATTTCATTGCAAATGATTTTTACTACATGTCGAGTCCTATTATTACTTCAAATGATGGAGAAGGAGCTGGTGAAACTTTTAATGTTGATGATAACTCTAAAAACCCGTTCTTTGGTGGTAAAAAATCAACATTAGGTGTTACTGGACAACTTCATGCTGAATCATATGCAATTGGAATGAATAAAGTTTATACTTTTGCACCAACTTTCAGAGCTGAACACTCAAATACTAAAAAACATGCCGCAGAATTTTGGATGGTTGAACCAGAAGTTGCTTTTTATGATTTAAATGACATTATTCATCTTGCTGATGATATGCTAAAAGTTGTTATTAGAAACACTTTAGCTAAAAATAAATTTGAATTTGATTATTTAGTTAAACATCACGATCCAGAACTTATTAATAGGTTAAATAAATTTTTAGACAATGAATTACAAATTATTGATTATAAGGATGCGATTGCAGAATTAGAAAAAGTTAAAGATAAATTCGAAAATAAAGACATTAAATTCGGTTTAGATTTAGCAACCGAACATGAAAGATACATTTCAGAGCAGTTATTTAACGGTCCTGTAGCTGTTATTAACTTCCCTAAAGATTTTAAAGCATTCTACATGTATCAAAATGATGACAAAAAAACTGTTGCAGCTTTTGATTTATTAGTGCCAGGAATTGGAGAATTAATTGGTGGTTCTCAACGTGAAGCTAACTATAATAAATTGTTAAACAGAATTAATGAGTTAAATATTCCCGCTGATGATCTAGCTTGATACTTAGATTTAAGAAAATTTGGTGATAGCGGTTCAGCCGGTTTTGGATTAGGGTTTGAACGTTTAGTAATGTATGTAACTGGTGTTGATAATATTAGAGATGTAATTCCATATCCAAGAACTGCCGGAAATATCAGAATGTAATTTATAAAGATATCATGAACTAAGTTTGTGATATTTTTTATATTTTTATTCAATTAAACTTCAAAATATTTAGCTAAATACTCAAATAAATCTTTGTATTATTAAATCAATTATATTAATACAGGTAATAAAAAAGCACAAACTTTGTACTTGTGCTTGTTTTAAGATACTTTAATTTTAATAATGTATTTTGTTATTACTTCCATATTAGGATTTATACCTGGACAGTGTGTTTCAAATGGCATAAATAACATAAACGAGTCTTCAGTTAAATTCATAACAGTCTCTTTGTTCTTAATTTTGAATAATACAGTATCGCTTTGTTTATCGTATTCTTTAATAATATCTTTTGCAGATAGATCTATTTGTGGGGCAAATACAACTAGCTCATCTACTCCAGAAAATAAGTGAATATCAATTGTTTCATAGTGCATTTCACAAACTAAGTCTTTTAGATCAGTAGGCCTTACTTCTTTTTTTAGTAACCAAATCTTATCTGTTATGTGATGTTTTCCATTTTCAAAGGTTTTTATATCATTTTCTTTCAATCATTTATAAGCGGTTTCAATTTCTTTACTAATATTTTTATATTTATGCATGTTTGTAAACTTATCAAAAATCATAATTATCTCCCTTTAGACTTATAAACAATTAAATTAGGATTGTGTCTGTAACCACGACCCTCTTTAGCTTCAGGTTTACCATTTAATATAGTAGCATCAGCTGAAAAAGAATTGGAAAGTTTAAAAATACTTTGACCTACACCATAAAAATCAACCGGTGCGTTATTTTCTTCAAATAATTCAATTTTTTCAGGATTAAATCCGCTTGATACAACAATTTTATAACTATTAGCTCCTATTTTATCAAGATGATTTCTGAGACGTTTAACTTGTTCAATATTTACACCGTACTGAGCCTCTTCATTATCGAACATATGATCAACCATATTTTTAGATGTGTCTAATCTAACACCTCAAATTTTATCTCCCATAGCTTCAAAAATTTTAGTTGATTCAGAAATTACATCATTATGGTAATCAACTAATGCAATTAGTTTATTATTAGGAAAATGCTTGTGGTATGCTTGCATAGCAGCAACTAAATCACCACCAAAACCTTGAATTAACACATGAGGAACAGATCCAAAAACTTCATCTGAAGTTTCCTGTCTTTGGGCATCTGTTGAAACGCTTTTAATTCCAGAGAGTGCTATAGCTCTACCATCTATTTCTTGATTAATGTAATGGTCAGCTCTATCTCCCATAAAAATAATAGGTTTGCCTTTAGCTGCTCGCACACATGCATATCCATTTGAAGCTATTGATGTACTTCTAGCCAAAATTCCATCAATGACACCTTCTCAAATACCAAAATCATGATAATGTCCTTCTAATTCTAAAACAATATCTAAATTATTAATGTGAGACCCATCGGGTAAATATCTAATTGTATATTTTGAAATATCTGTTTCAGCTTCCAATAATTCAAGAACCTCACTCATTCCAGCTAATATAGCGTTATCTTTTCTTTGAAAAAACTGTAGAACAATGATATTATTAGGTTTCTCATTTTCTAAAATTACTTTAGTTTTTTCAAAATAAGAAGCAGTATACTTCTTCATATTAATCATAAATTTCCTTTCAAAATACTGTTTATTTCATTAAGTATCTGGTTATAATTGGAGTTATCTTTTTATAAAATTCGTTTGAAAATTTGGTAGTAAAAAAATCTCTCAAAGCCCCTTCGAGTTCAGGTTGATTAATTGGATTCATTTCCAAAATAATAGTTAATAATTCTTCCAATTCGGGTAATTTAACTTTGTGCTTGGAAAAAATTTTAGAGGCAAATTTATAATTTCTAATTCTTGGATAATCATAGTAAAGATAACCATATCTAGTTTGAATTTTTCTTTTGTATGAACCATTTCTTTGAGGCTTCAATTCGTCTTTATTCAAGATTGAATTATTTAAATTTTCAAAGAATAATTCAAATTCTGTTTTTAACATTAGATTGATAATAAAGGATAACTTTTCACGGATCTCAGAAGTTTTTTTGATTTTTAATTCATTTAATCGTTTCAATGTCATATTAATTACCTCTAATGTTTATTTTTTTACTTTTAATGATCAACGCTCATTCTTTTCAATAGTAAATTGAGGGAGTAGATCGTCAAGTTCTTCTTCGGATAAAGTTTTTCCTTGTTTTAAACTTTGATATAAAAATGCAGAATAAGTAACATAGTCAAATTTTGGTTTAGGTTTAATAATTTCATAAACTAATTGTCCTCCACTAGATAAAATTTCTTTAACAGGAACATCAGTATCTTTAAATAGTTCTTTTAGTTCTTTATTTAAATTACTAAGATTATTTTTTAATTCTACAATTTGTTCAGCGATTAACTTTGCTCTCTCTAAATCAACACTTTTATCCATAATTCCTCCCAAAATTTTTATCTTATATATTTTACTAAATATATCGCTTTTATCTTTTTAAGTATTATTAATTTTTATCATTTTTAAGAAATTAAAACCTTAACAAAATAATCTAATTAAAATACTTTTAATATGAGAAATATGACTTCAATATATTATTATAGATAATAAAAAAAGACAAGTGTCTTTAATTATACTAATTGATCAAAAATATCATCACCAGTTTCGGTTTCTATTTCTGCACCAAAGTTTCTTGCAACAATATTACCTAATGTACCTAAACCATTAAAATTTGGTAAAACCTTTGGATTTTTAAAAGATTTTGAATAAATAGTAGCTGGTAAAAATTCTCTAGTGTGATTAAATCCAGGATAAAGTGGATCATTACCATGGTCAGAAGTAATTATTAATAAATCATCCTCGTTCATTACATTAATTAGTTTTCCTAATTTAACATCAAGATTTGCTATGTTTTGAGCATATCCGTGAACATCGCGACGATGTCCGTAATGTGAATCGAATTGAACTAAGTTTGTGAAAATAAATTTATTTTCAGTTTTTTGAGTTGCTAATTCAATTGTTATGTCCATTCCTTTGTCATCAGAACCACTTGGTAAGTGTTTTGAAATTCCTTGACCAACAAAGATATCATTAATTTTACCAATCGAAATAACTTCTACTCCTTTATCTTGAAGTTTATTCAATATCATTTTTCTAGGTTGATTAGCAAAGTCGTGACGGTTAAATGTTCTTGTATATTTTCCATCTTCACCAATAAATGGTCTAATAATAATTCTACCAACATTTCATTCCGGTTTTGATGAACATATTCTTCTTGCTTCACGGCCATATCTATTTAAATTATCTAAACCAATTCACTCTTCATGAGCAGCAATTTGAAGAACTGAGTCCATTGAGGTATAAACAATAATAGCACCAGTTTCTTTTTGTTCTTTTGCATATTCATCAATTACTTCAGTACCTGAACCAGAACGATTGCAAATGATCTTTCTACCATCAAAAGCTTTAGAAAGCTCATCAATTAAATCTTGCGGAAATCCATTTTCAGTAAAAGTAGGAAATGGAACTAATGTTTTAATTCCCATCATCTCTCAATGACCAGCCAATGTATCTTTAGCATTAGATACTTCTTGTACTTTTGCCATATATGCTAGTGGTTTAGAAACATGATAATTACCATTTAATTCGGCAATATTACCAATTCCTAATTTTTTTCAATTATCAATTTTAAATTCTTCTGCTAATGAAGCAGATTTTATTGTGTTAGCTCCTTTATCACCAAATGCTTTTTGGTCACGATCAGGTCCGATACCTAATCCGTCAGTAACTATCATAAAAATACGTTTAAATTTAGCCATTTTATCTCCTTAAAAATAGTATTTATATTATACATACTTATTTAAAATTAAGATAATTGAAATATTTTTTCATTTTTTTAATCTATATTTATTTAATTATTTAATTGTTAATGTTATCCACATTAGGATATGTTTTCACATTTTTTTTCATAAAATTGACAAGGTAAATTTACTTATAAAATAAACATTAAAATAATTATTGAAAAATTAGAAAGGTTATTTATTATGACAGACATAAAAGAAGTTTTAACTAAAACTTTAAGTAATGTTAATCTTTGAGGTGCTATTCTAGCCACTTTAATTATTATTACAATAGGTTTTGTTTTAACTAAAATGAACGTTCTTAAAAAAGAATGAAAAGGAAGTCTTAGTAAGGTTGTTCTTTCGATTTCTGTACCAGCTTTAGCTTTACAAGGTTTTATGAGTACAGCATCATTAGAACAATTAAAACAACAAGGAATTATTTTAGGAGTTGCATTTGCTTTCTATATCTTATTAAGCATCTGTTCAATTATTTGAATTAAATTCTTCCCAAATAGTGCTAAAAGAACTTCAGCAAAAATTCAAAACAATGAAATTGCAAACCCAGATGGAAATTTAACAGAAAAAAGAGCATTAATTATCTGAATGATGTTAATTTTCGGAAGTACAACATTTTTTGGATTACCAGTAATTAAAAGTTTATATCCAAATGATGGTGTTATATCAGCAAATATGTGAAACATTGCGTATAGAATATTCCTATATTCATTTGCATTCATCATGGTTTCAGGTGTTCGTGTTGATAAACAAAATATCAAAAAGGCTATGAAAACAGCTTTTGTTAACCCAATTGTTATCGCAACATTCATCGGTCTAGTGTGTTGATTAACAACAATGATTCCTGGTTGAGCAACATTTGGTCCAAAAGGAAAAACAGGATGATTTGAGCTTAAAGTTACAGCTCCATGAATTTATAAAACTGTTGAATATTTAGGATCATTAGCTTCACCACTAACTTGAATAGCAATTGGTATAACTCTTGCAGCATCAGATTTAAAACTTGCTGTAAAAGACAAATGAGTATGAATTTTCAGTGCACAAAAATTAATTTTAATACCACTTATTGTATTCCTAGTAATGTTAGGACTTAACTATGGTGGACTAATTAATAAAGAAATCGCTATATCAATGGTAATCTTTGCATCAGTACCACCTGCTACAGTTGTTATTCTTTATGCAATTCAATATAAAACTCAAGAAGAATTTGCAGCACAATCATCAGCATTATCAACATTACTAGCAGTTGTTATTCTTCCTATTTGAGTAATAGTATCAAATATTGTGTTTATCTAAAAGGAGAAAGATGAAAGTACTATTTTTTGGTGTTAGAGATGTAGAGAGAGAACTATTTGAAAAACTAAGCTCTAAATATAATTACGAACTAAAACTAGCAACCGGAGTTATCTCACTTGACAGAATTGATTTGCTTGATGGAGTAGATGTAGTGGTTGTTAGAGGACAAGATAAGGTTAATAAAGAAATTATTGACGCAGTTAAATCTAAAGGAATTAAATATTTATTTACAAGAACTGTTGGATACGATCACATTGACATAACTTATGCTAAAGAACAAGGACTTAAATTAGCAAGAGTTGCTTCATATTCACCAACAGCAATCGCTGAATTAGCTGTTTCAATGGCTCACTCACTAACTAGAAAATCACTTTATTTTGCACATAAAGCCCTTAGTGGAGATTTAACTGTTGATCCAAATGGATTTTCAAAAGAGTTAAAAAATAGCACTGTAGCTATTATTGGAACAGGTAAAATTGGTTTTGAAGCTGCTAAAATGTTCAAAGGACTTGGAGCTAGAGTTGTTGGTTATGATTTGTATCCAAATGAGAGTTTTAAAGATGTTATTGAATACTTACCTTTAGATCAAGCACTTTCAGAAGCTGATGTAGTTTCATTTCACATGCCTTATTTTAAGGGACAAAATGATGAGATGATAAATAAGGACTTAATAGCAAAAATGAAAGATGGAGCTGTACTAATTAATACAGCTCGCGGTCAAATCCAAAATAACCAAGATATCATTGAAGCTATTCGTTCAAATAAATTATACGGTGCTGGAATTGATGTATTAAACTATGAATCAGAATACTTTGGTAAAAAACTTGATGCTAATAGCCAATTTATTAAAGATTTAAATGAATTATTTCCAAGACTACTTGTTAGTCCACACATTGGTTCATACACAGATGAAGCTGCATTAAATATGATTGAATACACATTAGATAACATTAATGAATACACAAATACAGGTGATTGCAAAAATAAATTGTAATCTGTGATAGAAAAGGATTAAATCCTTTTTTATTTTATTTAAATAAAATTAAGAAAATATAAAAACTAGCCTAAGCTAGTATTTTATTTATTTAATTCATTAATTTCTGCAAGAACCTTTTGAGAAGCAATAATTTGTGAGTATTCTAAAACTAAATCTAGGAATTTATCAAATGAAGGATTAACACCTAAATCATCAGTTCTAAATTTTGTGCTTGAATTATTTTCGATTAACACTCCATTTTCATATAATTTAGAGTAATATGCTTGTCTAGTCCTGCTTAGTTCTTGTTTAATCTCATCAATACTTAAATTTTCTTCGTTAAAAATTAATTTATTTAACGCTTTGTAGTATTCCATCTCTTTGGACATTAAATCTGATTTAAACTGAGATTTAATAATTGAAACATTATCATCATTTTCTCTATCGTCGTTAAAGAAAATACTTGTAATATCAATTTCAGTTAATGATTTATATTTTTGAGTATCAATGTAATCACTTGTATTTTTTGTTGTGATTAAATAAGCATTATGATCTACTTGTTTTTTCTCATCTTTGTCTAAAAAGTTGTTTCTAAATTTAACGTAATTTTCTTGATCTTGGAAGAAATTACGTAATAAAACATATATTTCTTGACCAGATACAACATCATTTATTGCTTTAGCATTTAATGCTTTTAACTTAAATTCATAACCTGGTTGATTTAGCTCTGCATCTTGATTGTATTTTGCAATTTTTTCTTCAGAAGATTTAACTAAATCCCTTAAGTCTTTAATAATAAGATCTAGCTGTGAGTTTACTTCATTAAATTTTGTATTAATTTCTGAATTAGATAAGGTTTCGCTGTTTATAATTTCATTTCTTATTTTTCTTATTTCACTCTTAGCAGATGCTGCATTAGTAAATATTTCATCACCAAAACCATCGTAATAATCATAAATATCACTTTCAATAATATTTAATTGTGATCAAATATTTTTTATAGCTGTTTTTTGTTCTTCCACATTATTTGCGTTACTTTTTAAGCCAGTAATTTGATTCATTCAATTTTCAAAACGTGTTTTTTTCTTAGTTTCTGTCTCTATTGGTGAAACTTGACTTGCATCACCTCTGATTAAATCTAAAACGTTTGAAAACTCTGAGTTAATGGATGAAACTAGATCTTTTATCTCTCTAAATTTAGCATTAGCTTCATCATCACTGAGAGCTACAATTGATCTTATTTCATCAAATTTTTCACTAAAGAAACTAGTTAAATAATCTAAATCAGCACTTTGGGTTAATAATTTTCCTTCACCGTAGTTCTCAGCCAAGCCATCTTTTGATTGTTGCAATAAATTAACAATAGTTTGTTTTTTATTTGTAAAATCTTCTAAATTTTACGCACTATAAGAATCTTCAAAAGCTTGATAAACTAAATCTTTTAACTCTTCAATCTTAGCTATTTGAGCTTCTGTAGTTTGTTTTCTTAACTCCTCAAGTCTTTCGGCTTCTTCTTTAGTTTTATTAAAAATTTCGATGTATTTATTATATTCATCATCTAAGTGCATCATCTCTCTTAAACCATTGTCAGATGAAAGATTTATCTCTTGAGCTTTTCAGATGTTTAAAACCTTAAGTGCAGTTTGAATTTTAACTAATTCCATTTTTAAAGCTAAATATCTATTGTAAGAATCTTGTACACTTTCTGAGCTCATTCTGTATGCTTTAGATACATTGGTTGAATCATCTAAATATGAGAATTTTGAAGAATAGAATTATAAAATGGACTATTTACGTCAACACTTTTAATGGTGTCAACAATCAAACCTTTGTATGACCCATTTTCAAGTCTTAAAATTTTTGAAGCTTCATTATTTATCTTAAGAATTTGACTTTCAAAAAATTCTTTATTTAATTGTTCTTGTAATTTTAAATCAACTAATGAATTTTCAAATAATTTACCCATAATTTCATTAATGCTTTTAACACTTTGATCATATAAAATATATTTATAATCATATGCGTTATTGAATAATGAATTATAAATTTTTAAATTGTATATTGATTTTAAATCTGCTCAGTATTTCTTAACAATGTTATTGATTCTTTGTCTATTTTGCTCAGCAAAATCATTAATCTTTTTTATTACTTCTTGATCTGTTATTTTACCATTATTAAATATCTCAGATACATTAAAGCCAGCTTTTAATTGTGGAATAAACTCATTGATTGAACCTTCTTTAATTAATGCTGATCAGTAGTTTTGTTCAAGATAACCGAAATAAACTACCTGTTCATAAGCTGTTTTAGCTTCTTGTTTTTTCTCAATGTATCTTTGTTTCATAGTTTGAATTGTTTGAATAATTTGTTCTTTATCATTTATTTCTAGCGATTGGTTATTTAAATGTGCTAGCAATTTTTCTAAATTAGAAACTCTCCAATCAAACAGTGTATCAAAAGCATTATTTTTAGCTGTTTGTGGATCTAAAGGAAAGTGAAACTGTTCTTTTGATAATCCTAGTCTATTTGTAGCTGTATCATTAATTAGTGAAATTCTTAAAGTTGCTTGAATAATACGGTAAGTAAAACTATTTAAGTTACTGTAGTTATCTTCCTCGTCTAAAATTTCATTATATTTTACACTTTCATTCTTAAAGAATTCTTTATATTCCTCATAAAATGATTGTAATTGTGGATTTTTTTCTAAAACATTAAATGTATCAATAGTAAGTTTTGTTAGGTCAAGTAAAGTATCTTTTGCTGAGTAATTTCTTTGAACTCACTTATTTTTAATAGAGTCTAATTCACCTTGAATTTTATTTAGTTCTGCATTTAATTTATTAATTAGTTGCTCTTTTTCATGTGCTTCCTCTTTAGTCAATGAACTTAAAGTATCTTTTTCTTTTTGTAATTCTTTAACTTGATTTCTTAATTCATTTAATTTAGTATCAATATTTGAATTTAATTTATTTACAAGAGATAAATCAAATTCAACAAGACTTTTGTAATAATCTAATGATATTTTTTTAGTTTTATTAGCTTCATTGTACTTACCTTGAAAATCTTGAAATTTTTTCATCAACTCTGGATAGTCATTTGGTGCTGAAATAAGTGAACCATTCATTGAATTTAATGTCTCAAAGCATTTATTAAGTAATAGTTTAATTTCTATATTATGTGTTTTATAGATATATTCTTCACTATTAGTGTCTTCGCAACTTACAAAACATAAACTCGCCAGTCCAACACTTGAGAGTGCACCAGTAGATAATATATATTTAGCTTTTTTCATGTTTTCTCCTAACTATTTAAAGCTTGAACTATACAAATTATAGTAGAAACCTTTTTGTTTTAATAACTCTTGATGAGTTCCTTTTTCAATAATATAACCATTATCAACAACCAAAATAATATCAGCATTTTTGATTGTAGAAAGTCTATGAGCAATTATAAAGCTTGTTTTATTTTCCATTAATTTCAATAATGAATTTTGGATAACTTTTTCTGTTTGAGAGTCAACATTTGAAGTTGCTTCGTCCAAAATTAACATATTTCTATTTGCTAGAATTGCTCTAGTGATATTCAATAATTGTCTTTGCCCTTGACTTAGGTTTGTTCCGTTATTTTCAATTTTAGTATTATATTTTTCTGGGAATTGATTAATAAAGTGTTCGGCTCCAGTAAGTTTTGCAGCTTCTATAATTTGCTCGTCAGTAACATTTTCATTCCCCATTGTTAAATTTCATTTGATAGTATCATTGAATAAAAATGAATCTTGTAAAACTACAGAAACTAAGTTTCTTAAATTTTCAGTGTCAATATGTCTAAGTTCATGTGAATCAATAGTTATTGAACCTGATTCATAATCGTAAAATTTGCTTAGTAAATTAACTATTGTAGTCTTTCCTGCTCCAGTTGGTCCAACAATAGCAACAGTTTGACCTGGTTTAACAGTAAAAGAAGCATTATTGAGCTGGTATTTTTTAGAGTTTTTGTTATATCTAAAAAATACATTTTTAAATTCTATTTCACCGACAATTTTGTCCAAGAAAATCTCTTCAGTATGATCTTTGTCAGGATTGAGATTTAATAATTTAAAAATTCTATTTGATGATGCGATCCCAACTTGAAGAGAGAAATTAATGTTTAATAAAGTGTTAAAAGGACCCATAAAATTCCAATTTAGTGCAATAAAAGTAATGATAAGTCCACCACTAGCAGTTCCGTTTTGATTTGAACCAAAATAACTTAAACCATATACATTCACTTTAGCAAAATATAGTGCCACTGCAATTGCAGCAACCACTAAATTAACTGAATATGATGTAAAACCGAATCAAGGATCAACAGAGCGAGCGGTTAAATCACCTTTGTAAGCAGTTCTTTTGATTTCTTGAGTGATTAACTTAAGTTGATCAAAAACTAATTTTTCTCTATCAAAAGAATTTGTCACTTTCATATTTGCAATATTTTCTTCAACAAAGGCATTTAATTTTCCAAAGCTATCTTGTACTTTAACAAAGTATGGCTGTGCTCTTTTTATAACTAGAAGTGATAGGCCAAATAAAATTAGTGACATTGGAACGGCAATTAACGTTAAAATTGTTGAAACCATAAACATTATACTAATTGAAATAACAACATTAAAAAAGCTTGAAAAAAATTGATTTAGTGTATTCATCAAAGTATTTGAAACGTTGTTAATATCATTAATAATTGTAGAAATTAAATCACCAGCTTTTTGCTTGTCATAGTATGAAATAGGCATTTTGATTAATTTTTCCATTACCTCTTGACGCATTCGAGCTGATTGATTATACGAAATTCTTATATAAATAAGACTCTCTACATATCTAAAGCAACCATATAAAATAAATGATCCACCTAGAATAATTAAGTCGATACTAAAGTGAAATATATCAAAATTTGCTATTGCTAAATTAGGATTAGCACTTTTAAAGATTACTTCAAAGTAATTTCTAAATACATAACCAATATAAATACTTCCTAAAACATAAAAAATCGCATTGAACAATGAACAAAAAATACCAAAAATTAAACGTTTTCTTTCGTTTTGAACATAACTTAAAAGTTGTTTAAAAACCTTGTAAGCTGAGAATTCTTTATCTTTTGCTTTTTTGTTAATAATAAACTCACTATTACGCATTTTCCTCCTTTGTTAAATAATTTTTTAAATTAAGTATTATTGTTCAAGTTGATTTGTAAAAGTGTTTTTATATCATTCATTTTTCTCCGCTAGTTCTTCGTGAGTCCCATGACCAGTTATTCTTCCTTTTTCAAGCACAATAATTTGATCAGCATGTTTAATAGAACTTATTTTTTGACTAATAATAATCGTTGTACAATTGTAGTTTTGTTTTATATTAGTCAATAATTTTTTGGTTGTAATATTATCAAGTGCACTAGTTGAATCGTCTAAAATTAAAACTTTGGGATTGTTGATTAATGTTCTTGCTATAGAAAGTCTTTGTTTTTGACCACCACTAAGATTTTTAGCACGTTGCTCAACAATATGATTAGTTCTATCCTCAAAAGTTTGGACAAAATCTATTGAACAAGAATTATGTAAAGCTTTGTTAATTTCATCTTCAGTTGCATCTTGTTTAGCAAAAAGTAAATTGCTTTTAATAGTGCCTGAATATAGTAGTGCATCTTGATAAACTATACCTATATTTTTGTGTAAATCAGAAGTATTAATTTTGTTTACTTCTTTATTATCCACTAAAATATGTCCATTTTCTTCAGTGTCATATTTATAATTATTAATTAGTAAATTAGCTAAAGAACTTTTTCCTGAACCAGTTGGGCCAATAACACCAAGGGTTTGACCAGGCTTAAGATCTATATTAATATCATATAATGCATATTCCTCTGAGTCTTTGAAATACTTGTAATTAAAGTTCTTAAATTGCACTGAAAGTCCAGTGATGTTATCAACAGTATGTTCTATTGAAAGACCATCTTCCACTTTTAAGTCTTGATTTTTAAAGTCTAAAACTTCATTGATTCTAGCACAACTTACCTTAGCTCTAAAAAAGACAAATAAGAAGGTACTAAAAAGAATTATTCCTAGCGATATAGTGAAAATGTATTCTAAAAACACGTTAATATTAGCTAACTCTTGAACATCTGGAGTAGTTGAATTAAATAAAGTATGAGCTGTTAGAGCATATATTGCAACTGCAACTAAGTTGATTAACACAAAGAAAATAGGATGACCAATAGCAAAAACATTATTAATTTTAGTTTGCAATTTTAGTCATTTATTATTTTGCTCAGTAAATTTTCTTAATTGTTTTTCTTTTAGATTAAAGGTTTTAATCAATCTAGCACCAAGAATATTTTCTTCAACTTCTTTAGTTATTTTATCTATAGTTATTTGATTTTTAACTAGTAAAGGATTGTTAATTTTAATCATAATAATTAAAACAACAATTAAAATTGGTAAGTATAAAAAGATTGTTAAAGAAAGTTTTGGATCTGTCATAATTGTAAAAATTATTCCACCAATAATTAATAATGGGGCTCTAATTAATGCATTAGTAGCGCTAATTAGTAATTCTCAAAAAATGGCAACGTCATTTGAAATTCTAGTAATTAAACTCTCAGGAGTCACTTTGTTTATATCGTGTAGTGAAAGATGTTGAATTTTATTAAAAATTTTATTTCTGAAAAATTCACTACTTCTTTCTCCACCTCAGGTTGTAATCACAATACTTAAAAATGAAGTAAGAAAAGCTAGAAGTATTAATATTACTGAAATTATTGTAAGTTCAGTCAACATCATATTTCTAGTTCCTGAAGCTACAATAAATTTATTAAATACTTTTAATGATACTATTTCAGTCTCACTTGAACTAACTGCTAAAACCACATATTGAGAAATAAAACCAGGTAATATCAAGCTAATAGCTACATTGAGCAAAATTAAAAATATTCCAGTGAAAAACAAAAATTTTATTCTTCTTGGAAGCATTTTAAACATTCTTCACATATATCCCTTTCTAATATAATGAAAATATTATAGCATTTAATGTTTTTATGCATTGCAATAGTATTGTTTTATTAATAAAAATATGGTAAATATTTTAGTTTTATTTCTTTTAAAATTTTTTTTGAAAAAACAAAATTGATTTTAACATTTATACAACTATAAAATAGAGCTATTCATAAATCTTAAATAATTATTTTTTTTAGTAATAATTAGTAATTTTTTTCTATTTTTTGTATAATCTTTTACATGATTAAAATACTGAAGAAAATTCATCAGAGCATTACAAGATTTGTTCTTGTAATTTTTAGTGATATTCAGTATCCTAAATTATCATTTTTTGTAGAGGAATATTTAAAAGATTTGTACGATTTAGCCTCCCCTATTTTACTAAGAATTTAAATATTATATTAAGGAGGTTAAAATGGCAAAAAAAGAAACAAAGAAAAATTCTATTATTGAACTTAAAGAAGTTGTCAAAGAATTCGGTTCTAAAGTTGTTTTAGATAATGTTGATTTAACAATTACTAAAGGTGAATTTGTAACTTTACTTGGACCATCTGGATCAGGTAAAACAACAATTTTAAGACTTATTGGTGGGTTTGAATGAGCAACTCGTGGTGAAATTAAATTCAATAACCGTGATATTAAGGATCTACCACCATATAAAAGAAATCTTTCAACAATCTTCCAAGACTATGCTTTATTTCCTCATCTAAATGTTGAAGGAAATATAAGATATGGTCTTAAATTAAAAAGAGTTCCAAAAAAAACAATTAATGAAAAACACATCAGCTTATTAAAGAAAAAAATTGAAATATGAACTAAAAAAGCTGAACTAGAAATGAAAAAGCTTGACAAGATTCAAGAACAATATGAAAAAGAATTAGAAACACTTAAACCTAAAACTTTACAATACAGAAAACGTCAAAATTGATTAGATGATTCTGACTTTAAATATTCATATTGAGAAAACTATGTGATCCAAAAAACCCAAGCTTTTGAAAATAGATACTTTAAAAGAAAAATGACCCGTGATGAAATGGATCAAAAAATTTCTGAAATGATTGACTTAGTAGGTTTAAAAGGAAATGAGACTCGTTCGATAACTCAACTCTCTGGTGGTATGAAACAACGTGTTGCATTAGCTCGTAGTTTAGTAATTGAACCTGAGATATTACTTCTTGATGAACCACTTAGTGCACTTGATGCAAAAATTAGACAAAAAATGCAAGTATTATTAAGAAATATTCAGCAAGAACTTGGATTGACATTCATTTTTGTAACACACGATCAAAACGAAGCACTTGCTCTTTCAGATCGTATTGCTATAGTACGTGGTGGAAAAATTGAACAATATGATACACCAAAGCAAATTTATGACTATCCAAAAAATATTTGAGTAGCTCGCTTTATAGGTGATTCTAACATCTTTGATGCTAAATTTATTAAAGGTGGAAATGTTAAAATGCTCAATAGTGAATTCAAAACAATTCACTCAGAAGATGAATTTCCAATTAACTCAAGAGTAGACGCCTTAATTAGACCTGAAGATATTGACATCACTGATAAAGATGTAAAAAGTGCAAAAAGAATCAAGGGTATAATTGAAGATTTAACATATAGAGGAAGCTATTACTACATTAAAGTTATTGTTAATGATGGACATGAAATTTTTGTTGAAACAGCCAAAAAATTTGAAATCGGTGATACAGTTTACTTGAGTTGAACAATTGACTCAATCCATTTAATGGCAAAAGATCCTAAGTGAGATTACGAATCAAATGTTTTCAAAAATTAAAGAAAGATTATTCAACACCGATAATAAACGTGGCTGATTAATTAGTCCATACTTATTAATAGCTTTATTACTAATCATCCTTCCGATTATTTTAATTATTGTTAGTGCTTTTGCACCTTTAAAAACACCTAATGGTTCAACCAGCGATAACTGAGAGTTATTAAAAACTTACTCTACTTGAAGTATTATTTTCCGTTCATTAAGAATAGGAATTGTCTCATCAATTCTATGTTTAGTTGTAGGATTCCCTTATGCTTATTTTGTTTCAAGTAGTAAATCAAAAATATTTAAAATTTATGCAATAAGTTTAATTTTAAGTCCTATGGCTATTTTCACAATAGCTAGAATTTATTCAATTAGAACTTTATTCTTGAATATCATCGACCCAAATAATGTTGATAGTCTAAATTCAGAGTGATTTTTGGTTTTTGGATTATTCTATCTTAATTTACCACTTATGATAATGCCACTTTACACAGTTTTAAAAGACATGCCAAGAAATATTATTGAAGCATCAAGTGATATGGGATACAACACTTTTAAAACTGTCTTTAAGGTTATTATTCCATATTCGCTTAAAGCAATCTTAAGTGGTTATAGTATGATATTTTTAAGTACAGCTACTACATTCTTAGTTTCAACTAAATTATTACCTGATGGAACTCAAAATCAAATGGTTGGTGACTTAATCAACATTACAATTAACCCAGGAAATAAATATGATTTAGCTAAAGGATCATCTTTAGTTATTGTAGTTTCATTTATTTTCATAGGTATTTACTCTATTATCATCATTGCACCTAAAATTATTTTTAGATTTAAGAGAGGATTTACATATGAGTAAAATTTGAGAATCAATTAAACGAAGTTATGTATTTATAATTTTAGGTTTTGTATACATTCCTCTTGTAGTGGGAGCAATTTTTACATTTAATAAAAGCAGTGATAAAGGAACTTACTTAACTTCCTGATCTAAATTTACATTTAATAATTGAACAACTATTTTTAACTCAGGTAGAGATATAGCTTTAATTAATTCTATAATCTTAGCAGCACTAACATCAATTATAGTTATTACAATATCTTTAATTTCTGTTTATGCTGTATATCGTTCAAAGAGTAGAGTACTAAGAAGTTCATTAAGTGTAACTTCTAATATTCCACTTATTAACCCAGATAATATTACAGCCATTGGCTTAGTTCTAGTATTTACTTTATTTTTTGGTGTTATAAGTTCAGATGATGAAGGATTTTTTAGAGTAGTTATCGGTCATGCTGTCATGACACTACCTTATGCAATCTTTTTAATGTATCCAAGAAGTGAAAAATTCAATAACAACTTATTCGAAGCTTCAATGGATTTAGGTTACTCAAAAATAAGATCATGATTTAAAACTTACTTTGTATATATGATTCCCTCTATCATAATGACTTCTGTAGTTTGTTGTGTATTTAGTTTTGATGACTTTATTATCACAAGAACTACTTCAAATACACCAACACTTGGTCTTAAATTATACGAAGGACAATTCGAAGCATGAGCATTATGTTTTGGAGTTATTGCACTAATTATAGTTATTTTTGGTAATGCGATATACATTGGAATCAAAAATAAACACATCAAAAGAAGCAAAAAAACTTGACTTAAAAAAATTATTATCAAAGACAAACAAAAGGGAAATTTTGAAAACACTGTCGAACTAAATTTACGTGGAGGTGAGATGGATGTCTAAAAATTACTTCAAAAAAACCATTTATAGAAATACTGCATTAATTGCCGGTTCAATTCTTTCAGCTGGAATTTTAGCAAGTGCGATAAATTATAAAATTTCAAAAAAGTTTAAACCTAGTTTTTACAATTATCGTGCTTCTATTTCAAAGAGTAATGAAGAAAAGATCGGACAACATTTCTTATACAAACAATTTAATGAATTAACTGAATTCCAAAATGCTATTTTAAATAATAGAGCAGCTGCTGGTATTGGAACTGAATACCTAGCAACTAGATTAATAATTAAAGGAAAAATATCAAAAATCGATTATTCAAAATTTCTCAATCTTCCAAATTTAAAACCACAAGACTACGAAGAAGCAATTAAAGTTATTTTAAAACCATCAGTATTTAATCATCTTAAAAGCTATGATAAATACTTAAAATACGATGAGAATGGAAATGAAATAAACGCTCATCTTTGAGAATATTTCTTTCCTTATTTTGTTCAAGATGCTATAGTTGCATACAACATCAATAAAGTTAATATTGCTGATGAATACAAAAAACGAGACGAAAATGGTGAGTTAGTAAATGAAATTGATTTTGCAAAAATATTAAACTCTGACAACAAAGATGCTTTTAACATGGTTGATATCATGAAAACATTAAGAAAAGTTGGGTACGATAAATACATTATTACCGATGCAATCAGAGACAATATGCTATATGGTTCTGCATATGACACCGTTTTAGACAAACCTGAAAGCAGAACTGATGAAAATTTTACTGGTGAAGTTACTGAACAAACTTATGAACGTTTAATCAAAAACTTTAAAGATTTGATAAAAGATGGTTCAGGTTTTAATATTAATGACACATCTCACATAACTTTTAAGGGTGATGGATTAGAAATTGTTAATACAATTGTAAACCCATCTGATTCGACAAATGTGTCTATTATGTATAATGGTGACGGAATTGATGCATACTATTCTAATGATAATGCCGCTTCCACTGTTGATGGTGAAACTATTAGATTCGTGCGCCCAAGCAAAAATGTATTTTTAGTTGATGGAGTTATGTTTAGTGCATCTAACTCAAAAGAAAATAATGAAAATTATATGAGTTATTTAACAGAAAATGTTTACCAAAACGTAAATTTAGCATATATTGAATATCTAAAGCTTAAAAAAGAATACCCTAACTTACCATTTAAACAACTCAAGAACTTAGCGATGATTAAAGGTGAAGAAGCAGTTTATAAAGATTGACAAACAAACAAAATTGCTGAGTTAATCAAATCTAATTCATATTTTGAAAATAATTATCTAAAAGTTTCTAATGAAATTGTTGAACTATTCAATAATGAACACTTTAAATTAGCATCTAAAGAAAACAAATCAACACTTGATGATTTTTATGTTCAAGTTATTAGCAACTATTTTAATGAGAAATTAGATTCAATTATTTATGATAATTCTGAAGAAGCTAATAATTCATGAGAAAAAACATTAATGTTTGAAATTTTAAATAAATTTAGTGATGAACTAGGATATGATCAAAGCATACCTCTTGATAAACAATATAATTCGGACTTTAAGTCAGAATGAATTAACAAAACTGCCAGTTATTTAGGGTTTATCACAATAACTGAAAATGAAATCAACTCACCAGAATACAATAACTTCATCTCAGACTTAATTTCGTCAAAATATTTAAATTTAGATAATTTTGATTATGTAAATTACACCACTGGCGTTAATTTAGACATGAATATTATATATAAAAACTATTTTTACAATGGTGATTTAACACATGATGAGACAGTAAGAAAAATTCTTTGAATTGATGAAAATGATGAAATAGAATATAAAGGTATTTCTCCTATCGAAGATTATCTAAATAGTAAAATAACTTTTGAATATTACAAGCAAACAAAATCATAAAATAGCTCTAATTTATAGTACTTTTAGAATTTCATTTTTTTGATAAATAAAATTTATTTTATGTATAATTTTGCTAAACATATACCATAAAAATCAAGACTAAAAATTGATAGAGATAAAAAAACATTTAAAGGTAATAATGAAAATATTAAAGCGAAAAGCAAAAATAATATTATATTCTCTAGGACTTATTGCCACCTTTACTGGTTTTAGTGCTAGTGTTATTTATAAAGCAACAAACAAATTTAAACCAAGTTTTTATAACTACAAGGCTGCAATATCAAAAAATAATGAAAAAGAATTAAGTAAAAGTTTTTTATATAAACAATTTAATGAGATAAATGAATTTCAAACAGCAATGATTAATAATCATGCAGCGCTAGGTATTGGAACAGAATTTCTAGCAACAAAATTAATAAGACAAGGTAAACTAAGCAAAATTAATTATTCAAAATTGCTACAAATGCCTGATTTAAAGGAAGAAAATTACGAAGAAGCAGTCCGTGTAATTTTACGTGATAATGTATTTCTGCATCTTAAGAGTTATGACAAATATTTACAATTTGATGAACATGGGAATAAAATCAATGCTCATCTTTGAGAATATTTCTTTCCATATATCATTCAAGATATGGTCATAACTTATAACATAAATAAAATAAAAATCAATGATAACTATAAAAAAATCGGTCAAGATGGAGAATTATTAAATGAAATAGATTTTAATAAAGTTTTAAATCTTAATGATGATAATAAGAAGTTTGAAATTATTGATATTCTTAAAGCATTAAAAACTGTTGGTTACAACAAATACATGATAACTGACGCCTTTAGAGATAACATGCTTTATGGGTCAACTTATGATGTTATATTAGGTACTGAGGGTCAAAGAACTAGTGAAAACTTTACCGGTGAAGTCAGTGAAGAAACATACGTTAGATTAATTGAAAATTTTAAATCATTAATAAATGATGGTACCGGGTATGATTTTAACGACACCAAACATATAACCTTCAAAGGCGAGGGTTTAGAAATAGTAAATAGACTTGTTGACCCAAGTGATCCAACAAATGCAACCATTATGTATAATGGTGATGCAGTTGATGCATATTATTCTAATGATAATTCAAGTCAGACAGTAGATGGTCAAACAATTAGATTTATTAGACCTAAACAAAATATTTTCTTAGTCGACGGAATAATGTTCAGCTCTACTAATTCACCCGAAAATAATAATTACTTTACGGATGTTATTAGTAATAATATTTTTCAGAATCTTTCATTAAACTACCGCAGTTTTCTTGAAATAAAACATAATTCCCCATCCAATAACTTTGAAGAGACTAAAAAACAAGCATTAATTAAATCAGAAGAAAAAATCTTCCGTGACTTTCAATATGAAAAATATAGTGAGTTATTCAACAATTACTTAAACAAAGAAGAATCTGAAAAAATAACCAATACTACTTTATTCGAAATTAACGAATTACATTATAAAAAATATTTACAAGATAATTCACTGATGAAAAATTATTATTTGGATGTAATTTCAGAATTGGTTAATCCTATAATTAAAGACTTTACTACCACAAGATCTAATTTGAATTATTCTCAATTAGTGGAAAATTATAAAAATCCTATCGAATTATTAATTTTAGGAATACTAAATAAATTTAGTGATTATCTAAATTTTGACTTAACTAAAACTTTTGAATTACAAAACAATGATTTTGATATAAATAAACTAAAACATATAATAGTTGGGTATCTTTCAACAGCAAATATAAATACTAAAGATTATAATTCAGAAAATTACAATTCAATAGTAAATTATAAAATGAGTCACAATTACCTAAATTTAGATAATTTTGACTTCATAAATTACGCTACAGCTGTTAACGCAGATATGTTATTTATTTATAAAAATTATTTTATTGACGATGATTTTAATCTAGATAATATAGCTAAAGATATCTTCTGAGTAGATGATGGAATTAATATTCAATATCAAGGATTAGCACCAATAGAAGATTATTTAAACTCTAAGGTTGTTTTTGAATACTACAGACAAACTAAAGCATAAATGTAGGGGTTCCTACATTTTTTAATTACCTTGTATACTAGAACATTAAATTAATTTTGCTTCAGCAAAATGTCTAGAATAATTATTCTCTAAATCGGGTGTAGTAAAAAATGTGTGGAGAAATTATTTTCTGCATTTTTTGCATTACTAATTATTCTAATTTAGTTTAAGTTTATATATTAAACTTAATTTATAAAAAAGAGAGCTTTTAGCTCTCTAAATACTTTATTTATTTTTTAAGTTCTTTTTTTAGTTTTCTATTTTTGTGCGAAACAAGTGCGAATAATGTACCAAAAACAATTGAAAGGATTAAGAAAATAATTCAAAATACATTCTTAATTGTTCCAGATTTAGATAATTCTCTATTTTCTGTAGAAACTTTAGCTAATTCATCTTGACTGTGTTTTAATTCACTTTCTTTTTGAGTATTTTCAGTAGTAAGTTTAGTATTTGTTTCTTTAAGTGAATTATTTTCATTAGTTAAAGTTTGTTTATTTTCTTTTAGACTAGCATTTTCCGCAGCTAATTTTTCGTTTTCACTTACAAGTGAATTATTTTTATTATTAGTTGTTGTTAATTGATCTTTTAATGATGCATTTTCACTATTTTTTGAAGCTAATTCATTATCTTTACTTGAAATGTCATCTTTTAATTTCTTGTTTTCGTTTAATAGTTGGTCTTTATAGTTTTCTAAGTTATCGGTATATTTTTTTAATTCTTCATATTTACTGTTATATTCATTTGAATTTAATGTTAATTTTCTTAGTAATTCAATATTAGCAATAGAAAATCCTAATTCACTCTTATAAGTATCAGTAAATGTTGGATTTGCAAAACCGGCATTTTTATACAATGAACTTAGTTCAGTGTTTTCGAAAATTTTACTTATTATGAGATCATCAAGTTTTTTCAACTGTTCTTTGTATTTGGCCATATCTTCATTTATGAATTTTTGAGTTTCTTGAGCTTTAGATTGATCCGAATCATTAGTTATTTTTGAAACAAATGTATTAAATGCTGTTTCAGCTTTTGTAATTTTTTCTAATTTTTCAGGATTTGAAGAATATTTGGTTTTTAGTTCAACATAACTACCCGCACCAAGTTCTGGATCATTAATAGTGAATACATTTCCTGATAAAAACTCATCTAATCCTAAGTTTAATTCGCTATTTTCCTTAGCTCTATCATTGATTTTATTCATAAAATCGAAGTAGAATGCATGTTCAACAACAGGTGAAATTTTTGATAAAGCATAAATATTGTTTTTAATTTCTCATAACGATTTTTCTACATTATTTTCAGTCTTATAAGTATCTAAACTCTTCAATGATGAATGTGTAATTGTTTGTGGTTCACCTTTTGAGTTTGTAAAATTAAGTGAAAATTCAGAACCATTTTTTTGCAATGAATTATATAATCTTTCAAATCCATTTAGACTAAATTTCTTAGCAGATTCACTTAAATGTTTTAATCTTTTATCCCCTTCTTCAACAACTTGTTTAGAACCATTATAAACTATTTCTAAAGTGCTTTCATTGAACTTTTTGATGGCTGAATCATAATCTGTTTTGGTAAATGTTTTATTTGCCATTTTTTGGTAAATATCAGAATTTTTTGACAAGAAACTAAATACAAAAGTTTTTACCTTAGTATTTAAATCAGTTGCACCTTCAAATTTAATGCTTAATTCAATTAAATCCATGAATTTAGCTGATAGTAATGAAGCTTTAGTTATGAAGGCTTGTGTATTTTGTTGAGATTCAGTTTCACTAGTTGTTGCTGCTGACATAGCAATAACTGGAACAATTGGAGTAGATATTACAGCTCCTGTTTTAAGAATTAATTTACTAATTTTTTTCATATTATTTCCTTTTGTTTTATCTTATAATGTTTTATCCTTTTATATTTTACATTTTTTTAATAAGTTACAAAATTTAATAAAATATATTCTATAACTTTAAACCATGTTTTATAGGTATAAAAGTAATTGAAAAAAAAAAAAAAAAGATATGTATTTTAATGCTTAATATATAAGAATTAAAATAAAATAAATAAGATATTTATCAAAATTAAGGAGATGCTTATGAAGAAGAAAAAAATTATAATATTTTCCTTTGTTTCAGCGGCACTTGTAACTACAGCATCAATTGCCACAGGGGTTATATTAGGGACAAGAAGAACTTCTGAAAAGAATTTTGAAAGATTTAGTCAAATCAAAAGATTAATTGAAAATGACGACGTATTTAATAATTCATATTTTAGTAAATACAAAAGTCAATCATTAAACTTAATTAATGAGATATTAAAAAATAATAATAAAGATGAGCTTGATATTCAAAAAATTAATGTAGATATTGATAATTTTTACAAAACTATTGAAATTGCTAAGGAACTAAGTCCTGAAATTAACAACAATGTAACTACACTAAAGGAATTAATTAACAATATTGTTAGCGAAACTGAGTTATTCAATGAGTCTAATAACTTATTGAATTTACAAATTAACTTTAATATAGAAACAATAAAAGAATTCAACTTAAATTTAGCAAATCAAATAAATAAAATTAATACATTCATATCTAGTGAAAATGATATGAATAAATTACTTAGTGATATAGATACATTAAAGAATAAACTAGTCCAAATGATTAATTCCAATCAACTCAACAGATATGCTTTTGTTAATGAATCTTTTAATGAAAATTTAGTTATATTAACTTTAAATATAGAAACAAAAAATTTAGATAAGTTAAAAGATATTAAAAATGAAATTAATTCATACATAAATCAATACAACGAACAAATCAGTTTCATTAAAAATGCATTTAATTTATCATTAAATAAAATTTTTAAAAATAAAGAACACTTATCTGAATTAAAAAATGAAAATAGCAACAATTCTACAATATTAGAAAAATTAAATGATATTGAAAATTGAATTAATCAAATTGATTTAGAGGCACAAGATATTGATGAAATTAAACAAATAGATGTTGAATTTAATAACAAAATAGCAAAAGTAATTAATGCAATTTATAGTGAAGATAAGTTCAGAAAGTTCAAGGAAATGATTCAATCATTAGAATATATTTCTGATGAAATTAAAAACTCTTATATACAAAAAATGACAGATGTAGAAGATTTAAATTTAATTTTTAATCAAGCTGAGACACTGAATAATAAAGCTAGATCGATAATAGAGTTTTTGGATGAATTAAAAAATGAATTAGTTGATATAAATTATCTAGATAGTGAAAATAAAGAAGATTTTGATGAATTATATAATAAATATTCAAATTACTTTGATCAGAAAAAATTAACTAATATGGAGATAAATCTTGATGAAATCAAAAGTAAATTAACTGAATTAAAGAATAATTTTAATGGTAGCAAAAGAATTGAATTTGCTAAAACTGCTATAACTAATTACATTAATAACTTAAAAGTTTCTGATGAAATCAATAATAAATTAAATATTCTAGTAAATAATTTAACAAGATACAATGAGTTTAAGACTTTTAACGAAGATATAATTAAATTAAATAAGAATATCAATAGGTTAATCGAACGTTTTAATGAAATTAGCGAAATAAAAAACTCGGATAAATATAGAAATGCTTCTCCTGAAAAACAAGAAAAATTTGATTCAATATTCAATAATTTTTCAGCAATTTTACTTAACTCTAAATTAATAACATTCGAGACATTCGACACTACTAATAGTGAAATTGATCAAACTATAAATAAAATGTTAAATATTGAAGATACTTTGGAAGATACTGATGAAGATATTTTGAATAATAAAAAGAAAGAATTAAAAGAAGCTGTTATATCAGATGGTATTTTTACAAATGAAATGATTAAAAAATTAGAATTTTTAATTGAATCAGTTACTAATTACCAAGAATTAGAAATGTTCAAAAACAAACTTAGTAGTATTCAAACATTAAATAAAGAATTACTTGATATTTTAAAAAATATTTCAATAATCAAAACAACAGATAAATTCAATAATGCAACGGATGAATCTAAAGAGAAATTCATTCAAAGGGAATCATTGAAAGATGTATCCTATGAAAATCAAAAAATTAAATTATTTAATAGTCTAGATACAGTCATTGATGAGTTAACTAAACTAAAGAATAATTTAGCCGATATTGAAACTATTTTAATCCCAAAAACTGATGATAATCAAAACAATAATAATGAGCTTAAAAATAAAATTGATGAACTAAAGATAAGACTTGAAGAATTATCTAATAAAAATTACTATGTTGAGAATTTTAAGGATCAACTATTTGAATATGAAACAAACAAAAATTCAATTCAAGACTTAAACGTGCTTGAAGCGTCGATAAATGAGTTTATTAACGAGGTTAAAACTATTCCAACTAATTATAAAAATATATCACTAGTTGCTACTGTAGTGAATTTAGATAAAATAGACAACATTTACTATTTAAAACCTGGGCAAGATATTAAAATAAAAGTACAAATTAGTTACAATAATAAAACTTATGATTTAAGATACCTTAAAACTCATAATATTTTATTTAGATATAAATTTGGTTTAGCTTCTGATTTATCAAAGAGCTTTGAATCATTGCCTGAAAATAAAATAGATTGATTTAATGGTATTATTACACTTAATACATCAACCTTTGAATCAGAATTAAGAATAGTTTTAAGATATAATCAAGACGAAAATAACTCAGTTGGCTTAAAACCTAACAATATCATTAGATTTACAAAAGATGAAAGAGTTGAAAAAGCGGAAGTTAAAAATTCAAACAGCATTGAAAACTATGATTTTATTTCAAATCTAAGATTAACCAACTCATATACTGGATCAATAAATGAGATTCAAAAAGTTCTTGACTCATTTTGAAATAATTCAATAGGCAAAACTGTTTTGGACAATAAAAATATTTCATACTCTGATGGAATGTGAATTATGTTTTTAAAATTATTTAATAATGCAAATTTTATCAATAAACCAAATGATTTTACAGCTTACAGCGAAGAATTCATTAAAACTTTTGATGATAAAGGTTCTTTCTCATATCGTTTTAATGCAGTAGCAAATAGAAATTTAACAGATTACAAATTTACTTCTCTAGGTGGTTCATTCTTTGATACTGTTTTAAACTCTAGAACATACAGCAATAAATTTACACTTAATCAAAATGATAAGGTTTCTTTTGTATTTACATTTAATTCAAACAATACCAAACCATATATTTTAAATAGTAACCAAGGTGATTTATCTACAATAGGAAAAGAATATAACATTATAGGAAGATATCCATTTTTAGCAAATTTCCAAGGTATATTTAACTTTAAGATATATATTAATGATTCATTAAAGTTAAATATAACTAACACTGATGCAAATCAACTTCAAAGCATTCCATTATTTGTGATTTGAAAAACAGAAAATGAAGTTAAATTTTATACCTCTAGCACAAGAGCTTCTATAGGTTAATTTCGAATATGTTATAAACATTATTCATGCTAAATTGCATGAATTTTTAATTAACAGTTTTTAGCAAAATAAAACAGCAAGGATACCCTTGCTGATCATTTTATTTTCTAAAGTTAAACTTAAAGTTTTCAATTCCAGAGTTAAAGATTACTGATGATTGATTAACTGTTAAGTTATTACTTAATCTTCCATTAGTGATGTAAATTGCTCCAGAACGATAGTTAAAGTCTTTATGTTTACTTCCATTTTTAAGTAATTCAGCTTCACTTCGACTATCTGTAGGTAAAATTACAATATTGGATTGAATAAGTGGTCTAGTATATTGAGTACCGTAATTACCATCTTCCTGGGTGGTGTAAAGACGTCTATCGTTTTCATTGTATAATACACTTTTATAGTTAGATACAACATATTTTGCTAATTTATCTGGAGTTCAAACTATACGAGTAGAACCTTGAATGCTTGTTGAACCTCCTGGTCTATCATAAATATCAAAATCTTGTCCTGGGATTCATTCAAAGTTATAAACCTTAGAAACATAAGCGTTTTGTAAATGGTCGATGTGAGCATACATCTTGTTTGAGTCATTGGTTAATTTGATTCTAATATAGTTTATTAAAGCGTTTGGCATAGCTTTAGTTAGATCATTTCTTTCAACAATTCCACCGTATTCAGCTAAAAATCAAGTATTGTCATTACTAAAATTATTATCAAAATTACCCGGCATTACATTAATAATATTAATAGTTTTATCACTATCATCACCAAAGATAATTGTATAACGATTTTCATATTGTGCTGAAGTTGAAATATTTTGGTCTAAACTGTTATTTGTTTGCGTTTGAATATCAACCATGTAAGCTAGCTCAGAATTTTTATAAGCTGATGTTTTTCTTATTTCTGGTGTAATAATTAATTTCTCTTTAGAGTTTAAAACATTAGCTTTAAATTTGTTATATACAAATCCAATAGGATCGCTTTTTGACTCGGCAACATCCATAAGACCAGAAGAAGCTAAATCAAGAATTTCAACCTTAGCTTCTTCACCGTAAACAAGTTTACCATTTTTTTCTTGATAGAATAAGTTTGAAGTTCCCGAAGCTATTTTAATATCATTAATTGTATTAAATAGAATTCTAACATTTTTAGTTACATTAATAGGCTGTTGATTTTTGAATTTTGATAAATTATTAGGTGTATAAATGTATTTTAATTTAATTTGAACAACTTTTTGTGTCATAGTTTAGCTATAAATTGATTTTTTGGTCTGTAATTATTAACAATTTTAGTGTAAATTTCTACCTTTTGAAAGGGTAACTTTTATTAAAATTGAAGTAAAAAAGACATCAAAACAATCTGCCTTGATGTCTAAAAAATTATCAACTTTTAGTATTTAGATTAAAATTTTATTATATAAATTATAAAAATCCTACTATATTAAACTGTATATTTTTAGGTTTTGTATCAATTAAATTTGTTATACCTTGCTCAATATTTTTAGTAATTTCTTTAATAGAATTATCAATTTCAATATCAGATTTAACTTTAATTTCCAAAAAAATGTGAATATTCATTTTGTCAAATTCAAAGCTAATTCTGGGTTCATTAACCAATTTTACAGTTTTTGTTTTTAAAAAGCTGTACTTAATAACTTCCTTAAATGCACTTTCTTGTACTGAAAAAAATTGATTTAAATTAAAATCCACAGTTACAAAATTCATTACTAATTAGCTCTTCCGACATATTTTCCAGTTTCAGTTGAAACGATAATAACGTCATTTTCCTTAACAAACATAGGTGTTTCTAATTCAAACCCTGTTTCTAAAATTACTTTCTTTTGTGGGTTTGTTGTTGTGTTACCCTTAACAGCATCTGGAGCTTCAGTAACCTTTAGCTCAACATTTATAGGTAGTTCAACATCAAGAACTTCATTTTCAAAAACACGAATTTGAACTTCGCTTCCTTCTTTTAAGAAATTTAATTCTCATTCAACATTTTTAAGAGGAATTTCAACTTGTTCATATGTTTCATTATCCATTAAAATAATATGCTCACCATCATTGTATAAGTAATTCATTTTTCTTTTGTCAATATGAGCAGGTTTAACACGATCACCACCAGTATATGATTTTATTGTTGTAGAACCAGTACGTAAGTTTTTAACTTTAGCTTTAACGTTAGCCTGTCCACGTCCTTGTTTTGAGTGTTGTGCTTCTAAAACAACAAAAATATCGCCATCATCTTGAAATGTTATACCTGGTTTAAATTCATTAACATTAATCATTTTTACTCCTTAAAATATTTTTAAATATTATACATAAAAGAATAAAAAAATTTAAGTATTAAACTATATGTTCATACACATTTTTTATTCATTCTATTTTGTGTAATAATTTTACTAAAAAATAATAATGATAAAATATATTAAAAATATTTAATAAGGAAAATATGAAAAAAATAAATAAAAAATTTTTACTAGTTGGTAATGCAATTTTTCCTATAGTTACATTAACAACTATTTCAGCAAGTGTTGAAACAACCACAACTACAGAAAAAACAACATATAATAAGAAAGATGTGGAAAATTTTATAGAGCAAAATATCAGTAAAGCTAAAGAATTTGGTTTAGAAAAAATTATATTTAAAAATTTGTTTGATATTAATAATAAAAATAAATATGATGTATATAAAGAAAAACTAAAAACATCTAACGAAACTAAAAAATACTATGATAAACTTGATTCGAATCAAGAACTGACACAAGAAGAATATGATGATTTTTGTTATTGAAGTTATAGAAAATTAATCGATGAAGTTTATGCTAGATCACAAGATTTATTAAATGATCAAGTTATTAGTAGGATAGATAATATAGGTCTTAGTACATATGTAGCAAATTATGGTTTTTCTATAATTCAGTGATTTTATTACTGGCCAAATTATAATAGGAATGAAACAGATATAATAAATAAAAATAAAGAACAAACTCACAATAAATTAAAGGAATATTATAAAAAGTTCTATAGATTTAATGTTTTTAATGATTATGTTGAAGATGAGTCTAAAGATAAATATTTAGTAACTTGACCTTATAGATCAAATACATCAATATTCTATCCTGAAGGACAAGGCTCGAATATTAAGTCTTTATTTTACAATGAAAAGTCTAATTATGAAAATGCTAGAATAGGTTGAATTAGTGATGATGAAAAAATTAAAATTGAATTAACCAGTGAAATTAAAAATGGCGAAAATAATAGAGAGATGCTTAAACAATATATCCAAATGTTTAATGATAACTTTGAAGCAGTTGCTGAGAATATGAGATTGTTTATCTTAGAAGCATTTGCACAAAACTTATTCTTTATTGCTGAAAATATTAATCTAATCAATAAAGAATCCGAAGAACATAAAACAATCGAACAAAACCTTAGAGTGTATAGTTCAAGCGGAAAAAATGGTGATTGAAAACTTTATTTGGGTTCTTCATTTGATGGAACAAATGAATACAAAATCGACTTGTCAAATTATTGAACTAATGAAAGAATTGAAAGCAGAAAAAATAATAATGTTCAATTCTTAAGTGAGTTCTTTACAAAACAAGATAACGATTCAATTAAGAGTTATTTGACTGAACGTCAAGAAAAAGTTGTGAAAATTATTGAATCGCTAGATAAATTAATTACTAGAAAACTAAATGAAAAAATTGGTGGATTTACTTATTACCCATTAAAACAAGAACTTTTATACACTTTATTCAAAAATAATCAATGAAATGCTGGTTTTGATTTAGAAATTAAAAATGACCTACTTAATAAGGACGAATCATTAATTAACGATTTAATATATAAAAAGGCAAAAACACTCTTATTTTTAACTAAACTTGAGGAACAAGTTACTGAATTAAAATCACTTTCAAATGATACAAATAATTCAAATAATTCAGATAAGGAAAATGAGAGAATCAAAGAACTTGAAAATAACTTAAAAAATACAATTGATCAACTTTCTAAAATTAAAAATGAGCTTCAACAAGCAAATAATAAATATAATGAAAAAATCGAAGAAATCAATAAGCTAAATGCAAAAATTGAAGAAAAAAATAGCGAAAATGAACAACTCAAATCTAAAAATCAAACTCTTCAAAATAATTTAGAAAGTAGCTTAAATGAGTTTAATTTAGAAAAAATGAATTAAACAATCAAATAAATGAAAAGAATAATCAACTAGATAACCTCAAAGATTCTAACAATGAATTATCGAAAGCAAATAATACACTAGTTGACAAAAGTAATAAATTAGAAAAAGAAAAACAAGAGTTAGTTAATAAAACAACAGATTTAGAAACAAAAAATAATGAATTGCAAACTAGGTTGTCTAACAATCACAAACAATTAGGTATAAAAAATGTTTTATGAATAATTTTCCTAATCATTTCAATTATTTTAGGTATAGGTCTAATATATACAACAACAAAATTAATTAAAAATAAGTATAAAAACAAATAGTTAAATCTAATTTGAACTAATGCAGAAGAGATATTCTCTGCATTTTTTTGTGCAATAATAATAATTTAGGTATATATTAAGCTTGAAATTTAATTTAAAAACAACCATAAAGGTTGTTTCATATGATAATTATTATTAACTTACTTTTACAGCAATTTTTAATACACCATCTTTACGGCTTTCAAATAATTCGTAAGCTTCAACAATGTTATCGAAATCATATTCATGTGTAACAAGTTTTGTTGTATCAATCATTCCGTTTTCGATTAATTGCATTAAACGACGCATTCTTTCTGATCCACCTGGACATAATGATGTTTTAATTTGGTGATCTCCAAGACCTGCTGCAAATGAGTCAAGTGGAATTACTAAATCTTCAGAGTAAACTCCGATTGATGATAGTTTACCTCCAGGACGTAAAACTTTTAAACATGTTTGGAATGTTGAGTTAAGTCCTAAACATTCAACAGCCGCATCAGCCATACGACCATTTGTAATTCTTCTAACTTCTTCAACTACATCTTTATTTTTGAAGTTAATTGTGTGTGTAGCACCATATTTTTTAGCCATTTCTAAACGAGCATCTTCACCATCAACAGCAATAATTGTAGAAGCTCCTAATAATTTAGCTCCAATTGTTGCACTAAGACCAATAGGCCCTTGAGCAACAAGAACAACAGTATCTCCTAAAACGATGTCAGCATTTTCTGAACCTTTAATTCCTGTTGAAAGAATGTCAGGGCACATTAAAACTTGTTTATCTGTTAAAGTTGATGGGATTTTTGCGACGTTAGCCATAGCATTTTTAACTAAAACGTATTCAGCTTGACATCCATCTTCGATGTTTCCGAATTTTCATCCAGCTGTAGCTTTATACCCATGCACTTCACCAATACCATCTTGTGATCCTTGTCCATATTGACAAGCTGCAGTGAATCCACTAGGTGTAATAGCTCCAGCAAGAACTCTTTCACCTAATTCAAATCCAGTAACATTATCTCCATATGCTGCTACTGTTCCAACTGATTCATGTCCAATTGTTAATCCTGGAACAACTGGGTATTCACCTTTTTTAATGTGAATGTCTGTACCACAAATTGTTGTTGTTGTAACCTTAATTAAAAGGTCGTTTGGTCCAACTTGAGGAACAGGTTTTTTAACTATTTCGATTTTTCCTTTAGCTTGAAAAACTAAAGCTTTCATTTCTTTTGGTAAACTAATTGATTTCATAAAATTCCTTTCATTAAAATATACATTTAAATTATAAATAAATTAATTTACAAAAGGTATAACTTCCACTTTTTGCATATATAATATGGAATTTATTTCATTCTTAATAGTTTAATAGATTCATATAAAACCTAATTTTATTTTCTATATTAATATATATTATTTTATATTTTAAAATGAAAAAGCACCTAATAGGTGCTGTCAAAATTTCATGAATTTTAAGTTACTTTGATCAAAGTACTCTTCTAACATCGACTATCTAAAATCAGTTATCAACTTTTGATTCGTCAAATTTTGTTTCATCTTCATCTAGATCTAAGAAGTTTGAATTAAATTCACTATCTTGACTATCAGAATCATCTTTGATCTCTAATGTGTCGTAAATTAATGGTTCATTTTCATCTTTAACTTCTTCTAATTGTGACTCAGTTTGATTTTCTGAGTTTAAACTATTTATAATATCGATTCCATTATTTTCAAGATTTGTATTTTGATTTGTTGAAACTTTTACAGCTTCAACATCTTTTCTTTCAATTACACGCCCAGCAATAACTGACACTTTAAATAAGTCAGTTTCACCTTCGATTCTTTCTTGACCAATAATAATGTCATCTTCATCAATTGAACTATTTGTATTTAAGAATTTATTAACTTCATCTACAGCAGTTTTAATTTCGTTTAATGTTGCAGACTTATCGTATTGAATGTTAATTAAGAATCTTTCAGCTCCACAGATTTCTGTTGAATATAAGTTATTTTGGAATGCTTTTTCCACCGCTTTGGTTGCACGGTTTTTTCCTGATGCTTGTCCTAATCCTATAAGTGTTAGACCTGATTTTTCAAGAATTCTACGCATATCAGCAAAGTCAATATTAATTGTACCTATTCTATAAAGAATATCATGTATGGTATTAATGATATTTTTGAGGTATACATTCGATTTTGTATAAGCATCATCAATAGGAACATCACCATATTGTTGTAACAATCTTTCGTTTGAAAGGACTATGTATGAATCAACTTTTTCTTTAAGTTTTTCAATACCTTCTTTTGCAATTCTTGTACGTTTTTTACCCTCTGTTGAAAATGGTGTAGTTACAATTGCAATTGTAAGAGCACCATTATTTCTGGCAATCTCAGCAACAACCGGGGCAGCACCTGTACCAGTACCACCTCCAAGACCAGCTGTGATAATAACTACATCTGCATCTTTGATTTTTTCTTCGATTTTACGAGAGCTTTCTTTTGCTCTTGCTTGCCCAACTTCTGGATCACTACCAGCACCTAATCCACGAGATTCTTTACCAAGTGCAAGTTTATTTGGACATTTGTTTTTTGCAAGTGCTTGTGCATCAGTATTAGCTACAATAAATTCAACTGAAGGATATTTTTCTAATTCCATCATCTGAACAGCGTTATTACCCGCACCACCGATTCCGATAACTTTTAATTTAATTTTTGCAGTGTTTTCGTTAATTAACTGTTCATCTAAATCGTCTTTTTTACTTTCTTCAACCACATTATCGTCAAATGGATTGTAGAAATTTGATTTTTTAATTTCTTGTTGTGCGTTGTTTTCTTGCATGTTTTCTCCAATATTTATTTAGTAATTGCATATCATATTTTATTTAAAAATGATTTACGCGGATTGATCTCGTTATTAATTCTGTTAGTAATCGTATTAACTGTTTTGTTTTGATCTTCTTCATCAAGTTTAGTCATTATATTCGATTGTAAAATAGCAATATCATTATTTAAGAATATACTTTCGGAATTATCCTTATATAAATTGTGCACTTTATTAAGATTGAAAGTTGATGGATTCAATTTGGTCTCAATTATGTTAGCCAAAACACCACTTAAGGCTAACACATTGATTTTTTGATTCTTCAATTCATCACATGAGAGAAATTCTTCAATTAACTTTATATAACATGAAGCAAATTCTTCAAGCATTTCTTTGATGGACACCACTCCCTCATCGAGAATGTTAAAGTTTTTATTTCTTGTTAGATAACGAATAATATTTTGAATATCAGTATTTGATTTACTTGTTTTTGAATTTTGATTAATCATCTCATAAATTTTATCCATACCCACGGATAAACGTTTATATTTAATGATAGCACCATTGTAAACAAGTGAAAGTGACGAGTATGAATCTTCAGTGTCCAATAATAAGTTAAATCCGTCAAATTCTTTATAATTATTTGCTAATGACTGAGTTTTAATAAAGTAATTAACTTTATCAAAGTTATATTCAAATAATTTTTGAATATTGTTGAGCGACTCTATATCTGTTGTAACAAATGCAGAGTTTTTTGAAATTAATTTATCAAATTGCTTATTAAGAGGGAATTGCAAGTATTCCTTGACTGAAATTTTTTGGTGAGCTAAGTATCGGTAGCTACTTATTGTTACAGGTATGTATTCACTATCATGAAAATGCTTTGATAATTGTAAGCTTAAATTGTCCTTAACACTTTTATCTGCTGAAAAACATTCTTGCAAGTAATGTGTTTCAACAAGTTTAATTTCTAAATTACTTAGCACATCATCATTGAAAATTACATTAGTGATAACATTTTTATTCAAAGGGAGATTATTAATATATTTTTTAATTGAGCTAAACATATTAGAGATATCTGAAGAGCTAACTGGAATTAACTTTTCAGTAGCTCTAACTGTTTTTTGTTTAGTATCACAGTCTTCCAGAACCGTTCAACTAATATAATTTTTACTAACTCTAAAATCTAAAAAATATTTTCTCATAACCACCTCCCTTCCAAGTTAAATCTTGCTTAAAATTCTTAATTTAGCACTTCGTGAGCGTTTATTTTCTTCTAGTTCACGTTGTGAAGGAATTATCTGTTTGGCAGTATATTTTTTTTCTTCTATAATCGGCATCTTAATTGGAAGATTGCTTGTAATCAAATCTTTAAAAAAATTCTTAACGATACGATCTTCTAAAGAGTGGAAAGTAATAATACTTAATGATGAGTTGTTTTTTAATAAAGCAACAGCATCTTTAAGCATGAGTTCAAGCGACTCGAATTCACTGTTAGTTTCAATTCGTAAAGCTTGGAATACTGCTTTTGCAGGATTTTTTGCTCTAAGTAGAGCAGCGGGATATGCACTCTTTATAACATCAACTAATTCTAAAGTTGTATCAATTGGTCTACACTTTACAATTGCCTTCGCAACTCGCATAGCAAGTTTTACATCAGCGTATTTTGTGAAGATGTTGGCTAATTGCACATCAGTATAATTATTAACAATATAATGAGCATCAAGACCTTGTTCTTGATCCATACGCATATCAAGTTTTGCATCTTTATTGTAGCTAAAACCACGTGAGGCATCATCAACTTGAGGAGAACTTATTCCTAAATCTGCTATGATTCCATCAACTTGTGTAATACCAAGTTTTGCTAATTCGTGTTTAATATATCTAAAGTCACTTTTGATAATAGCAAAGCGATCACTAATTTGACTAAGAACTTCGCTTCCTTTTTTAATTGCGAAGTCATCTTTATCAAAAGCAATCAAGAAACCATTTTTATTTAACCTTTTGAGAATCTCAGCTGAGTGACCACCCATGCCAAGTGTTAAATCAACATAAATTCCATCTTCTTTTATATTTAAACTCTCTATAGTTTCTTTTAAAAGAACTGAATAATGTAAATTCTGATTCATAATTAACTTTCTAGGTTAGATAATTCTTGTGCGATTTGTGAAATTGTATCATCATCATAAGTTGATTCAAATTCATCGTAGCGTTCTTTGGATCAAATTTCAACTATTGATCCTACTCCAACAAAAACTACATCTTTTTGGATAGCTAAGTTTTCTAATATGTTCTTTGGTAATAGAAATCTACCAGAAGAGTCAAGCGTTATGTTTATAGCTCTCCCAAGAATACTTCTGCGAAGAGCTCTTGCATTTTTGTTAAACATACTTTGCTGTTCAATAGTTCTAGTATATTCGATGAAGTTCTCTTTACTTCTAAGTTCACCATTACCGTCAAAACCAATAGTAAGATAAAAATCACTTCCTAACAAATCTCTAAAGTTTGTTGGAAGTACAATACGATTTTTATCATCAATTTTTCTCTCGACTGTACCGAACACACTTCCTCCCACTATCCACCACTATTTTACATGATTTAATATTTTTTTGTAAAAATATTGAAAATTTTTTGATTAAAAAATAAAAACAGCAACTTATATGAAAACTTTTCATAAAGTTGCTGTGTAAATTTATTTACCTTGTTGATTTAATCAACCTAAACCTGCTGTAACATCACTAACTTCACCCACAAGTGAAACAATATCATCAATTTCTAATTCAACATCCCCACTAGGTCTTAAAACTCTACCGTTTCTTTTAATAAGAATAATAGTAATTTTTCTTTTATTAAAATCCAAATCTTTAATTTTCATTTTAGATAAATCAGGGTTCTTAATTGTAGTTGTACCTACTACAAAGTTATCACTGAGTTCTTGTAAATTTTCAGAAAAACGAATTAAGTTTTCATTAGCTGCAATTAATGCTGTTCTAATTCCTGATTCATGTTCAGGTCTGATTATTTGAGTTACACCAATTTGTTTTAATACCCTAGCATGTCTAGCGCTAGTAGCTCGAGCAATAATATTTTTAATATTAAGTTCTAATAGAGCTGCCACTATTTCAATATTATCCGGACAGGCAACAACAACTGTTTCCATCTGTTCGATATTCATTGATTTTAGTGCTTTCATATCTGCTGCGTCTGCAATAGCAATTCTTTGAACTTCATTATCAAATATTTTTGCATTGTCTTCTTTAGCATCAATTATAAACACACTCTTGTTCATCTTAATTAGTTGAGAAACAACAGCTTGCCCAAATCTTCCAAGTCCAATAACACAAATATCTTTCTTATGTTTAATTACCATAATTACCTCAATACATTAATGTAATTTTAACAAATTCTAGTTATATTAGTTAATTTAGAAACTACGATTTATTAAATATAAAATCAAACCAATAACTTAAACATAAATTTTAAATGCTTAATCTAACAAAAGCAATTAAATTTTATAAAATATAAATATGCAAAAAAACTTAAAGAAAATTTTTGAGGTCGAAAACTTTTTTATTCACGTTTTAGAAAATGGAGTTGCTAATAATGTTTGCATTCCGTATTTGCCAATTTATTATAGAGAAAGAAGTGCAATTTTGATCAATCCAAAAGAGTCAACTTTCTGAAATAGTAAATTTTGAGATAGATTTAAGAGTAATCCTTATACTACATTTTTAAATACTTCTCATGATGTTAAATCCTTGACAGAAGAAATCGAATACAGAAATAAGCAAATTTTTTCTAAAGTTGAATTCTTTGACTTAGATGAACTTGAAATTAGAGATACAGAGATTCCTATTTATGATATTTGAAATATGGGCTTTAAAAACATTAATATTAACCCAAATGAATTTAGAACTTTTGAAGAGATCACAAAAAAATATGAAATTCAATTTAAGAGTCAAATTTTTAGGATTTTGCACTTCTATCTTGAAAAAATTGTTCCTGAAAATCAAAACTTCTCTCGTGAATTAAGTAACTATGCCAAAAAAATTAAAAATGACTGATTCTTAATGAATGAAGCAGATTTTAGTAATACTATTTTAAATATTAATGAATTACTAGAAGAACACAAAAGAGATTCTCTTGAATTTTACTTTAAGTTATATCAAGAAATTTTTAATGTTTATAATCAACTAATTGAAAGAGAAAAAAGTCCTGATTCAATTGCTGAAAGCGAACAAATCAAAAATGTAGAAATAAGGCTTAAATACATTAATGACATTAATAACTCTTCGATTAAAAAGGTTGAGAATAACTTCATTATTCGTGATATAAATCTAGAAATTGACTTTTATAAAAAACTACTTAAAAACACAAAAAACAACAACATCAAATATATGAACTATTTGCAATATAAATTGCAAAAATCAATTTTGATCATAAAAGAGAAAATGTCTTATGTAACCGAATTAAGCATCGAAAATTTAGACTTATACAAAGAGTTATTAATGACTAAAAAACTTTATTGAATATGAGCTAAAAATAAATATAGTTTATGTTATTTAGAAAAAAATAAAATTACCGAAATTTTTAGTGATTTGATATTACAATCAAAAATGTTTATCAATAATACATTAAATAGTTTGAATAAGCCGGGACGAAAATGAACTAAGCTAAAAATTAAAAAGGCAATAAAACAACAATTCTATTACAGTTTTGTTAACTATAGTAACACTTCTGTGGAAAATAAACATGAAATAGTTAAAATCATTGAAAGCAAAAAAGAAAAAATCAAGAACTTAAACAAAATCAAATTTGAAAAAGTTCCAGATTTTAACAAAATAGTTGAACAAAACAAATTTGATGCATGAATAAAATTAAATCAAGCTGAAGATCGCTGAAATAAATACTCATCAAATAAGTTATTCCAAACAACACTTAAAAACTTTCAAAGAAAAATTAAAAGATTTATATATAGTAATAACGAGGTGATTAGACACCAAATTAACAATTTAGCTATAATTAATGAATCAATCAAAAAGAGGCAAAATTCTAATTCTCGTAGAAATGAATTTAATGATAATTACGAACTAATCCGTAATGTTGAAAACATTAAGAAATATGAAAAAAATGAAACAATTGGCGAATTTGCTAACTCTATTTTTGCGTTTATTATGAACAAAAATCAAACGATCAATCAATTTAGCAGAACTTTTTTAATTATAAAAAAAATTATTGATTCAATGAGTTATATTTCTGTTAACTTTGGAGAGTATTTAACTGCATATGATAAGTTAAAAGTTATTAGTAAAATTAAGCTTAAATTATTGAAATTAGTATTGAATAATCCATCAGTTTTATTCATTAAAGATACTTTTGATAAAAATAATAATGAAACTAGATTTGAATTTATTAGAGTATTAAATAAAATTTCTAATGAGTATTCGCTTAGTTACGTACTAGTTACAGCTGATGTAAAATTAGTTAAGAAAATTTGTGATACTGTACATATTTTCTGCAGAAATACATTGGTTGAGTCTGGTGAAGTTCAAGAGTTAATTAATAATTCAAAGCACCCTTATTCTAAACATGCTCTATCTGAAACAGATTTAAACTTTATTAAAGATCATAATGATGATTACTCTTGAATTTATTCAGAAGTTTATGAAATTGACAAAGATAAAAAACACTATTTATATGCAAATTTTGAAAATTATCAAAAATGAACTTCTTGAAACAATATCGAAACACTTAAAGTTAAATCTAATTTAGATAAGGTTAGTGGTATAACTTTTGAATCTGAAGAGATCGATCAATTTTACAAGATTCAAAATGAAAACTTAGAAACCTCAATGACTTCGTATGATCCTGTTAATAAAAAAGTTATATCTAAATCAAACTTATTCAATATGGACTACACTAACTTAAAATTATGAAAACAAGCTTCAAATACTGAAATTGATTCTGTTAATAAAACTAATCATTTTATTGATGAAGACATAGAATAAAAATAATTATGGACATCTGTCCATTTTTTTATGGTTTATTTTGCACTTTACACATATAAATATTTTTATATTCATATAAAAATAGTTAAACTGAATTAAAATATAGATATGTTAAATAATAATCCTTTTGTTTTTTTACATTCAAATTCTGAATATTCTTTTTTAAACTCAACCATTAGACTAGAAAGACTATTTAAATTGGCGGCTAAAAAAAACGCTAAGTTTTTAGCTCTAACCGACAAAAATAGTTTATATGGTTTAGGTCATTTTTTAAGTTTATGTGAAAAATATAAAATTACTCCTTTGATTGGTTTGGAAATTGAGTTAAATGGAGTTAAAGTAATTTTGCATGCAAAAAATAAAGACGGATTGCATAAAATTTATCAAATAAATTACTTAATTTCAAAAGCTGTTACCATAACCGTCGAAATGTTAGAATCTGATGATATTTTTGTTATTGATCATTTGGAGAATGGGTTTTTTGCTAATAAAATTGCTGCACCAAAATTAACTAATTTTTACTATAACAATAAAGTGGCTATTTTTGAAAACACAATTTATGCACCAACTAGAGAAATGCTCTTTAGTAGTGAAACTGAAACTTTAATTACATTACGTAAAATAAACTCAAGTACTAATGCTGAGCTAATTTTTCAAAATAGTGATTATTTTGAAATTGATCAAAATGGATTAGATCAGAAAGTAATTGATAATACCTTAAATTTAGTTTCACAAATTTCCCTTGAATTTCCATCAAATAAACCTAGAATTGCTAAGCTATTTAAAACTAGAGAAGAATCATACAAAAAAATTATCGAATTAATTGATAGAGGTTTAAATGACAGAATTTTAAGCTTAAAGAATTTTTCAATTGAAATAATAAACCAAAGAATTAATTATGAATTAGAAACTATTTCAAAGCTAGATTTTATTGATTATTTTTTAATTATCGCTGATGCTGTTAATTGAGCAAAACAAAATGGAATAGCAGTCGGACCTGGTCGTGGAAGTGCATCAGGTTCTCTTATTTCATACCTATTAAAAATAACAGAGGTTAATCCTTTACAATACAATTTATATTTTGAACGTTTTCTTAACCCAGAACGTGTCAGCTTACCTGATATTGATATTGATATCCAGGATAATCGAAGAGAAGAAGTAATAAACTATATTGTTGATAAATATGGAATTGAAAATTGCGCGTTAATTACAACATTTCAAACCCTGGGGGCTAAAAACTCAATTCGGGATGTTGGAAGAGTTTTAAATATTAACTTGAGTGAAATTGATAAAATATCTAAAACTCTTGCTGATGGTCAAAGTATTGAAGAAGGATATCAAAATAATTCTCGTTTCAGAATAGCTATTGAAAAATATCCTAAATTACTAGAATTATCAAAAAATATCGAAGGTTTACCTCGCCAAAAAGGTGTTCATCCAGCTGGAATTATTATATCTGATACTCCAATAATTGATATTATGCCAATTTCATTTTCAACTGAAAAAATAAATCAAGTCGACTTAACTCTTGACTATATTGAGAAATTTGGATTAATAAAAATAGATTTTTTAGGCTTAAAAACTTTAACTATAATTCAAAATATTGAAAAAGACCTAAATTATGAAAACTGTTTTGATTATATAGCATCAACAACACCAAATATCTATTCAGATCAAAAAACATTAATGTGCTTAAATTCAACACTTTCACAAGGTATTTTCCAAATTGATAGTCCGGGAATGAAACGCACTATTTCAAATGTTGGGATCGACACTTTCAACGATCTTTTTGCTATCATTTCACTTTTTAGACCTGGTCCAATGGAATACATTAAAGAATATGCTTTAAATAAAAAAAATCCAAATAAAATCGAATTAATCCACCCCATTTATGATGAAATAGTTCGAGAAACATTTGGAATTATTGTTTACCAAGAACAAATTATGCAAATTGCACAAAAACTTGTTGGAATGAGTTTTGGACAAGCTGATATTTTAAGAAGAACCATTTCTAAAAAAGACTTATTAAAAATGGAACAGTATAAAACTTTCTTCAATGATTTAGCAAAAAATAATAATATTGACCCACACACTAGTGAAACCATTTATAATAAAATAGAAAAATTTGCTTCATATGGATTTAATAAAGCTCATGCAGTAGCATATGCGATGATAACATTCAAGATGGCATATTACAAAGTTAGATATCCAGAAATTTTCTATAAAGCATTAATTACTAATTCAGGTAGTTCTCAAGCTGATGTTAATAAGTATGTAGAAGAGTGTATTCAACAAAATATTAAGGTTAATTCACCAGAAATTAATCATTCATCATTTGAAGCTGTTGCGACCAAAAATGGTATATACCTACCATTTATATTAATAAAAAAAGTAGGAAATAGTGCAGTAGAAAAAATATTATATGACAGGGCGCTCTATAAAAAATACAACACTTTTTCTGAAGCTTACTTCAGATTAAGAAATTCAGGTGTTTCAGACTCAGTTTTTGAAGTGTTAATAAAATCTAGTGTATTTAGAGAATTTGGAAATCAAAACACTTTATTAAATTATTTCGAAACTCTTAAAGAATTCTGAAAAATGTTTTCTAGTTCACTAAAAGATTACGCTGGTGATACTTACCAAAGAATTTTAGAGTTAATTGATTTACATAAAGTTATTAGAGTTGATAAAGATGGTAATTACTTTGAAGACTTTATTGAAGTTCTACCTGCTGATTTTCAAGAAGAATCTAAAAATGAAAATGAATTCTTGGGTAATATTTATAATGCTGTACCAACATTGAATTATGAAACTAATTATAAACTAAACAAACTAATTAATAAATCAGAGAACTGAGTTACTGCTTTAGTTTTAGAAGTAAAACAAATTTTTAGTAGAGGTTTAGTGATGATTACTATCAAGGACTCAACCTTAACCGATAGTGCTTGAGTTGTGGAAAATAATTTTAAAAAATTTGAAACTATACCTAAAAAAGATAAGATTTATAGCTTTTTATTAAGTAGAAGTTACACTGGTAAACTCAAAATTCTAGATTGCAAGGAAATATATTATGAAGAGTAATGAAAAAAACAAAATTTTACTAGTTGATGGTAATTATTTAATGTTCCAGAGTTTTTATGGAACATATTCACCAAATGGATATATAATGTCAAGCACAAAAGGAGTTCCAACCAATGGAACTCATATGTTTTTTATGATTTTATTCAATTTAATAAACTCATTAAATCCAACACATATTTTCATAGCTTTTGATGCTCCAGGTAAAACAAAAAGACATGATATTTACCCAGAATATAAAGATGGACGTTCAAAAGCTCCTGAAGAAATTTTTATTCAATTTAATCATGTAAAACAAATTTTGAGTGAGTTAAATATTCAACACAATGAATTAGTAGGTTATGAAGCAGATGATTTAGTTGGTACCCTCTCAAAAAATTTAAGCGGTCAAAAAATGATTTACTCAAGAGATAAAGATTTATTACAACTTGTTTCAAAAGATACTACAGTAATTTTTAAGGATAATAAAATTAAAGATTATGCAATAATAACTGATGATAATTTCAAAGAGATTTATGAAATACAACCATTTCAAATTCCAGATTTTAAAGGACTAGCAGGTGATAGTTCAGATAATTTGCATGGAATAAAGGGTATTGGCGAAAAAACCGCTATTAAGCTAATTAATAAATATGGTAGTTTAGAAAATATTCTCCAAAATTTAAATAATTTATCACCTTCTATTTCATTAAAGATAAAAAATGATATTGAAAGTGGAATTGTGTGTAAGAAATTAGCTATAATTAACACTCAAGTTCAAGAAATTTCTAAAAATGATGATGATTATAAATTCAAATTGGATAAAAGTGGGACTAAAACCCTTAAAGAATTAGAATTAAATCAAATATTAAATATTATAGAAATGAGTTAATATGGTAGCGATAATAGGAGAAGTAGCATCAGGTAAAACTTTTTTTGTTAACCAACTTAAAGAGATGGGATATAAGGTTTTTATTTCTGATGAATACGTTAATTTTCTTTACGAAAAAAATGATGAAATAAAGAATAATTTTAGAAAAGTTTTTGGCGATTTGGTTATACAAAATAACAAAATTTCTAAAGAATTTCTAAAACAAAAAATAAGAGAAAATTTTGAATATATATATACAATCGAAGATATGGTATTTCCACATATTTTTTCACATTTTAAAACACAAAAATATGATTTTGCAGAAATACCCGTTTTAGTGTCAAAAAACATCAATTTTTTAACTTTTTTTAATAAAGTAATAAACGTGGTTCCAAGCACTGAAAAATTAGATCTTCAAAGAAAAAAAAGAAATGTGGATAACTCTTTTTTTGACGCATTAAACAATAAAAATGCTAGTTTTTTAGCTAAAAATACACTTTTTATGAATATTGATATTGTTAATATCTATGAATATAATCATCAAAACACAGAACTTATTAAAAAATTTTTAATCGATAACAACATACTGAATTAAAATAAAATCACAACGATTAAAACGGAGGCTAAAATGGACGCAAATTCTAAATTGATTTATTCATTTTTCAGAATTTATAGGGGGGAACAAATTGCCAGCGAAGATTTAAGAAATCTGCGTCTTTTTTACACTAGCTTTTTAGGAGCTACTACTGTTTTACTTTATGAATTTTTATATGATTTAATTTTCAATAAGGATAAATATGATTCAACTTTTACTTATGATACTTTATCCTTATATTTAAATATATCAATGGATGAATTAAATGAAGCAAGACAAAAACTCGAATCAGTTTCATTAATAGAAACTCATAGTGACTCAAAAGAATCTAGAACTATATTTGTTTTATTCAAACCTCTTTCATCAGCTCAAATGATCAAAAACGCGTTCATTCCAAGATTAATTAAAAATAATATTGGTGAAGTAAATTATGAACGTGTAGTAAATTTAACAAACAATAATACATTTAAAGGTAATGAAACATTAGTTAATATTTCGGCATCATTCCATGAAATGTTTAGTTTACAAAGCGAAACTAAATCAAAAGTTACTGAATTACTAGTTCAAGCAGGTGCACAAATTAAAGAAAACACTTCAAAAGTGTGAGACTCAAGCAAAAGTTATCAAACTCAATTTGAAATTGGTGTAATAAAAAATAGCAACCACTATAAAGCAACTAAAGAATTAACTTGCGAGGAATTTTATTGTCAACTCACCAATACTTTTAACCTTCAAGATTCTGTTAGAGAAAAAATTATTAAACTAAATTCAATATTAAACTTATCTAAAGTAACTAATTTAGCTATGTTATATGTATATCTAGAAAATAATGATAAAGTAGATTTTAGAAAAACTATTAAATTACTCAATGAGATTAAATATAATAACTATATAATAGATGATGAAACTTGTGAAAAGTATCTTCATGGTAAATTTAAAAATGATATTCAACTTGTTGATGCATTCATTAAAATGTGCTCTTTGATGAACGAATAATTAGATATTTTATATATAATTAAAATAGGTTATGGGAGGTTTTATGAATAAGCAAGATTTATTTCAGAAAGAATTGAATAAAATTTCTCAAAAACATACTTTTGATCACTCTAAAATAGTTGAAGAAATTAAAAATAATAACTATCTAAAACCTAAAATTAAAAAATACAATCTTAGCGACAAAGAGATTGCTTTTTTTATTATAGAATTATCTCGCATGATTAGTGAAAGTAAACAAAATACCAATAAAATTACCGTTACCGATTTTGAACGTGACCCAATGACTAAAAAAATTGTTTTCTTCGAACGTTACGCTTCAGATGATTTAAGAGCTAGCGTAGAATTACTAAAAAATTTAGTTTACAAAGAACTAGGGGAACCTTTATATCAAATTGACGTTATAGAGTTAATTAATAAATATATTGATTCAACAAATTGAAATCAATTAACTAACTATTTAAAAAATATTAATACCGCTTCTAAGAATTGACTTTATATTCATGGTGGTATTCTTAGTGGTAAAAGTGCAATAATGTCTTATATAGCTAGGATAGTAAATAAAGATAATGTGAAAATTGCATTTATTCCAGTAAATAATATTTACACAGAATGTATCGATATATTTAATAAAAGTCAAAACAAATTTAGCGAGGTTAAAACTGTAGAATTTTTAATCGAAAATCTGTCAAATGTTAATTATTTATTTCTTGAAGATTTAGGAATGGAAGAAGGTTCGACCTGGTTTGCGACTAATGTATTACTTAAAATTTTAGAATATAGAATGAAAATGAAATTACCGACATTTTTTAGCAGTACCTTAAACTTAATTCAATTAAAACAAAATTATCTTCAAAGAATCCAAAAAAGTTCCAAAAATGATTCAACAATGGAAACAATTAAAATTGATAAATTAATTAAAATAATTGAAGTTAATATTTACAAAACAATAGAAACAAAGGAGAGTGATGATTAAAGTTGTTCTTGCAGGTACACCCGAATTTTCCGTGGCAATTTTTGAGGAAGTTATTAAAAATTTCGATGTTGTTGCTATTGTTTCTCAGCCTGATAAACCGGCAAATCGAGGATATAAATTAATTGCAACTCCAACAAAATTACTTGCAGATAAATACAATATTAAATGCTACCAACCTAATAAAATTTCTGAAATCTATGAGGAATTAAATAAATTAGAATTTGATTTTTTACTTACTGCAGCATTTGGACAATATATTCCTGAAAAAATACTAAATCTCCCAAAAAAAGCAGCACTAAATATTCACGGTTCCTTGTTACCTAAATATCGTGGTGCAGCTCCAATTCAACATTCACTTTTAAATGGAGATAAAAAAACTGGAATAAATCTAATTTATATGGTTAAAGAAATGGACGCTGGAAATATCCTTAAATCAGCAGAAATTAATATTGAAGAAAATGATACAAGCGATACGCTTTTTAATAAATTAAGTATTCTATCTGCAAAAAATATTACTCAATGACTTGTTGAAGTCTTTGAAGGCAAATTCACTGAATTAGTTCAAGATACTTCACAAGTAATTTTAGCTCCAAAATTAACTAAGGATGAAGCTGAGATTAATCCTAATAATACAGCTAAGCAAGTAATAAACAAAATTAAAGCTTATAGTTCAAATCCGGGTGCTTTCACATTTATAAACGACAAAAGAGTTAAACTTTTTAACGCTTCAATTAATCCAATTAAAAACGCTATAGAAATTAAATGTATTGATAAATCAATTTATGTTTACGATTATCAATATGAATCTAAAAAAAGAGTAAATCTTATAAAAAAATAGGATCTTGAAATTTATACCCTACGGTATAAATTTTTATTATAATGACAAAAATTTAAATAAAAAAAATGGTGCGTCGTACAGGGTTCGAACCTGTGACCCACTGGTTAAGAGCCAGTTGCTCTACCGGCTGAGCTAACGACGCATAATTTAATTATAATACATTTTTAATTTTTAATAATTTTTTAATAATTTTCGAAGTCAATATATGAATATTGTTTTCATTTTTATAGAATATTGAATAAATTATGTAAAACATCTTATTTCTGCTTAATATATTAAATTATTAAATAATATATAATTAAAATCATGAGAGTTAAATCATTTATATTTGGTAGTCTTGCATTTTTTAGTTTAACTACCCCAACAGTTTTAGTGAGTTGTTATCAACAAAAAAATGTATTTGCTGATAATTTTGATTATAAAATTTTTACACAGAATCAACTATATACACTTAATAATAGAGTGGAATTTAGCTCAATATTTAATGAGACAGATCACGAGAAAATCAATAAATTCATTAAAAATAATAAAAATCTTAACTATATATCAACTACTTTTGCTACTATAATCAAGTCATATTCAGAAAACGATTTAATTCATTCTTCTCTATTAAGAAGAAATAAAATAAAAAATGATTTATATAACAATGAAAACTTCTTACCTGAGATTCAACTGATAATTTATGATATTTATGATAACTATGATTACTATAAAAGAATTTACCCAAATTTAATAGATATAAAGAATATCAGAAGTATTAGTTATCTAAACAATACTGAACAAATTTTTTATCTAGAAAATTTGATTGCATTAAACTTAAATAGATACTCAATAGATTCAAAAAATCAAAACTTCAATGTGAAAATTAAAGACATCCACTCCATCGAAGATAATACAGCTATAAAATTTAAAATTGAGCTTAATGGAAAAAGCATTGATAATGAATTTTATTTAAAAGGATTCTTTAGTTATAAATATGTAAATAATAATTACAATTTTGAGGATATAGATAACAAAGTTAGATTTAATGAATATCTTTCTGATATTAAAATGAATTTTTCAGATAAAAGATTCAATATTATCAATTTTGATTCACTTGTTGATAATCCAAGAAATTCATACAACCTTCTTACTTTTATAAAACTTATTTCGGATTTTAGTCAAAGTGTTGAATTAGAAGTTCCTGAATATAGAAAAAATATCGACAAAAGTTACAAACTAATTTTTAAACCAAATAAAACTAGTTTAACCAAAGAGATGTTTCAAGATTATTTTTTCACAGTTATAGTAACAAAAAACAATGGAGAAGTTCAATATTATGACTGAAATTCAATAAATTTCACAAATCATTATCATCTTTTCAATGGTTATAAAGACAGTAATAATATAAGATTTTCATATCCATCCACTACTTCAATTAAGTTTAATAATGATCCTAATGAATTTGTAAGAGAAAAACTCAGTCAAATACTTATTGAAACTTTTGATAAATACAAAGATAACCTTTTAGTATTTAATAACAAAAAAATGAATGAAATTGAAGCTTATGAATTTATCAACTATATGCCTGAAAGCATTAAGTTTATTCAATTTCAAGTATATAAAGAGGTTATTCAATATTTTCCACCAAAAAATATTGAAAATTATCTAACAGAAGTTAAATTTCTTAACTTTAATCTAGACAAGTCAATTCCGGGAAAAATATTTTTTAATATAGATTTATTAAACAATAATAATCAAAGTTTAATTGATCAGAAAACTAAACAAATCACTTTTGAAATAAGTGGCTTTAAAGGATACAAAAACATTTAAAACACTACCATAAATTAATTAATATGTTAACATTTATAATATGAATAATAAAATAAAAGAATTCTTTAAATTAAATAATTGAAAAAGAATAACATTAACTATTTTAATATTTATCGCATCAATTGCGACCATAATTTTTGGTGGTGTTTTTTTATCTACTAAAGGGGTAAGAAATTCCATTGAATATGGCTCTGGAATTCAAACAATAGTTAAAACCGAAAAAGAAGGTAATGCTACTACAAAAGAGGAAACAAATAAAATTGCTGATTCAATTCACAACAGAATTAGTTCTAATCAATTCTCTGGTATTAGTGTTGTTCCAAATGAAAATGGGATAATCACAATTAATCAGTCAGGTTTATTTAATGATTCACTTAAAGAAATCTATGCTAAAAATATTATTGAAAAACCTTTAATTACCATTACGGATATTGATGGGAAAATTCTTTTTAGAGATGGTCTTTTTAGTGTAAATGATAATTTTAATAATAATGATCCATATCGCTACACCCCTCCATTCCAAAGTCAAAGTGCAAAAGCTGACTTAACAACTAATGATAACAGTCACATTATTCTTGAATATAAAAATTCAGAGTCTCAACTAGAATTTAATAAAGCTCTTCAATATATCCAAAGCAAAAAAGATCCTAAAATTTTAATATGAAGAAATTTAGATAAGTTATATGAACTTACTAAAAAATATTCAGCAGATTGGGAAGAAAGTGGTCATAATTTATACAATTTTGTTCACGTTGGCAATAAATCAACACAAGAAGTTCTTGATTCAAATACTAATTCAAAAGTAACTAAACCTAGTGTGTTAAAATCAGCAGATTTTGATGCGGAACGTTTCTTAATCGGAGTTGAAGAAATTTCATACTTTTCACAATATTCATCTTTTACTTTTAAGTTATTAAACAATAATTACAATTATGCTATTTCTCTAAGAGATGATATAAACTATTCTTTATCAGATTATAAACTTGAATTAGTTTCTAGTTCATATATTCAAAACGATCACTCAAATTTACCTATTATAGGTTTTATTGTTTCAATTGTATTAGCAGTTACATTTATTTCAATTTTAATGATTGTTAATTATGGAATTCTTGGAGCAATTTCAACCATTTCACTTGCATTATATACTACAATAGTTCTAATGATGTTTATTTTACTAAGAGGTGATTACAGTCCGTTATTATATTTATCAATGATTACTGGAATAATTTATGTAAGTAATATTCATATTCAAACCTTTCAAAAGATCAAAAACAACATCTATTTAGGTGATAGTGTTAAAAAAGCGTTTAGAAACGCAAATCGTGATACATTACAACATTGTGTTGACTCAAATATAATAATCCTTATTGTGTCGTTTATATTGTTTTACTTTGGTACTGCAAATATTAGAGAATTTTCTATTCCTTTGATTATCACAATTGTGGCAGGATTAATAACTTCAATTTTAATTACTCGTATAACATCAAGTTTATTAGTTTCAACCGGTTACTTTGATAATAAACAAAAATATTTTGGTATAAACCTCTCAAAAGCTAATGCTAAATTAATTAATGATAAAGTTAAATCATTTAATTTTATTAAGTCATTCAAAATTTCTTCAATAATTTTTGCTATAGTTTTACTAATTTCTGTAATTGTTATTATTACAGTAGGTTTAGTAAAACAAGAATTTTTCTTAGCATTTAATACTACAAGTGATTTCATATCAGGTTCAACTTTAATTATTCAAAGTGATGCAATTAATCAAAACTATATAACTTATAACACTGCTCAAAAAATTAATGAGTTTATATTAAATAGTTCTGACTTACCTAAAGTTCAAGATTCATTAATAATGTTAACTGAAAAAGAGTCACTTAACTATTTAATTAAAATTAACTTTGAAAATCAATTTGATATAAGCAATTTAATAAATCAATTAAGAGTTAACTTTGGAATGTTAAAATTAGATTATTTTATAACAAACAACACTTTTAATATAAATATAATTAAAAGTACGTTTATAAGTATAGGAATAATCTTAGGTATTACTGCTTTTTATACTTTAATAAGAACAAATTGAGCAAATTTATTAACTTTATTAATATCAATTTCTTTAGTTATTTTAAGCGTAATAGCTATAACTAATTTATTACACATTCAAATAAACAATCATATTTTATTACTCATTTCAGTAATATTTATAATCTCACTAATTACAATCTTTAATAATTTAATTAACTCAAATGAAATTAGAAATTATTTATTTACAAATAAAAAGGTTTTAACAAGTAAAGATTTAACTCAACTATACAACACTTCTGTTATTTCATTTGTTAAACAAAATATTAAATTATTCTTTATTCAATTAATTGCTAGCGTAATTATGTTTGCAGTTTCATTTGTAGGAACAATTAATCTTTGAATACCATTAGTATTCTTAGTATCAATGATTATTCTTAACTTAATTATTTTATTTATAATTCCAGGTTTACAATATTTCTTTAATAACATCAGAGAAAAAGGAATTCAAAGAAGAATCAACAGACGCTTTTGGGCTGTTAACAATCCTGAAGAACAAACGTTTAATGGTGTTAATGATTATACTCATTAAAAAAAGACTTTTTCATTTTATAAGTGTAACTTTTTTAAGTTTTGCACTTTTTTTATTTCTTAAAAAATATACAATTAAAATAAAAAAAGGAGAGACATGATTGAAATTAAAGGTGGTAATACAAATAAATCTTTTAGAAACAATAATGAATTTATCCAAGAAAAAATATACACTGGGTTTAATCACAAAATTGATTATGAAATTCTCAGACAATTTGATTTTGTTCCAAAATTGCTTCAAAATGATGAAAAAACATTGAAATATGAATGAATCGAAACTAATGAATTAGTATTAAATAAAGAAACATTAGTTCAAATTGCAGAAAATTTTAAGACTTTACATAACTCAAATGTAAATTTCCCTAAAAATAATATTTCACAAAGAGTTAAAGGATATCTTAAAATTCTTAAAGATAAAAATAAAACAATTAAAGAACTAGATCCCTACTACAAAAGAATTTTAAAGATATTAAAGAATAGTAACACCAATAGACCATTACATAATGATTTGTATCTAGGGAATATTTTAGTTGACAAAAATAATAAAGTTTATTTCATTGATTGAGAATATGCAACCATGGGTGATAAACACTTTGATTTAGCATACTTTATTGCAGGTACATTCTTAAATGAAGAACAAGAACAAATATTTCTAGATGCATATGAATCATATTGAGAAGAGTATCTAATTCAGCAAAAAATATTAGTTTATTATTTAACTATTCTTTGAAACAACGTGCAAGAACCTAAAGTTTTTGATGATAGTGGTCTTTTTGTAAAACTTAAGGAAACAGTTGAACTTTTTGATGAAAAAAAGAAAAACAACAGTTTTAAAAGATAATTTTTATGAAAAAGCATTTTCACATACATAAAAAAAGTGTTAATAATATAAAATTTAAACATAACTAATTGGAGGAATTATGAAATTTAAATTAAAAAACCTATTAATTGGAGGAGTGGTTACTTCAATGATGCCACTTGTAGCTCTTTCAGCTTCTTGTGGTAAAACGGAAGAAAAACAAGAAACAGGTATTGTTCTTGAGGGAAGTAAAATAAAATTAGATTTAACAAAGGCTAAAAATGAAGTAACATTAGCCTTTAAGTCACTTAATTCAGAAAATAAATATTTATTTAAATTAATCGACAAGGAATCATTAGTAACTTTTTTAAGTAATTCTGCTAAAAATGAATTATATTTTGATTCATATAAAAATAAAGATAATTTACCCGAGGGATATACTTCATATCAAAATGTTACTACATCTGAAAAAGATTTTAATATTAGAAAAACTGTTATGAAAATATATTCTAACATGAAAAACTTTAATGAATCATACTTAAGTGCTCCTTTAAACAAATCATCTTTAGATAATTCATCATACCAATATTATAGACAACCTGATAAACGTGTTAAATTCTCTCTTTCAGAAGATAAAACAACAGTAACAATGAACTTCTATGAAACAACCGGTGTTAAAGGTCAAACATTAAACATTGACGAAAATGCTCAATGAACACTTGAAATAAAAATAAAATAATTTTAATAGCCGTTAGGCTATTTTTTGTTAAATAAAAAGAGTGCTTATAGCACTCTATTAAACTTTAATTATTTCTTACCCAACATTGAAAACATATTTTTCTTGTATACCTCAACACCTGGTTGATTAAATGGATTAACACCAAGTAGGTATGCAGACATTGTTAAAGCTCTTTCGAAGAAAATAAATAAAGAACCTAATGTCTCTTCAGAGAAGTCTTTAAATGAAATATGTAAATTTGGTACTTGTCCAACTTCAAAATGAGCTTTTTGAGTAGCTTTGAATGCTACATTATTAACATCATGTAAAGTTTTACCACTTAAATAATTTAATTGATCAACATCTTCAGAGTTTGTAGTGAAAGTTATATTATTTGAAGGAGATTCGATAGTTAAAACTGTTTCAAATAAAACTTTTGAACCTTCTTGAATCATTTGACCTAGTGAATGTAAATCAGTTGAAAAAATACCGCTTGCTGGTCAAAGCCCTTTACCGTCTTTACCTTCACTTTCAGCGAATAATTGTTTTCATCATTCGCTGAAATATTGTAATTTAGGTTCATATGAAACCATCATTTCAACATGATAATTCTTTTCAATATTTAATAAATATCTAGTTGCAGCGTATTTATAAGCATCATTTTCAGAAATTTTTGAACTACTTAATTCTTTATTAGTTAAAGATGCTCCAGCTAAAACTTTTTCAGCATCTATTCCAGCACAAAGGAATGGGAATAATCCAACAGCAGTCAATACAGAGAAACGTCCACCAACATCATCAGGTACGATAAATTTAGTGTAATTATTTCTTGAAGCTAGTTCGAATAAAAGACCTTTTTTTGCATCTGTTGTTGCTGCGATGTATTTAGATGCTTGTTCCTTACCAATTTTTTCTTCAAGTAAAATTCTAAATTCTCTAAATGCTATAGATGGTTCAAGTGTTGTTCCTGATTTACTAATAACATTAATTGCAAATTTCTTGTTTTTAACATAAGCTAATTTTGAAACAAGGGCTTCAGATGAAATATCATTACCAGCAAAGACTAATTCCATATCGGGTCTTCTTTGAGAATATTCACCAAAAATAAACTCATATCCAGTTTTCGCACCAAGATATGAACCACCTATTCCAATAACTACCACTACTTCAACACCATCTTCTTTTCATTGTGAAGAAAGTTTCTTCATAGTTTTCATTTCATCTCTATCATAATTATCTGGTAAATCATATCAACCAAGTCAATCTTTTTCGGTAACTTCACGTTTAAGAACTGCATTATGAATTTGATCGACACGATCTTGTAATAAATTCAATTTAGAATTTTCAATCATTGAGTATGTAGTATCTAGTTTTAAAAATTTCATAATTTCCTTTCATTTTTTTATTATACTAATTTAATTTACTATATATTTTTTTTATAAAATAATCTTATGTAAAAAATACCCTAATTTAATTGTGAATAACTTGTGGTTCAACTTGTATGGTCATTTTTTTTAGATATATTTTTAATTTAACACTTAGCTTAATATAATTTAAATATGAAAAACAAGAATATATTAAGAAACTTTTTGCTTAGTGCTAGCTCAATAGCTTTATGCACTTCATTTTTAACAATTTCATGTGAAAATAAAAAAACTAATAAATTATGAGGAGATGATAGTTTTAACAAAAAAATAAAACTTGATAATTTAACTTATAGTGATGAGCTTCAAACGGTTAAATTCATTGCACCATTCAACAAAAATATACCCCATTCAAATACATTTTATCAATTAATTACATATGCTTTTGCTGATGGAAACAATGATGGAATTGGTGATTTTATTGGTTTAAGTGAAAAATTAGATTACTTTGTAAATTTAGGAATAGACACTTTATACATTTCTCCAATTCATCCAGCTAGTTCATATCATGGATATGATGTAATTGATTATACTGATGTAGCACCAGAGCTTGGTGGAATGGAAGCTTTTGATGATTTTCTAATCAAAGCACATAAAAAAGGTATTAGAGTAATATTAGATCTAGTATTTAATCACACTTCTTATGAGCATCCATGATTCCAAAAAGCTCTACAAGGTGACCCAAAATATATGAAATACTATAATTTCTATGAACCTAAAGCTAATGAAAAAGAAGTTAAATACGGTATAGATGATCAACACTTACGTAGTCTATTCCACAATGTTGACAAAAAAATACCACCAACGAATAAACACTATGTTGCTGAATTCTGAGGTGGAATGCCTGATTTAAATTTAGACAACCCTGAAGTTATTCAAGAGTTAATAAATATACAATCATTTTGAGCTAAAAAAGGTGTAGATGGTTTTAGATATGATGCTTTTTATCATTTCTTTAATTCAGAAAATAATCATGAAAGTAGAGATGACGGAAGTAAAATCGCATCAATTTTTGCACAATTAAGAAAAAATTCAGAATTAGCTATTGCTGATACATCAAACCAAAGAAGTAGTAATGAATTAATTATGTTTGGAGAATGATGAGGTAATCCTTCAGATGCAAAAAAATATTTTGTAGATAAAAATAATAATAAAGCATTAAATGGTGTTTTAGACGGAGTTAACTACGCTTCAAACTCATCTACTTTTATAACATCAGATACAGAAAAATTAATCAAAGACTACTTACCATATAATTCATTATGACTCCCAAGTATAGATAACCATGATAGAATTCGCTGAATACAAAAAATTAATCGAGAATTTTACTCAGGTACACAAATCGATGAAAATGGATTCGTTAAAGATATTTTAAAAAATTACTATAGTCTTAACTTTTTAAATATGTTAACCAAAGGTGGGAATCCTATAATTTATCATGGCGATGAACTAATGATGCATGGAAATAAAGCTTTAGGTGATCAATATGTACGTGAAGCCTTTAATTGAAAAAATGATAAATATAATGTCGATTTTTACGAAAGACGTTCAGGAAAAGATAGCTCACATATTTATACACATTCAATTAAAAATCTAAGTAGTCCTGAAGAATTAATCAAAGATAAAAATTCATTGTACAATATCGCTAGCGACATCAATAAATTAAGAAGAGAATTTATCCAACTACGTGAAACTAATAGTGAATATATAGCTAATACAAAAGAATTTTTAACTCACACTAATAGTAATATAACAAATAGTTTTGCTGAATATTACACAGTTAGAAAATTAAACAACAATGAATATCTACTTGTATTAGTTGATAATGTTTTCAATGAAATTAATCCAGTTATTCAAATTAATGAAAAATTCACTGTTGAAAATATTCATCCAGAAATGAATAGAAATATAACATTAAAAGATAATCAACTAACTTTAGAAAAAGGAATTAGTTTTGGAGTATTCAAGCTAATTAAAAAACAAAGCTTTTAGTTTATTAAATAAATTAATATTACAATGACTGGAATTATTAATAATATTAAAATGTAAGATCCAAATCCCTATATGAAAAAATATGGAAATGTTGTTACTTCACATATAAATTTATATAATTAAATTAATTGGAGGGATTATGAAGAAATTATTAAATAAAGTGGAAAATGTTGTACCAGAAATGCTTGAAGGTTTAGCTAAATCTAACCCTAATATCATTAAACTTGAAGGTTATAATGTTATAGCTAGAAAAAACAAAACTAAAAAAGTAACATTAGTATCAGGTGGTGGTGCTGGACATGAACCGGCTCATGCAGGGTATGTAACTTATGGTATGCTTGATGCAGCTGTTTCAGGGGAAGTTTTTACTTCACCAACACCTGATCAAGTTTTAGCGGCAATTAAAGAAGTAGCTAACGAAAAAGGAGTTCTTTTAGTTGTTAAAAACTACACTGGGGACGTTATGAATTTTGAAATGGCAGCAGATTTTGCTCAAATGGAAAATATAAACGTTAAAAGTGTTATTGTAAATGATGATATCGCAGTAGAAAATAGTTTATACACTGTTGGTAAAAGAGGAGTTGCAGGAACAGTTTTAGTACATAAAATTGCAGGTTCAGCAGCTGAAGATGGTCATGATTTAGAGTATGTAACTCAACTCGCACAAGAAGTAGTAGATAATACCGCAACTCTTGGAATGAGTCTTGGAGGTTGCACAGTTCCAGCTTCAGGTAAGAAATCGTTTGAATTAGCTGAAGATGAAATTGAAATGGGGCTAGGAATTCATGGTGAACCTGGAACCCACAAAGAAAAGATTAGAAGTTCAAAAGAACATGTCAAATATATGTTAGACAAACTTCTTGAACACTCAAATATTACAGAAAAGGATGAAATATGTGTTTTAGTAAATGGTCTTGGTGCTACAACACTTATGGAACTTTATGTAATCAATAATGATGTTAACAAATATTTAGAATCTAAAAAAATTAAAATTCACAAAAATTTAGTTGGAAACTATATGACATCCCTTGAAATGCCTGGTTTTTCAATTACAATCCTTAAATTAAATGAAAAAACAAAGAAATATTTAGATTTTGACATTAAAAACAACCTATTTTAATTGAATTTGTAGAAAGATGACTAATGAATAAAATTGTTACAACTCAAGAATTAATCTATATTCTTAAAAAAATTGCTCATAAAATTGAAATACACGAAGAAGAATTAACTGATTTAGATAGACAAATTGGTGATGGAGACCACGGCACAAACTTAAAACGTGGATTTAACGAATTATTGCCAATTTTAGAAACTAGTTCAAATAAAACAACAACAGAGTTATTAAATGCTTGTTCTATGACAATGATGAGTAAAGTCGGTGGTAGTTCAGGTCCACTTTTAGCTACAGCATTTATGAGAATGGCAAAAGAAAATGAACTGAATAAAATGCTTTTAGCAGCTGCTGAAGGAATTAAGATGCGTGGTAAAGCTAATGTTGGTGAAAAAACTATGTTAGATGTTTTAGAACCTTTTGCCACAACATTTGATCAATTAACTAAAAATGGTGAAAAAAATAAATCCGCATTAGAAAAAGCTCTTAAAGTTGCTTACGATTCTAAAGAATTGGTTAAAAATAAACCAGCAACAAAAGGTAGAGCTAGTTATCTTGGTGAACGTACAATCGGAATTGTTGATCCTGGTTCACAAAGTATGTATTACATTTTAGAGACCTTAGTGGAGAATTATAATGATTAATTTTGTAGTGGTGAGCCACAGTAAAAAATTAGCTCAGGCTGCAATTGAATTAGCTTCGATTATGAAAAATTCTGACTTTAAAATTGTTAATGCAGCTGGGCTTATTGATGGTGAAGGATTTGGAACTGATGTTCAAAAAATCATCGATTCTATCAATTCTGTCAATGATGGTGATGGAGTGTTGGTATTTTGCGAAATCGGTTCATCACTGATGAGCTCGCAAATGGCTGTCGAAATGATTAATGATAAAAAAGTAATATTGGTTGATGCACCTTTTGTAGAATCATTAATGGTTGCGACAGCTACCAATAATGAAAATACTGCTTTATCAGATCTTTTAAAGGAAACTCTTTTAACAAAAACTTTTTCAAAACAATAAAAAAAGTCAACCTTAATGGTTGATTTTTATTCTTCTGTTGTGATTTCTGCCTCATATTCCTGTTTTGCTTTTTCATCAATTAATTTTTGTTTTATTATAGGATTTTTATTTACTAATTTTTTAAGCTCTAAATTATGTAGTTTATTAGGCAATTCAGAATTTAACCTATTTTTGAAAATAGTAAAAGTGTCTTTAACTAGGCTTAATTGTTTGATGGCCGCATCAATAGACGCCTCAACTTTATCTAAATTTTTATCCATAGCCTCAGAGGTCTTTAAAATAGAAGTTACTTGTGAATGTATGGTTTCTTCTAAATTTATTAGTGATAATTTATATTCATCATTTTCTTTATCTTTAAGTTTTAATTTATAATAATCTCTCTCAAATTTGACAATAAACTTTATAAATTCAACTATTTGTTTTGGACGGATAATGTATGTATTTTCGTAAATACCACTCATATCTTTAAAACCATTATTATAAATTTCATTTTCAGGTTCATAAGTTGAAACTAAAACTGCATATTTACATTTTTTGTTTACACGATTTCTATTAAGTTTTTCTAAAAAACTTGTATTTTTCTTATTTTCATTACTCATCATACGTTTCATTTCAAACATAATTGATGTAATTTCTATCTTTTTATTTTCATCTAAAAATAAACGATAAATAAAATCACCTTTTTCATTTTCGTCGTCAACTTTTGTATCTTTATAAAATAATGAAAATTTTTGAATTTCTGGGTCACATTCTTCTAAATATTTATCTTTACAATATTCTTCAAGAGTTCCGCCAAAACTTGAAATACCATAAATTTTAGATGAGTTGAACTCATTTTTTTGAGTCTCATTTATCTTTGCTAATTCTTCAGTTAATTTATTATTAACTAGACTAATTTTTGCTATCTCAGCATCTTTATCATTAATTAATTTTTCCAGTTTATCTTTTTGTTCGTGAATGGTTTGTTTTAATTTTTCATCAAAGTTTTTAGTCATTTCGATTTCTTTTTCTTGACTAGTTAGAATCAATCTTGTATTTTGCTCTTTTAGTATATCTATTTGTGTTTTGATTCCGTTTTCAATTTTTCTAATTTCTTCATTTAACGAAATTTTGTATTCATTTTCCATTTTTTGTAACTCTAGAGAATGTTCTTTAACGATATTAATGTTTATATTTTTTAATTCAGTAATTTCGCTAGTCAAAATATTTTTGTCTCGTATTGCTTCACGAATATAGTCATTTAACTGATCTTTAAAAGCATTTTTCTCTTTTTCTAGTTTACTTTCAAATTCATTGCTCATTTTTTTGTGCAATTCATTTTCAATTTTTTTATTTGACTTTTCGTAAAAGAAATTGTAAATTTCATTCTCGACTTTTTCAGTTAGTTCAATTGTGATACTGCAGTTTGGACACTTAATTTTTAAATCATTCATTTTTACTCCCTTTATATTAATTATAAATAAAAAATACAAAATAGCAGGTAATTATTGAGTTTTAAGAGCGTTTCATAAATATGGAAATTCGTAAAATAGAAAAGTCATGCGACCATTATCGCATGACTGTTTTTATTTATTGGGTCTTTTAGTAAAATAATATTGCTCCAAAAAATACGAAAGGACCCAGTATGATTATAGCAAATATTAAAAATTCTCTTGAAAAAGTTGTGTGTATAAAAACTAAACGAAAACATCTTCCTAACAATCATTATTTGATAAAGAATTCTGATGAAGAAATTAGGTTATTACATTCGAAAGTCTTAAAAACAAGACTATTGAAAGAGAATCAAATGAGTATTCTTCATTTTAATGAATGTTTAAGGTTAATAGGGCAAAATAAAACCATTTCTCAAGTTTCAAACATTGTAAGATTTCAACCAAAAACTATTAAAAAACTATTAAAAATTTCTGCAACAAATCAAGGTGATTTTGTTAAGAAATTTAAGAAAGTTTGTCGCAATTGCGACAATTATATTAACTATGTTAACTATATAGATTTTAATTTGTTAGCTGAACATTTGATATTTTATAGGTCAAGAAGAACTAGACTTCACTCAAAAACTATTCAAAACAAATGAAAAGATTTTATTAGATTTTGAAATGAAGAAGTTGACTATTTTAGAAAAAATCGATTTAGTAAGGATTTTACAAAAAGAGCCATAAAAGTTTCTGCTAAAGCACTTGTTAATAAATTTAAAAAACATTACCCTAATAGTCCTTGTCCTACGACAAGCACTGTATATAAGTGCTTAAAGTCAAATGAGTTTTCATTATCTATAGATATTTTACAATTTCTTTCGGTAGGAAAATACCGAAAGAGAACTGTTAAAACTCAAAAAAGTTCTCTTAAAAATGCAATTCCAATTCATCAAAGACCTGAGGAAGCTAACAATAGAACTATGGAAGGTCATTATGAACTTGATACAGTTATTGGTAAACGTGAGGACAAGTATTGTTTAGTTACTGTTTTAGATAGAAAATCTAGAAGACTCTATTCAGTTAGGTCACTAAAAACTTCATTAGCAGTTAAAAAATCATTGATTAAAATTATTGAAAATAACGCATTAAAAATCAAAACTTTAACAATTGACAACGGCTCCGAGAACGTGTTGTTGCACGAAGTTATTAATCAAAACAATTTATACAAATGTGACGCGTACTGCTCATATCAAAAAGGTTCTATCGAGAACATTCATAGACATATCAGAAGATATATTGCTAAAGGTATTTCAATGGACAAATTTTCTGATGAACAAATTCAAATAATGATCAATAGAATTAACAAATATTTATTACTTATCTCAAAATAATATTGAAAAAAATTTTAAAATCGGTCATGACCGATTCTTTTGGTGTGCTTTTTTATATAAAAAAGCAATATAATTATAAATATTGAAGCACTATTGTACTTCAAGCTCTTTAAATAAAAATAATGGTCGCATGACTTTTCCACTTTATAAAATATGGAAATTTTACTTTTTTTCTAAAAAATGAAAATGATTTCATTAAAATATAAATGTGATCAAACACGTAAGGAGATTTAAAATGAAAAAATATGATGTAGTTATTATAGGAGCTGGTATTATCGGAGCATCTATTGCTTACGAATTATCAAGATACAAACTTGATGTATTAGTTGTTGAAAAAAATCCTAAAGTTGCTGATGAAACTTCTCTAGGAAATTCAGGATTGATTCATGGTGGTTTTGACCCCGAACCACATAAAATTGAGGCTAAATTAAACTTAGCAGGGAATATTAAATGACAAACTGATTGATTTAAGCACTTAAAATTCCCAAGAGTGAAAATTGATTCATTAATTTTAGCTTTTAACGAAGAAGAAATGAAACATGTTCACATGTTATATGATCGTGGATTGGTAAATAAACTTGATCCTAAAGACTTAAAAGTTCTTACAAGAGAAGAAGTACTTAAAAAAGAACCTAATGTAAATCCAGAAGTTTTAGGAGCTTTATTATGTACTTCATCTGTTGCTATTCACCCTGTTGAAGCTACTAAAGCACTTTTAGGAGCATCAAAACAAAACGGAACTGAATTAAGAGTAAGTTCAGAAGTTACAGATATTAAATATGAAAACAATGAATTTACAATAACACTTAACGGAACAGATAAAGTTGTTGCTAAAAAAGTTGTTAATGCTGCTGGACACTATGCAGACATTCTTGCAAACAAATTCAAATTTGATGATTTCAAACAAACAACACGTCGTGGAGAATACCGTATTTTAGATAATTACGATAAGAATTTAATTGGTTCGGTATTATTTAAAGTACCAACAATTCACGGAAAAGGAGTTATTGTTGCTCCAACATTAGATGGACACTACTTAGTTGGACCTACAGCTGAAGAAGGTGTGCCACGTGAAGATACAAGACTTGTTACAAGAGAAAAATACGATTACATCGGTGAAATAGGAAAGAAAATAGTTCCTTCACTTAAATTAGAAAGAACAATTATGACTCTTTCAGGTTCTCGCCCAATTGATGTTGAGACTAATGACTTTGTAATCCGTAAATCAAAAAATAACCCACACTTTGTTTTAGCGGCAGGAATGCAATCACCTGCACTTAGTTCGGCCCCTTCAATTGCTGAAGAAATAGTTAAACTGCTTGAACTAAAACTAGAAAAACGTGAAAACTTCAAACCTGATTATGAAATTGATGTATTCTAAAATTAATTAGCAAAGGAATCTATGAATAAAGAAAAATATATTATTACATTAGATGAAGGTACAACATCATGTCGTACAATTGTATTTGACCATAATGCTAATATTGTATCTACATCTCAACATGAATTTACACAATATTATCCAAAAAGTGGATGAGTTGAACACGATGCATTAGAAATCTGGAACACCCAACTGTCAACAATGCAATCAGCCAAAAACAAAGCTAACATTAAATCTAATGATGTTGCAGCACTTGGTATTACGAATCAACGTGAAACAGTTGTTTTATGAAATAAAGTAACTGGATTACCAGTATATAATGCTATTGTTTGACAAGACAGAAGAACTAGTGACTACTGTGATACTTTAACCGAACATGTAGAAATGGTTAGGGAAAAAACAGGGTTAATTATTAATCCATACTTTAGCGGAACAAAAATAAGATGAATTCTAAAAAATGTTCCAGAAGCACAAAAAGCGTTAGAAAGTGGTACATTACTAGCAGGTACAATCGACACATGATTAATTTGAAAATTAACAAGCGGAAAAGTACATGCAACCGACGTATCAAATGCTTCAAGAACATTACTATTCAATATAAACACAATGGATTGAGATGATGAATTACTTAAATTATTTGAAATTCCTCGTTCAATCCTTCCTGAAGTTAAATCTTCTAGTGAAGTGTATGGAATTGTTGATCCAAAACATTGATCATTAAGAGCAACAGGGGAAGTTCCAATCGCCGGAGTAGCCGGAGACCAACAATCAGCTTTATTTGGAAATTATGTAATAAAGTTGGTATGGTTAAAAACACTTACGGAACAGGTTGCTTTACATTAATGAATATAGGTGAAAAACCTATTCTATCAAAAAATAAATTGTTAACAACTGTTGCTTGACAACTAGGCAAAGAAAAACCAGTTTATGCACTTGAAGGATCTGTTTTTATCGCTGGAGCTGCTATTCAATGAATTCGTGATGGATTACAATTAATCTATAATTCAGCTGAGTCTGATTTCTATGCTGCATTGGCTGAAAAAGATAACACACACCAAGTGTACTTAGTACCATCATTTACTGGATTGGGAGCACCTTATTGAGATTCATACTCACGTGGAGCTATTTTTGGTATAGAAAGAGGTACTAAGAAAGAACACATTGTTAAAGCTACATTAGAATCTATAGCATTTCAATCTAATGACTTAATTAAAGCCATGGCTGCTGATATTGATAAAAAAATTGAAGTTCTTAAAGTGGATGGTGGAGCATCAAATTCAAACTATTTAATGCAATTCCAATCATCAATTTCTGATGTTAAAGTAATTCGTCCAAAAAATGTTGAAACTACTGCATTAGGTGCTACTTTCCTAGCTGGACTAGCAACAAAATATTGAGATAATCTTGACGAAATTGAAAAGAATACAATGGTTGATAAAGAATTTTCACCACAATTATCTTCCGAAGAAGTTAAAAAATTAATTCGTGGTTGAGATGAAGCAGTTAAACGTACATTTAACTGAGTAAAAGAAATCGAGGTAAAATAATAAATGGCAATAGCATTTTTAAGTGAACTTATAGGTACAATGGTTCTTATAATTCTTGGTAATGGTGTATGTGCATCAGCAAATTTTAAAAATATGTTTGCACACAAAACATCAAACTGAGTTCTAATTACATTTGGATGAGCAATAGCGGTTTTTGGTGGAATCGTCGCAGCTTATTTATTCCAAGGAGCGGTTGCTCATTTAAATCCAGCAGTTACAGTATGAAGTTTCTTTGATAAACTATTATCAAATACATTAACTGGTACTGAAGCTGGAAAACACGGACTATATGTTTTAGGTCAAATTGTAGGAGCGTTCTTAGGGCAAGTTATTCTTAATGTAATTAACTGAAATCACATTAAAGAAAATGAACTTGGATTATTGAAAGGTTCTTCATGTACTGGTGCTTCACATCCTAATAAATACGCACACAATATGATGTATGAATTCGTTGGTACAGCTGTTTTAATCGGATTGATTGCAGCAGGTAGCAAATATGATGGATTCAGCCAAGTTGGTGCTATGGCAGTTCCATTTGTTGTTTTAGGAGTTGGTATGTCTCTTGGTTCTGCAACAGGTTACGCAATCAACCCAGTTAGAGATTTAGTTCCTAGATTTGTATATTTCTTAACAGTAAAATTAATGTTCAAAGACGCAAAAGATGCTCCAAGTGCAGACTTTAAATATGGTTTATTAGTTCCTGGTTTATCTCCATTATTAGCTGGGGCATTTGTATCTATTGTTGTCTTTGGATTATTAAAGATAGCTGCCTAAATAATAAAATTCAATCTTAATGATTGGATTTTTAAATTTAAAAAACATCATAACATATAAATTACGATGTCATTCAAAATTTATAATTCTTTTTACGATTTCTATTTTATTGAATCTACTAAATTCTTAAGAAGACAAACTACAGTCATAGGTCCAACACCGCCAGGCACAGGTGTAATTGCTGCAACTTTATCTTTAACACTTTCAAAATCAACATCACCAGAAATTACATCAGGTAAATGATCATCTAAATTAGTTCCTACATCAATAACTATAGCACCTTCTTTAACATTAGGCTCTTTAACTAATTTAGCTTCACCAGCAGCAACAATAACAATATCAGCATTTTCTACACCTTTAATACCTGTGTGCTCATCATAAGTAGCGACTGATGCACCCATTCTTTTGATAATGTGAGCAACCGGTTTACCAACCAAATAACTTCTACCAATAACAGCCACTCTTTTATCTTCAACTTTAATATTGTAGTGTTCCATCAATTCTAAAACAGCTCTAGCGGTAGCTGGAACAAAGAATTTATCTTTAGTTCTAGAACCGTTATATAAAGCAAATTCATTTCTGTTACTTAATCCATCAATATCTTTTTCATATGGAATTGCGTCCATAATAACTTGAGTTGGAATGTGCTTTGGCAATGGTAATTGAACGATTATTCCATCACTGTAATCATTAATTGAATCCATTTTTTTAAGTAGTCTATCTTGACTAATTGACTCATCATATTTGTATAATGTAGCTTCAATACCTAAGTATTCGGCTTTTTTAATTTTGTTTTGAACATATTTGTTAGAAGCTGGATTATCACCTACTTGAACAATCCCAAGACGAATTTTTCTTGGTAAGTTCATTGAATCAATTTCATTTTTTAATTTTTCTAACTCACTTTTAGCTAATTCAACACCACTTAATATTTGCATCTAAGTTCCTCCTCGTAAATTTTAAGTTCTTCTTGGTATTTTTCAAGCTTATCTCTTTCAGCTTGAACTTTATCAGCTGGAGCTTTATCAGTAAAGCTTTTATTATTTAACATATTTGTTGCTCTATTAATTTCAAACTTAACTTTTTCAATTTTTTCAAGTAATCTTTGCTTATTAATTTCTCTTTGATTTGTATCAATTTCGATAAATAAATTACCCGAATTTAACGCAAAAATTGCATCATTGTTATTTTTAAATTCAGCAATTGCCATCTTTTTGATAGTTTCTTTGGCTATTTCATTTAATTCATTATCAAAGTAATAATTTATAACTTCTTTTTTTGAAATTTGATTTTCTTCACGATACCTTCTTATTGTTGAAATTATTTCAATTAATGTATCAATATACTCAACATTTTCAAATTTTTCCAGTTTAGGTCAAGAGTATTCTAATAATTCTTCATTAAAGATATCACTAAATAATCTATCAGTGATAAATGGCATAAAGGGATGAAGTATAATCAAAATATTTTTAAGGATTTCTAATGAAACTTTTTTAGAAGCATTCAACTTAATCAATTCAATATACCAAGAACTAAAATCGTTGTAAATAAATTTGTTAACTTCTGCACACATTAATGTAAATTCATATTTTTCCATAAATTTATCGATATTACTTTGAAGAGCAATAATTTTATTAGTGATTCATTTATCAGCATCTGTGTACTTAGTACTTGAATTATCTTCCATTTCTGAAATATATCTTGCAATATTCCAAAGTTTATTATTCATTGCTCATGCGACCTGAATTTTTTCAGGAGAATATCTAATATCCATTCCTGGAGTTGTATTTGCAATTAAAAACCATCTTAATGCATCTGAACCATATTTTTCTACAACATCAATTGGATCTATACCATTATTTAATGATTTAGACATTTTTCTATTTTGTTCATCTCTTATTAAACCGTGAAGTAATACATGCTTAAATGGTTTTTTATTTTGAAATTCTAATCCAAAAAGATACATACGAGCAATTCAGAAGAAAATTAAGTCATACCCTGTGACTAGAACATCTCCTGGATAATATCTCTTAAGTTTTTCATCGTTATCAGGCCATCCCAAGAAAGCGAAAGGAGCAAGGCCGCTAGAGAATCAAGTATCAAGCACATCTTGATCTTGAACTCAACCTTCTCCTGGACATTCTATTTGAACCTTAATTTCATTATTTTTGTATCAACATGGAATTTGGTGACCTCATCAAAGTTGTCTAGAAATTGTTCAATCATAAACATTTTCCATTCATTGTTTTAATGTACTTTCAAAACGTGATGGGAAGAAATCAACTTTTTCTTCACTATTAAGATGTTCTAAAATGTCTTTGGCAAATTTATCCATTTTAACAAATCATTGAGGCATGACAAGAATTTCAATTGGCGCTTTACTTCTATCACTATATCCAACGTTTGATATTGAATTTTCAACTTTAGTTAAATAATTATTTTCGCTCAAGAACTTTGCAATAGCTTCACGAGCTTCAAATCTTTCTAACTTATCAAAGGTAGAATTAGGAGAATTAATATATCCTCTTTTATCGATAGTTTCAATAATTTCCAATCCATGTTTTTTAATTATTTCAATATCAACTTCAGCATGAGCTGATAATTTCATAACACCTGAACCAAAATCTTTATCTACATAATCATCTTCAATTATTGGTAATTTTCTTTTAGTGATTGGGTGAATTGCAAATTTTCCTTGAAGATGTTTATATCTTTTATCTTCCGAATTATATACTAGAGCAACATCTGAAAGTAATGTCTCAGTTCTAACTGTTGCCACTTCTAAAAATTCACTTGAGTTTTCAATAAAGTACTTAATATAGTACATTTTTTGTTCAGTTGGTTTATTAACAACTTCGATATTTGATAAAGCTGTTTCTAATTCTGGATCTCAATTTATTGCTTTAATATCTCTATAAATTAGTCCTTTGTTGTAAAGTTCAATAAATACTTTTAGAACAGCATTATTAGCACTTTCATCTAATGTAAATCTCTCGTTAGCATAATCTAACGCTAACCCCAATGATGCTCACTGTTTTCTAAATGTTTGAGCATAATCTTTTTTTCATTCTCAAACTAATTTTAGAAATTCTTCTCTACCTAAATCATGTCTTGTCAAACCTTTGTTTTCATATAAAGTTTGTTCAACTTTAGCTTGTGTTGCAATTCCCGCATGATCCATACCCGCTATTCAAAACACATCATAATTATTCAATTTTTTGTAACGAATAATAGTGTCAGGAATGTAGGAATCTAATGCATGTCCGAGATGTAATTTTCCTGTAACATTAGGAGGTGGTAAAAGTATTGAAAACGGTTTTTTTCTCTCATCATGATTCATGAAATATCTTTTTTCTTGTCATTTTTTCTCAATATTTTTCTCAACTTCTTTGTGATTATAAATTTTTTCCACGGTTTCCTCTTTTTACAAAATATTATTTAAAATATTTATATTCATATTTTACCACAAATATGTATTTTCAGGTTTTGAGCGACATCTAAGACTTTTTAACTTTTTAGTTTTATTTTTAGATTTATTAATATAAAATTAATTTATTAAAAGAGGAATGATGAAAAAAATTAAAAATAAAATCTTACTTGGTTCTTCAGTAATCTTGCTACCAACATTTACTACACTATCAGCGTCATGTTCAAATGATAAACCAATTAATCCAGATAAACCAACCAAAAACATTGAAAATAACCTAAGTTTTAATTATCAAAATTCATTTGTAGTAGATTTAGACAATGATTTTTTTCTAGAAAAAAATGTTGATGATTTTAGAAAAAATAACTTTAAATCAATTCAAAAAAAATACTTAGAATTTTCAATTTCTTCCATTGATTTAGCTGAGAGATTTGCAAATAATTTAAAAGAAATACTTGCCTCAATTTCATCCAATGAAACTGTTTCGTTTAAAAGCTTAACTTCGAGTATTGATGAATTATTAATTAAAATTTCGCAATCTAGAGAAATTGACTTAAATCAAAAACTAGATGAATTCGAAAACTCTGCAAGAGAAATAAATACACAAAAAATTGTTGCTGTTACACAAAATTTAAACACTGCTATCAATGACTCAGAAAACAAATTTGATAACAAAATCATTAACAAAATTAGTGAGGCTAATACAAACTATAGAAAATCTATGTTTAATAAATCAACTTTATTAACATTCAACTTACACAAATCATATTTGGAATATATAAAAGAAAATAAACCTGAGTTATACAAATTAGCAAATAATTTATTCCAAGTTAAAACTGAAGATAAATTATTGCAATTAATTCAAAAAACTTTAGATAATTTTGAAGAGAAAACACCAGAACAAATGTCATATTCATTTTTATGTTTTCAAGCTACCGTTAAAGCTTTAACATATGCCGATTTGATTCAAAACAACGAGATAAAAAAAGGATTAATAATCCCTCAAAAATTCATTCATAATATAAATTTCGAAGTTCAACCAGCTTTTGTAACCACTTTAGAAACTTGAAGAATCTTTGAAAATGATTTAGACTCATCGAATGCTAATTCTAAATTTATCAAAAATTCAAATGAAGACGTAGTTGCCATTGAATACATTAAGAATCAAGATCGATTCATCTCAAATCAAGATGAAGATATTGATGAAGAACTTACAATTTCAATCACTAACATTATCAACGAAGTACTAAAGAGAAATCCAAAATTAAAATCAGTAACAAGAATTAAGGCAACAGATAAAACTGGTGCGGTATTCATTACAAGTCTAAGTAATTTAGTAATTTCAAACATTTCAGAAGAAAAAAATAATGATTCAAAAATTAATAAATTAACACTAAAAAGAACCGAAGGAGAGGTTAATATCTTTCCGGAATACACTCAAATTTTACAAAATTTAATAACTTCCAATTTAATCACAATATCACAAGATGATTTAGAATTTATTGCAATTATTTTTAATTACTAAAATTTATGGTTAATTTTATAAATTAACCTTTTTTATTGTGTTTAACTAACTAATAATATTTTAAAATAATGTAAAATTTAATTAATATTTATAACATGAATGGAGCAATATGATTTTTAAAATTAAAGGCACAAAAGATTATGACAAATACGATGTTGCTTTAAGAGATGATATTTATAATAATTTTAGTAACTTAACTAAAATTTACAATTTTAAAATGATTGAAACTCCAATTTTTGAGGCTACAGAATTATTTAAGCGCTCAAATGAATCAAGTGATATGGTGCGTAAGGAAATGTATGATTTCTTAGATAAGGGTAAACGTTCAATTTGTCTTAGACCTGAAGGTACTGCACCATTTATACGTGCTTTGATTGAAAATAAGTGATATGTAGATCAAAGTAAATTTGCTTATTTTGGACCTATGTTTAGATATGAACAACCTCAAAAGGGTCGTTACCGTCAGTTTATTCAAGCCGGAATTGAATATATCTCAAATAAGAATCCATTATATGATGTTGAAGTAATTTTAATGGCCAAGGAAATCATTCAGAAATATTTTGACTTTGATAAACAAATTGAATTAAAAATTAATTCAATCGGCGATATTGAAACTAGAAAAAAATATGAAGAAGATGTTTATAACTTTCTCATTCCATATTATGATCAACTAACTCAAACAAGTAAAGAGAGATTAGATGAACGTAAAGTTTTAAGAATTCTTGATGATAAAGTTGATTCAAAGCATGAATTTATTAAAAAATGTCCAAAAATTATTGATTATCTAAGTTCAAGTTCACGGGATTACTTCGAATCAATTTGTAATAATCTTAAAAATCAGAACATCAAATTTACTATTTCCACAGATTTAGTAAGAGGGTTAGATTATTATGATGAATTAGTGTTTGAATTTGTTGTTAAAGATCAAGACACAGAATTAACTATTCTTGGCGGTGGAAGATATTCAAAATTAATTAATGAACTTGGTGGACCGGAACTTTCAAGTATCGGATTTGGTCTTGGTGTAGACCGTATGATGACCTTAATTAAAGAACTTCATCCGGAAATAAATGAAAAATTACAACAAAACATTGATTCAGTTGAAGTTTTCGCTGCAACAAGTACTGACAATATTGAAAATAAAAGAATAATTTTTGAATTAGTTAATAACTTAAGAAAAAATAACATTAGTGTTGAATTTAATCCCGAAGAAATAAAAATTAAAAAAATATTCAACCATGCTCAAAAATACAATGCTAAATTCTTATTATTTGATGATGTTAAAGTAAAAGACAAAATATTACTCAAGAATTTAAAAACTAAAGAAACATATCAATTGGAAAAAAATGATTCAATTCTAATAAATATTATGAATTTGATTAAAAATAACTAAGGATAATTATGAAAAAAGAAATTAAAAATAATGAATTAAGATTAGAAAATGTTGGTCAAAAAGTTACTCTTTATGGATGGGTCGCTAACAAAAGAAGATTTGGTGAATTAAATTTCGTTGACTTAAGGGACAAATACGGAATTACTCAACTAGTTTTTAATAAACCTATTAATTTTTCAAAAGAAAGTGTTTTAGAAGTACAAGGATTGGTTGTAGAAAGAAAAGATAAAAATCCAAGTTTAGAAACTGGAGATATTGAGGTTGTTGTTGATAACTTCACAATTCTCTCAAGCTCTGCTGAATTACCTTTTTCAATCAAAGATGAAATCGAAGTAAAAGAAGATTTAAGACTAAAATATAGATATTTAGACTTAAGAAGACCAGTTATGCAAAAAACTCTTGCACTTAAAAATAAAATTTTCTATCACATTAGAGAATATATGCAAGAAAATGACTTTACTGAATTAGAAACTCCAATGTTAGCCAAGGCTACGCCTGAGGGAGCTAGAGACTTTTTAGTTCCAACTAGAACTAAAGGATCATTTTTCGCATTGCCTCAATCACCACAATTATTTAAACAATTACTAATGGTTGCTGGATTTGAAAGATATTATCAATTTGCTAGATGCTTCAGAGATGAAGATTCTAGAAAAGATAGACAACCAGAATTTACTCAATTAGATATCGAAGTAAGTTTTATGTCAGTTGATAAATTCCAAGAAATAGTTGAAGGTTTATTTAAACACTTTATGAAAAAAATTGGTCATGATATTAAAACTCCATTTCAAAGATTAAAATTTGATGACTGTATTAGAGACTATGGGACAGATAAACCGGACTTAAGATATGAATATAAAATTATTGATATTGATTCATTCTGCAACAATACAGACTTTAATGTAATTAGAGATGCAAAAAGCAAAAGAATGCTTAAAGTTCCTTCGATAATTACCAAAAAAGATTTTAAGGTACTTGAAGAAATTGCAAATAAAAATAAAGCCAAAATATTGTTCTATTTTGTTGTAGAAAATGGTGTTGTTACTCATTCAAATTTCGCTAAAAAAGTTGCTGATGAAGTAAATAAACTTATTCAAATTTATGGTGATGGTTCATATTTTGTTGTTGCTGATGATTTTGAAAATGCTTCTAAGGCTCTTGGAGCAGTTCGTGTTGAATTGAATAACATGTTTAGTTATGCTCGTGATGAATATAACTTTAGTTGAATAGTTGATTGACCAATGTTTGAGTATGATGAAACATTCAAACGTTGGCAAGCAGCACACCATCCGTTTACTCAATTTGATAATACTTTAGAAGAAATTAACACTTTGGAACTTTCAAAATTACGTGCTAAAAGCTATGACCTAGTATTGAATGGTTTTGAATTAGGTTCTGGTTCTGCTAGAATCAGCGATCCTCAAATGCAACAAAAAATGTTTGAACTAATCGGTATGAGCAAGGAAGAACAAGAATCAAAATTTGGTTTCTTCCTAAAAGCTTTCAATTACGGAGTTCCACCACACTGCGGAATCGGTTTAGGTATGGATAGACTAACAATGATTTTAGCTAACCACAAAACAATTAGAGATGTTATTGCGTTCCCTAAAAATGCAAAAAATCAAGATGTCTTCACAGAAGCACCAAGTGGAGTTTCTGAAGAACAACTTCAAGAGTTGTTTATCAAAGTGATTGAAGAAGAAAAATAAAACTTCAATAAAACTAGAATAAAAAGTTAACAGTTAATCCTGTCAACTTTTTTAGTTATTTAATAAAAATGTAAGGTAAACATATATTGTTTTTTAGTGAAACGTTATAACTAAATTAAGTTAATTAGTTCAAAATAAGTTCAAATATCATTAATATGGCTGGTGGAAAAAATGTGTGGAGAAATTATTATTCATTGTTTTTGAATTGATTGTGTGCAATATATATGACCTTATTCCATATTATCAGTTAAAAGAGAAACGTTTGTAGATTGATTTGTTTCTCTTTTTTATTTTGAATAAAAAAGACACTAGCACAAATATATTTCAACTTCAAGGTACAATCAAGTTACAAAAAAATACCAATAAAGGTAATTATATTATTATAAATTTTCAACAAGTGAATCGATTCTTTTGCTATATTCATCAATCAATTCACCATTATTTAAGGATTTTGCCAAGTTAACTTTTGTTCCTGAAATTAAAAGCGATTGTACTTTTTTTGCACCTAAAAATTTGAATGTTCCTTCAAGTCAAGATAAGTGATTACCTCATAAATATCAACCTTCGGGAGCACCCTGTGATGCAATAATTGTTACGTCAATATTTGTTAATAAACCAATTGCATCTCCTTTTTTGCTGTATTTATAAGAAAAAGTTTGATCTGCAACTGATATTGCATCTATGAAATTCTTAACAATTATAGAAGGACCAAAATTAATCATAGGAACAGATATAATAACTTTATCAACTTCTTTAATTTTTGCGATTCATTTAGAACTTTCAACATCAGAATAATAAGTTGTAAATGATTTTTGTGTAAGAAATACTTCTGATAATTTAGTATCAGCTAAATTAATTACTTCAATTTCTGAATCGATATATTTAGACTGTACTTTATCAATTAAATAATCAGCTACTTTATTTGAGAATGAGTTAGCATCAGCAACAAGATGACCTTTTAGTACTAAAACTTTCATTTTTCCTTCTTTCTATTTATTAAAATTTTTATTTTGTTATCACTGCGACAACTTCATTTACTTTAGAATTTTTCTTAACTTCTGTAAATTTTTTGAATTTAGATTCATTTGTAGCTATTAAAATAACATTTGGATTTAAATTATCTTGTAAAATTCTTTTTACATTTACAGTAACTAATTTTTGACCTTTTTTAATTTTCTCATTTTGAGTTACAAAGGTTTCGAATCCAATACCACCTAAATTAACTGTATCAATACCAATGTGAATTAAAATATTTAATCCATTTGGTGAAACAATGCCATAGGCATGTTTAGAAGGGAAACACACTTCTAATGTTCCATCAATTGGTGAGATAATATCAACAATTTCCTTATCTGAAATATCAAATACAATCCCATCACCTAACATTTTTTCACTAAATACACCATCATTTAATGATTCTACACTTAGGATTTTAGAGTTAGTAATTCCTAATAACTCTACTTTTTCTACATCCTCATCATATGTTTGTGATAAACATGTATCACTGTTACATTCTTTTTTTTCAGCTTCTTCTTGAACTTTCTTAGGAGCTAAATTTCCTTCTTGAACATGCACAGTACTTGCTTCGATTTTTTTGAAGTATGTAATAAATTTACGAACTTCTGCATTTACTTCGTCAGCTTTTTCTCCTAATTTAATTTCTACATATCTAGGGCCAATAATCGTAACTTTTTCAACTCCGTTTTTTTCTAGTTCAACAACATTAACTTTAGAACTATCTTTAACATCGTATCTTAAGCTTGTTGCACCATTATTAAATCCAGTAATATTACTTATACCACCAAGATTAAAAACTAAATCTTGGATAAATTGTGAGGGAACTTCTGTTGATCCTTCTTCTTTTTTAATAAAAATTGATTTTAATTTATTTAGAAAACTCATTATTACTCCTTGTTAAACTATAATTAATTATAATATATTAAATTCAATATAAGATTTTTAAGAACTTAGCTAATATTTTGTTATGGTTTTTTTTCCATAACCAACGCTTAAAAATATGATTTTTAATAATCTTACATTAATTAATAAGTTAGCAAATATGTCATAAGGTCATACTAATATAAAATGATAATAATTTATAAGTCTTATTCATAATAATTTTAATAAAACTGCAATTTATATATTTAATTTGCAAATTAAATCTTTTTTTCTACTAAAAGAACAATAAAAATTTAATATAAATATTGCTAGTAAAAAATAAATAAAAATATATAATAACAATTAATTATGGATAAAGATAGTATTATAAAGAAAACCCCGTTAGTTATTTTTTCTGGTCCTAGTGGAGTTGGTAAAGGAACAGTAGAAAGATTATTATTTGAATACGATGAGTTACGCTTATCGCTATCTTGTTCTGCAACCACTAGAAAACCAAGAGAAGGTGAAATTAACGGAATACATTACTATTTTTACGATAAATCATTATTTCAACAAATGATAAAAGGAAGAGAATTTATTGAATTTTCTTATCATTTTGATAATTACTATGGAACTTTATATACTGAGTTAACTAGAATTTCAAATCGCGGGATGACTCCAATGTTGGAGATTGAAACTCGTGGTGCTAAACAGGTAATTCAAAAATTAAAGGATGATCCTAGATATCATTTAATTACAATTTTTTTACTTCCGCCTTCGATTGACGATCTAAAAAATAGAATTTTAAAAAGAGGTTCGGAAGATATCCATACAATGAAAGCTAGATTACACAAAGCGACTGAGGAAATTGCTGAATCTAGTGTATTTAAGTATAAAATTATTAACGATATACCTGAACGTGCTGCTAATGAAATTAAAGAAATTCTTTACAAGGAGTTAGGTATTAAATGCAATGATTAGCAAAATCGATTAAAGGTGATTTTAGAGACGAAAATCAAGATAGAGTTGAAATTATAGAAAAAGATAATACCGTTTTAGCACTTTTATGTGATGGAATGGGAGGCCACTTCGGTGGTTCTTTTGCTTCATCAATAGCTGTAAATGTAATTGTTAATGAATTCCTAAATAGCTTTAACCAGAATCTAGCTGATCATAAAAAATGATTCTATGACTTGATTGATATTGTCAAAATAAACATGAAAAAACAATCAATTAATGAAGAAATGCATGATATGGGGACAACCTTAACTGCTGCACTTATTTTCAGAAAACAAAAGAAAATTATTATTTTCAACTCAGGAGACTCACGAACATACATACTCAATAAAAATGATGATCTAATCCAAATAACCGTAGATCACAATTATTACAATCAATTAATTCAAGAAGGATACGATAAAATAGTAGCCAATTCTCAAAGAGAGTCTAAATACTTAACAAGTGCTCTTGGTCCAAGTAAAAAAACAACCTTAGAAGTATTTGAATTAAACACTGAAAGTTACATGAAGACTAAAAGCATCTTGCTAACAAGTGATGGAATTCATGGTTTTATAAATAATGATGAAATTGAACTTATTGTAAAAAATTCGGACTTATCTCTAAAAAGTAGAATTGAAACAATTTTAACTAGTGCTCAAATAGCTAATTCCAACGATAATATGAGTGTCGCAATTATAGATTTTGATGAGGAAGATTATGTCTAGAAGTTATACAGAATTACCTTTTAGAGAATCAAGAGTTTATAAAAGTTACACAATATTAAAATTAATTGGAACAGGTGGAATGAGTTCAGTTTTTTTGGTTAATAAAAAAAATAAACCTAATGAGTTATACGCATTAAAATACCGTATTCAAGACAATAATAACAACAATTATATACGTTTCAAACGAGAAATTGAACTGCTTCAAAAAATCAGTTCACCTAATGTTCCCAAACTTTTTGATTACCACATTGATGAAAAAGAACAATATTTTGTAATGGAATATGTTAATGGTAAAAGCTTAAAATCAATGATTGAAGAAAATGGCTTTTTGAATTCGCGCTTAGCTGTAAGTTTTGCAAAACAAATTGCTGCTGGTATTGGAGAGCTACACTCTAATGGAATTGTTCATAGAGATATTAAAAGTACCAATATTCTTATTTCAGATAAATTAACTGTTAAAATAATCGATTTAGGGATTTCTATGTCAAGCGAGCACAATAATCAACGTTTGACTAAAACACATAGTATAATTGGTTCAGTGTATTATTTGGCACCGGAGTTAATCGATGATAATACTAAAATCACTAAGCAAGTCGATATATACGCACTTGGTGTGTTACTTTTTGAAATGTTGACTGGAAAATATCCATTTACTAACAAAAATGCTATTCAAACAATTCAAATGCATAAAGAAAACGAGTTCCCTAGAGTCAGAGAATTTAGAGAAGTACCACAGGCATTAGAAAATGTAATTCTAAAAGCAACTGCTAAAAATCCAAATAACCGGTATGAATCGATGTGAGAATTTAGAAAAGATATCGATACTTGCTTACTTACATCACGTTCGCTTGAAGCTCCTATTTCAGCAAAAACTGCCAAAGTTAAAAAAAATATAGCTGATTACACAAGTAGTTGAAGATTCAATCTTATCTTGATTTCTGTATTGGTTTTAATCAGCGCAATCTTAATAACAATTTCAATTTTAATTTAGGAGAATATGAAAGGCAAAATTTATTCAATAGTTTCAGGAATATATGAAATAAAAAACTTAGATAATTCAATAATTTCAATTCCAGGTAGTGGTAAGCTAAGATTTAATAATCTAACACCATTAGTTGGTGATTTTGTTGAACATGACGATAAGATGATTTTAGAAATTCTAAACAGAAAAAATAATTTTATTCGACCTAAGGTTGCTAATGTAGACCAAGTTATTGTTGTCATGAGTTTAAAAGAGCCTGAATTCAGTTCATTTTTAATGGATAAATTCCTCTCAATTATTGAGTTTAAGGAAATTAAACCAGTATTATTTTTCACTAAAATTGATCTTGTAGATAATTTTTATTGAATTGAAGAATATAAAAAATGCGGATATGAAGTTTACTTAATTGATAATAAAAATGAATCTGATTTGAATAAGATTAGACAAATATTTAAGGATAAAACAAATGTATTTTTAGGACAAACTGGAGTAGGTAAAACAACAACCATTAATCGTTTGTCCAAAAATAATTTTGAAACACAACAAATTAGTAAAGCTCTTGGCCGGGGAAAACATACAACTAGAGTAGTTAGAATTATTGAATTTAATAACGGAGAATTGATTGACACTCCAGGTTTCAGTTCATTGGATTTGGACATAAATTCACTAGAATTAGCTCAAAGTTTTGAACTATTTAAAAAACATTTTCCAAATTGTAAATATCGTTCATGTTTACATATAAATGAAAACTTACATGATTGTGCAATCAAAAGGCAAATTAACATTTCAATTCCACAATGAAGATATAAAAATTATTTAAAATTAAGTAAAGAGACAAAAAAGGAGAGATGAAATGAGTAAAAAATTCGTTACACCAAGCTTATTGAATGTAGATGTCAACAAAAGAGTCGAAATGGCAAATACACTAATTAATAATGGTATTAGTTGAATTCATTATGATGTTATGGATGGTAAATTTGTTCCTAACTTAGCAATTTCAAAGCAAGAAATTATAAATATTTCTAAAAATACCAAGGAACATTTTAAAGATGTACATTTAATGGTCGAAAACCCAACAGAATATGTTGAAGAATTAAAAGACTACGTTGATGTTTTTACTTTTCATTACGAGTCTATTGATGAAGAGTCTTTATTAGATTGATTGGAATCTAAAAATACACATTATTGTAAAATAGGATTAGCAATTAAACCAAATACTAATGTTGAAGTTGTGAATAAATTTGCAAAATACCTTTCTTTAGTTTTAGTTATGTCTGTTGAACCTGGTAAAGGTGGACAAAAATTCATCGAAAGTGCTTATGGTAAAATTCAATACCTTAAGAAATTAAGAATAGATAATGGATATGACTTTTTGATTCAAGTTGATGGTGGAATTAACAATATCACTGGACCTGAGTGTTTCAAATATGGTGCAGATGCCTGCGTAGCTGGAACTTTCTTGGTTAAAAATCCAACTAGCGAACAAATTAAATCAATTTTGGGTAGAAGATTTTCTAAATAAGGTAAAAGTTCTATAATTTAACCAATTAATTTAAAATAATGCTAGTAATTTTATATTTTTAGGTTATAATACTTTTGCTTGGAACAGTACTCAAGAGGCTGAAGAGGCGGTCCTGCTAAGACTGTAGGGGAGGCAACTCCCGCGGAGGTTCAAATCCTCTCTGTTCCGCCATTTTTTTATTTAAAAAAATGCTTAAATTCACAAAATAATTGATTGTAAAGAAAAATATAATAATTTATAATTTTAAATAATTTTATAAGGAGAAAGAATGGCTAAATTCGTTGATGAAGTTAAGGTTGTGCTCCAAGCCGGAAAAGGTGGAGATGGAATGATTTCTTTCCGTAGAGAAGCCCATGTAGATAAAGGTGGCCCAGATGGTGGAGATGGTGGAAACGGCGGAAATGTATATTTTGTTGGTGATTTAGGAAAAAATACATTGCTAAGTTTTTACAAAAATAAGCACATTGTGGCTGAAGATGGTGTCAAAGGAGGTCCAAAAAATCTTTATGGTGCCAACGCTAAACACACATATATTAAAGTTCCGGTTGGAACACTTGTTTACAATGCTAATAAACTTGTAGCTGATGTAATTCTACCTGATACACCTTATTTAGTCGCTAAAGGTGGAAAAGGTGGAAGGGGAAACACTAAATTCAAAACATCTAAAAATACAGCACCAAGAATATGTGAAAATGGACTTCCTGGTGAGAAATTTGAAGCAAAAATCGTTCTTAAAATTCTTTCAGATGTTGGGGTTGTAGGTAAACCAAGTGCAGGTAAAAGCACATTCCTCAATGCTATTTCTAATGCAAAAGCAAAAGTTGCTGAGTATGAATTTACTACATTAGTTCCACAATTAGGAATGGTTGAATTTTACGAAAATAGCTTTACTGTGGCAGATTTACCTGGATTAATTAAAGGTGCAAGCTTAGGTAAAGGACTTGGTTCTCGTTTTCTTAAACATATTGAAAGATGTAGAGTTATTGCTCATATTATTGACTTTGGTGATCCTAATAAGGATCCAATTAATGACTACTTAACAATCCAAAAAGAATTATTAGATTGTAATTTAAAATTAGAATTAAAACCTCAATTAATTATTGCAAATAAGTCAGACTTAGAGCACTTCAAAGATAATGTTGCTAAATTTAAGGATAATTTCCCAGAAATAACATTAATTGAAATTTCGGCAATAAATCGTGAAAATATGGAACTAGTTAAAAAAGTATTATGAGAAATGATTCAAAAAGAAACTATGAAACCAGTTGAAGAAGAATCTACTGAAGTTGAAATCACATACGAAGCTCCTTATACAGTCATCTCTCCTTACTATGGTCATTTTGAAGTATATGGACCTAAGGTTTTGGAACTATACAATAAAATTCCACTAAATTCATATGATAACCTATTAAGATTTAACAATATTTTAAAAAAAATAGGAGTATGAGAACAATTAATTAAATTAGATATCAAACCAGGCGATACAGTTAATATCTATGAATATCAATTTCAATGAGAAGAAGAGTAATTTATTACTCTTTTTTTATTTGCATAACTAAAACAATTCAGTTACTTCATAAAATTAGACTAAATTGAACTTAATAGCTTTGCTGGATTAGCAATTGTTCAAATTAATTTAACTTTGAATGTAATAAATAAAATCATCTTTGTACATTATTTTAAGAGAATTAATTAGAACATCAAAATATTAAAAAAGCACCGTTTTAATTGGTGCCTTTACTACTTTGAAATAATTTTTTAATATTATTAAAGTCAAGTGAATTAGTAAAACTTAATTGAACATCCGCCTTACTAAAATCTTCGTTAGAATTATTAGTAATAGCTACCGAAAATATTTTAGCCGAAACAATAGAGTTTAATCCTTCCACCGAATCTTCAATACCTATACATTCATTAGGTTGAAGTTTTAATCCTTCTGCAGCAGCTATGAAAATATCCGGAGCTGGTTTACCTTTTTTTACATCTCCAGGATTAACAATAAAATCAAATTTATCGTAAATTCCCAATTTTTTTAGAATTACTGGAGCGTTATAACTACTAGAAGCTATAGCTAATTTTATATTATTTGCTTTTGCTTCATTAATAAATTCAATTATTCCTGGTAAAACTGAGTCTGATTTTAATTCTTCAGATAAATATTTTTTATATAATTCATTTTTTCTATGACATAAATCATCAATAATATGATCTGATGGAATATCTTTATTTTTTAATTTTAGGATTGCTAATAAAGTATCTTTTCTGGGCAATCCTCTAAGACCTTCATTTTCTTCTACAGTATAATTTACACCTAATTCAGCTACTATTTCTTTTCATGCTAAATAATGTAATTTAGCTGTATCAGTAATTACACCATCAAGGTCAAATAAAATACCTTTAAGCATGTCTTACCTCAAATTTTGTTTCATTATTACTTAACTCTACTAATGAATCTCTAACTCATAATTTTACTTTTTCACCTTGTTTTACAGTTCTTAATATGAAGTGAGTCTTATCAACACATACTTCAATTAATGTATTTAAATAACTAAATTTATATCTTAGTTTATCTCAATTTTCAGGGAGAACAGGATCTATAGTAATTTTATCATCGTAATATGAAAGACCACCATAACCAAAAACAATCATCTGCCAAATTGCTGCTAAACTACCAGCATGAATTCCCGCATCAGAAGAGTGCATATTTTGACCCATATCTATATTTATAGCGTATCTAAATAATTGATAAGCTTTAGACATTTTTCTTAATCTAATTGCTTCAATAGCATATGTTGCAGCACTTAATGAAGAATCATGAGTTGTTATTGGTTCATAAAATTCAAAGTTAGCTTTTCTAATTTCTTCATTATATAACTCAGGCATCAAATAAGTTAATAAAACAACATCAGCTTGTTTAACTAATTGAGAGCAAAGACGTTTATGTCCTTCTTGTGTGCTAAATAATTTTTTACCTGCATCTCCAAGAAGTTGAAAAGGTGTGACATCAATTCTTGGAAGAGCTAAAAATTGGTCATTTTCAGCGATAATTAAGTCATTATTTGGAAGTTGTTGCTTTAATTTCTTAGATACTTCTTCAAGCTTATTAATATTAACTGAATATGGAATTCTTGAGAGAATTTCATTAAGTAATTTGCTATTGTTTTTAGTTAATTTGTCAATATAATGTAAAGCTAAATCAATATTATATTTAGCTAAACGATTGATGTAAGCGTTATTATCAATATTTCCTTTATACTCATTAGGTCCCATTACATCATTAATTGAATATGAACCGTCAGATTGTTTTTCTGCTCTATTTGAGTAAAAAATCGCAGTGTCAATGATCATTTCATAACCCATCTTATCCATGAAGTCTTGATCATTGGTTATATTGTAATATTGATGAATAGCAAAAGCGACATCAGCAGAAACATGTATTTCTTGTCTTCTAGAAGCAATAGGAACTTGTTTTCCACTAACCACATCAGCTTGACCTCAATATGGACAAACCTCACCATCTGTAGGTCAAGCCATTTCTCAAGGATATTGTGCTCCTTCTAGATTGCTTTCTTGTTCTCTTAATTTAATTTCTTTAGCTTTATTACGAGCTGATTCAATTCCTCTGTATCTATAAGTTAATAAATTGCGAACAATTTTAGGTTCAGTAAAAAGATAATTTGGATTAATGAAAAACTCGGTATCTCAATATGTATGTCCTTGATATCCTTCTCCTGAAAGTCCTTTAGCTCCGACATTTAAGAATGTAGAATGTTTCGGAACAAAACTATTTAAATGGAAAATCCCAAAATCTAGTGCAAGTTTTTCGTATTCAGATTTTTCATCACCATAAATTTCAACATCAAACTGATTTCACACTTTTTCATTCATTTTTTTAATTGATTCATTTTTGAGTGTTTCATAATCAGAAGTTAATAACATTTCTAACTTTTTATCAGCATTTTCAATAACTTTTTCATCACTTAAAATTTCATTTGCATCATCAACTGAAGTATGAACAGACATTAATTTGAACAATTCTAACCTATCACCTGTTTTAACATTGGCTTTAATATTAAATCTAATTAGTCTACGTTTGATTTCAATAATATAATCATCTGTTCCACCAGAGATTAATTCACCATTAATTAAAAATTTTGTTACTAAATTGTGCACAACTAAACGTTTACTAAAAGTTGTTTTTTGTTGCATTCTTAAAGAAGTTTGTGTTGGTCTTAATTTAGAACCTTCAGAAAAGTGTTGAGTTCCACTATTGGTTACAGTAGCATCAATTGATGGGAATAAGCGAATGTCAATATCTTGATTATCGTTTAATTCAATTACATCAATTGTAATTTTTTGTCCATAAACATTTAAATCATCTTGTGAAACAAAACGTTCAAAACTAAGCTTAAATGTCCCAAAACTACGTTTAGCAATTACTTCTCTGAGTAAAATCCCTCTTTTTATATCAAGAGATTTTTTATAAATATCAGTATTTTCAATTTGAAAAACAATCCCATTTATGGAGATTGTATTTGTCATTAGATCAGCTAAGTTAGCTAACTCACTAACCTCGTCTTCACTATCTTTATTGAAAATACCATTTACAAAAAAATCTTCTTTATTAAATACATTTTTTTCTTCGTCAGCGCTTCTTATTCCTAAATAACCATTTCCTAGTGAAAAAATACTTTCAGTTTTGGCAGTCACATTAGGATTAAAAATATCTTGTGTAATAATCTTATTTTTTGTATCGTATTTTAAATAATTCATTTTAGCCTTTCAAAATCATAATTGACTCATATGGTCTTAGATATTTTTCAGAATTTTTACTGTCATGGTAGCTTGATAAAATTAATTCACCTTTTACTCTATCAAAATTAATTTCGTTAGCAGTCATATTTATATAAAAACAAATAGTTTGACCATTTAATTCTCGCATAACTTCAATAGCACCACCATTTTGTAAATTTACTCTTGAAGTACCATATATAAATAAATCATGGAATTTATCTTTTCTTAAATTAATTAAAGTTTTATAGAAGTTAAAAATACTTTCTGGATCTTTTTTATCATTTTCCACATTAATTTCTAAAGCTCGATTAGAGTTTTTAATTCATGTTTGTGTACCACTATTAAATCCTGAGTTAATCGAATTATCTCATTGCATAATTGCACGACCACTATCACGAGAGTTGATATTGCATCATTTTAACATTTCGCTTTCGCTATATATTTTCTTTTGATCAACTAATTCTGCAAAACCGTTGTGAATATCACAATCCATAAAATCTTTGCGTTTAGAAAATACATTATTTAACAATCCAATTTCTTCACCATAATAAATACATGGAACACCTTTAGCAGACATTAATAAAAGAGCATGAGTTTTGGCAGATTCTTTTCTAAAGAAAGTTTCTGAACCTCAACGACTTACACTTCTTGAAGTGTCATGGTTTGATAAAAAGTTGGTAATCATTCATGGTTTAATTTGTTCATTCTCTTGAAATTCTTTGAATTGTTTAGCAAAATTACGATAATCTCAATTTGCATCATAACCGTTTCTTCCAGTTCTACCTCAACCTATTCATCATCAGCAGAAGTTGTAGAAATTATCTGAAACTTTATCATTACCTGAACCATATTTAATTGTTTCTTCAACGTTAATTCCGCTAGATTCACCTAAAATAAATGCATCATCTTTGTTTTTTAATGCAATTTTGTTAAATTCTTTAAGATATTCAACAGCTCCATCACATCAAGCAAAAGCTGGATTTGAATCAACATCAGTAAAGGTTTTAGCAATATGTTTAATTGCATCAAAGCGGAATCCTCTTACACCTAAATCGTATCAAAAATCAATAACGCTGCTCATAGCTTTAATTGTGTCTGGGTGAGCTCAGTTTAAGTCAACCTGTTCTTTTGCAAATAAATGGAAGTAATATTTATTAACAGAAGGTACAAATTCTCAAGCACTACCACCAAAAATACTCATTGCTTTTTGTTCTTCAGTACTTAATTTTTCTCTTCAAATAAAATAGTTGTGTTCTTTATTATTCGTTGACTCACAAGCTTTTTTGAATCACTCATGTTCGTTTGAAACGTGATTTAGGACAATATCCATGATAATGTCAATTCCTTTTTCACGAGCTTTAGTTGTCATTTCTTTGAAATCTTCAAGTGTACCAAATTTACTTCAAACATTTTTATAGTCTAAAACATCATATCCTGCATCAACAAAATTTGTGTCATAAATTGGACAAAGTCAAATAGCATTACATCCAAGTTCTTTAATGTAATCTAATTTAGCAGTAATTCCTTTTAAATCACCATTTCCATCATTATTAGCATCATAAAATGATCTAGGAAATATTTGATAAATTACTCTATCTTCTAATTTTATTGTTTTCATTATTTCTCCTTTAATATAAGTGAGGTGTGTGGTGTGATATATTTATTATCACCGTTAAATTTAATTTTGTTATCGAAAACTACTACATAATTAGTCATATCATATGAATAATCTACATCTGTAAAATTATGTGCAACTAAATACTTTTGTTCTTTATCAGTAATTTCATAAATTAGTATACCTTTATTTTCATCAACCACCTTTAACTTAATATTTTTATAAATTTCTTCAGTTGATAAAGTAAAAATATTACTTTGGTTTCTAAATTTGTTTAATTTTGCAAAGAAATCAAATACATATTCTTTTACATAGTAGTTTTTGAGGTGATTTCATTTTATGCAGTTAACAAAATCGGTTGTTTTATAGCTATTTGGATGATATCTATTTGATTCGGGTTCATCATTTAATTCATCATAATAATTACTTTCGATTGTTCTTTCGAAATCCATTCCACTTCTGTCAGCAGGTTTAGATTGAAGTAATTCTGTCCCGGCTAGGTGTAAAATTCTACCTTGAGTAGTCACTGTCATAATAAGGGCTTGTCTATATCTTTGAATTTTTTCTAAAAAGCTTAATTCGGTTGTAGAAATATTAAGTTTATCTCAAAGAGTAAAACCATCATGACAAGCGTTATATTGCAAGTTCATATCAACATTAGAACAAAATAGATCATAAGCCTTATGGCTATAAGCGAAATTATCAAAATTATAATCTATTAAATTTCCAACACTTGAGTTAACATAAGATAGGAAATATGATTTACTAAAATTAGCGAATAATCCTTGATCTTTGGAATGATCTGAACCTTTGATTGCGTTTCTGGTTGTGTCATTAAAGTATCCAAAATTTATATTGTTAGGTAAAAAACCTTTAACATAATTTTTATCGTAGTCTAAATCAGTAAATGCTCAAGCTTCACCATGAAGTACAACATTAGGTTTAATTTTACTTAATTCTTGATAAATTATATCAGTAGTTTCTTTGTCTATGAATGATGATAAATCAAAACGATATCCATCTACATCAAAATATTCCATAAAATATTTAAGTGAGTCAACAATTAATTTTCTTACCATGAATCTTTGTGAAGCAAGTGGGGGATAGTTTACTGGATTAACTTTTGATTCATTTCTAAAATAATATCCAGGAAAAATATCATTAAGAGTATTGTTTGTAAAAAGATGATTATATACAACATCTAAAATAATTCCGATATTGTGTTTGTGAGCTTCATCTACAAAATTCTTAAACTCAAAAAGTCTTGCGTAAGGATCGTGAGGATTTGAAGAATATGAACCATTAATACTAAAATAGTTTAACGGATCATAACCTCAATTATAGTTGGTATTTCATTTCTTTCCTTCATTTTTAGATAATTTTTTTATGTTAGTTTCATCTAAAGTGTAACAACTGTGAATTGGAAGAAGTTGTAAATGATTAATACCTAATTGATTTAAATACTCAAAAATCCCAGCTTCACGTGCAGCATTGAATGTTCCAAAACTATTTTTAAGTTTTGATTGGTCTAATCCTGAAGTGTAGTCACGAATATGTAATTCATATATATTTGCTTTTCTTGGCAATATATCACTATTTCATTTGGGATAATTATTTTTAATTTTTTCAATATCAACAATAGCACTTTTTACCTTTAAGTTTTCACCACCTTCTCATTTAACCGCTGATAAAGAGAATGAATATGGATCAGTTGCTAATTTTGTTTGATTTTTATTTTCTACTTCGTATAGATAATATTTTCCTTCGTAACTTTTATCCAGTGAAATCTCTCAAACGTTAGCATTTTTGCTCATATTAAGTATTTCGTATTCAGTTTCAGATTCAGAGTTTTCATAAATAAAAACTCTTACTTTTTCAGCAAATGGTTGTCATAATTTAAGTGTGAATTTATCATTTTTAAAGTGTGCACCTAAGTCATCACCATCATAAAAGTATGATTTATCTAAATCATTAAAATAACTCAAATTTAATGTTAAAAATTCATTATTTTTCATAGCTAATTAATTATATAAAACTTAATATTTTATACTTATAATATAGTTTAATTCTTGAGTGGTCAATTATATATATCTTACTAATTTATAAGCTAATTAATAAAAAAATCATTAGTTTTTAATAACTAATGATTCAATGAGAATTCTTGGTGATAAAAAGTGAAGTGCTCAGGTTTAATATAATACTTACCAGCAATAGAAATACTATCTTCATCGTATCCATAAAATGATACAACTACTAAAAATTCATGATTAAACTTATTAACTTTTTCATAGTTAAGTTTATAAACAATATTTGTTAATCCATCAGCATTGTTAAGATGGTCGATTAAACTTGTATTATCGATAATTTCGGTATCAGGACTTATATACTTACCAGAGAGATAAATTTCACCTTCAGCAACTAATTCACCTTTGATAAAATATTCTTTTTCAATTTTTTCAACACCATTAACAAAAATAATTTGATTATTAATGATTCATTCAGGTAGTTCAAAATTTTTAGTTCTTGATTTAACTATTTGCTTGTCACATCCTATCAAATAGGATACTGGTTTAATTAAGTTGTGAAAGTTTTCTGCTACGAAATGTCCTCTCTTGCTAATAGAGTAAATAGCTCCTAAAGCTTCTAATTTTTGGTATGCAGCAACAACAACAGATCTTGAGCAGTTAAATCTCATCATTAGTGCATGCTCAGATGGCATGATTTTGTTTGTCGGAATTTTTTTACTTTGTATCAATTCCATCAAATAATTTATTATTTGTTGAGTTTTCTTTACAGGTTTATTCATATTAATTATATTTTACAAAATTTTTATTATTTTCTTGTTAGTTTATACAATACACAACTATTTATAGGTAAGGTTACACCCCATGAATGATCTTCAACTTTATATGAATATAAAACTTCAAAGCGATATTTTCTTGAAATTTTACCCATTTTTTTGTTTGTATTTAAATGATTGTTAAAGGCAAAAAGTAAGAATTCACTACTATTTTCGCCTTTAGATCTTACAATAACAGAACTATAATCATCAGCATCAACAAAATCAAATGGGTCTAAAATAGTGTTTGGATCAGTTTTCATTATGAATGGATTATTTTGTCTTATTTTATTTATTAATGAAATAGATTTATAAATAGAATTATCTTCTGAAATAACCTTTTCAACTTCTGCAATTGTAGAAGAAATGTTTAGAAATACATTCGCATGACTTGCATCAATCTTTCTTTCTACTATTGCGCAATTTTCGTTTTTATTTAATCATTTGAGAGGTTCTCTTAATCCTGGATCATCATAAATTCTTGTCGAATAATAACACAATTCATCAGCATAATAAATAATTGGTTGTCCTGGAAGAATTAATAATTGTAAAAGAGCAATTCTTTGAGCATCTTTTTCATCTTCAGTTAATGAGTTAAAATATTCTTTTGATTCAGGTGAAATTTTAGAAATTTCACGACGATACACATCTAATCAGCGATTAGTGTCATGGTTTTCTAAAAATGGAACTCATACACTATCTTTAGAACTTCTTTGATACATTTTGCAAATATCTACAAGTTTGTTGAAACCTACCCTAGTATCTACATGGTCTTTAAAGTGTTCACCACCATCATAAATAGTGTTTAAAGCGGTTTTATTATTGTATGTTAAATACTCCATCGCTTTTTTATGATCAGCTAGTCATTCACCAATCATAAATACTTCATTCATATTGTATTTTTCAGTGATTGAGTTAGAAGCTTCTCTAAGCATTCTAAAAATCTTAGCTTCATTAAAATTATTCTTTGTTTCTGATTCACTACTAAAGAATTCCGAAAAGGCATCATATCTAAAACCATCAACACCAACTTTGGTTCAGAATTTCTGAATTTCACAAAGTTGTTCTATAACAACAGGATTGTCTAAGTTTAAATCTGGCATACCAGCTCAAAATCTTCCGATATACTTTTTATTTGTACCGCCTAAAGGTGTATCTAAATTGGGGTATCTTTTTCTGTGTGACTCAGTATCGACTCTTAAATCTTTATCATTTTCATCACGATCAAATTCGTAGTATTCTATAAATTTTTGGTTATCAAACAACGCTTCTTGAAATCATGGATGTTCATAAGAAGTATGATTAAAAACAAAATCAATATAAACCTTTATACCTTTGTCGTGAGCACAATTTAGAAATTCCAAGAAGGCATTAAATCCTCCAAGTTGTGGAGCAACATCACAGTAGTTCAACACTGAATAACCATGGTATGATGTCGAAGGATGAATCGGACTTAACAATAAGGTGTCAACTCCTAAATTTACAAAGTAATCTAATTTATTTTTTAACCCAATAAAATCACCAATTCCGTCATTGTTTCCGTCAGCAAAATTGTATACCAACACTTGATAAATAACTCCACTATTCTTAAATTCTTTTAATGGATGAGACATTGGTGCATTAAGTCATAAATTTTTGTAGTCTAAAAGTTTATTATAACTAAACTTTTTGTCGTCTCAATTTGCAATTAATTGAGAGTTTTCTGAGAGTTTTTGTACATAAAAACTTTCTGCATATTTTGATAATTGTTTCATACCAAGATTTTACCAATTTTTGTTTTTTGTTAATTTTGAATCTTGATGTGTTAAGAAACAAAAAAGTTGCCTAAGCAACTCTTTGTTATAGTGACTTAAATTTTCTTGATAAATAAATATCCTTTTTAAGATAACCGAACGAATTCTTTGAAATAAAAGTAATTATTAATAAAATAAACGTTAATAGAAATGCACTGAAGGCATCCGCATAACTTATTTTATCACTTTTAATATTTACTCAAAAATCTCTTCCATTGAGAATTTTCTTCATTTGAACTACAACTTCTTGTGGTTGCAATGTTAAAAATATAAACATTGCAATTAAAATTATAGTTATTAAATATAAAATAAATTTATATAAATTTGAACCATTAAATTTTTCGCTAAATAATCCGTAAATAATTAAACTAGATATTACCGAAATTGATAATGAACATACAATTATAACAGTGGAAAAAATTGTTGTTAAGTATCTTAATTGATAAGTAGTTGATTTATCATTTATTTGATTTTGATTTTCAACACTAAGATTTTCTTTAAGTCAGTTAAGTTCTCAACTAATTCTTGCATTCAATCTAAATAGCAAGTTAATAAATATTATTCCGATAGTTAATGAAATTAGAAATATTAGAATTACAGTAATTTTTCTTGATAAATAATTTTTCATAATTAATTAATTCTCTTAGTAGACTCACTGTCAAAAATGTGGACTTTTTGAGTGTTAAATTCAACATAAACATCGGATAACAATTCGTACTCTATATCATTGCTGCAGTTGGCAATTATTTCAATATCTGAGGATAATTTAACCGCAACAAGTTGATCTTTACCGATCAATTCAATGTTTGATATTTTACCTTTAATAGAACTTTTAGTTGGTTTTGTAAATATTTTAATATCTTCTGATCTATAACCAATTGACACTTTTTGATTTTCAGTTAATTTATTTTTATAATCATTATCAATCTCTAATGTAACATTTTTGTCATTACTTAAAAAATTGTCATTAACTATTGTTCCTTCAATAATGTTCATAGTTGGTGAACCTATAAAAGTAGCAACAAACAAGTTAGCAGGTCTGAAGTATAAATCACGTCCAGTTCCACTTTGTTGGATTTTACCATCGTTGAATACTACGATCTGATCCCCCATAGTCATAGCTTCAAGTTGATCGTGAGTTACATAAATACTTGTAGTATTAAGCATTCTGTGGATATTAACAATTTCACGACGCATATTTTCACGAAGTTTAGCATCAAGGTTAGAAAGCGGCTCATCCATTAAGAAAACCAGAGGTTTTCTTGCGATAGCTCTTCCGATAGCAACTCTTTGACGTTGTCCACCTGATAAATCACGTGGTTTTCTGTAAAGATAATCATCAATTTTTAATATTTTAGCAACATCTTTTACTCTACGATCGATAATATCTTTACGTTCTTTGGCTATTTTAAGACCAAATGAGATGTTATTATAAACATTCATATGTGGATATAATGCATAAGATTGAAAAACCATAGCTATGTTTCTCTCATTAGGTAAAAGATTATTATAACGTTTATTATTGAATAACAAATCACCTTTAGTAATTGAGTTTAGACCGGCAATCATTCTTAATAAAGTTGTTTTTCCACAACCTGAAGGTCCTAGGAAAATACAAAAAGTACCAGGTTTAATTTCTAAATTAATATTTTCGAGAGTATACTTCTCATTTCCTTCATATTTTTTAGATAAATTAACTAATTTGATATGAGCACCATTATTAACTCTGTTTACTTCACCAACTTCATTAATCAATTTATCTAAGTCTACAGTTTCAAGATTAAATTCTTGATCTAACTCATTATTTTCAATTTGATATTTTTTCATAATTATCCTTTCACGGCCCCATCACTTAAACCACCAACAATATATCTTTGTAAGTACATAAACAAGCAAAATGCTGGTAATGATGCAAGAATTGAACCAGCACCATATGCCCCTGCATTTACATATTTAGGGTCAGTGTTAAGAAATGTGTCTAATCCAACAGCTAAGGTTCTTTCACTTTGTGTTCTTAAAACAAATTTTGGTAGTATAACATCAGTAAATGGTGTTAAAAACGATCAAAGGGCAACCATTATGAGTGCAGGTCTAATAACTGGAACTAAAATTTTGAAGAATAATCCTCAGTTAGAACAACCATCAACTTTACCTGAATCATCAAGTTCTGTTGAAAGTGTATCCAAATAACTTTTTAACATGAATGTATTTGAAGCGACTGCTCCACCAGAATAAATCAACACTAGCATTATTTTAGGGTCTATACCAATACTTTCACCTAAACCAACTAAAATGTAAAGACATATTAATGAACTAGTTGCCGGAATCATTTGAAGTAACATAATGATTGTTAAAGAGTGTTTTGAACCAGCGAATTTAAATCTAGAATAAGCATATCCATTTAATGCAACAAAAACAGTGGAAATAATCATTGTTAACACAGCAATGATAATTGTGTTTTTATATCAAGTTAGAAATAAACTTCTTTCATTATAGAATAAATATTTGAAATTATCTAATCCAAATTTAAATGGATAAATTGAGATAATACGAGTATTTTGAACGTTAAATGCTGAAATGATTAATGAAACAATTGGAAATAATACAATTAATGATCAAAATAATAAAATTGCATAATTTATAAAAATTCAAACAATTTCAATCGGTGTAGGAGGTTTAGAATCTGAATCATTGAAAGAAATTCTCTTTGGTTGCAGTTTTTTCTCATTTACACTGTCATGAATTTTCTTTGATAAAGAATTATAAAAAGTTTTTCTTCTAATTAGCATTAATCCCTCCTTGACATTGATTTTATAAATCCTTTTGCAGCAATAGCAATACTGAAAATTGAAGCAAAAGTTGTTAAAGCTGCAGCAAAGGCTTGGTTTCCATCAATTTGAACTGTTCCGGTTGTTAATTTATAAACTCAAGAAATAATAATATCTGTTGATGCTTCACCAAATACAGTAGGTTCGGCAAAAGCAGGACCACCACCAGTAAATAAACTGATTGTGGTAAAGTTGTTAAATGCTCCCACAAATTGTCCAATCAACATAGGTGCAATTGATAATAATAGTGAAGGCAATGTTATTTTAATAAATACATCCTTACCTTTTGCTCCATCAACACTTGCTGCTTCATATATATCTTTTGGAATAGATTGTAAGTTACCGGTAACTAACATGAAAATTCAAGCATATCCAATTCAAGTTTGAACAAGAATAACCAATGCTCTAGCAGTATCTATTTGATTAAGTCAGTTAACACTTTCTTTAATAATTCCTAAAGATAGCAAGATATAGTTTATATAACCATATTGGCCACCTTGAAAGGCATTTCTTAAAAACATTATTGAAATAAATGCAGGGATAGCTCAAGGTAATATAAATACTACTCTAAAGAATTTTCTACCTTTAATTCTATTATTATTTGCTAAAATAGCAATAATTATACCTAACGTTATAGGAATTAATGTTGATGAAATTGTTCATACGATTGTTCAACCAATAACTCTACTTAATGATAAGAATAAATTATTTTCTCTGAACACTCATCATAAACCTCATTGTTTTAATCCAACTCAATCAACAGCTTGCGTTGGTGCTTGATGATTAAATCCATAGTTAGTAAATGATAATAAAACCGAAGTAACTATTGGGGCTGCAACAATAAAGATCATCAATGTTCAACCACCAATAGAAATCATTCAAGGGAAACCACCTGTTTTAATTCAACGTTTTGTGTGAGTTCAATTAGATGGTCTTGACCCTTGTTCAAGAGCTTTAGCAACTCTGAATGAAGAAATAGATGAAACACTTAAATAAATAATTGAAAATATCATTGCAAAAATAGAAATAACTGCACCAAATAAATAATATCTAGCATCAGGAAAAATTCCTTTTTGGGCATCTAATATTCCTGAACCTAGGTCATAAAGACCTGGAATTCCATTCATTTTACTTCAATAAGCTCCAAATGAAAAGGGAACAACTAATGTTCATATAAGAACAGCAACCAAGAGCATTATAACACCTTTAGTTCTTTGTTTAAAGAATAATATCTCTGATAAACCTGGGAATAGGAACCCAAGTATTAAAGAGTAGTATCTTAGGTTTTTGATGCATTCAGTTGGTATTGATTTTTGTGCCTCAGTTATTTTTGAATCATATAATTTTTTATTTATTTTTCTTTCGGATAGTTTTCTAAATTCATGCGTTTTTAAAATATTTTTATTTCTGAAGACTTGTGAGTTTAATACACATTCTCTTACAGATTCTTTATAAGCTACCTTAAGCTCAATTTTTTTATTTTGAAATGCTTGTTTGGTTATTTCTTTTGCTTTTCTTTTGAGTCTAAACTCTTTAAGAGAATTTAAATAATTTTTCTTGAATTGATTTTTATTCTTCTTAAACTCGCTCTTTTCTAATTGAAGTTTATTTTCTTTCTTAAGAGTATGCATTGTATATTTTGCTTGTATTTTCTCAAAGATGTACTTTTCTCTTATTTTTTTATCTTCAAGAACTTTATCTCTTAATGAATCAGATTCAACTTTTTTAAACTTAGATTCATAAGATGTTTTCTCTAAAATTTGTGATTGAGATAGTAAATAACTTGATTTAAGGTATTGCTTTACTTCTTTCTTAACTTTAAGTTTATTAAAGATATTGAAGAAATATTTTTTATAAAAAACTTGAGTATCTTTGTTATATGCAAGCTCTAAATTATATTTGTTTATAAATGCATCAAATTCTTTTTGAAGAATATCATCAATTTTTAACATTTCACTTTTAACGGCGCTTTTATATGTTTTTTTAAGAGCTGCTAGTTTTTTCTTTGTGGAGTGTTTAATTTTATATATTTTATGTTTGTTGTTTCTTTGAACAGATATAATCGCTTCTTTATTTTCTTTAATCTTTTTTAAAGAAGCAGCTTTTATTTCTTTGGCTTCAGTTTTTTGTTGTTCAATTTTTTGATTATAGTCGTATTCTAATTCTATTATTCTCTTTTTAGCAGAAAGTTTAATATTATTTTTTTCAATGATAAATTTTCTTTTTTCAATACTTTTAGTTTGTTTTAATTCTTCTTTAAGATTTAATTTTTTTTGAACCAAAGCGATTCTAGACTTTTCTAACTCATTTAAAAAGTCAGTAAAAAATTGATTAGGATTTTCTAAACTTTTAATGCATTCTTTTTCAAAATCATGAAGTTTACTTTGGTTTAATGTATCAATTTTAATTAAGTCACCAATAATATATGATTTATTAGATTTTAAATAAAGTAAGGATATTGAAAAAATACAATATTTTTTAAATAAATCATTTTCTTCTAATTTTGTTTTGTGAATTAAATTATTAATAAGAAGTTTTTTTCGCTCTAAATCATCAGCAGTTTTTTCTAGTGATTTTAGGAAATCGAATGAATAAATTTTTATGTCTTGTTTTTGTTTTTGAATTTTCTTAATTTCAAATTTTATTAAAGTTTCTAAATTTTTAGAATGTTTTAATCTTCTTATTGAATCTTGAATGACTTTGGCTTTATTTTTAAATGCAACCTTATGACTTGATAATTCTCTTTTTAGGTTAGTTGTTATTTTGTATCTAGCTCTCAGAAAAAGATCTTTTTCGATTTTTTTTCTTAAATTGATTTTATCTGTGCTTCTAGTATGAATGTTACGAACATGGTGTTTGTATGCCTTTAAACTATGACCAATTTCAGGGAGTATTGGTTCAAATTCTTCACCATATCAGTTATACAACTTAAGATTATCCATAAATTATCTCCTTCCTTTGTTTTTTATTCATTCAAATTCTTGAATTCTTCTATCTCTATATAATACAAACATGTATACCGTCAGAGTAATCGCTATAAATAAATTACTAAATGATAACAACAAGCCAATGGATTTTTGGCTTGTTGTTATTTGATTTCATTGAATAAATGGTATACCTACCAAAATAATGAATAGTGTTATAAAACTTATATAGAATCCATATCCACAACTTATTTTACCTCTAAGTAATCAGACATATATTAAGAAGAATATTAGAATTAATGAGTTTGCTATGTAAGATAATATTTTTGATAATGCAAAATTATTTAGGTATTTGCTAGCACCTTGAATTAGTTGATCTTTAGATAAAGATGGATCAATATTTTCTGGTTTAGAAATTGGGAAAACAAAGAATGAAACTATTCAAAATACTGAAACAAATGTTACAAATGACATTCCAGTAACATAAAGATAAAATTCTCTTTTAGATAGGTTTCTTTTTAGTTTCTTATAGTAATTCATTATTCATTATCAAATGTAATAACTGTTGAACTTTGAGAGCTTTCAACTACACGAGCCCCATCTCTGAATAACTTGCTTAAGTTATTGTAAATTGCTTGTGCAAATTCTTCTTCAGATACATTTTTATCTGCATCATTATCATGAATGCTTTTAATAAATTCTTTTGAACCAAATGTTTTATCATTTCATGTTGCTCAAGCTACTGTTCCAAATTGTGGGTTACCGCTGTCAATACGTGAATTTTGAGTTTTGAAAACTCCTAATCCTCCATTAGAAATTTCTTTTGTTGATGTAACAACATCAATAATTTTTCCAATACTGTTTAACTTTTGAATATTTTCTAAAATAGCAGCTGCTTTTTCAATTGTTCACTCTGATTGTGAACCATCTTTTTTAGTAATTTTTTGGGTTTTAACAATTTTTTGTGATAAGTTTTGAATTTGAACGTCATAAACGTAGTTGTTGAATAATTGTCTTGTTGCTTTTTCGATTACTTCATCACTAGGTTTATTAGCTGCAAATGAAGCGATTTTTTTGGCTTTAGCAATAACTTCATTGTATTTTTCTTCAAGTTTATTTTCATTAATTGCTGTAGACAATGATGCGAATAAAGCATCGATTTCAGAACCGTTATCTCCGTTAGCACCAAAGATGAATTTTTCTATTTTTCTAACGTGGAAACCATCTCCTTCAACTAGTTCATTAAATAATGGATCTGTTGTTTCATTGAATACACTTTTTGAAAGAATATATGATTGAAGTCAGTTAGGATTATTTTCTTCATTTACATCAATTCCAAAAATTGTTGCTTCGTAATTTCTTAAACCAATAACTGATCCATTATTAGTTTGATCAGTTAAGAAACTATCTAATTGTTTATCAAATCCAGGAACTTTTGAGTATTCATTTAAATATGCCGCTTTAACATCAGCAATTGATTTAACTTCTTTTACTCACATAGAGTCTTTTAGTAGTTTATTTTTACTTAGACTATATACTGGTTTATATTCCTCGAATTTTTCAGAAAATTCGTCAAATGTGTCATATCCAGTATTGTCTTTAACTAATTTTAATAATCTTTGAGTTTCTGGTTGTGAGTAATTTCTTGCATCTGCAATCAATTGTTCTTTTTGTTTTTCGACAAATGGAATTTTAGAATCGCTCTTGTAGTATTCTAATCATGATTTAGGACTATAAATTAATTTAAGAATTTCCACTAAAGCTTCTCTACGAGCAGCTGAATATGCGTTATTTCTAATATTAACCATGAAACTTCATGAACCTGGAGCTTGAATATAGTCATAATCATCAGTTACTTTAATAGTATTAATAAAGGTTTGTGCATTGGCTGTTTGTTGAGTATTTTGAATGTCTCATGTTCCAACCATTGCGTAGCTAATCTTTTTCTCTTTAAGCAAGTTTCAAATTGTATTTTGAACTTGACCCATATCATTTGTGAATAATGATTCTAAAGTTTCAACTTTAATACCTTTTTTACCTCAAGGTGTTTTACTATATTCTTCAGGTGTTTTATTATAAACTGCGTCAAAAATTGGATATACTAATTTAGCTGCAGTAAAGACAGCTTTTTTATATGCTTCAATTACTTCAGGTGAGTTTTGTGAATCGCTATCACCATTAAATCCTGTTGTAATTTTAGCACCTAAAGAATATAAAACTTTAGACATTAAGTTGTCATAGTTTCTATTTTCTGGATTTTCTTTAGACAATTTGTCAAATACACCGCCAAGAATACCATTTCCATATCAAAAGTCTTGAATTCTAAAAATTGCTTCACCTTTAGCTACTAATTCAGCCATCGAATCACTCTCTGGGTTAGAAAGTTCCTCTCTTGCTTCGGCAAGTGATTTATTTGTCGCTAAGACTATTCCTTCTTGGTTATGTCTTAACGCTACAAATTTTGAAATTATATTATTTGATTTCTTACCAATACCTTCAACAGAACCAAATTCTACTAAACTTTTAACTAATTCATCTGAAGCTCCATCACCTAAAATTGCCTTCCAAATGTTTTTACCACTATATTTAGTGTTTTGTAAAAAAGCATTGTAATCAACAACTGTATTACCTTGAACTGATGAAGTAACTCTATCATGAGGTCCATAGAAAATATCAGGAACAGCTTTAGTATCAGTAGCACCAACTGTAGTATCTAAGGCACTTCACACATCTTTTTCAATTAATTTGATATTGTAACCTAATTTTGTGTGGTATTCAGATTTGTTAAACTCTTTAACAACGTTGTCATACATTCCTCTTTGAACACCATCAACAGCAATAACGATCTCTTTGTTCTCAGATACAACTCCTTTACCAGGATCTTGAGGGGTTTGTTTTTTATCACATGCTGCAGATAATGCTGTTAAAGCTGTTAAAGAAGTTACTCCACTTAAACCTATAACTAATTTTGAAAATTTGTTAAATTTCATATTTCTCCTTATTTTATTCAAACGCTATTTGATTTTTTTCATATGCTACATACGAAAACACAATTGCAAAAGGACTTAACAATAAAATTGAGAATAATATTGATAAATATCCTATCCATCTGTTAAATTCAGTTTTCTTAATAATATAAAATACATGAATAGCTAAAATTATATTTATAATCAAAACCATTATGAATAATGTAACAAATGCTCTAACAATAATATTTTGTTGTCATTCCATCAAAACTTCTGAAAATTTTTGAATAGAAAAATCAAATCTTTTTTGAATCAAAACATTTACTAAGTATATTGTGAAACATAAAATATAAATTGAGTTAAAACATAAATATAGATATTCTTGAATTTTTGGAAGAGTCTTTCTCTCTGTTGGTCTTTTACCAATAAATAAGTATCTTAATTTAGTAATAAAAGGAATCTTTTTGTGTTTTACTATTTTTTTCATTTTATGTCCTACAATATTATAATTTTTATAAATATTAATATTGGATAAAAACTTTTTTTCTTGTTTAATCTTATGATTAATGGACTTGACCAGTCAAGCTTTTATAATGCTATTTTATAGTATAAAAGGTAAATTTAATAAAAATTCTGAAATCTCGATATTTTTTTACTATGAAAAATTTTCCATAATTCTACTTGAAGTACATTATTAAGTTTTAATGAAGTATAAAAATAATTAAAAACTTAGGAGTTAATCCCTAAGTCCTTTAAGTTGTGCTATTTGTTTCTTGTTTTTGGTTTTGATAAAAGAATTTATTCAAAAATGAGAAGTAATTTTTACACTGTATATTATTAAATAAACAATTCCTATAGCACCAAACATCATCGCTCTATAGTGAACTCAAAAATTAAACATTTCATTATATTCTGAATTATCATAGTTTATAGTAGAAAAGTTGATTGTCATCGTCAACATTAGAATTCAGGCGAGAATTAAAGAAATTAAGTATTGATTAATTGTTTTTTGAGTTATTTGTTCATATAATAAGTAATTTCTTTTTTGGACAAAATATTTAATTACTTCATAAATATTGATAATAGCTGTAAAAATAATTGTCAAAATTACAATCGAAATAAATCTGAATCTAAAATTTTGACCAGTTAGTGAAATTACGATACTTACTAATATAATCAAAAAGAAGATAAAACTATAAAATATTATGTTTTTTATTGAACTTTTATCTATTTTATGTTTAAAACTTAGTTGGCGTTTATCTAATACTATAATTGGTAAATTGTTTGAAAAAATCATACTAAGCATAAATATAAATACTAAAATAAATCTAGCATGAGATATTCCATAGTAGTGATTATATAAATGTAAAAGTTTTTCTTCATTCATAGAGATAGATAATATTCTAACTGTATCATTTACCTGTAGAGGTAATATGAAAAAGTAAAAAACTATCAATATACCTACGGAAACAAAAATATTATTTTTAATTATCTCTTTAGGAGTCAATTTCTTTTTGAATAGGATATAAAGAAGGAAATTTAACGGATAGAACACTAATAATGGTATTAAGGTATAAAAACTAACCTGACTACCAAAAAGTGTTGTGAAGGTGTAACAAACTAAAAATATAATTGCTTCGATGACGTTTACTAATATATGTGTTGCTTTTAAAGTTATTTTAATTAATAATATCCCCAATCTCAATCTATATGTCTAATAAAATAACTAGAATCATCTACTTTCTAACAAGATACTGATTTGTTCTATAAATATCTAAAAACAAAATATCAATATCATTTAGCTTTCTTGATATTATATTTTGTATGTAAAGCGAAAGAGATCCTTGTATCACAACATCTCCTTCATGTAAAATTTTCCTTATAATTAAATTATTATCCATACATTAAAGTTATATTATAATAAAATGAATTTTTTTTAGTATGAAATTTTTTACCATAATACAAATGACCTTATAAATAAGTTAAATTTGTGATTATTTATAATTGTTCATAAATTAATTTTATTAATATATTTAACAAACTGATCATCTTCAATAATTTTAAAAATTTTGTAGTACATTTGTTATTTAAAAATACATTTTTTATAATTTATAATATAATAGTTTAGATTTTTCAAAAGAAAAAGGGAGGTCTAATATGGCAAATATTAAATCTAAGGTTAAGAACATTGCTAAGATTGAAAAAGCAAGAGCTAGAAATGCAGCTATGAAATCACGTGTTAGAAAAGCAATACGTGCAGCTCGTGAAGCTGTTATTGCTAAAGATGAAAAAGCAGCACAATTAGTTCAAAATGCACATTCAATCATTGCTAAAGCAGTTCAAAAAGGTGTTTTCCACCCAAATAAAGGTGCAAGAAAACAATCAAGACTTGATGAATTTGTAAACAAAAACAAATAGTTACTAATTCTAAAAATACTTACGTCATAGATAAATTCTATGATGTTTTTTTATTTAGACTTTTTACTCATTGAAATTTTATCATCTTTGTAAATATGAAAATTTTCATATTTGTCTTTCGATTATTAACAATAAATATGTAAAAAGCTAAATTTTATTGTTTTTTTGAATAAAAATTTAACTTAATGAAAAAAAAAAAAAAAAAAACATTAAAACTGGTGAATTTTCATTATAAAATTAAATTGTTGATACAAATATTAAAATTGTTAAAAGAGGTCAAAATGAAAAAGAAAAATAAAGCGTTAAGCATTATTACAATTGGTTCAGGAATTGCTGGATTATCATTAGGAATAGTTTCTGCTAACACCAACTCTAAAGAAACACAAAATAAATATGAAATTTACCCTAATCCCCATAATATTTCATATGATGGAAGTCAATCTTTGATAACTCAATCTGTAAATGTTGTGGTTGAAGATGGAATTGATCAAGACACAATTACAAGGTTAAAAGAAACACTTAAGTTGCAAGGTATTACTGATATAAACTTTACAAGAAGAATTGATAGTGATAAAACAAACTTTATTTTAGGTACTAAAGATAATAGGGATACCTTTGTCGATAATTATATCAAATCACAAAACATCACTTATCAGGATGGTTTAATGGATAAGATAGACTCATATTTATTGAGTATTAAAAATAATGTTATTGCAATCTATGGAAATGAAGTTGATTCAACATTTTATGGTGTCACAACACTTTGGCATATTTTCAATCAACTTCAAGGACACCAAATTGAAGATCTTAAAATTGAAGACTATGCAGACGTAAAAACAAGGGGTGTTGTTGAAGGGTATTATGGTAATCCTTGAAGTGTTGAGGATAGAATTAATTATATGACTTGAGGTGGTTACTACAAACTTAATGCATACTTCTACGCTCCTAAGGATGATCCAAAACACAATAGAAATTGAGCTGAATTATACACTAATGAAGAAATTGAACGTGTTATAAAGCCAATTGCTGAAGCCGGTAATAAGTCTAAAGTTAGATTTATTTATGCCCTTCACCCATTTATGCATAATCGTCTGGATAATGGTAATGTTGAAGATAAAAAAGAAAAACTCAAAGCTAAATTTTTACAAGTTATTAAAGCAGGTGTAAGACAAATAGCTATTTTGGCTGATGATATTGGTTCAGCTATAGCTGAAGATTTTCAAGTTAAACTACTTAATGAAATTGTGGATTGACTTAAAGAACTTAAGAAAACTCAATATCCCGATTTAAAAACAACATTACCATATGTAGTAAGAGAGTATGGAGGTTGAGGACAAGAATATTTCAAAAGATTTCCACAAGAAGTTCAAATAGTTATGACTGGTGGAAAAACATGAGGTGAAGTATCAAAAAACTTTACTGATTCATTTAAGGGTAAAGTCGGAAGAAGTCCGATGTTATGAATAAATTGGCCATGTACTGATAATTCAAAGAATCACTTAATTATGGGTGGATACAAAGAATTTTTACATGCTAATGTTAATCCAGAAAACATTGAAGGTATTATTCTAAACCCAATGCAACAATCAGAACCATCAAAAGTTGCGATTTTTGGTGCAGCATCATATTCATGAAACAAATGAAGTGATAGAAATGATGCCGACAAAATTTGAGATGATGCATTTAAACACATTGACAATAAATCAGCATTTGATACACCGGTATCAAGAGCATTTAGGGAACTTTCAAAACACATGATCAACCAAAAAATGGACAGTCGTGTTGTAAAGTTAGAAGAATCTATTGAATTAGCACCGAAATTAACAGCTCTATTAAATAAATTAACTGAAAAATCATACACAAAAGATGAAGTTCACGGTTTGGTTGCTGAATTTGCAAAATTAGGGGATGCTGCAAATTTATTTATTGAACAAGCAAATAACAAAAAACTAGTTGAGCAAATTAGACCATTTCTAGAATCATGAATAGATCTTACACAAGCTGCACTATTCTATTTAGAAATATTGGTGAAAATAAAAGATGAAGATATCAATACAATTAATTCACTATATACTCAAGCTAAAGCTAAGTTATACTCAGCTAGAAATAACCATAAATTCTCATATCTTTCAGAATCTAAGAATGCTGAAGTAGGTGCTCAACACATTCAACCTTTTTTAACCAAATTAGATAATTTTACATTTGAATACCTAAATGAAGTATTAAATAAAAACAAATATACCACAACTTGAACTTCTAATGTATTTAAAAATCCAAGTAGCGGCAACTTAAATGGTGTATTTAATCTAGACAAGCCTCAGCCTATTCAATTCACAAATCCTAATCTTGTCAAAAAAGATGACTACATTGGCGCTGAGTTTAGTAAACCAATTGAATTAAATAGTGTATCAATTGAAATGGGTACTGGAAGAAGACATTTCTTTAGATCTAAACTACAATATCAACTAAATGGTCAAACAGAATGAAAAGACATTAATGGTGAAGTATATTTTAGACCCGAAGGATCAATTGAACCTATTGAGGTAGGTAACTTAAAAATAAGAAACGTTAAGGCTGTTAGATTAATTTCTACACAAAATGATGGCGGAACAAAATGAATCGATGTTAACCGTTTTCAAATTAACAAACCTGAACTTAAAGATCTTGAACTAGCTAAACCTATCAAATTTAATAATGTTGTATTAGATAAATTACAAGCGGTATATGGAACACAACCAAAAAACGCAATAGATAACGCAGAAAATATTGAGTTATATGTTAAAACAGATCAGCAACCAAAAAATGATTCTATAAAAAAAGATGAATCGGTAGAATTTCATTTTAATCAAAAAACTGAAGTTACTAAATTTGAATTTATACAAGGTATTTCTTCAGCTAATGATGTAATTAATGAAGGAGTTGTTGAATGATATGATGATGCTTCTAAATCATGAAAACAATTTGGAGATGGTAAAATAAATAATTCAAGAGTTCAAAGTGTGATTGGTTATGCTAACACGACAAAAATGCGTGTAAGAAATAGAAAAGATAAAAATGTTTGATGAAGAATCTCAGAAGCTAGAGCATATGGTTATGAACCAAGAAAAAATGTTAAATATAGTATTTCAAGCGATAATTTGGTTATAGCTACAAATAGTATAATCAACGACTGATCAAATAACAATAAACTTTCTTATGTATTAGATGGTAATAGAAATACTATATCGTGAATGTCAGTAACAGAAAATGGAAAAAGAAATCAAAACATTAAAGCTAATAGCAACCTTGTCATAGATTTTGACAAATCAATGCAAATAGAAAAAATTATAGTACGTCAAGGTGACGGAGATAACATATCTGGAATAAAAATTGAAGGGTATGAAAATGGTGAGTGAATCAAAATAGATGAACAAAGTAATGCTCCTAGAGAATATACTGTAGATGCATCAAAATTAACAAATCACTTCACAAAAATAAGAGTATCATCAACAAAAAATACTAATTCTTGATGACAATTAGCAGATGTTATAATACATGAAAAAAGACGTCCTTCAAAAGAATATGTAATTGAAAATCCAGCTAACAATTTATTAGTTCAAAGAAGTGAAAATAATTATAAATTAGTAGTACAAGGAAATGATGCTAAAACAATTACACTAAATAAAGATCAATATGTTGGAATTGACTTAAAAACACTTGAAAAAATAAAAGAAGTAAGTAAAAACCAAATCAATTTAAATGGCGCTCAATTACAAACTTCACTAAATGGTATAGTTTGAGAAAATGCAGATTCAGTAGATTCTATTAAAAACAAAATTGTTAGATTTATTAGAATAATAAATAACAGTGAAACTGAATCAAGTAAATCAATAACTTTAGATAGTGTTGTAATAACAACAGAAGACACTCTTGAATTTGGTAAATTAGCCAAAACTACTTTTGGTCAAGGTATAAATAAATGAGGTGACAGTAGATGAAACAAGGCTGCCTTTGATGGAAATATTGGTAGTGCAACTAAATTTGGAATGGTACCTAAAAAGGGTAATTACATAATTTATGACTTAGGAAAAGAAATTGATTTACGTAAATTACGTATTTATGCACGTGGTAATTCACTTGACTTTCCAAGAAATATCGAAGTGTTATATTCGACAAACCTTGAAAATAATTACACTAAGTTATTTGACATTCCTACCGTTGATGATCGTAACACTAGACTAGATAATGTTAATTCAGAATCTATTAAAGTAGACAGCAAATATCCAGCAATGAGATATTTTGGACACGAACAAGACCTAAACCAACCAGTAAAAGCTAGATACATTAAATTATTAGTAACTAAAGATTATCCAAACCTTTCGTTGGTATTTAATGAAATTCAAATAAATGATGGTGAATATATATCTATTCCTAACGATCCTAGATTTAGCGGTGCAGAAGAAAGTTCAAAGAACACAACTCCATCAAAAATGATGGATTCAGATTTATCAACTTATTATGAACCAAAAGAGTCAAACTCAGAAATTAAATATTTCGAACATGATCCACAACCAGGTAAATTTATTCAATTTATTACAACTGATAAATATTCAGATGCAACTGTAACAGTAAAAACAGCTAACGAAACTGGGGTAGTCAAAGAATATCAACTAGGTAAGTTATCTATAGATAATATATCATTTAGAATACCTGAAAAAGAAAGTATATTAGAAGTTAAAATAAATTGAACAGATAAGAAACCTCAAATTAAAGAGATGACCTTATATGACTCTGATGAAACTTCTGAATTGAATAAGGAACCTTTAACAAAATTAACAAAGTTGCCAAGTGATTTTGATAATTGAGTTAATGAAGATAAAGCCAAATTAAACAATTTAATTGAAATTGCTAAAAAAGTTTTAAGTTATGAACATGTCACACAAAAAACTTTAGATAAGCTAGTAAATAATATCAATAGTATAATTCAAAACAAAAGATTAAAAGGGGATATAAGCAAATTACAAGCTGAAGTTAACTCTGAAATAACTGATCTGGAATATTATGTTGAATCGACAACCATAGAATATAAATATTCTTTAGCAAAAGCTAAAAATTTAATAGCTAACTCAGCTGATGAAACACAAGATGTTATTGACTTAATCTATCAAGAATTAATGGACGCTAAATCTAAACTTAGATTTTCACCTAAAAACAAGGACGAATTAAAAATAAAAGTTAATGATTTTGAGAAATTAAACCCTAATAGATTTTTAGAAGAAAATTATCAATTATTACATGAAAAAGTAACTAAAATAAAACAAAAAATATCCGATGATGATATAGCTTCATTAACCGATAAAATTCACCCAAAAGAATTTGCTAAACTAATTTCTGAATATGATGAGTTATACAAAAAGTTAGTAGATTCAGAAAAAGGAGTTAAGTTCAATGAATATAACAAAATCAAAGAATTAGCTAATAAATTTATCGACCAAAATGGTTCACAATGACAAAATTTATCAAATAAATTAAATGATAAAATAACTGAATTTGACAAACAAGTTAACAGCGATGATTCAACAATTGAATCTATAAACGCCGCAATAGAAGGACTAACTAAAGCTCTTAATGATTCTCAAACTGAAAAAGCTAATAAAATAAATAAATTAAAATCTATTGCGACTACATTGATTGAGGATGGGCAAATATACACAGAAGAATCGTTCAATAAATATCTAGAAGTTGCAAATAAAATTAAGGATCTTGTCGCTAACCCAGATAAAATTTTAGAAGAAGAGATTGATTCATTAATCGAAAATATGAAAACTGCAACAGATGAACTACAGTTAAAAGATCAAAGTAATTTAGATGGCATCAAACAATACGCAAAATCACTTGCTGAAAAACTAGAAAATAATAAAGAAGAAATTAATAATGAAATTGATCAAGCTCAAAATCTAGAGACAATAAAAGTTATTATTGAAAAAATAAAAAATCAACTAATAGAAGAATCTAATAATAAGATTGACAAAAAACGTAATGAAGGAATTGATTTAGCTAATCAATTACTCAATAAAGAAAAAATTAATGAATTCATTTATGACTTAAATAATGCTAACGATATTCAAAGTCTAGAAAACATCATTAATTTAATTAGAAATCAAATTCAAGAAACTAAAGAACAATTAGCTTCTAAAATTAGAGATAATTTAACCGAATTAGAAAATCAACAACTAAAAAATTCTATATTAGATGATGTAAATAATAATTTATCAAGTTTATCAATCTCAAAATTAAATGAATATATAGAACAAATTAAAAGAGAAAAAGAAAATGAGTTAATTAAGAATATAAGCAAATTGAGAGCACAAAATAACAACTTAATTAATCAACTTGAATCAGAAAAAGATTCATTTACTAATAGACTTCAAAATTCAAACACATTAGATGAACTTAAAACATTAAACAACGAATTAAGAGAAATTGTTGATAAGTTGATTTCAAAATATAAAACAGATGCAAATCGTGAGTTAGACAAATTAATTAACAAAGAAAATTACGCAACAAGAATTGAAAATACAAATAATGTAAACGTCTTAAAAGATTTAATTAAAGAAATTCAAGATAAATTCAAGATTCAACAAGAACAATTAAAACAACAAAAAATTGCACAAATTAGATCAAAAATTGAGCAACTTGATGATCAAAATCTAATTTCTGCCTTAGTTGATGAATTAGGAAGTATCGTTGAACTAAGTCAATACGATCCTTTCAAACAAAAAGTAGATCAAAAAATAGAAGAATTAATTAATACACTAAAACAAAAAGCATCTAATTTATTGGATAAAATTGAAAATAAGGAAGATATTACTAATGATCAAATTCAACAAATCGATAACTTAGTTCAAATAAGAAATCTAATTGCTTTACTGGAAGATAAACTTCAAGTTCAAACTCAACAAAAAATCCAAAATAAAAAACTTGAATTATTAAATAAAATTTCAACAGAAAGTGAATTAGACGCTTACAAAAACAACGTTAATAATTCTAATACACTTGAAGAACTTAGCATGATTGAAACTCAAATTGATAGTAAAATAAATGAGATTCAAAACAAGAGAGTTGCTAACAATAGAAATTGAATTAAATCTAATTTATCACAATTAAACAGATTTTTAGAACTATTAAGTAATCAAGAGATTCAAAATCCGATTAAAAACGAATTAAACCAAGAAATCACGAACATAAACTCATTTGATGTAACTAACATTCCTGATTCTGATAAAGAAACTCATCAAAACTTGATCGTACAATTAACAACAAAAGCAAATGAAATTTTAAAATCTAACTTAGTCACTCTTCCTTTACTAAGTATTCCATTATCAAAAGATGTTATTAGAGATAATTTAGAAAAAATTAAAGAATCGATAAATTCAACAATGAACGAATCATCAAAACAACTTAATATCGATCAATATCAAAACATTATTAATCAAATTAATAATCTTAATTATGATGATTCTTTCTTAGAACTAATTGATCAATACACCAATTTAGTAAGACAATATGACCAACTTTGAATAAACTTGAGAATAACACTTATTAATAGTCAATTTAATGAATTAGAAACATTAAAACAAGAAATTGAAGACCTAATTACTAAAAATAATTTAACTGATGAACCTGAACTAAGTGAGTTACAAAGTAAAATCCAACTAAACAGTTCATCTAAAATTATTTTAAGTGCAACCACTAAATTGAACACACAAAAACAACTTATAAACGAACTTAACAATAAAGTTAATTCATTAATTAAACAAAAAGAAGAACAAAAAACAGCAAGAACTAAGAGAACAAGAATTATTATTGGTAGTGTAATTAGCGGATTAGTAGTAATAGCAACAGTTGGTCTCATCATACTATTCAAAAGTAAAAAAGGCAAAAAATAAACAATAGTAGCACAAACTAACATTTGTGCTATTTTTTTATTTAAAGCTCAAATAAAAACACCACAAATTAATTGTGATGTGTGTTACAAACTAAAATATTTCTTCAGTTCTTTTGAAATTCTTAAAGATTAATAGATAACCTTTAGATGTAGTTTCTTGTTCTATAAATTTATGATGCATCGGATCTATCAAGTTAGCATCGCCACCACTTATTAAATAATTAGATGAATTATTATTGTCTAAATATGTATTGTGACATTCATTAATAAATCCATTTGCACTTACCAATGCTCCTTTATATACATTTGGTATATTAACTTTAGTAAATTCAATTATTTCTTGATTAGACATTTTTGATATTGATTTATAGTATCTTTTTCTCAAAATTGAAGCGTCTTTAATAAGATTTACAATAGTTCTAACTATTCCTAAGGTAATTATTATTTCATTATATTTATTATCATTTAACGAAATAAAAATCGAAGCTGTGCCAAATAAAAATATACCTTTTTGTTGACAATTTCTATATTTATTGAACAAGAATTCTGTATTTCCTATTAAATCTATTCCCTTTTGGTTAAGCAATTTTTCATCTATTTCATAAGATATGAATTTTCTTAATGAATCCATGTTATAAATATCTATACCAATAAATTGTATTTTTAGTTTTTTAATAATTTTTTCTGCAATATTAAGAACTACCGAACCAATCAATATAGTCTTGGTATTATATTTTTTAATAAGCTCAATTAGATTATTCATGATTGTTTCAATATCATATTTATTGTGTTTCTCGATTTTAGTATTATTTATAACGTTTGTTTCATAATCCATAACATTGATTTTACAATTTGTATTACCAATGTCAATAACCATATATATATTATTTGATTTCATTTTTTATTTCTCTTACTATTTTCTTTGCCAATTCAGTTTTAGATAAATTATTAAATTCTCTTTGAGAATTATTTGTGATTATATAACCTGAAGATAAATTTGATTTTAATGTTTCTTTATTATTAACAATAATCATATTAAGATTTTTATTTTTCAGTTTTTTTAGTCCATTTTCTAGGACATTTTGACTTTCCAAAGCAAAACCAATTCTCACTTTATCAGGGTAATTTTCCGAAACTCACTTAAGTACATCTACACCTATTTTATAGGTAAATTGAAATTCTGAATCTTTCTTTATTTTTCCATCAAATTTATCAAAAATCAAATCACTAACAGCTGCAACTGACAAATAAATATCTTGTGATTCAATACTATTTTTAACAGCTTCGAAATATTCATCTACTGTGGATACGTTAATTATTTTTATATCATTATTAATATATTTATTTAACTCCGGTAAGTTAGAATTTATCACAGTCAAATCAAAAGTATTCTTTAATTCATTAATTAATGATAATCCCATTTTCCCTGATGAACGAACTGAAACTGTACGAACATCATCAAGTTTAACTTCTGTATAACCTATTGTAATCAAAAGTTTCTTCTTGTTTTCATTATTAAAAAAATTTAAAACATCACAAGGTTCAGAAACTCTTCCATACCCTTCTTCACCACAATAAAGTTGACCAAATTCAGGACCAATAAAACTTACCCCTAATTTTTTTAATTTGTTAATATTTTCCTGCAAAATTAGATTATCAAACATTCTATAATTCATTGCTGGACAAACATAAATTTTATTAAAAAAACCTATAGATAAAATTGATAGAACAAAATTATCAGTTATTCCGTTAGCAAATTTATTAATTGTATTAAAGGTTGCTGGATACACTATTATTTTGTCAGCTCATTTTGCAAGTTCTATATGTTTAGTTGTTAGATTATTAAAATCATCATCAACAACGTAATTATGATCTAACTTTACCAAATTCATCTTTAGAGCATTATCTGTTAAGGCAAATTTAACTTCATGATTATTTTCACTAAAGACCTTAATTAATTGATTTGTCTTTTTTAGAGCAATACTGGCACTTGACAAAATTAAAATTTTCACTATTTACTCCCGAATATTCTGTCACCAGCATCGCCTAGACCTGGTTCAATATATTTATTTTTATTTAACTTTTCATCAAGAGAAGCTAAATAAATCATAAAATCTTTGCCGAATTTCTTCTCAATGTGCTCTACACCTTCTCTAACTCCAACTAAACATACTAATTTAATATTAGTAAATCCATCTTTTTGCAATCTCTCAATTGAATCAGCTGCACTACCACCAGTCGCTAACATTGGGTCAACTACAAAAATTTCACTATCTTTTGCAACTTCGGGCATTTTATAGTAATACTCCTTAGCTTGAAAAGTTTTTTCATCTCTATAAAGACCAATATGTCCTACTCTAGCTTCTGGAACTAATTCAAGAAGTCCATCAACCATTCCTAGCCCTGCACGCAAAATCGGAACAATTACAATTTCTTTATCATATGTAAAACCGTTATATTCTTTTTCTAATGGTGTAGTAATAAGTTTACTTTTTGTTTTATAATCTCTGAGAATTTCATAAACCATAAGCATGGCAATCTCATTAAGATTTCTTCTAAAACGTGAGTGATTTGCGTTTTTATCTCTCATGTTTGTTAACTTAATTTTAATTAAAGGGTGTTCTAAAACTTTCAACATAATTTCTCCTTATCTATTTGCAAAAAGAAAATTTAATAAAGTAGTAATAAATATTAAAATGACAACAATTGAAAGAATTCCAATAACTCAATAATGTAAATAATGATCATTTCTAAGTTTATCGAATGCTCTCTTGTTTTTTTCAAGATCTTGATCTTTAATTTTACCTGTTTTTAATTCATTCATCAATTTTTCTAATCTGTTTAAATACTCTCTATTTTTAGCTTTTCTTATTTTAGTACGCTCAATTTTCCTTTGAACTTTATTATATTCCTTTTCAACTATAGTGATAAATAACATTCTAAATTGAGAATAACTAATTAACTTATCATTTTTTTTAATCATTACTTACCTCAACTTGACTTAATAAATAAATCGCTGCTGTCTCGGCACGCAGAATTCGCTTTCCTAAACTTACTGATGAAAATCCTTTTTGGGTTGCTTTATTAATCTCTTCTTCACTAAAACCACCTTCGGGACCAACCAAAAATAAAACATCTTTATTAATTTTTTGATTAATAAATTCATTATTATTTTTTTCATGAGCAATGATTTTAATTTCAGCCTCTTCATTTAAAATATCTTCAAAAGTTCTTAGTTGACTTAATTCAATATTAATATTTCTATATGACTGTTGGGCTGCATTAAACATAATTTCATTAAAACGTTCTATTTTCTTATTAAACTTAAACTTAGCAATTTCACTGATGGTATGTTGCGACACAAAAGGAATTATTTCAGTTGCACCTAATTCGACCGCTTTTTCTATTAACCATTCAAAGCGTTCAAGTTTAATTAAAGATATACCTAACTTAACTTTAAAATTGAACTCATGATTTTCATGTATTTCATCTTTTATTAAAGCAACATTATTTTTTAATGTACACAAATAAAATCTTTTATCATAGACAGCAACAATTTCTTTATTTTCTAATCTAAGAACCTTAAAATGTTTGATAGTTTTATCATCAAAAAATAGTTCTTGATTATTTTTACTTATAGCAAAAAATCTATTCATAGGATAATTATAACTTAATTTGAATCTGATTAAAAAAGTTGACTAATTAATGTCAACTTTGCGTTTATTAATCCAATAATCTATCAGCAGTAAAATTAATCTCTGGATAGGTTTTTTTATTAGATATAAATTTACTTTGTAATTCTACTAAGTATTTTGCTGAGAATCATCGTCTCATTACAACATGAGGTCTAGCATTGTTTCCGATTACAGTATCATCGTTTTCTGCCTTAACAAAAACATTGTTGTAAAGATTGCTTCTAAACATTGGGTTTGAGGCATCAACTGAAGCTAAGAAACTAGGTGAAAATAGGTAATCCATTCATTGTTGTGTATTTCAAATAAGAGGTATTAGACCATTTTTATTTCATAATTCCTCATTTTTGGCATCTCTAACATCTAAATTCTGTCCTTGCTTGTTTATGTAATCTTTATATATCTCTTTTTGATATCCATGTTCTGAATAAATATTCGTATTAAACGTATTTTTATAATTTTCTGACCCGCTAGCTCCAGTAAATAGAACACTTTGTCTATACGCAGATGTTGTGTCACTATTGTAATGTAAGTTTATCATTTCGTTTAGCAATTCAGCCTTAGAATTATCAGTAATAAACTCATCTTGTGTGCTAACTGCTGCAACATTTTCGAATCATTCCATGAATTTTAATAAGAATTCATAACTTCTTGAATATCCAAACATAGAGAAAATGTCAGCATTTTTAGAAGTTAAATACTCTTTATATTTATCTGCTTTTACTTTCATTTTTGTAGCATAAGTTCTAGCTTTATTTTTGAAATCATCACTATATTTTTTGTTAGCAAATCATTGATCACCTTGAACTAAAGTTGAAAAAGCAGTATATTTAGTATCAAATTGAGTTGATAATTCTGTTAACCGATCTTTAATTTCTTTATATTTATTAGCTTCAGCTTGTTTAGAATCCTCTAAAATTTTTGATAATTTAGTATTTAATTCGGCAATTGTGCTTGAGTGTAAATCATCAATTTTAGGTGTGTTTTCGTTAACTATTGAATCAGTGTTGCTACGCATAGTAGTTTTAATATTTGCATAAAGAGGTTCATACATTATTTTTATTTCTTCGGCTTTAATTTGCTTAATTATTGATTCGTAAGTTGTTTTGTTTGTTTCAGCAGCTTGTTCTTCAACGGCTTTAGCATTTGTAGCTGTTTCAAGTGCTTGAGTAAGTACAGTTAATCTTTTTTCAATCTCTGCTTGACTTAAATTTTCAATGGTTCCTTCATTAGCTAAATTTATTGCAGTTTTAATATCAGTTTTGATTTGAGAAAATCTTGCATTATCTTTTGTATTAGCGTCAAAAGTTTGTGATTCAGCAATTTTATTCTTTAACTTTTCTAATGAACTAAGTCTAGCACGTTCAGTAGTTTTAACTTTTTCATATTCATCTTTTAATTCAGTAAATTTAGCTTGAAGTTCACGAGAATTAGTGCTTGTTGATAAAGCTTTTGCTTCATCAAGTTTAGTTTTAAGTTCGGGATATAAATCATAATTATAATTTTCTGCTTCAACTTTAGTAACAAGTTTATTTAGAATATCTTTATAACCTTCAAGAACTTTTGAGTTCATAGTATCAAATGATTCCTTAATTTGTTCTAATGAATAATCTTGGTTATTTGAAGCATTATCAAACGAAGTTTTAATGTCACTAGCTAAATCTGTTGATTCAATATAAGTAAAATCATTATTTAGACGTTCATTTTCATTTCAATACGAAACTTCAGCATTAATATCGGTTCTATATTTATCAATTAAGGCATTATCTTTAGCTTTATTTAATTGTTCAAGCAATTGAGTTATATTTTGATCGAACAATTCTTGTTTTTGATCAAGATTAATATTTTCTAAAAGATTATTTACGATGTTATCAAAATTATCTTGAATAGTTTGATATTCTGTTTTATTTTCTAATGCATTCGAAACTTCTTGTTTAGCTTTTTTAATTTCTTCATAAAGATTTGCTATTGCAGTAATTTTAGTACTTTTGTCATTTAATTTTGAGCTTAAATTATTTATGTCAGCAAGAGTAGCAACATTTGTGTCTAAACTATTAGCATCATCAATAATTTTAGAAAGTTCTTGTTTAAATTTATCTAAGTTTTGATCTGCTAGTGAATCTAAAAGAGTTGTAGCATTTTTTATATCTTCATTAAGTTGTTTTATAGCTTCATCTTTTTGATTATTATAATTTGTAATACTAGTGTTGGTTTTATCAATAATATTATTTAATAGATTTATTTTTTCATCAATTTCATGATCATTAAGATTAGAAATGTTATTTTCAGCATCAGTTGTAGCATCATTAAGTTCAGATAATATATTTTTGATCTCTGATTCTTTAATTGTTTCATAATCTTTTAATTGATTTTCTTTTATAAATTCAATTAAGTTTTTTAATTGTTCTACTTTAGCTTCATGTAAAGCAGCATTATGTGCTTTTTCTAAATCGCTTTTAGCTTTAGTATTTGCATCTTTAATCGATTGGATTCTGTTATTTAATTCATTCATATCCATAACATTTTGATAGTTATCAATACTTTTATCTAATGATTTTTTGAATTCTTCTTTTATTTCTGGATAGTCATTGTATTTTTCTAATTCATTTGCAATAACTTTATCATAAAGACTTTTTAGATATTGTTGTTTTAATTTCACTTCATTTATACTTGATACAACATTTTCTACAACAATCGAAATTTGTTCAGCTTTTTCATCTAATTGTTCTTTTGAAAAATTAGATAATTGTTCTTCAGTGGGTAGAGTGCTTAAATAAGTATTAACCTTATCTAAAATTTCATATGAATTATTTGCAACTAATGTGTTCTTTAATTCATTAAGAGCTGATAAATTATTTTGATAATTTTTTAATGATTTTTCTTTATCTTCATTATATGTATTTAATTCATTCAATGTTTTCTTTAGTAAATCATTTAATTTAGTTGTATTCTCATTAATTTGTTCTACTTCCATATCTTTAGCTGAATCTAAGATCTTATTTGCTAAATCATTCAATGGACTTAATGTTGAATTTAGTTTAAAGTCATTTAAACTTGGATAATTTTTAAGATATTGTTTTTTAATTTTATTTACTTTATCAATTAAAGCATTTTGTTTATTTTCTAGTTCTTGAGCAACTTTATCTTGGTTGTTCTTTTCGTTTTCAATAAGTTGATTTTTGTAACTGTTGGCTTTTTCAATAGCTTTAAGAATCTCGTTTTGAGACTGAATTAATGGTACATATGAGGTGAAATTATCTTCAGGTTTAATTGAATTTTTATCTAATAAAGATTTGATTTGATTAACAATATCAGAATATTTTTCATCTGCAAATTCTGATTCTAAAAGTTTTTTAGTTTTATCAATTAAGTTTGTTAAGTTTGTCTTTTCTTGTTCAATTATGCTTAAATTAAATTCAGCATATAATTTGGATAATTCATTATATTTGTCTTTGAAATTAATTGATTTATTTGATAATTCATTCTGAAATTGACTTACTAATTCAATAAATTTAACTACCTCTTCTCTTTTGTCATCAGTTAAAAATGCTAATTCACTCTTAGTTTTGTTGATTAATTCATAAAGTTTCTTTTTATATTCTGAATTTGTATTGCTACTTGAAACTGTGCAACCCACCAAAGTAGCACCTAGCGCTGTAGCACCAACAGCACCTAAAGCAATTAATGATATAAGTATTTTCTTGTGTTTCTTTTTCATTTTGATCTTCTTTTAATTAAGTGTGATATTTAAATTATATTTTTATCAAAAAAAAAAAAAAAACATGAAAATTTCAAATATATAAAGTGGAAAAGTCATGCGACCATTATTTTTATTTAAAGAGCTTGAAGTACGATAGTGCTTCAATATTTATAATTATATTGCTTTTTTATATAAAAAAGCACACCAAAAGAATCGGTCATGACCGATTTTAAATTTTTTTCGATATTATTTTGAGATAAGTAATAAATATTCGTTAATTCTATTGATCATTATTTGGATTTGTTCATCCGAAAATTTGTCCATCGAAATTCCTTTAGCAATATATCTTCTGATATGTCTATGAATATTTTCGATTGAACCTTTTTTATATGAACAATATGCATCGCATTTGTATAAATTATTTTGATTAATAACTTCGTGTAACAACACGTTCTCGGAGCCATTGTCTATTGTCAAAGTTTTGACTTGCAATGCATTATTTTTAATAATTTTGATCAGTGAGTTTTTTACTGCTAGTGAAGTCTTTAAGGATTTAACTGAATAAAGTTTTCTAGATTTTCTATCTAAAACAGTAACTAAGCAATATTTATCTTCGCGCTTACCAATAACTGTGTCAAGTTCATAATGTCATTCAGTAGTTCTGTTGTTAGCTTCCTCAGGTCTTTGATGAATTGGGATTGCATTTTTAAGTGAACTTTTTTGAGTTTTAATAACTCTCTTTCGGTATTTTCCTACTGAAAGAAACTGCAAAATATCTATAGATAAGGAAAACTCATTTGACTTTAAACACTTATATACAGTACTTGTAGTGGGACAAGGACTATTAGGATAATGTTTTTTAAATTTATTAACAAGTGCCTTAGCAGAAACTTTTATAGCTCTTTTTGTAAAATCCTTACTAAAGCGATTTTCCCTAAAGTATTTAACTTCATTATTTCAAAATTTGACAAAACTTTTTCATTTATCTTGAATAGTTTTGGAATGAAGTCTAGTTCTTTTTGATTTATAAAATATTAAATGTTCAGCTAATAAATTAAAATCTAAATAGTTAACATAGTTAATATAATTGTCACAATTAGGACAAACTTTTTTAAATTTCTTAACAAAATCACCCTGATTTGTTGTAGAAATTTTCAACAGCCTTCTAATAGTTTTTGGTTGAAATCTTACAATTTTCGAAACTTGAGAAATAGTCTTATTTTCTTTAATTAATCTTAAACATTCATTGAAATGAAGAATACTCATTTGGTTTTCTTTTAATAATCTCGTTTTTATGATTTTTGAATGCAATAGCCTAATTTCTTCGTCAGAATTCTTTATCAAATAATGATTGTTAGGAAGATGTTTTTGTTTAGTTTTTATGCATACAACTTCTTCTAAAGATTTTTTAATATTTGCTATAATCATATTGGGTCCTTTCTTATTTTTGCACTATTATTTTACTAAAAGACCCAATAAATAAAAACAGTCATGCGATAATGGTCGCATGACTTTTCTATTTTACGAAAATTTCAAATATTAATTTCATATATTCCATAAAGTTATTTAAATAATTCAACAACGTCTAAAAATTAATTTTTACTATTGCAAAAAATCAAATAAAAAAACAACATATATGTGTTGTTTAAGATAATTCAAGGTTTCCGGTGTATAATGCGTAATATAGACCTTTATTTTTGATTAATTCTTCATGAGTTCCAAGTTCATTAATTTCACCATCTTTGAGCACAAGTATTAAATCAGCATTTCTAACAGTACTTAATCTATGTGCGATAATAAAACTGGTTTTATTGTCCATTAAGTTACTTAGAGCTTTTTGAATTTCTTTTTCAGTTTGTGTATCGATATTACTTGTGGCTTCATCAAGAATTAAAATATCAGGATTATAACAAGCTACTCTAGCGATACTAAGAAGTTGTCTTTGACCTTGGGAAAGATTGGCTCCAGCACTCTCAAGAAAAGTATCATAACCTTTGCTCATTAAGTTAATGAATGAGTCTGCATTTGAAACTTTAGCTGCTCGAATAACATCTTCAAGAGTTGCATTTGGATTTCCATAAGAGATATTATTTTTAACTGTGTCACTAAAAAGATATGTATCTTGAAGGACAACCCCTATTTTTTCTCTTAAGTCTTTTTTGCTAATTTCTCTTATGTTGATTCCATCGATATAAATATTTCCTGAAGTGATATCATAAAAACGATTTAATAAATTAGTTATAGTGGTTTTTCCAGCTCCTGTAGGACCAACAATAGCAATTTTTTGCCCTGGCTTAACAGTTAAATTAATATTTTTAAGAATTTCTTTAGATTCATTATATCCAAAGTTTACATTTTCAAGAACTATACCTTTAGTTGAACAAGGAATATAAGAAATTGTCCCATTATTATTAATTTTTCAGAATTTTTTAACATTTATCTCACTATCATTTAGTTTTTGATCAACTTCGATAATATTATTGTTATTGTCTTTATAAGCATATACGCTAACTACATTACCTTCATCAATTTCTTCAGGTAGATCAAGGGCATTTTTAACTCTTTGAAATCCACTCAATGCCATTAAAATTGAACCTATATTTTGTGAAATTGAACTAATTGGATGAGTAAAGCTACGAGCTAGTTGTAGAAATGAGATTAATACACCAACACTTAAGGCTAAGCCATATGATGCTAAAGAAGTTGTATTAATAATTAAAATTGATCCGATTAATCCTAAAATAGCATAATTAATATTTCCCATATTTATAGCTACAGGCATTAAAATATTACTTAAGCTTTTGCTTATTCTGTCATTATTATATAAATCTTGATTTAATTCATTAAATTTCTCAAGCGATTTTTGTTCATGATTGAATACCTTAAAAACTCTTAAGCCATCAATCATTTCATTTATATATGCATTAGTATTACCCAAACTAGTTTGGGTTCTAACAAAATATTTACTTGAAAGTCTAACAATAATTTGCATAACCACCATAATAAATATAACCAGAATCACTAATACAATAGCTAATAATCAACTTAAAATTGCCATAAATGTAAATGAAACTATAACGGTAAAAATAGCTTGAACAATATCGGGAATAGATTGGATCATTGTTTTAATTAATTCAATATCATTAATAAAGTAACCCATCACCTCACCATCTTTAGTTGTATCGAAGAATTTAACTGGTTTCTTTTGGATAGATTTATAAAGTTCATTTCTTAGACTTTTTAAGGTATTGTGAGTAATATTGGCCATAAGTCTTTGTGATAAAATCATCGATACAAGAGTAAATATTAAAATTAAAATGTATGCAATTATATAAAGATTAAATGTTTTTCAATCAAATTGCACAGATGTATCTTTTAGTCATGGTTCTAAAAATTTACCAATTACAATAACTCCAATAAACATCTGTGCAAGAATCATTGTTAATGATGAAAATAAATTTAGAATGATTGCAAGCGGGTATCTAATTTTATTTGTTTTAAAAACATATTTTAACAACGCCTTAAACATTCCTTTTTGGATAGGTGTTTTATATGCACTTTTTTATTATGCATTATTCACCTCCTTTTTGTGAGTTGTATAATCCAGAGTAGAATTCATTACTATTAAGTAACTCTTGATGAGTTCCAAAACCGTTTACTTCCCCTTCTTTCATAACAATAATTTTATCAGCAGTTTCTATAGAACTAATTCTATGAGCAATAATAATTTTTGTTGTATTAGGTAAATTATTTTTAAGAGCAAGACGAATTTGTCTATCAGTTTTTGTATCAACAGCACTTGTTGAATCATCCATTATTAAAATTTTTGGTTTTTTAATTAATGCTCTAGCTATACAAAGACGTTGTTTTTGTCCGCCTGAATAATTATTACCTTTTTGTGATACTTGTTGATTAAGTCCTTCTTCTTTAGAATAAACAAAATCATAAGCACTAGAATTTCTAAGGGCTTCATTGATCTCTTCATCAGTAACATTTGGATCACCTCATTGCATATTTTCTCTAAGAGTTCCACTAAAAAGAACATTTTTTTGCAATACCATCGAAACATTGTCTCTCAGAAACTCTAGATCATAGTCCTTAACATCAACATCTCCGATGGTTAATTTACCTTCTGAAATATCATAAAGACGCGGAAGAAGTTGAATTAATGATGATTTTCCTGACCCGGTTGAACCAACTATTCCAATTGTTTGTCCTTGTTTAATTTCGATATTAATGTCTTTTAATGTGTAATTATCATCACCTTGATGATATTTAAGGAATACATGGTCATATTTAATATCAAAATTATTCATCTCTTTTATTGCTTTGTCACTATTTTTAATTGTAGTTTCTTCATTAAGAACTTCAGCAACACGAACTGCACCAGCTTTAGCAAAAATAATTGAACCGGCAACCATTACCATCATCATCAATGACATCATAACTTGTCATAAATATGAAATAAATGAAGTTAGAATACCAATAGTGATATCACCATTACCTTTAGTTTCTACAATATTTTGAGCAGTTAGATAGGAAATAATTAAAGATGATAAGAAAATTAAACCTAAAAAGGTGAATTGACCTCAAGCGATGGTTTTGTCATTTTTCATTAAAATATTTCTAAGTTTAATAGTAAATCTTTCAAAATTGGTAAGTTCATATTCTTCTTTATTAAAAGATTTGATAGTTTTAATTGCACTTAGATTTTCTTGAACTTTACTATTAAATTCATCCATTATAGCAAGCGATTTCTTAAATTTAGGATAAACAATAGCGAAAATAGTAGTAAAAACTATACTCATAATCACAAGTGAAATTAGTAAAATTCATGCTAATTTACCGCTAGTTAGAAAACCTAATATGATCGCTCCTACTAGCATAATTGGGGCTCTAAATAGTGATCTAATCATGTTCATAAAAGCCATTCTGATGTTGGTAATATCATTAGTTAATCTAACAATTAAACTACCTGTGTTAAATTTATCAATATTACTAAATGAAAAATTTTGAATTTTATTAAATAATTCATATCTTAAATCTCTAGCTAGAATACCTGAAGCTTTTGAAGAGAATACTCCAGAAATAACTCCACAAATCAGTGATAATATTGCAAAAAGAAATATTAAAGCACTTCATTTGTAAATTTCACTTTGATTTTGTGCACTAATACCTTTGTCAATTAAATTAGCCATCAAAGTTGGTATTAAAATTTGAAAACCAACTTCTATAACCACAAAAATAATTGAAATACTTGACTCAAGTCAAGTTCTTCGTGCGATTTTAGTTAGTGTCATTTTACCTCCTTGTTTTTTTAACGGTTAAATAGTCCTCGATGATGTCTGAAACATAGAAACTCAATAATGAAAGAACAATAACTGGTATTAACATAACAACTCTTCAAATATTTTTAAGTTCGTTAAAACCTAAAATAAAGAAAAAAGCTGCCAACAATGAACCTATAATTCCAAAGCTATTACTTTTAACTAGATTTAATCTTAGTAAAACAACTCAGATAATTAAATCAAATATTATTGTTATAGAAATAATTATTCAAAGTCATTTTTGTGAAAAAATTCTTAGTTTAAAGTCATCAGTTCCGATAATTCAAAAGGTTATCGCGGGCAAAAATATGCAAATTGTTATAAAAATATATTGGTTTATTTGTTTTATTTTTTCTGTTGTTTTATTCATAATTTGCTTTTAATTTACTTATTAACAAAACAAATTCATCAATTGAAACAGTTTTAGTTTCTGTTTTACCATATTCTCTATAAGAAATGGTTCTATTATTTTGTTCATCATCACCTAAGATTAATTGGAATTTAGATTTAGACATTTGTGCTTCTCTCATTTTCTTTGAGATTCTTTCTTCGCGATCATCAATTTTTACTCTAAAATCTAAATTAAATAATAAATCTCTAATTTCTCTAGCATAATCCAAATTAATTTTTTCATTTACTGGAAGTATAGTGATTTGTTTTGGGGCAAGTCAAAATGGTAAATTACCCTTTGTTTGTTCAAGCATTGTAGCAACAAATCTCTCGTAAGTACCAATAAGTCCACGGTGCAACATTACAGGTCTTTCATTTTCATTATTTTTATTAATAAAACTTAAATCAAATTTTTCAGGTAATAAAAAGTCTAATTGTAATGTAGAAATTGTAACTTCATGTCCTAAAGCTGTAAAGATCTGAATATCCATCTTTGGTCCGTAAAATGCCGCTTCACCGATTTTTTCTTCATATTCAACACCAAGTTCGTTTAACACTTCACGAAGTTGATTTTCTGAAGTATTTCACATATTATCATCATCATAGTATTTTTCTTTATTATTTTTATCTCTTAAGCTAAGTGAAATATAACTAATTTGAAGTTTGAAAAGTTCAAGAGTTTCTTTAATTTGCGAATACATTAATTTAAACTCTTCTTTAATTTGATCTTTTCTTAAAAATAGGTGACCTTCAGTTAAAAGCATTCCTCTAACACGTTCAAGACCTGTTAAAGCACCTGATTTTTCATAACGATATAATTGAGACTGTTCGCTATATCTAATTGGTAAATCACGGTATGAACGTTTTTCCATGTTGTAACAAATAATGTGATGTGGACAAGTCATAGGACGAGGAATAAGTCTTTCATTTTCTACTACCATAGCACTAAACATATCATCTTTATAGTGTGCTAAATGTCCTGAACGTCTATAAAGTTCTTCCTCACCAAAGTGTGGAGTTAACACTTCTGTAAAGCCGTATTTACGGTCCATTTTGAGAATTAAGTTTCTTATTTCATTGTGAATATACATTCCATCTTCAAGTCAAATAGGAAGGCCTTGTCCGGAAAGGCGGTTGAATGCAAAAAGTTTTAATTCTTTACCTATTTTTCTGTGATCTCTTTCTTTTCTATCTTTAAGAATTTCTAAATATTCTTCTAATTCTTGAGAAGTTTCTCAAGAAGTTCCATAAATTCTTGTTAATTGAATATTATCTGAATTTCCCCTTCAATATGCACCGGCTAAAGAAAGAAGTTTAAAATGTTTGATTTTTTTAGTATCCTCAACGTGATTTCCAGCACACAAGTCCACAAATACAGTTTCGTTACTAAGCGGATCAACTAGTGCATAAAAAGTAATATCTGCACCTTTATTTTTAAGTTCATCATAAAGTTCTTTTTTATATGGTTTATTTTCAAAATTATATTCATTGATTGTAACTTGCTTCATAACTAAATTTCTTGAAGCTAGTTTTTTCATCAATTTTTCAATTTTGTTTAATTCTGTATCACTAATTGGATTTTCGAATTCAAAATCATAGTAAAATCCCTCATCAGTAGCAGGACCAAAACCAAGTTTAACATTTGGATATAATTTTTCAACAGCTGCACCAAGTAAGTGACTTGTTGTGTGATTTAATTGTTTATTCGCTTTCATTTTAACCTCGTTTATTTAAATCCCATATTTTTCATTAATTTGTTTAGATTTTGTGAAGCTACGACTCTTGCTTTTTTTGCACCTTTTTCAGTAATCTCATCAACTTTTTCAAGAGCTAGTTTATATTTAGTTTGTATATCAGTTAATAAATCAAACACTAATTGTCCTACTTCTTCTTTAAGTTCTTTGTAATTTTTATTTATAAAATGTTTTTCACTATCCTCAAGAGAAATTTTTTTAAGAGCAGCGTAAATATTTAATAAATTAAGTACACCTTGTTTTTCTTCACTTACATAAATTTTATTTTCACTATCAGTAACTGCTTTAAGAATCTTATTATATGCTTCTCTTGGTTCGTCAAATAAGTAAATTGTTGATTTGCTACTCTTTTCACTTTTTGACATTTTTTGTGTTGGATCACTAAGGGATTTTACTCTAGCACCAACTTCAGGAATAAATGATTTAGGAGTTTTAAAGTTCAATTTATAACGTTTATTAATTCTTTTGATCAATGTTCTTGTTAATTCTAAATGTTGAGTTTGATCTTCACCAACAGGAACAGCATCAGCATCATAAAGAATAATATCCCCAGCCATCAAGGTTGGATACATTAATAACCCAGTTGGAATTTTTTCGGTTCCATTTGCTTGTTTAATCATTTTTTGTGATTTATCTTTAAATTGCGTCATTCTTTCTAACTCACCTATAGCTGTTTCGCATGTTAATAATCATTGAATCATTCCATGTTCCATCACTTCAGATTGATAGAAAATATTTACCTTACTTATATCAAGACCACAAGCTAAGTAAAAAGCTACAACATCTCTTCTGTTTTTGTGTAATTCACTTGGTTTAATATCTCCTGTAGTTAAAGCATGCAAGTCTGCTACAAAAAAGTAACATTCATCAAATTTATCTTGCATATTAACAAAAGGGACTAATGCACCAATGTAATTTCCTAGAGTTAAATCACCAGTGGGCTTAATTCCGGTAACCATAACTTTTTTATTGTTTTGATCCATAAAATCTCCTATATTTTATATATGTTTATATTTTATTACTTTTAGTAATTTTTCATAATCATTAGCACTATATTAACAAAATGTAAATCCGTTTTAATAATATATTTAAAAAAAATATTTTAAGTTTAATTATATTGTAATATAATTACTCCGTTGTTAAACTAAGTAAACAAAAAAGTTTAAAAGAAAAGACTAAAAATTCTTTGAAATAAAAAAATTTAGTATATAATAGTAAAGCAACAAAACAAAAGCCCAGGTGGCGGAATAGGTAGACGCAAGGGACTTAAAATCCCTCGGTAGCAATACTGTGCTGGTTCAAGTCCAGTTCTGGGCACCAATTATCTGCGCTCTTAGCTCAGAAGGTAGAGCAAATGGCTTTTAACCATTGGGTCGGAGGTTCGAATCCTCTAGAGCGTACCAGTTCAATGAAAGTTGACCAAACACCTTAATCGGTGTTTTTTTAATGCTTTTTAAATAAAAACGTAATAAAAAATGCCATATAGGCATATTAATTATAGATTTTCTAAACTTGAGTAAAGAGCAGTTAATTCAGTAAAAGTTTGATTTAGTAATTCTTTTTGAGCTACTGTGAATTTTCCTACTTTTGCAAAAGCTTCCAACATTGAATGTTTCGATTCGATTTGATTACTAATGTTTAGTATTTTTGTAACTGTCTCAGCTGTTGCAGGTTGATCTTTATATGTTGGGTTATTAGAATTTTTTGCAGCATCAATAATATTTTTAGCTTTGAGAGATTCTGGACTTTGGAAACTAATTAAATTCTTAATTTTAGTTCTTAATTCTGCAGATTCTTGTAAGTCATTAATATCTTTTTGAATTCTAGCTATTTCATCTTTAATATTTTGAATTGTAATAGCGTTGTCAATGTTGTTTAATCAATCTTTTGAATCGTTAATTTCTTTAATAACTAAAATTTGACATAATTCATCATATAATGAGTTGGCCATTAGTGATGAATTATAAACTTTCTCTAGTTTTTCTTTTTCGGTGTTATATAATGGATTAATCTCTTTTGAAAGTTCATTAAATATATTTTCTAATTCTGTGTTATTTTCTTTTAGTTTTTTAGGATCGGTTGTCACACTTAAAATATAGTCATATTTAGCTAATAAAGAATTTCTTTTATTTCTGTGTTCGTCAGTATCATCAAATTTATTAATTAAGTTTCTTAAACCATTACGTCTAACTTCGTTGATTTCAAAATTTTTTGTATATGCTCTTCTTAGAGATTCTTTTTCAATCATTTGTTGAGCTACAACACATGAACCAACTGTAACAACAGCACCACCAAGAAGTAATCCTGTAATAATTTTTAGAGCTTTTTTGTTTGTCATACTCATTTTACATCCTTTTTTACTATAGTAATTCTTATTAATTATATACTAGTTTTAGTAAAAAATTAATTTAACATAAAATAATGATTTAAATATGAAAAAATAACTAATAATATATGTTAGAAGAATTTTTAGATTCATCCATTCTTTTATCATGAATAAATTTTATAAATTTGAATAATAAAATTCCTAAAATTGGTAAAATGCTTATTTCAATAACAACATTTAATCAAATCAAACTTACTCAAACCCTAAAGTTTTGAATGAAGTCAATTTTTGCAATTGAGTGATGAATAAATAAAACAGTTGTTACTAAAACACTGTTAAATAACACAGTAACAAATGTATTGATGTATACTGAGAAAATGGTGACTTTTTTTCTGAAAACTCAATATATAAAATAACTTATAAAACCAAGCATAAACCTTGAAATTATAGAAATATCTGGAAAAATGAATAACGGTTTTCCGTAAATTAATGCACTAATAAATGAACCAAGACCAACAAACAATGCAGTAAAAAGAGAACCTTTTATTCCTAAATGAAATGTAGCTATCACAATAATTATAGTAAGTAAATTTATGCTTACGCTGAAAACTTGAACTAAACCTAAAAAAGGTACTAAAGAAAAAATTAATATTATTGAAAAATATATAGAAATATAAGATATATCTTTAATTGTTGTCTTTTTCATTATTTAATAGTAATTCTATTTCCCTTTCATTTAATTCTTTATATTCACCACTTTTAAGGTTTAGATTATTAAGTTGTAATTTATTAAAAGATACTCTTTCAAGTTCGATAACTTTGTTGTTAATCGCTTCAAACATTCGCTTTATTTGGTGGAACTTACCCTCTCTAATACTTAAAAGTGTTTGGTTTCCTTTTATTTTTTCAACTTTGGAGCTTAATGTTAGAAAGTCCTTGTTTATCTGAATTCCCTTTTCTAGTTTTGAAATATCAAGGTCACTTAAAGGATGTAAGTGGGTAACTAAATAAGTTTTTCAGGCATGTTTTTTTGGTGAAAGTAATTCATGAATTTTGTCAGTTTGGTTTGTAAAAACTAGTAATCCAGTGGTATCAACATCTAATCTACCAATGATTTGGCATTTATAAAATTTCTTATCTATTAAATTATAAACTGAAGGGTAATTTAATTCATTTGCATGGGAACTTACAAAATTCTTTGGTTTATTTAGTGCTAAATAGATGAATTCTTGATATTTAAGTAATCTATTTTCGAAATAAATTAAATCGATATTTTCATGAATATTGATATTTTTAGTGACAATTGAATCATTTACTTTTATTAATTTTTTGTTATTAAATTTTTTGATTCACTTCTAGTTAAATTCAAAACCTTGCTTAAAAACTTATCTAAACGCATATATTATTTATTATACTTTAAAATAAATTGAAAAGAAAAATCAGATAATCTGATTAGTCTATATTACGATAAGGTTGAGAAACTTCAAAAGTAAGGATATTTACTTTAGTGAATTTCTTCTTTAGTTGAGTACTAAGATCTCAGACAAAAACATGTTCGTCTAGATGCGGAACTTCTAAAATTGGTGCTTTTATTTGATTAAAATTTATTCAATCACTTCAGCGAAAATCGCTTGAAATAATTAAATCGGCACCTTTTTTAGTTCATTGGTTTATATCACCCACAAAACCACTACCACTCATTAGAACAATCTTTGAGATATTTTTATTTAATTCTTTGTCATTTAAGTTTGTTCTAAAACTATTGATTTTAATTTTATCTCTTAAAAGTTTAATAAATTCATTGACGGTAGTTTTATAGTTTAAGACACAAGGATAACCAACGTTTTGAAAATATGAATAGTTCTCGATACCCATAAATCTAGCAATTTGATAGCTAGTTCCATGAATGTGATTGTCATAATTTGTATGAAATGAAATAATATTAATTCTGTTTTGTTTAATTTTTTTAATTAATTCTATTTTGTATGGAGCTTTAATTTTTTCTAATTCAATTGATTTTTCAAATAAAAAGGGATGATGAGTTAGTATAACATTGCAGTTATTTTCAATAGCATAATTAATTACTTCTTCAGTTACATCAATTGCTAAAAGTACACCGGTTAACTTCTCACTTAAATTAAACTTAAATGCAAAACCAGTCGGATCTCAGATTTCTTTAAGACTTAAAGGATACTTGTTAAATAAATATTCAGTTAATTGTTTAATTTTCATAATTAGTTTTTAAGGAAATCCTTAATTAGTTGCTTACCATTTTTTGATGAGTTTTTAAGTCTTCTAAGAATTCTGTTTTCGATTTGACGGATTCTTTCTTTAGAAACACCACCACGTTCTTTAGCTAGCTCTTCAAATGAGTGAACTCTATATCTATTTCCATTCTCATCATATCCAACACCATAACGTTTGCAAATTAACTCTTTATCATTTTTATCAAGATTATTTTCAATCAAATCAAGTAATAATTCACTAAGTTGCTCTTGCGAAGCGTAATCAACAGGGTTTGGAATACTTTCATCTTTAACAAAATCACTAAATGATGAATCATTTTCTTTCCCGATTTGTTTATCTAAAGAGATCGGATCAATATTAATTTTTCTTATATATCTAACTTTTTCTGCGGTATAAGCATTTCCGAATTTAGCTGCTATTTCTTCATCTAAAGGTTCACGACCAAGTTCTTGTTGTAATTCACGTTCTATTTTGGTGATTTTGTTAATTGTTTCAACCATATGAACAGGTACACGAATAGTTCTAGCTTGATCAGCCACAGCACGAGTTATTGCTTGACGAATTCATCAAGTTGCATAAGTAGAGAATTTAAATCCTTTATCAACGTTATACTTTTGAGCTGCTTTAAGAATACCGGCATTACCTTCACTGATTAAATCAATAAATGAAAGTCCTCTATTTTTATATTTTTTCGCATTATTTATTACTAAACGTAAATTACGTTTAATAAGCTTATCTCTAGCTCTTTTTCCTCTAAAACCACCAAGATTCATGGTTTTTGCTAACTCAACTTCTTCATCAGCACTAAGAAGTTCACCATACTTACCAATTCATCTCATATATCATTTAACAATATCATTTGTTTCAGTAAGTTTATTATTTAGCGATTTTCCTCTAATTAAATCATCTTGATTAACATCAAAATCTGCATCATTATATACATCTAAATCTAAATTATCTAAATTAAGATCTTCATCATAGTAATTTTCATGATCTTTGAGTTCAACTTCTTCATCTTCTTCTTTTTCATCTTCTTCAGATTCGTTTGAATCATTAAGTAAATCATCTTCATTAAGATCATCTAAATTTAATAAATCGTCAAATTCATCAAATTCGCCATCAAAATCATCATAATCTTCATCATCAAAATCATCATTCATTGAATCAAAATCCATTTCATCTTCATTTTTATCAGCTGAACTGTCTGAATCAAATTCATCAATATCGATGTTTTCGGATTTTTTTGATTTCTTTTTAGAATCTTTTTTATTTGATGATATTGATTTAGTAATTTCATCAAAATCAGAATCAGAGATGTCGTTTAGATCACCATCATCAACCTTATCTTCAATTAATTCTGCTTCGTAAAGTTCATCAAGCAACTCTTCTATTGATTCTTCATCATCTATACTTAAATTATTTTTTTCTAAAAATTCAAAAACGTCTTCTTGACTAAGCGTTTTTTTCTTTTTAGACTTCATGTAAGCTTCAAGCATATCAATTAAATCTTTGTATTTAAATTCCATATTCACCTCTTATTCTGTTTTCTTACCTTTTTTTATTTCCATATTTTTAATAAGTATGTCTTTTTTAAACTCTGGAATTTCGGCTAAGGTATATTTATGAATTAAAAATTGGTTAGAATTAATATTATCATAAGTATTTTTAATGAAGTTTCTAAATTCTTCTAAATTTCTAAATTCATTAACTCGTTTATCAATATCACTAATTAAATTATCAAGAATATTTTTAGAAATATCCTCTGAGTTTATGTGTGAGATTATAAAATAATAAAATTTATTATAAATTGATTGTAAAATTCTATTTCTTTGTTCTTGAGAAATTTTTCCATTACTTTTTTTATACTCATAACAATATTGCATAAATAGTTCATGAGTAATAGATTCTTTAAGAAAGCGAGCATATTCATTAATTATTTTATTGCCCTTTTCTCAAACATATTGTTCAATGCTAGGATTTTTAAAAATGATATTAAAAGGATATTTAAGGGATCTGAAGAGAGATGATTCTTAATTTTAACTTGATTGAACCGTTTAACTCTAGATTTATCATTAAAATTACGATTGCTTGTTGTAGTTGTAGTATTGTAAAAGATTTTTGAATTATCGATTAAATTACTTGCATTATCTATTTCATATTTAGGTTCATCTAGTTGTGTTTTTACAACATCAAACTCATAATTAAATTTGTTATGGATAATATTTTTAAAATAATTAATTGTCTCATCATCACAATAAGCAAGATAATTTTTAAATTCTTCTACAAAATTTTTAATATTTAATAATGTAATATTTCTAGGTTCATTAAAATTAAAACGCTTAATTAAAATTTTATAAACATATTCAATACCCGTAATTTTGTTACTTAACACCCCGGTTAAAGCACTTGGTCCATTTTTAGATAAAATTTCATCCGGGTCTAAATCAAAAGGATTTTCTACAGCATAAACTTCGAATTTATTTTTAAGTAAAAAATGTATTGAATGTAAGGTTGCATTAATCCCTGCACTATCATTATCAAGAAAAATATTTATTTTTAAGTTTTTTAATAAGTTTAAATGTTGTTTAGTTAATGCAGTTCCCATTAAAGCAACAACGTTTTTATAATTTACTTTAAGAAGTGCTATAACATCAAAAAATCCTTCACATAGAAAAATTTCTTTTTTTGTTTTTGCTTCTTCTTTAGCTCGGTCATAGTTATATAAAACACTTGATTTATTAAAAACAATAGTTTCAGGTGAATTTAAATATTTTGGTGAATTTTCTTCCTTACTAATTTGTCTTCCGCTGAATGCTATTGTATTACCATATTCATCATGAATTGGAAATATAATTCTATTTCTAAAATACTCACTTAAATTTTCATTTTTTAAACCGGCTTTGTTCAATGCGGAATCTTTATATTTGAATTGTTCAATTAATTTTAAAATACCATCTTGCGGAGCATAACCAATTTTTAAGTAGCGAGCTAAATCAAGTGAAATATTTCTTGATTCTAAATATTTCCTTGCGTTAATATTAGCTAATAAGCTAACATGAAAGAAACTTTCTGCGTTTGTTAAAATCTCTAAAAGTTCTTTTTGTTCATCGCTAATTTGATTCATATAATCAAGTGAATGATCTCTAATATTTAATTCAATACCTTGCTCTCTAGCTAAAATTTTTATAGCTTCAGTGAAATTTAATGACTTAATTTTCATCAAAAAAGTCAAGGCGTTCCCACTAACACCACAGCTGAAGCATTTAAAAATTCTTTTGTCTGGAGAAACACTCATGCTAGGATTTGAATCGCCATGAAAAGGACAAAGACCTACATAATCCTTACCCTTTTTTTGTAAATTAACAAAATTTGAAATAGTTGAAACTATATCAGCATCATTAATTATTTGATTAAAATCCTTCATTTAACTCCAATTAAAAATATTTATGTAAATCGTTAATATTTATTCTGATTTGTTCCATAGTATCTCTATCTCTTATAGTTACACAATTATCATTCAAAGTGTCGTAATCAACAGTTAAGCAATAATATGTACCTATGGAATCTTGTCTACGATATCTTTTTCCAATTGATCCTGTTTCATCATAAGTAACTGAAATATTTGATTCAATCAACTTATCATAAATTTCACTAGCTTTATCTGAAAGTTTTTTAACAAGTGGTAAAACTGCAAATTTATATGGTGCAATTTCTTTAGATAATTTTAATACAATTCTGCTGTCATTTTCTAATTGTTCTTCAACATATGAGTCAACAATAATAGCAAGCATTAATCTATCCAAACCAATACTTGGTTCAATTACATATGGAATAAATTTTTGATTTGTAACTGGATCAAGATATTCTAAACTTTCTCCTGTTGCATTCATATGACTTGATAAATCATAATTAGTTCTATTAGCAATACCTAATAACTCACCTCAACCAAATGGAAAAGTAAATTCAATATCACTTGTAGCAGTTGAATAATGAGATAATTCATCTTTTTCATGAGGTCTGATTCTTAAGCTATCTTTTCTAATTCCTAATTTTTGAGCAAATTCATAGCATTTATTTACATAATAGTTAAATGTATCATTTGCTTGTTCTGGTGAACAGAACACTTCTAATTCCATTTGTTCAAATTCTCTAGTTCTAAAAATGAAGTTTCCAGGAGTCACTTCATTTCTAAAGCTTTTTCCAACTTGTCCAACTCCCATTGGTAATTTACTTCTTGTAGTTCTTTGAACATTTTTGAAGTTAACAAAAATCCCTTGAGCTGTTTCTGGTCTTAGATAAACTTTAGCTTTAGAATCTTCTGTTACACCTTGTTTAGTTTCGAACATCAAATTAAAGGTTCTTATATCACTTCAATTAGTTTCACTACCATCATATTTTTTAACATTCTCAACTAAAAAGTTCTTCATTTGTTCAAAACTCATAATTTCGGCATTTATAGATAGATCAAATTCTTCAATCAACTTATCAGCACGATATCTTTTACCATTAACTTTGTTTTCAATTAAAGGATCATTAAAATTACTTACATGTCCACTAACTACCCAAACTTGTGGATTCATTAAAATTTTTGAGTCAATTAAGTAATTTTGCTTTTCCTTAAAAATGAATTCTTTTTTTCAAAAACTTTCAATATTATCTTTTAGGAGAGAACCTAATGGTCCATAATCTCATGTGTTTGAGAGACCTCCATAAATTTCACTTCCTTGATAAACAAAACCTGAATTTTTCAAGTGGTTTACAATTTCTTGCATATTTTTCTTATTATTTAACATATACTTTATATTTTACTACAAAGATATATTTAAATAAGTGTAGAGATATCCTTTTTAGGTTTACTTAGCTAGTTATTTTGTGGATATTTTGGTAATTTTACACATAAGAATTTTTTAACTAGGTAATTTTAAATTTGTTATTGAAAATATAAAAATGTGAAAAAGTTTTTTATTTAATTTTTCCACATTATTGGCAGTTTATGAAAATCAAAAAATGTAATTTAGCTTATTTTTTCTATAAAAAATCAATGAATATTTTTTATTGTGAAATTACTTTAAAAAATTTAAAAATTTGCATTGAAAATTATTTATTTTTTACACCTAACTATTTTGAAAATTTATAAACTCTTAAAACTTTAAGTGCTATTATTATTTTATACAAACATTATAAATGTAGAATTAGGAGAAATCATGAACGATATAAAAAAACACATTATTATTTTAATAAATGGTAAGAGAAGGTCAGGAAAAGGACTTTTAACTGAATCTCTTAGAAAACACTTATCAGAAGAATTTAAGGATATTAAAATTCTTTCTTTTGCTGAACCGATCAAAACTATTACAAAACCTATTTTAGATGAAATTGCTTGAGATGGTAAAGATAAAGAAGTTGTTAGACCATTATGAATTGCAATGGGAGAAGTAGGAAGAAATATCGATCCAGACATTTGATGCGCAAGAACATTTAATAAAATTGTTGAAAATGTTAAATTAGCAGAGTCAAATGGTGTTAGTAGTTTATATTTAATTGATGATATGAGATTTCCAAATGAATTGGATTACTTTAAAGGTAATATCGCTAAAATTAAAAACAGTACTAATAATTCACAAGTAAAAATACTGTCAATAAGAATAGAAAAATTTATGGATGCAAACAAATTTGTTGTTGGGGTTGATGATAATATAACAGAAACAAGTTTTGATAAATTAGTAAACATTTGCTTTGACTATATAGTTCCTGCTAAAATTATGGTTAACGAAAATGGTGTAGCTAACTTTGATAATGTTACAACAATGACTCAAGCTATAATAGCTAACCTCTTAAAATAAGGAGAAATTTTGAATAGAAAATATTACAACGGAAAAGAATATATTTTAGATGAGAAGGAACAGGTTGTAATTTTATCACCTGATTTTTTTGCTCAATTAAAAGATAAAAGCAACAAATTTAAGTCATATAAAAAAATTGGTGGTAGTACAGTTGCTGATGTTCTTGAGGTAACTGCTTTTAGTTCTCAATTTAATGCTTTTTGTCATATCTCTAGATTAAAAATGGACGCACTCCAAAAGAAATATATTTATGCAGGTACTGTATTGGAGCCGAAAATTTTTGATGTTTTAAGAAAAAAATTTAAAGGTTTAGATATTGAAAATTATAGTGCTAAAGACTACAATTATGACTATTTTGCAGATAAAGACGATATTATAGGTGGTGTCCCAGATGGATATATTCCATCTAAGAATATGATCTTAGAAATAAAAACAACTGGTAGTAAAAATTTTGAAACTTGAAACAAGAAAAATAGTAATGGTTCATTTGAAAACATACCATCGAATTATCGAAAACAAGCTCAATTATATTCATATCTAATGAATTCAAAAAAATATAGCATTGTAGCTGCATTTCTTGAAGAGGATAAAGGTGATTATGAAAATCCTGAAGGCGTTGATTTAGAACAAAGAAGAATTGCTAATTACACATTTGCAGTAAATGAATCTGAAACTTTAGATGATATCAATAAAATAAAACAATGGTATAGATACTACACTAACACTAATGTTTCGCCAAAATATAGCTTAGTTAAAGACAAAATGCAAGTTGATTATCTTCGTTGTAGAAATGAACAAGAATGAGAAGAACTTTTAAATAAATGAAAACAAGAAGGAAAAGCGGACCTAGACTTTAGAGGCTAGTCATTACTTAATTAGTTTTAACCGTAAAACGACGTTAGATCATTTATTTAAAATGATCTAATTTTTATGCTAAATTTTTATAGTAATTTAATAAATTAAGAATCTTTTTGTTATTTAAAATTAAATATTAAAAATGTATATCGTTTGTTTTAGATAGTTAAATTTTATAAAATAACATATTTTATTTTATAATTAGTACATGAACGAAATTATGATAACATCAGTAGTTATTTGATCTGCAATTATCCTAATTACATTGATAATTGAATTATCAACTTTTGGGATTTACAGTAGTTTAATAACTATTTCAGCAATTCCTTCACTATTTATTTCTATCTTTTCTAAACCAGGTTTAACTAGTATCTTGGTTGAAATAGTTTTATTTATTGTCTTATCATCCTTGTTAATTGTTTTATTTTACTTCTTTGGTAAAAAATTACTTAAAACAAAATATCAAGGTCCTATTTTAGAGTTAATTGGACAGACAACCGATTTATTAGTTGACAGTCACAAACAACCAAAAACCATAGAAGAATATGGTAAAGTTTATGTAAACGGTAAAACTTTTAGAACTATCCCAGTTGAAAATATCGATTTTATCAAACAAGGTACAAAAGTAGAAATTGTTAGAATTGAAGGAAATACCTTATTTATTCAACCAGTTAAAGGAGCTTAAAATGAACACAATAAATTTTTTATTATTAATACCAATAATAATAATCGTTGTTTTAATCGTTGTTGGATTTGCTTTGTCGGTTAAAATTGTTCCACAAACTTCATTCTATGTTATCGAAAGATTTGGAGTTTATAAAAAAGTATGAAATAGTGGAATTCACGTAAAAATTCCTTTTATAGACAAAGTGGCATTAAAGGGTAATTATAAAGAAAAGGTTTCGGATTATGAACCACAAGACGTGATTACAAAAGACAATGTCTTAATTACTGTTGATACAGTTGTTTTTTACCAAATTACAGATGCAAAGTTATACACATATGGAGCAGAAAATCCTAATTTAGCACTTGAAAAACTTTCAGCAACAACACTAAGAAACCTACTAGGTGAGTTAGATTTAGATCACACTCTAACATCTAGAGAAATTGTAAATAATAAACTAACATCTATTTTAGACGAAGCTTCTGATGCATGAGGAATCAAAGTAAATAGAGTTGAAGTTAAAAACATTACACCACCTAAAGACGTTCAAAAAGCTATGGAAAAACAAATGCAAGCTGAACGTGAAAAGAGAGCTAATATTCTTGAGGCTGAAGGAAGAAAAGAAGCAAGTATTAAAATTGCAGAAGGTAAAAGTAGAGCTTTAATCCTTGAAGCTGAAGCAAATAAAGAAGCTAAAATATTAAAAGCTCAAGCTGAAAAAGAATCTATTGAATTGATTTCTTCTGCTAAAATCACATCAGAGTATTTAAAATATTTATCAATAGAGAGCCTCAAAACTTTAGCAGATGGTAATGCAACAAAAATAATTATTCCACCAAATATCTCAGATGTGGCATCAACAATGTCTGTAGCTGCAGAAGTATTTGACAAGAATAATTCAAACAACAAAAATAACTAATTGAAACTAATCTTATGATTGGTTTTTTATTTTTTAGTATTAAAAATAAGTAAAAAACACTATTTATAATTAGTGTAAACCATTTTTAACTTGTTTATTCAATGATTCAATCCACCCTTAGTTATAAAGATGTTATATTCTTTCTCTAAAATTTCGCAGATATTTTGTAGTGATAATTCTGGGTGTTGAAGTTTAATATTAAAGAAAACTAATTGGTTTTGATTAAAATATTTCTCTAAATTATTTTCAAACACAAAATTAATCATTTTTATATGACTAATCGATGATTTTGCAACTTTAGTTAGATTAGAAAAATCTATATTATTTACCCGATTGATTGTATTTTCTAAATCTCTTTCTATTTTAACGTCCTGCAACGAAAAATAAGCTTTTTTAGCTTCAATAGCTAAGAGAAACTCGCTTATTTTATCTATTTTTTTAATATAAGCTGTAAATTTATTATTTCTTTTTAATACGTGAAAATTAAAATCGTATGAATTTAATTTATCAACTAAAACATCCATATTACTTTCATAATTACAACTGAATTCTAGATGATATGATGTACTATTTTTATTAAAACAACTACCAGTAGAAAAGAATACACCTGCAAAAAAACTTGATGGATAATTTATAGAATCATTCTTAAAATACTTCTTATTAATAATTAATTTAGTGTTATTTAAATCAAAATCCACTTTAATTATTTTTAATAAATTAACTATTTTTTCTAAATAAATTTTATTTCTTACAATGCACACATAACTATCATCAAAAATTTTAGATCCAGAAAATATAAAACCTTTAATAAAAGATTTAATATTTTTTGGTAATTTCTGATTATTGATTATTTCGAGTTTTATCTCTTGAGCAAAGCTAAGATTTTTATCCATAACATATTAAATTTTATTAGATTTTAAGAAAATAAATTTATAATTAAATAATATTGAAAAGAGGCAAAATGTTTTTAAAATATCCTGATGGAACATTAGAAGTCATTACTGGTCCTATGTTCGCTGGTAAGACTGAAGAATTATTAAAAAGAATAAATATCTTAAGTATCGCAAATATTAACACCTTAATTATTAAACCTAGATTTGACACAAGATTTTCGTTTGACAATATTGTTAGTAGAAATGGTAAATTTGTTAAAGCAATAAACGTTAGTAAACCTAGTGAGATTTTAGAACATTATGATAAATCCATCAAATCAGTAGCGATTGATGAAGTTCACTTTTTTGATGAAGAAATTATTGATGTTATAAACAAATTAACTAGCAAAGGCGTGAGAGTTATAGTAAGTGGCTTAGATATGGACTATATGATGAGACCTTTTGGTGTAGTCCCTAAATTACTTGCAATTGCTGATGAAGTTTCCAAATTAAAATCAGTTTGTGTAGTTTGTCACTCGGCTGCCGCCTTCTCATTTAGAAAAGATAATTCTACGGAAATTAGATTACTTGGTGATAATGAATATGAGGCACGTTGCAGACACTGTCATATTTTAGGAACAAAAATAAAAAAAGGCAAGCTATAATTTTATATATAAAAAATGATGGGATCTTTTCTGTCATTTTTTTAATTAAACTAAATCTAAATTTAATAATTAATGTATCCATAATATAAGATATAGTAAATGAAGTTCTTTATGTATTAATGCATGCATATTCAACGGATCAAAGGGCAAAATTAAAATACAAACATAATGCTTGTATTTTAAGAGACATTAAAACATATTTACTTTTTAAATAGTTTAATAAATATTTTTTTCTTAACTCCTAAATAGATAAATATTGAACCAAGAGTTAAAGCAACTAGCGTAGATACGGCCGCGACAATTATTTTTAATTTCGATGAAGAATTTGCTTCAGGAAGTTTATTAGTGTTATTTGGTTGCTCAGGTTCATCAGGTAAAACCGGTTCAGATGGCTCTGTAATCTCTGGTTCTTTAGGTTTTTCTGGTACAGTTGGTTCAGTAACTGATGGTTCTTCAGGTTGATTTGGTATAACTGGTTCAGATGGCTCTGTAATTTCAGGTTCCTTTGGTTTTTCTGGTACAGTTGGTTCAGTAACTGATGGTTCTTCAGGTTGATTTGGTATAACCGGTTCAGATGGCTCTGTAATTTCAGGTTCCTTTGGTTTTTCTGGTACAGTTGGTTCAGTAACTGATGGTCCTTCAGGTTGTAGTGGTTTATTATTTTCTAAAATTAATGAAATATAAACAATGTTTTTTTGCCCTTTTACTAAAGATACAGGAGAAACTACAACAAAGCCTTGTGGAACAAACTCTTCATATTTAAAATTATCAAAATCTTTATCACTTATTTCTATAGCATCACCAACAAAATGTTCAACTTCTTTATTTGTTTGTTCATCAACAGATTTATAAACAAATTGCAATATAGTAGGTTTATTATTGGCGATAGGTCTTGAAGGTTGAAGAGGAATCAATGGAATTACTTGAATATTATGAATTCTTGAATTTCTTAAATTGTTAATATGTAAATTAAGATTTTCTAAATCGAAATAAGTTCCAATATATTGTTTAGAAACAGATAAAGTTTCTTTATATCTGGCTAACTCATTTTCTGTGAGTTTAGTAAATTCCTCTGTATTTACAAATTCACTATCATATTCAATTTCCTTAATTAATTCGTTAAAAGCTAATTTAGTTGATTTTAATTTTTCAGCCGTTTCATTTAACTCATTAATATCTTGTTTTGTGGTTATCGAAACAACAAAGTTGTTTTTAAATTCAGTAATATTATAATTACTATTAAATTCACTTAAAATGTTATCTATGTTTTTAAGAGCATTAACTTTAGTTTCAATTTCATTTCATTTATCATTTGCACTTGCTAGATTATTGATTTCATCTGAATTTAGTTCTAGCTTATAGTCTGAAATAATTCTGCTAAATGTAGGAATTGTTTCATCAGTTAAAGATTTACTTTTTTCAGCTTTAAATAGAACTAATTTAGCTGTTCCATTTAATTTTCCATAACTATTATTATATTGTTGGATTACAGTATTAAAATCAACCTTATCTAATGAATTTTGACTAGTTAAAATTGAATTAATATTTTGAACGTTTTTACTATATTCATTCTTAATTGATTCATCTGAATCAATATAGTTATATTCAGATAATATCTTATAACTTGTGTCTTTTGCTTTCTTTAATTCAATTAAATTGTTAATTATTTTCTCTATTGAGGTTTTATAACTCTCTAGTTCATTTATATCATTTATTTTAAGTGTTTTAGCATAAATTTCATCACTAACTGAGATATTTAATATTTTTTGGTTATGAATTATCGATAAAAACTCATTTAATATTTTATTAAATCTAATATCACCATTAAGATTTTGCACAGAAGTTCTTAATAAATCCGATTGTTTATTTATTAATTTATAGTCTAATTCATTAAGTAATGTAGGAGAATTTTGTAAATTTGTGTCGAGGTTATTTTTTAGTGATAAATCTGAGTTTTTATAATTTCATGATGTTTTAGCATTTGTTGCAGTATTAATTAAATCTTTTAATCTTGAAATTGCATCATTTAATGGAACTAAAGTGTTACTATAAAATTCATCATATCCAGAATCGTTTGAAATTTGGTCTTTTAAGTTAAGAATTTTTGCCTGTAACTCTGAAGCTTCTTTATAAACTCTAATTCCGTTGAATTTCTCAACTTTAGCTTTAGAAGTATTGAATTGATTTTCAAGCGCCACTAAATCATAGATATAAGAAATAGTACTTAAATTTGTTAAATATTCTCTTTTTTGAATTGCACTAATATTTGAAGTATTTAAATTTTGCTTTAATCCGTCTAGTTTCTTTGAAAAATAATCGTATTTAACAAATTCACTTTCAGAATGATTATATTTATTAATTATTTCAGACAATTTTTCATTTTCATAAATATCCGAAATATTTCTAATTGATTCATTTACTAAATTAATCGAATCTGCATAAGTGCTTTTAATTTCCTCAGGAACATTATAAGGATCAATGATTATATTATCATATTGTTTTAAGCCTAAAACTTTAAGTCATTTTTGAGGTAAAGCATTCAATTGAATAACTAACTCTTGCATTTTTTGGGCTTTATTAGCTAATATTTCATTTAATTCAGCTTCTGAGTTACTCTTTAATAAATCATTCTTTATTAAATCACTTGCTTTTGGTCCTGTTAAATTATAGTTTTTTAGTAAAGATAATTTCTCGTTATTGACTCTATTGTATTCAACAATTAGTAAATTGATCTCGTTAATTGCTTTTGCATTTTGTAATTTGCTTAAATAATCATTCTTAATATATTTAATAATTTGATTGCTTAATTTTAAATCTTCAAGTGCTCTTGTTTTATAGTCTTCAAAAGTAACATTTTGTTCAAAAATTAGATTAATAGTATTGTTGAGATTTGCTATTTTTTCTGAAATATGACTAACATCAATAGCATTATTATTTGAGTAATTATTTTCGAATAATGATATTAAATTTGTATGATCTGTTGTTAATTGACTTTTTAATGCTTGATTAACTCAAATGTATCAATTCTCACTAATTAAAAGTTCATATTTATTTAACACTTCCAATATTTGTGTTTTTTGAGTAGATAAGTCATTTAATTTGTTGCTTAAAACATTCGAATCTAAATTTGAATTACTTACATGTTCGTTAAATAAATTATTAATCAATTTTATTTGATTTTGATAAAGTTTATTCACTTTATTTGTATCGTAAACTGAAATGACATTATTAAAATGATTTACATGGGTTTTTATTTTATTATTTTTAGCAAAAACATCTGTCTCTAAATTAGAATAATTTTTTGAATGTAATGATGAATTAAACTGATTAATTATTTCTTGTTGTTCAGATTTTAATGTTGACATTAATTTCGAAGTGTCTAATCAAGTCAATGTTTTACTTGTTTCAAAAGTTGAATCAAGATTAATTCAATTAGAATTTAAATTTGAAAAAATGTTGAATATTCCGCTATTAAAATCTAGTTCTTTAGTCAATGAATCTATCGAAGTGTTTGACCTAGTTAAATCAAATGAATTATCAATAATTGCATTTATATTTGTTCATATTTTTGCAACATTAGCATCAATTTGGTTTTTAATACTATTATCAAAAACATTTGTTAATCCATTTAATTTGGTTTTTAAATTATCATACTTATTAACTAAGCTTGAAACTTCATTCATTTTTCCAAACATTTCAAGATACTCAGATGCAATTTTATTAACTAATTGAATGTTTGCATCACTTGCTTTTTTTGTTGAATAAAGATTATCTAATTTAGATAAATAAAGCTGTTCAATCAACTCTTGAATTCTAGTTTTAATGCTTGAATTAATTACATTACCTAATTCAGCTAATATTTTTGATTTTGTGCCCTCAATTAAAGAAATATAAGGTGGGTACGGTTCTACAACTCTTTCAGAACTTATCATATTAAATTTACGTTCTGGGTAGTAAATGTTATCTTCAACTAATTTGTATGAATCGATTCTAACTTTTTGACCATAAACTAGTTTTTGAGAGTTAGGTAAAGTAATTGAGTTTGTATTTGCTGACAACTTATATCTTTTAAGTTTAGCAACATTATCGATATATAAATCAATATAAGTATTGTTATTAAAATTAGAACCAAAATTAATTTTATCAGTGTAGTCATAAATATTAGAAATTTGAAAACTAGTATTATTTTTACCTAAAACACCTCTAGAGATTTCTTCATCACTTATATAATAATTAGTCTTAATAACTCTATGAACAAGCGAATCACCAGGATAGTCAAAAATCAATACACCAAGTTTATTATAATTTTTAGCCTCAGTATTCAAATACTCAAGAATCTTTTTATTCATAGGACTAGAAGTGTTTCAAATAGTCTCACCATTAGCACGACTAACAAAGTTCATAAATATAGTATCGCCGTTTTGCCTTTCTTGTGCTAATTGAATCAACCCTTTTACTGCATTAAACTTTTGTTGTTCAGTACTATTATAAAAATCTTGTTGTATTGTTTTGTTATAAGTATTATTTCATAATGTACCAAATCTTATATCAGTAGAAATATTGTGGTGCATATGATTATAAACAAATATCTTACCTCTTAATTCATCCAATGTTGGATTAAGACCAATAACTTTTTTGGTATTCTTAAACATGTATGGTTGATATTTAGGATCGGATAAAGTATTTTCAAAACGTTCCCTCATTTTTCTAACAAAATCTAGGTTTGGACTAGAAGGTGATGAAATATCCTCATCCTTAACTCTGAAGATAACAGTTTCTCTTGGATGTTGCTTTAGAAAATCGACCATAGCGTTTAAAAATGTTGATAAATTTTCGTAATATGACCATGTAGCACCATGTTTTATTCACATCTCTTCATTAACTCTAATATCAAAGAAACGTATTCCCTGTTTTAATTGTTGAGCTCAGTTTAATGATTGAGTTTTTGCATATGCTTTACCAAAAGCATATGCAATTCCATGACCACTAAACATACCTGAATCGTGTGTTCCGGGAATGTTTAAATCTCCAAGTTTTTTTCAACCTGGAACAGCTGACATTCAGTCATTAAAATTTAACTTAGTAGAACTATAGTAGTATGCATGAGTGTCATTTAGATCTGTATATGGAACTGTTTGTGCTTCAATTGCTGAAGAAAATACTATCGGTGATAGAATTGTTAATGGTGCAAATACTAAAATCGATTTTTTATTTTTCATTTTACCTTCTTAATGTATATATATTTAGATTTGGAATAATTATATGTTTTTTTTTTTTTTTTTTTTTTCATGTATTAGCAAAATATGCATATAATAAATTATAAAATGAATAAAATTGAAACAGAATTATGAAATGAATTCAATAATATTATTGGAGTTGATGAAGTTGGTAGAGGGTGTATTGCTGGACCTATGGTTGTTGCAAGTGTAATCCTTCCAAAAAACTATGTTAATAATAATATTGATGATTCAAAAAAATTAACTAAAAATAAACGAGAAGCAATATATCAACAGATACTTAAAGATTGCTTATTTTATAAGATAGTTTTTATTGACGTTGAACAAGTCGAAAAATTAAATCCTAAGCAATCATCCATATTCGGTATGCAAAAAGCTATAATTCCATTTCTTGATAAAATTGATTTAATTTTAACAGATTTTGAAAAGATTAATTTAGGGAATGATAATATAAAAGAGATTAATTTAGTTAAAGGCGATAGCAAATCACTAACTATTGCTGCTGCTAGTATTTTAGCCAAAGTGACTAGGGATAATTTCATGAGCGAATTGTCAAAAACATATCCAGAATTTAAATGAGATGATAACTATGGTTACGGCACCAAAGCACATATAGAGGCTATAAAAAAACATGGATATACTCAATTTCATAGAAAAACTTTTGAACCTATAAAATCAATGATAAAGGAAAATATAATCAGTAAGTTTAAATCTTAAAATTAAGTACGTATCATAGAATATTGGTATAATAATATCTATGATTGAATTAAAAAATATTACTTTTGGTTATAGCAGTTCATTGCCACCAGTTTTAAAAAATGTTTCATTTAAAATTGAGACTGGTCAATATGTTGCTATTTTAGGACACAATGGGTCAGGTAAGAGCACTTTATCTAAAATAATGTCTGCATTGATCAAACCAAATAGCGGAACTATTAGTGTTGACGGGATAGAGTACTCACGTGAAACGAAGAAAAAAATACGTGAAAAGGTTGGTATCATTTTTCAAAATCCTGATAGTCAATTTATAGGTTCAACTGTGGAAGATGATATTGCCTTTGGGCTTGAAAACAATCAAGTTCCAACTAATGAAATGAGACCGTTAGTTGAAAAATACGCAAATAAGGTTGGAATGTTAAATTACCTTGATCGAGAACCTGAGTTTCTTAGTGGTGGACAAAAACAAAGGGTTGCTATAGCTTCAGTTTTAGCTTTGAACCCAGAAATAATTATTTTTGATGAAGTCACATCAATGTTGGATCCAAAAGGTAAATCAATGGTTTTAGACATTATTAAAGAGCTTCAATCAACAAGGAAAAAGACTTTAATTTCAATCACTCACGACATGGATGAGGCAATTTTAGCAGATTATTGTCTTGTTTTTAGTCAAGGTGAATTAATTGCTCAAGGATCACCTAAAGAAATATTAAATAACAATGAAATTATTGAATTAGCAAAAATCGATTCCCCTTTTATTTTTAAGCTTAGCCAAAAAATTAAGGGTGTTGAAACAACATATGATGAAAAGGAGTTAATTGAACAATTATGCAAATTAAAATCAAAGAATTAACTCACATTTTCAACAAAAAAACACCATTAGTTTTTAAAGCTTTAGATAATGTTTCTGCAAATATTGAACAAGGTGAATATGTTGGCATTATTGGACAAACAGGTTCAGGTAAGACTACATTCATTGAGCACTTAAACGCTTTACTCCTTCCTGATGGTGGAACAATTGAGTGAGTATTTTCCAACACAAAATACGATAAAAAATCAAAAAGCGATGTTTCTTTTATAGATAATATAATCGTGCACTCAAAAACAAAAACTAGACAAATAAAAAAAGCTAAACAACTTAGAAAAAGAGTTGGAGTAGTTTTTCAATTCGCTGAATATCAATTATTCAAAGATAAAATTTGTGATGATATTGCCTTTGGGCCTATTTCATTTGGAATGTCTAAAGAAGAAGCTTATAAAAAAGCAGAACAATACCTAGAACTTGTTGGACTCACTAAAGAATATATGAATAGATCACCATTTGAACTATCCGGAGGTCAAAAAAGAAGGGTAGCTATTGCAGGAATACTAGCTATGGAACCTGATTTTTTAGTAGTAGATGAACCAACTGCAGGATTAGATCCGGTTGGGGTTAAGGAAATTTTAGATATTTTTACTAGATTAAACAATCAGGGAAAAACCATCATTAATGTTTCGCATGACATGGATAATATTTTGAATCACTCAAAAAGATGTCTTTTATTCAAGTCAGGAAAAATTGTTCGCGATGGTGATACCTATGATGTTTTAAGAGACACAAAATTTTTATTAGAAAATGACATGCAACCTCCCAAGTTATTTCAATTTATTGATAAATTAGAAGAAAATGGATTCAAGATTCCTAAAGTTAGAAATATTGATCAATTAGCAGAATATTTAAATGGAGGTAACGATGAATAGTTTATTTGGTCGGTACATTCCTGGAAATTCATTTATGCACAGAATTGATCCAAGAATCAAAATACTTTTTTTAATTTTATATTTTGTTTTATTATTTATTTCAAAATATCTAATTGACTTATTAATTCTAACTATACCAGTAGTTTTAGTTTTTATGATTGCTAATAAAAGAATTTGATCTACCATAAAACTTATTAAATTACCATTTGTAATTTCTGTTTTTATATTGCTTATTAATATTTACTCTATAAAATATGCTGAATCAGGAACATTCAATGAAGTGAATAATGTTTGAGAATTTAATAACATTATTACAAAATACCCAGATTTTAAGGTATTAATTTGACCTGCTAAAGGAATAGCTATCACATATGAAGCTATCACGCTGTCAATTTCACTATTTATTAGAATTTACATAATGATTTTGTTAACTTCATTATTAACTAATACAACTAAACCAATTTTATTAACTAAAGGAATCGAAGGATTACTATACCCATTGAAATTCATCGGTGTTAAAGTACACATCTTTGCAATGATTATTTCAATAGCACTTAGATTTATTCCAACCTTGTTAGATGAAGCAAACAGAATTATGAAAGCTCAATCTAGTCGTGGTGTTGATTTTAAGAACGGGAAACTTAAAGAAAAAGTTATTTCTATGACCACTTTAATAATACCGATATTTGTTTCTGCATTTAATAAAGCAGAAGAACTAAGTAATGCCATGGAAACAAGAGGATATGATCCTTATGCAAAAAGAACAAACTATAGAATACTAAGAATTACTTGAATTGATTTTACTGTTTTAATGGTGATTATAATATTGCTCACTTTAGTGATATTGAACAAATTAGAAACTGCTTGAACATTACCTACATGATACACTTTATACACTAGAATAGGATAAAAGATCAACTTAATGTTGATTTTTTTTAAAAAAGAAAAAAGCAAAAATGCTTTAGATCTTGAAATTTAATTTGCATACATTTTTTAATTTTTTCTCACCATAGATTTGAACAAATTCCTTAACTTTTTCCTTAACTTCATGATTTGCACCTAAAGGAAAAATAAAATTTCACTCTTTTTCTTGCTCTTTCATATACTCAAGTAATTTGTATCTTGCTATTATTGAGGCAGCAGCTACTGATATATGAATTTTTTCAGCTTTAGAAATTAATAAAACATCACAGTCTATATTTTTCAATTCTGCTCAATTATCTTGAACCATTATTTTGTTATGATATTTTAATATAGAGTTGGTTGTTGAATATTTATCAATTATTATTAAATTAGGTTTGGTATCAACTTTATTAATTAGTAGATTAATTGCTTTAATATGACTAAAAAATTTTAATTCATTAGTGTTATATTTCTTAGTTAGTGAATTATAACCAGTTTGAGATAGTTTATAAACACTTGTTTTAATAAGCTTTAAAACATCTGGTGCCATTTTTATTATTTGAATATCACTTAATTCTTTAGAATCTTTAACTCCTAATTTCTTTAGTCTTTCAATGTTTTCTATTGGAACCAGAGCTGCACATGATATTAGAGGTGTAAAATAGTCTCCTACACCTGTTTCGTCAACTCCAATGATATATTTTTGTTCTAAATCTACTTCATGTAATGAATCATAATATCTCATTATTCATCAATCTTAGGATTGTTCATCGCTATTTTCTTTTCTTTACTTCTTTTAATTTCTTTCTCAGGATTATCTAAGAATTTATTGATATATCAACCAACTCCACCTTCTTTATTGGTTTTATTAATTCTTATAGTTGCATACTTTTTAACGCTATTTTCTGCATTTCCCATAGCTACTGAAATATTAGCAACCTTAAACATAGGGACATCGTTAAAACCATCACCTATAGCAACAGTATGATCAACATCTACATCGTAATATCTTATCAACATACTTAGTGTTTTACCTTTATTAGCAGTTATGTTAGTCATATCAAAAACTGGAGTAAGTCCATCACCTTTTGATCAATATGAAAATTCTGCTAAATCACCATAACGGGTCTTTAAATATGTTCTAAGTTCTTCAGGGTTTGTTGTTTTTTTAACATCAAAAATAATTCCTGTTGGCATCAATGGAATTTTATATAAGTCAAGGCCTTCTTTGAATTTAGAAGTTGAAGTAAAACCGAAAACTTTTTCAAGATCAACATCACGATTTTGAAGTTGAACTCAATCTGGTCCTTCAAAAGCAATATTAGTAACTTCGCTTTTAACTTTTTCGTCACCTAATATATATAAAGCTTCATTTAAGTTAAGATATTTAACATAAGGTATAAATGAATCATCATATGGGTGGTGAATGTGAGCACCATTATAGTTTCCTACTACAGTGTCTAGGCCCAATTCATCATAAATAAATTTAGTACTTCTTCAAGGTCTACCTGTCAAAATACATACAACATGACCTTCATCTTTAGCTCTTTTAATCGCAGCTATTGTTTGATCATGAATTTCGCATGTTTCACTTGATTGGAGTGTAGTTCCATCAAGGTCAATAGCGAATAAAAAACGGTCTTTTTTTACATTTTTTTGGTTCATTTTATCTCCTTTTTGTATAAATGTTTAATAATTATATATTATTTTTGCATTTTTGAAAATTGTGGAAAAAACTGGAAATAAAAAATAGCCTTAAGGCTATTTGGTCAACTTAATGAAATGGTGCGAACGAATGGACTTGAACCATCGACCTCACGATTATCAGTCGTGTGCTCTAACCAGCTGAGCTACGCTCGCAAATGTATACCTATTATACCATAAAAAAGTAAAATAGATATAAAATTATTTGAAAATTAACGTTTAGAGAATTGTCTTGCACGACGAGCTGCACGAAGACCTGGTTTTTTACGTTCTTTAGCACGTGCATCTCTAGTTAACATACCAGTAGCTTTTAATTTTCCACGGTAATCTTCACTAGCTTCAAGTAATGCTCTAGCGATTCCAAGACGAATAGCACCAGCTTGTCCATTTAATCCACCACCAGCAACTTTAACACTAACATCAAATTGTCCAGTTGTTTCTGTAAAAACAAATGGTTGGCTAGCATCTTTTAAATATAATTCAGATGTTAAATATTCTAAAGCTTCACGACCATTGATAACAAATTTACCTTTACCTGGTCTTAAAATTACACGAGCTACTGAAGATTTTCTTCTTCCTAATCCACGATATTCTAATGATTTAGCCATAATTATTTAACCTCAATTCTAACTGGTTGTTGTGCTTCATGTTTGTGTTCTGGTCCTGCGTACACAAAAAGATTACGACGTTGTTTGTCACCTAATTTTGTGTGTGGAATCATTCCGTGAACAGCTTTTTCAACTAATGCTGTTGGTTTTTTAGCTCTTAATTTAGCTGCAGTGATTGATTTTAATCCGCCCATGTATCCTGAGTGTGAGTAGTAAACTTTATCATCTTCTTTCTTAGCTGTTAAAACAACTTTTTCTGCGTTTACAACAATAACATAATCACCCATATCTGCATTAGGTGTAAATGTAGGTTTGTTTTTTCCTCTTAAAATTGTAGCAACTTGTGCTGCTAAACGACCAAGAACTTGACCTTCAGCATCGATTACAAATCACTTTTTATCAGCATTTTCTTTATTTACGATTGTAGTTTGTCTCATTGCTTCTCCTTTTACGTTAATTTTAATTTCAATAAGTATATGTTATTAAATGCTTTAGAATTATACCATAAAAATTTTTTTAAATAATAAAACATAATAATGGTAAAAAACCGCATTATAAACATCAATTTATAATAATCAATGTTAATATAAATGTTCTTTAATTCTACACTATTTTTTACATATTAGTATTTTTTGATAGATATTATTTATATATTTCATTTAGAAATGTTTTTTGGAGTGATTAATAATCTTTTAGAACTAAAATCAATTAAAAAGGCAAAAAGAGGTGCTGTAATTAAAATACTTAATATTGAAGTGGCTAATATAACACCATTAGGGTCAACTCCTTTACTTTGTGCAACACTACCAATTGAAGCTTGAACTGTAGCTTTAGGCATGAAAGCAATGACACAAAAGATTCTTTCTTTAATATTTAAATTAGTATTGATAAAACATAAATATACTGCAATTGCTCTAAAAAATAAACCAATAAAGATTGTTAAAATCATTTGTAATATATTTGAGTTTAATGTCTTAATTTGAAGCTTAGCACCTACTAAAACAAATAAAATAATCTCAAATACTATCCAAAGATAATTAAAAGTGTCGCTAGTTTCTTTTACTTTTTCTTTATTAATAATAAAAATTGTTATATTAAACACTAGCACAGAAATCAAAGCATTATAACTAAATGAATTTCAATTCATTTGATTTATTAAATATTCAAAATATAAAAATAGTACATTAATGCCAAAAATTAAGATAACTTTTAAGACTTTTTCTTTTGTTAAGAACACAAAAAGTTTACCAACAAAAATTCCAAAAACAACTCCAACAACAATACCTGTAATTAAACTTGTTGGGATTTTTAATAAACTAAGTGCTGAGAAGCTACTGCTTGTCGCAATATTTAAGAAACTATAAAATAATACAATTACATAAATATCATCAAACGAAGCACCGGCTAAAATAACCTGCGGAATTTGTTTGTCAGTTCCGATATTTTTATTAATTAAATTAATCATTCTGGGTGATACCACAGCAGGAGAAACTGCCGATAGAACTGCTCCAAGCATTGCTGATTCAACAAAGCTTATTCCTAATAAAAAATGTCCAATTACTGTAATAGCAGCTATCTCAAAACTAGCTGGTAAAAAACACATTAAAATTGCACTATGACCAATTTTAAGTAATTTTTTAATATCTAAATTTAGTCCACTTCTAGTTAAAATTATAACCAAGGCAATTTGTCTAAATTGATCTGAAAGATCTAACATCTGCTTACTAATTAAATTTAACATGTACGGTCCAATAATGATTCCAAATAATATCATTCCAGCTAAACCTGGAATTTTAATTTTTGATAAAATTCAACCAATTATAAAACCCAGAAGAATTATTATTCCTAATGAAAATATAAATCCACTCATTTCTACCTCCTTATAAATAAAACGCCTACGACAAAAAAGTCGTAGACGTCATTAGCATTAAAAATGCGGTTTGTTTAATCCAACAGGGAGAACATCATTCCCGTTATTATTTTACAACTATTTTTAAACATGTTAATTTAATAAACTTAAATTCGATAATTTATTTTGAATATTTTTCAATAAAATCATTTATTCAAGGTTCATCATTACTTTTGGTTTGAAGAACTGCAGCACTTTTTACTTCGCTAGAAGCTTCTTTCATCGCTACAGAGAATTTGGTTACATCAAAGTTGCTAATGTCATTATCTGCATCACCAAAGGAAATTGTTCTATTTATATCTAAATTTAATTCTTTAAGTAGAAATTTAAGTCCATTTCCTTTAGATGCTTTTTTGCTTTGAATATCCACCATATTTCACTGAGATTGAACTATGTACGAACCTTTACACTCACTCATAAAATCAAATACTGAATTTAGTATTCTTTGTGAGTTACTTGTGGTTATAACTAAAAATTTAGTAACATCATAGTTGTCTATTTGATCTATAAAATAACCTTCTTGGTAAAATTCTGGTATTCTTGTCTTGTAATTTGACTTCACAAAAAAATCAGTTTTATTTGCATTATTACCTAAAATTCCAACTGTTGTATAAACTAAAAAATCATATTCTAATTCATGTAAAAATCTATAAATTAATTTAGCTTCATCTTTTGGTATTGATTCGAAATGTAACATTTTTTTATTCTTGTGATCATAAATCATTGAACCATTAGCTGTGATGATAGGTAAATCAGTACCAATATGAGGAATTCAATCAAAAGCTGTATAATGAGGACGCCCAGTTGCAACAATAATATTTTTATTTAATGATTTAAGCTTTGCAAAAGCCTCCTTATTTTCGTTACTTACTAGTCCTTTAGAGTTTAGGCTTGTTCCATCCATATCAAAAATGAAAGTGTCAACTAAATCAAAACTAAAATTAACTATATTAAAGTGGATGGCAATAACTCCTCATTCATCCTGTTTTTCTCTAGAATAAAAGTATAGCATATCATTTGGATTAGCTTCTTCAGCACAATCATATCCAAGTAAAATAGGATCCTCGCATTTATATAACTCGTCAAAATTCTTATACTTATTAATTTTCGTGATTTCAATTAGTTGAATATCTTTGTTATCATCAATATTTTCAAGTTTAAGAACCATTCCTTCTTTTAAGTTATGTCTACGAGGATCATTTAACCTCATCTCTATAGTTTTTTTACCTTCTCTAATTTTTTTAAGAAATTTCTCTTGAATAAATAATTTTCTAATCATACTAACCTCTATTATTTTTCAGCAAATTTAGATTTAATTAAATAATTTAGTCCGAATAGAGCTGAATCATCACCATTTTTATCAAAAACAAATTTAACATTGTTAAATTGATTTTCTTCAGTTCAACTTCTTGCTCTTTGTATTGCTTCTTCAACAAATCATTTATTAAATTCAGTTACTGATCCACCAAATGATATTAAATTTGGATTAACAAAAGCAATTGAAATTGAAATTAATCTAGCAAGAACTTCAATTCCTTCAGAAATAATTTTATAAGCAACATTATCATTTTTAGCTAGGTAAGCATCACAAATTTCCTTAGTTGTTTTCTTCAAGTTTGTTGCTTTTTCATATCTTAGTGAAAATCCAGTTCCAGAGCAAAATAATTCAAGTGAGTACTCTGGCAGATGGAATCCAGGTTCTGATATAGGGGCAATTGGTGCTCTAGCAATTTCTTGAGCTAGGTATTTAGAACCAGTAAAAATTTTGTTATTTAATACTAAACCAGCACCTAAACCGGTTGAAATGGTAAAAAATTGAGTAATATCGTTCATCCCTTGATTAAATTCTACATGATTTGAAAGAGCCATAACATTAGCATCATTTTCAAATGCAATTTCTGAAATATTAGAATGTTCTAAAATATATTTTTTTATATCCTTACCATTTCATCCTTGTAAATTCGGACTAGTTAAAATAATCCCATTTTCATAATCAGCAGGTCCTGGAATACAAATACCAACACCAGAGATATTGTATTCATTAAGTAAGTCACAAATTTTATTTAATGTTTTTTTATAATCATTTTGATCAGTTGAGAATCTTATTTTTTTAATAATTTTATCATTCTCAAAAATCGCAAATCTTGTATTAGTTCCACCAATATCAATTGAGGCAAATTTTAATGTATTATTTTTCATATTTAAATTTTATATTAATAAATGTTTTTTGTTAGTTTTAATATTTTTTATAAAATCATAATTCATATACAAATATAAACTTCTTTTAGTTGTTATTCATGTCTTTTTTACTAATTCACTTATCAGGATTAAATTCTGGTATTTTATAGTTCATATGGTACTTTTTAGAATCTCATTCAATGCATTTTTCATACACATCAATTTTCGTATTTTCATAATTAAATTGTCTATGATATTTAACTCAATTTGATATTGAATTATCAGTCTTATTGCTATATATAAAAACAATTTCTAATTTTTCATATTTACTTAAATCTCCTTTTTTGCGATCTATAAAATATTTCTTTCAAATTGAATCTGCAAAAAAAGCTCTTATATCTTTTTGATTTGGTTCATTTGAATGATTTTTACATTGTATAAAAATTAATGTATCTTTATTTTTAGCAATTAAATCAATTCCATTATCTTTTTCCCTTAATAAGGCATTTCATTTTACTTCATAACCTAATTCGATATATTCGTTAATTATTTGATATTCAAAAACCATTCCCTTCTTATAATTGTCTTCATCATTGACTTGTTTATTATCTTTATTATCGTTTGATTTAGTAGAATATTTATCACAATAATTTAATAAAACATCATTAATATCTATTTTATTAGTCTCTTTATAAAAATGAAAAGGAAATTTTTTAATTAAATAAATGTCAAAAAATATGATATTTAAAGGAATTGATGGAATAAATAAGAAAACCATCGATAAACTAAAACTATTGTATTTAACAATACAAATAAATATTATTAAATGAAAAAATACGAAAAATGCAAGAAATATAATATCTAGTTTATTTAATTTAAATTTTGTAATAATATCATTACCATTTTTTAATTTTATTAAAATTCCAATGAAGACTATAGTCATTATCAATCCACAAATAAAATGTGAAAAAATAATTTTCTTCAGATGTTTTTCGATAAGTTTTTTCATATTTTTAATTCCTTTCAATAATTAAAAATAAATATCTTTATATATGAAATCGTTCAATGTCTAAAATTCTGTTAAATTTGTATAGATACTTAATTAAACATATTATAAACATATACATAAACTATATAAGAGGAAGTGTAATAGAACATTGAAGCATTGTTTGTATTAAATAAACTCTTATCTGTATAACAACTTTTACATTTAAGGGAACAAGTTTTTAGATATTACAATGTAAAATCTTAAAATGAAACACAAAAGTTTAAAGAGGCTTTTTTTAACTTGTTTAAAATATGTATGAAAATAAATAAACATTTAGTTAATAAAATAACTAATCAAAAAATTTATCATCTAACAAGAAATCTTTTACTCCTACATAATATATTCCTAATTCGTCATATCGAGGAATAATATTATCTTTTACAATAATGATTTTCTTGAATGAATCATCAATTTTTCTTAGTGAATTTCTCTCTTGTTCAATTTTTTCTTGGTTATTTAGTGCAAAAGCAGATTGAATATAATATCTTTTATTTCCTTTATTTATAACAAAGTCAATTTCTAATGTTTTTCTTTCTGTTTTACCATCAATTTTTCTAAATGATTCAACTACACCAACATCAACATTAAACCCACGTCTTAATAAATCATTGAAAATAATATTTTCCATCAGGTGAGTTTCTTCAACTTGTCTGAAGTTTAATAGTGCATTTCTAAGACCTATATCAGCAAAATAATATTTATTAGGTGTAGAAAAATATTTAGAACCTTTAATGTCATATCTTTTAGCACAATACAAGACGTAAGACTCTTCAAAATAACTTAAATAGTTAAAAATAGTATTATTTGAAATGTTGACTTTTTGTTCAGAAGCAAATCTATTAGATAATTTATTTGGGTTAGTTAATGATCCTACTGAAGAAGAAACAAAGTTTAATAAAATATCTAAATTTTGAGCTTCATTATTTATTTTATTTCTTTCAATTACATCCTTAATGTAAGTTTCATCAAACAAATTTTTAAGATATTGGCTCTTTTCTTCAAAAGTTTCTAGTTGTAAAACATAAGGCATTCCACCATAGAGGACATATTCTTCTCATGCAATATTTTTATCATAATAAAATGAAGAAAATTCACTAAAAGATAGAGGGAAAACGTGAATTTCATCTCCACGATCTCTAAATTGAGTTAAAACATTTTTTGAAAGCATTTTTGAGTTGTTTCCAGTTACATAAATATCTAATCTTTTATCCTTCATTAAGGATAATAAAATATCAACAAATGTAATTTTTTCTTCACTATATTTAAGATAAGGATTATCAACTTCTGTACAAAATTGAATTTCATCAATAAAAATGTAATATTTTTTATCATCATTAATTTTACTTTTAATAAAATCATTTAACTTAAATGGATCACGATATTCTAAGAAATCGATATTATCAAGTGCGATCTCGATTATTTGCTCATCAGTTATATTATTTTGTAACAAATAATTTTTATAAAGATCAAAAAGTAAAAATGATTTCCCACATCTTCTAATCCCTGTTATAACTTTAATTCTTCCATTATCTTTTTTTCTAATTAATTTATCTAAATATTGCTTTCTTTCAATAATCATTTTACACTCCACGAATAATTTCTGTGTCTAGACACACTTTTTATTCATATAAATTCTACCATAATTGTAAATAATTAAATAAAAGACGAATAATTTCTGTGTATAGACACAATTTTTATTCCTAACCAAAATCGAAAACTAAAGCAATCTTAAGAAAACACAAAAATACTCAATTTTTAAATCAAAAACTCTCATATATAATATAAATGAATAAGTTTTAATATGGATAAAAAAGTGTAAAATTTAAAAATACTTGAATAGGAGGAAAATGTTAATTTTAACTATTGTTTTATTAATTATTTCAGTAATTATTATAATAATTTCATTTATTATGTCACCTGATTCTAATGCCTTTTCTGGAGCTTTAGTTGGTTCTGGAGATTTAGAGTTATTTAAAACTTCAAAGGAGAGAGGGTTTAAGAAAATTCTTAAATATTCAATGTTTGGTTTTGGTATTCTTTTACTTTTAGCAAGCATTTTAATTAGAATTTTCTTATAGTTTTATGGATAAAAAAAATATTAAAACTGAAATTTTTGAGATTATTAACAAATTTGGACCAATTAATTTTGTTCAATTAGTTAGAAAATTAAAATTTTTGCCTAGTGAAAATAAAAATGTAAGTAAAGCTTTGATCGAGCTTGAAGCTGAATTAAAAATATTTAAGAATTGAGACGGTGAATATTACACACCGATTTTACATGATGAATTTGATGGAGTTTTAAAAATTAATTCAACTGGGAAATTCGGTTTTGTAACTGAATTAAATGAAAATGAGTTAATTCCAGCAGAAGAAATTCGTGACTGTTTTGTTGCCAAGTATTTTTTTAATAGCGCAATGCATGATGACTTAGTTCACGTTAAAGTTTTCTTCGAAGATAAAACTAAAGAAAAAACTTTTGGTGTAATTACTAATATTATTGAGCGTAAAACTGAAGAATTAATAGGTTTTTTAGTTTCAAAAAACTCTTTTGTAGATTTTAAACCACTTGATAATAAATTTAATAACGCTAAATATCGTATTTCTGATGTTAAAGTTAACGCTAAAATTAATGATTTAGTTATTGCCAAAATTTCTAAAATCCAAGGTGATTTTATTTATGTAACTATTGAAGAAATTATCACAAATAAGACTGATCCAAAAGTTTTTTTTAAAGCTTTTTTAGAAAAAGTTAAAGTTCCTAAAGAATTTAGCTCAGTTATGGATAGTGAGCTAAAAGAAATTCCTAAAAGTATTGAAAATGAAAACTTTGAAAATAGAATCGATCTTAGAAATGAACTAATTGTTACAATTGATGGTGATGATACTAAAGATTTTGATGACGCAGTTAATGTTAAAAGGTTAGAAAACGGAAATTATCTTCTTGGAGTGCACATTGCTGACGTTTCATATTACGTTACCGAAAACTCTGAAATTGACAAAGAAGCCTTGAAAAGAGGAACAAGTATCTACCTTGCTGACAGAGTTATTCCAATGCTACCTTTTGAACTTTCTAATGGAATTTGTTCATTAAATCCACATGAAGATAGATTTGCAATTAGTGCCTTAATGGAAATTGATAGAAACGGAAATAATGTTAAAACTGAAATTTTTCCATCAATAATCCAAAGTAAATATCGTTTAACATACAAACAAGTTAACAAGTTTTTGGAAGAGAAAACTTTATTAAATGAGAATGTAGAATTAACAAATATGATCAATCTTTCATATGAACTTTCAAAAATTCTTCACGAATACAAAACTAGGCAAGGTTACATTGATTTTGAAATTGAAGAACCAAAAATTTATCTTAACGAAGATGGGACAGTAAAAGATATTGTTGTTGGTGAACGGGGAGTTTCTGAAGTATTAATTGAAGATTTTATGGTTAGAGCTAACGAACAAGTTGCTGAATTTTTAACAAGTAAAAAACTTCCAGTTATGTATCGTGTTCATGATGCACCTGACGAAGAAAAACTATCAAACTTAGAGAATGTTTTAAATGTGTTAGATATACCATTTAAAAAACCTCAGGGAATTTTAGACCCAATAAAATTTGCACAAATCGCTACTGAAATTAAAAAATATAAATATGATGAATTCATAAAACTTTTATTCTTAAGGACAATGCAAAAAGCTAAATATACTTCAATAAATATTGGACACTTTGGTTTGGCAAGCGAATTTTATTGCCACTTTACTAGCCCAATTCGTAGATATCCAGATTTAATGATTCACAGAATTTTAAGAGAATTAGTGTTTAATAAAAATATGGATAAATTAAGTCATTTTAATGACATTATCGAAGGAATTGCAAATCAAAACTCTTCAATGGAGCAATCAAGCGTTGATATTGAACGTAATTCAAATGATTTATTTTATGCTGAATATTTTAAGAATAAAATCGGTCAAAAATTTCATGCTCAAATTATTAGTGTTACTAAATTTGGAATGTTTATTGAATTTCCAAATAAAACTGATGCACTTGTTCACAAAAGCACATTACTTGACGGCGAATATGAAGCTAATGAAACTATGACTGTTTTAGCTTCAAGTAATAGAAAATTCAAAATTGGACAATTTATTGACGTTATAGTTACTGGAGTTGACTTAGTTGAAGGAAAAGTTGATGCGGTTCTAGAAGAATTTTATAACGATTTTCTAAACAATGATAAAAATAAAAAGAACTTTAGAAGCGTAAAAAGTGAACAAATAAGAAAGAATTAAAATGCAAAATATTGACAAAAATTGAGAAATTAATTCGCTTGGTTTTGATTCAAATTTATATGTTTACCAAGACAAAACAATGTTTAATTATTCGGTAGATACAATTTTATTAGGTAATTTTGTTCAATTAAATAATAAAACTTCCACTTTACTAGAAATTGGTACTAATAATGGTGCATTATCAATTTTTCTAGCAGCTAGACACAAAAATATGCAAATCACTGCTTTAGAAATTCAAACAAAAGCTTGTGAACTAGCTAAAATTAATATTGCTAAAAACAATATGGAGGAACAAATAAGTGTTGTAAATCAAGACTTTAACATTTTTTGAAAAGAATGAAATAAAACTGTTAATAAAAAGTTCCAAGTTATTGTATGTAATCCTCCATTTTATCCATATGATAAAACTAAAGCTAGCAGTAAAATTTCAGTTGAAAAACTAATTGCAACACACGAAATTCACTTAAATTTAGAGCAAATCATTAAAGGTTCATCAAAATTACTCGAACAAAAAGGATATTTAAATTTAGTTATACCTGTTGAAAGACTTGTTGATTGTTTTCAATACATGCGTAATTACAACATCGAACCAAAAAGAGTTCAATTCATCATTCCGAGAATTCAAGATAAACCAAAATTAGTTCTAATTGAAGGTAGAATGAACGCAGGTTGAGGAGTTCATTTCTTACCAAATTTATATTTGCACAGTTCAGAAGATAAAAACTCACATGAATATTTACCAGAAATAAAAGAATTATATAAGCCAAAAATTGTAGGAGAAAATAATGAATAAAAAAACTTGTTATATTACTACACCTATTTACTATGCTTCAGGAAATTTACACATCGGACATCTTTATACAACAACAGTTGCTTGAGTGTTAGCAAATTACAAAAAACTTCAAGGTTATGATGTTAAATTAATTACAGGTTCAGATGAACATGGACAAAAAATTTATGAAAAGGCACTTGAACAAAAATTAAGTCCTCAAGAATTTGTTAATCAAAAATCTGAACTATTTAAAAAACTATGAAGTGATTTTAAAATTGATATTGACTTTATCAGAACAACAGATAAAAAACATGAAGAAGTAGTAAATAAAATTTTTGACTTTTTTGTCGAAAAAGGACTTATTTACAAAGATAAATATGATGGTTTATATTCAGTTAGTGATGAAGAATTTCTAACACCAACACAAGCAATTCTTAAAGAAGATGGTAATTATTATCACCCTGAAAGTGGACATAAATTAATAAATGTTTCGGAGGAAAGTTATTTCTTTAAAATGAATCAATTTAATCAATGAATCATTGATTACATTGAAGAAAATCCTGAATTTTTAGCACCTAAAAAATCAGTAAATGAGATGCAAAATAACTTCTTAAAAAATCTAAACAACCTTTCGGTAACTAGAACTAATGTTGATTGGGGAATTAAATCAAATAAAGACCCAAAACATACTATTTATGTTTGATTAGATGCTTTATGCAGTTATATAACAGCTTTAGGATTTGATTTTAAAAATTCTTCAGAAGAGTTTGATAAATATTGAAAAAATGGAGATGAAATTATTCATCTTTTAGGAAAAGAAATTGCTAGATTTCACTTTGTTTACTGACCGATTTTTATTAAGGGACTTAACTTACGTCAACCAAGTAGAATTCAAAGTCACGGTTGAATCGTAACTCCTACCGGAAAAATGAGTAAATCTAAAAATAATGTAGTAGACCCATATGATTTACTAAATAAATACCACCATGAAATGATAAAATATTATTTTACTAGTCAAATCGCACTTGGTGAAGATGGTATTTATGATGAACAAAGATTTAAAGATGTTATTAATGCAGATTTAATCAATAATTACGGAAATTTAGTTTCACGTACATTGACAATGATTTCAAATTCGTTTGATAGACCGCTTAAATATTCTCAAACCAATGAAGAAATTCATGAAGAAATTGAAAACAAAATTATCAACAGTAAAGATAAATACATTCAATATTTTGATAATTTGGAAATCGATAAGGCTCTAAAAACTGCCATTGAACTCTCGAGCGAATTAAATAAATACATTGATTTAACTAAACCATGAACACTTAAAGAAAATAAAGATGAACTAGAAAAAGTTTTGATTAGACTACTAAATGGAATTTATGCTGTGTCAACATATCTTTCAGTAGTATTACCTGAAAAAATCAATGATGTTTCTCAACAATTATCAAATATCGAATTTTCACTTAAAAACATTGAAAATTTCTCTAAATTTGATAACATACATACGGAAAGAAAATTTATTTTCTTTGAAAGACTAAAATAGGAGACTAAATGATATACTCTAAAGCTACCAAATACATTGTAAAAGAGGAAAAATTAAAAGGTTTTGTAGACTATTTATACGTTTTTGTTAAAAGAGCTAGAATGGAAACGCAAAATCTATCATTTGAATATGGACTTAATTTATCTAAAGAAATTATTGTTCTTGAAAGATGAAGTTCACAAAAAGACTCAGATTTTTTTGAGAAAAAAGAAGAAATAAAAAAAGAACTTGATACCTTATCAAAAATGGCAACAAAAACTGAAATACTTTACTCTCTAGATACAATTAGATAGTTTTTGATTTTTTATCTAAAACAACTCAAAATATAAATACATAATGAGTTATTTTTTATATAATTAAATAACATATGAGCAAACAAAAAATTACACTTTCTTGTTCAATTTGCAGGAGAAAAAATTACCAAACAAATAAAAGTAGCGGTAATTTAGAGCGAATTGTTATTAACAAACACTGCACAAATTGCAAGACTCACACAGAACATAGAGAAGAGAAATAATATGAAAGAACAGCAACAAAAACAAATCAAAATTAAGAAAACTAGAAATAAAAAATATCTTTTAAGAAAAACCATTAAAGAAATTAAAAGAGTTAGATGACCTGATAAATCAAAAAATATTTCTTCAATGACTCAAATTATTATTTTTAGCATAGTGTTTATGATTTTTGCGTTTGCTGTTTCGATCGCATTTACTTATTTATGAAATTACTTTGGTATTGGAATTTAGAATAGGAGAATTTATGAGAAAAATGAATTGATACATGATTTCAACAATTTCCGGAAAGGAAAATGTTGTTATCGAAGCTCTTGCTAACCGTATTATAGCTGAGCAAGTTGATGGAGACTTCGATCCTGAAGCTACTGAAAACGGGCCTTTTAAAATTTTTCAAAAACCTGTTTTAACTCCAAAGGAATTAGAGAAAAAAAGAGAGGGTAAAGATTATAAAATCAAATGAGTAAATATGTATCCAGGTTACATATTTATAAAAATGGATATGACCGATAGAGCTTGATTTGTTATCCGTAACACTCAATATGTTACAGGTCTTATCGGTTCATCAGGTAAAGGAGCAAAACCTACTCCAGTTACTGAAAGAGAAATTAGAAAATCATTACAACGTGAAAAAATGGCTTTAGAAGAATTTAACCAAGGTAAATACTTTGTTACATTTAAAGTTGGAGATGTTGTTGAAATTATCGAAGGACCTTATACAGGTGAAAGAGGAATTGTGCAAGAAATTTCTGACAACTCTTTAAGTGCAGTTATTGAAATTGAAAGTTTTGGTAAAAAAGTTCCTGTAACAATTAGTTGTTCTTCACTTCAAGTTGATGAATTATAATAATTTAGACATAGACTTACGTCTATGTTTATATTTAAAATGAACTTTTAGAAAAATTACAATCACTGAAATTGGTAAAATCAAGATTGTATTAATTAATACTAATTAATTTAGCGGTTAACCGCTTTTTTAATATGATTATTACTATTTGAAATTTCAATAAATATAAATACATAATTTTGTTGAGTTTTTATTTTGTATTTATTTTTATACAACATAATCTCAATATTACTAAAATCCAAATATTAATTTGAAACTGATTTATACATAAAGATATAAACAAGTATGAAGAATATATATAATGATTTTATAAAAAATATAACCGATAATAACTTAGTTTTAACTTGTAGTTATTTATATAACATGAATTTTAAGAAAAATAAATTTAAATTTAACGATATTGATTTTATTTCTTTAGGTAATCATAAATTTATAGATTTTTCAAAAGATCCCAACATTGAATGGTTTTTAATGATAATTTTGTAACAAAAGCCATATTGAAAGATTATTTGAATTTTGAAATAATATATATGAGTTTAATTCCTAAAAAGTATGTTAAGGAAATAGATGGAATTAAATTAGTTAAGAAAAATTGAACATTTATAAGCGAAATTATTCAACTGATATGTTTAATTTTAGATAACACTATAGAAGAAAAGATAAATAAAGTTTTTAACGATTTGTCGCTAATGTATAACGATCACTATATTAAATTATTAAGTTTAAACAAGAGAAAATTAATGCAAATTGCAGATATTGTTTTAATTTCTTCATCATTTTTTGATTTTACAAGCCAAGCAGTTTGTTAACAGTTGATAATATCGGAACAGAATGATTTAATATAAAGAAAAAAGTAACTGAACTTGTATCTAATAGTAATAACAAAAGAATAATTAAAATAATTGAAACGATTTTAACAATACTAAATGAATTGATTTATTAGACAAAATTAAAGTATTTATAAATAATAGAAAATCTTTTATTGAAAAATATTATTTATTTAATGAAAATATGTTTTTAAAAATTGATGAATTCAAGCAAGATTTTGATAATTACGAACAATTAGAAAATATATTAGTAGTTTCAAATTAAATTTTGATAAATATAAACATTGCAAAATATTTTTAGATACTTTTGATGATAAATTAGAATCATCAATAGATATAAGAAAAATGATGTTTTTAACATTATTCGCTGCAAAATAACTTCATGAATTGTAAAACATACAAATATAGGGAATATGAAAATATTTCTAATTATTTAAACTTTATAATATAATCAAAATATATATAAGTTTAATAATTTATATTAAACAGAAAGAGGCAATGTGAACACAACTATAGAAACAATTAACAAAAAAGAAATATTTGAAGATTACAAAAAGTTCAAATCAATTGAAGATAATATGAAAGGAACTTTGGTGGGTACTAATGATAACAAATGATAAACAAGTGAAATGAGCTATTCTAAGTAAGTTAATTTTTTACCCAATTATAGTAATTTCTGCAATAATTTTAATTATTTTTACATTATTAAAATTGAATTTTAATAATGAATACAATGCTAACCAATTTTGACCAAATTTATTTTTAGTTCTAATTTTAGCTTCAGCTATAGCTTGATTTAGTTTTAGAACTTTCATTAACATTAAACTTGTTATTTATAGTAAAAAAATAAAATCATATTAGGCAATCAAGAGTTCTCAAATTTATATTTAACAAATAATTTTAAGAAATTTGTACAAAATCAAAAATTTTTAGTACCCAAGCTTGTTTTATTTATTCTGTTTTTTATACTATGATTAAGCCCTATTACAGTTTTTCTTATTATTTTAAGTTTAAAAATTCCATTTTATTTAATTCTTTTTATTTTATCATTTGTTTTTTGATTATTGACAATTAAGAAAATAAATAAATTAATAACATTAATTGTAGCTAAGGAAAATATCAATATATCTTCTAAAATTGAAAAAATAAAGAAATATTATATTTATTCAAATTTGAAATTTAATAATATTAAAAAATTAAAATTATCAAATATATAAAAAAGATAACTAAATTTCAAAATAAACATATCAAAATATTTAAATAAAAATTTAAAACTAGAATACAAAAATAGTTAGTATTATTCACCTATTTTTTGTGTTCTGGTTTACTTTTTACGTCTGTTTTGTCATTACATTTTAAATTTTAATTATTACTAATATGAAAATGCTACGAAACGTATGTTGAATAAAAAAATTAATGTAAATAATCTTTACAAGATTTAATAGGGAGGAAAATGTTTTTGACTAAAGATAAAAAGGCAACAATATTAAAATTAATATTTGTTTGTGTTATGTTACTAATATTTGCATTAACCTTGATTTTAAGTTTAATTAGCAATAAAATTGACTTTCATCAACCAATAAAAACATGACTTGCGCTTGTTGTAGCATACACAATTAACTTTATAGTATTAATCTGATTAATTCTAATTCAAGTTTGTTTATTGAACATGATACAAAAAGGTAAAAATATAGGTTTAGCATTTAAATTGTGAAAATTTTTAACATTCAATAGCAATAAAAAATGTGATAATGATGAAGAAATATTAAATAGCTCTATTAATACCAATGAGTCGTTTGCAAATTATGTTCAAAGTAAAAGAAATGTAATTTTATTAATTGTTATGTGTGTAATTTGAATTCTAACAAGCATAGGAAGTGATATTAAAAATTGAAGAACTTTATTTTCTGTAAATTCAACTTTTGACATTTTTAGAATTATTTTATGAACTACATCCGTAATCACAAATTGAATTTGAATTTATTTCAACATTTATTAAAAATATGATTGTATATCTTGCTAAAAATACTATTAATAACGAAGAAAAACTCACTAAATACAAAGAAAAATATTTAAAATTATCATTAAGAAAATAAATATGATTTAATAGACAGTATAAAAGTAAAATTACAGAGATTAATTCTCTGTAACCTTGATTATACTTTGAAGTGCAAACATATTTGCGTTTGTACTTTTTTGATTTAAAATAAAAAGAAGAAACAATAAATTAAGACACAGAAAGTTAACGTTATTTTGTCAATATTTTGTATCCTAATTTAATATGTTTACTAATTAAAACAAAGCTTTTACATTTAAACTAGGACACAAAAAGTTGACAAATAAATGTTAACTTTTTGTGTCCTAGTTTAATTCTGTGGTCTATTTTTTTGAAAGGAATTCGTTCATCGAGATGAATTCTTCATATCATGGGAAACTTTCTGATATCATATTTCATAAATTTGCTTTTTTGAGTTCCTCAACATTAGCGTTAAATGTTTTTTCATCTGTTTCGTGTTTAACATCTCTAATAACAATATTAAATTTATTTGACAATGGGAAATTTTTAGGGTCTACAAAACTATATGCCTCCCTCAATCTTATTCCAAACGCTTCAGTTAAGAATGAGTATGTTGAGTTTAATACAGTAGTTGTAGCTTGAAGACCTGTTATAATAGTTTTAGATTTATTATTTTTAAAGTCATTCCTATCAAAAATTACTGAGGTATTATTTCGTAAGTTCTTGAATTCCATAGCAATTAAATTTTCTCAAGAGATCCCTGGGTCGATTATAACCGGATTAATTTTATGTGAACCAAGCATTTTATTAATATATTCTAGTGCTTGTTGATCTTTGTAATATGGATGTAGTTTAAAAATGTAATTATATTTATCACTTGGATATTTTTTAAGCAAAGTTGCAAAATATTGATTGATTTCGTTCAATGCTTTGGGATTATGGTCTAAACGTAAATCCCCTTCAAATTCTTTACCAGGCTCATAATGTCTGAATAAAGAACTTCCCATGAAGATTAAATTATTTTTTGCTTTATCTAAATTATCGTTGCCATAAACTATTAAATCCTCGAATTTTTTACCGTATAAATTATTTAATTTCTCATATTCATTTAAATAATCATCAACAGAAATATTTAATTTTTCAGGGATTTTTGTGTAATCCAACGGATAATTATTTATGTTAATCTTAGCTCAAGGACTTTTTATATATTCTAATTCTGCGTTAAAAGCAAGTGAATATCTACCATCAAAATTAAATATTTTCAATTTATCTTCTAATTTATAGAAAAAGTGATAATCAATTTCAGGAGATGTTAGTTCAGGATTATTTTGGAAGTTATTTCAATATTGTTCCAACTCTTTTTTAGAATAAGTGACTTTTTGATTTTTTAATCATCTTAAATAATTGTCTCTGATGAATTTGTATTGTTGAGCATTTCCGTCACTTAATAGTGTAATACTATTTGCTCTTTTTAAAATTCAATTTCTTACTTCTGGTTTCATACCTATAAATGAAATATCAGGTATATAGAAATCAAATTTATTAACACCTTTTTCTAAATACATTTTTAAATATGTTTCATATTCATGGATTTCTCTTGGGAAAATATTATAGGGAATATCTTTAGATTGCTCTATGGTTTTTGTGTTATTTAGTATTAATACTCTTCCTTTCTCAACACCTTTATCAAGAACACTACCATATTTTTTAATAAGTGATTTAAAATTGAATCTTTGATTTTCTTTAATTTCATTATTTTGTACTGCTTGGTCAATGAGAAGAATTTGATCATTATAATCATTTTTATTTTCACTTAACATCAATTGTGAAAGTATTAAGTTAAATACACTATTATAAACTTGAGCAGCATTACGAGTTATGTAAACAGAAGGGTATTTATTTTGACTACTTTCTTTTATGACATCATAAAAAGTTTTAGTATCAATTAAATTCAAAGACTTTGTTTTTGATTGCTTCTCGACATTACAACTTATAGAAATCAAAGGTAAAGCAAGAGTTGTTAAAGTACTAAATATTAAGTTAATTTTTTTCATATTACTCCTTTTCAATACTTAAAAACATAGTATTTTTTTATATTTTGTTTAAATTTTAGCTTTTTTTTTTTTTTATAAAAACAAGTAAAATCCTAAAGAAAGGAGTGTAAAATATGAAAAAAAATAAATGATTTTTCACATTAGGAACTATTAGTTTAATACTTCCAACAATTGCTATTTCTGCTTCGTGTGGAAAGAAAAATGAAAATAAAAATAAGGTTGAAAATCCTAATAAAAATGATCAAGACAACAAAAATGGAAGTTTAAATACTTCCGGATCAGGTGATAGTGTGAATCCCGGGAACTAAATAATATTAATTAGTATATTGCATAAGTAATTTTCTTTTGCATTATTTTGTAAATTCATAGAGTCTTATGTTATATTCGAATGACCCTAGATTAACTTTGAAGTGTAAACGTATTTGCGTTTGTACTTTTTTGATTTAAAATAAAAAAAGAGAAACAAACAGATTGCAAACAGTTTCTCTTTTAACCATTTATTTGAAATGAGGTCATATGAATTATACACAATTAAAACCAGAAGAGAGATTAATAATTCAAATTCATTATTGAATTAAAACATTAAAAGAAATTCTGATATTTATGGATGTTACGATGCATCATATGCACATAAAAAATGAGAATTAGACAATGTGCTATTCAAGAAATCACAATGCGTATTCAGACAAAGCATTTAACGATTTCTTTTTTAAAATTACAAAAAAAATTATCACGGGGTTGAAGCAACTCTTAAACTTTATCAAGAAAAAACTAATAAAAAAGGTTATTCTGTAAAAACTATTTATAAATGGATTAAGTCGAATATTTGAGTTCTTAAAATGAATAATAGACTAAGAAAGGCGTATGTTAAAAACGGTAAAAGAAAAACAGATTATAAAGTTAGATTAACAAATGGAAATAAATATGTCTACCCTATTGCTATGAGACCGAAAGATATTGATAAAAGAGAAAAATGAGGTCATTGAGAAATACACTTAGTCATCGGAAGAAAAATGAAAGGACATCATAATTTATTAACATTAACCGAAAGAAAAACACGTTTTACCTATATAAAAAGGGTTAAAAGTAAATTTTCTCTTGAAATAAACAAAGTATTAAAGAAAATAATTGAAGAATCAAAATACCCATTTTTATCAATAACTTCTGATAATGGTTTTGAGTTTCAATCTCTCGGACTAGTAGCTCACGAAAATGATTTAGTAATTTATAAAGCACAGACATATTGTTCATTTCAGAGAGGTTCTAATGAAAATATAAATGGTTTAATAAGAAGAAAACATAAAAAAGGATTTGATTTTACTAATTTAACAGATGAACAAATCCAGGAACTTCAAGATAAAATAAACAATATGCCGAGAAAAATTTTTGGTTTTAAATCCTCTAAAGAAATAGCCGAACAAGAATACGAAATAGAACTATTTTTATTAAACCAATTACCTGATCTTGAATGATAGAGTGTAATATAACCACAATAATTCATAAATCTTTATCTTTTTTATCCACTCAAGCGCCGTGGAGGCTTTTGATTTTTTGTTGTTCACCCACAAATAAAATATGGTTCTTTTTTTCTCCGCTCAGTCGACGCTTAGTCTTTTGTTTTCTAATTATAATAGCGAAACGCTCTGACGGACTAATCTACTCAAACACAGCCGTAAAATAGAAAAGTCATGCGACCATTAGCGCATGACTGTTTTTATTTATTGGGTCTTTTAGTAAAATAATAGTGAACAAAAAAATACGAAAGGACCCAATATGATTATAGCAAATATTAAAAATTCTCTTGAAAAAGTTGTGTGTATAAAAACTAAACGAAAACATCTTCCTAACAATCATTATTTGATAAAGAATTCTGATGAAGAAATTAGGTTATTACATTCGAAAGTCATAAAAACAAGACTATTGAAAGAGAATCAAATGAGTATTCTTCATTTTAATGAATGTTTAAGGTTAATAGGGCAAAATAAAACCATTTCTCAAGTTTCAAACATTGTAAGATTTCAACCAAAAACTATTAAAAAACTATTAAAAATTTCTGCAACAAATCAAGGTGATTTTGTTAAGAAATTTAAGAAAGTTTGTCGCAATTGCGACAATTATATTAACTATGTTAACTATATAGATTTTAATTTATTAGCTGAATATTTGATATTTTATAGGTCAAGAAGAACTAGACTTCATTCAAAAACTATTCAAAACAAATGAAAAGATTTTATTAGATTTTGAAATGAAGAAGTTGACTATTTTAGAAAAAATCGATTTAGTAAGGATTTTACAAAAAGAGCCATAAAAGTTTCTGCTAAAGCACTTGTTAATAAATTTAAAAAACATTACCCTGATAGTCCTTGTCCTACGACAAGCACTGTATATAAGTGCTTAAAGTCAAATGAGTTTTCATTATCTATAGATATTTTGCAATTTCTTTCGGTAGGAAAATACCGAAAGAGAACTCTTAAAACTCAAAAAAGTTCTCTTAAAAATGCAATTCCAATTCATCAAAGACCTGAGGAAGCTAACAATAGAACTACAGAAGGCCATTACGAACTTGATACAGTTATTGGTAAACGTGAGGACAAGTATTGTTTAGTTACTGTCTTAGATAGGAAATCTAGAAGACTCTATTCAGTTAGGTCACTAAAAACTTCATTAGCAGTTAAAAAATCATTGATTAAAATTATTGAAAATAACGCATTAAAAATCAAAACTTTAACAATTGACAACGGCTCCGAGAACGTGTTGTTGCACGAAGTTATTAATCAAAACAATTTATACAAATGTGACGCGTACTGCTCATATCAAAAAGGTTCTATCGAGAACATTCATAGACATATCAGAAGATATATTGCTAAAGGTATTTCAATTGACAAATTTTCTGATGAACAAATTCAAATAATGATCAATAGAATTAACGAATATTTATTACTTATCTCAAAATAATATTGAAAAAAATTTAAAATCGGTCATGACCGATTCTTTTGGTGTGCTTTTTTATTTAAAAAAAGCAATATAATTATAAATATTGAAGCACTATTGTACTTCAAGCTCTTTAAATAAAAATAATGGTCGCATGAATTTTCCACTTTACAACTCAAACACAGCAAGGCTTTTTATAAAAAATATTTAATTTTTATGTAAAATAAACATAAGAGAAGTGTTTGCACTTGAAGGTTTAAAAAAGGAATACAGAGATTAATTCTCTGTAATTTTTAAAATAAAAATCACCACTTACTGGTGATATGGCTGTCCCAGTTAGATTCGAACTAACGCATGACGGAACCAAAACCCGTTGCCTTACCGCTTGGCGATGGGACAATATGGTGGGGGGAGAGGGATTCGAACCCCCGAATCCTAAGAAAGTGGGTTACAGCCACCCGCATTTGGCCGCTTTGCTATCCCCCCGTGTTTGCTTTAATATTATATAGCATTTAAATATTTTTCCAAAAAAAATTAACTAAAAATTTATTAGAAAATTTAAATATTTTTTATTAAATTTCAATAGATCAATTAACTTCACATTGATTATTATGATTTTATTAAAATTAGTTTAAAATTAATATTATTAATATTTAGGAGGATTTGTGCAATTAATAAAATCATTTGAAACATCTGGTTCAAAAGGGGGATTCACTCAGATATTTAACACACCAGTATCCTGAATTATTTTAGCAGTAGTTGGAGTTATTTTTTTAGCTTGGATTTCTTATTCATATATTAAAGGTCAATTAGATAAGAAAAAACTTAAAAAACAAGCTTTAGACTTAGAAATGAAATCTAAGGATGAATATAATGAATCACTTGCTAAAATGCACTATATTATTAAAACAAATGAAAAATATTTAAATGAATTCACTGTAAGTATTGGTCGATATAATATGGGTGATTTAACAAATACTACTCACAGTATTATTACAGATTTACTTAGTGAGCAATATTTTAAAGATTTAATTTTATTTAACATTGATTATAAAAAATATGTAAATCATATAATAACCTTAAAGGATAATAAAAGTAATAACTGAGCTAAAAAATGTAATAATTCACTATTAGAAATTGAAAGACTTTTTGAGCAAAACAAAGATTCTTATGATGAAGATAAATTAAAAAACTTCGAAGAAAGGGTTTTAAAATACTATGAAAACAAATTATTTAAATAAATTCAATGAATTAAATTTACCTAATAAATTAACGGTAATTAGATTATTTTTATCAGTTCCACTCTTTATTTTTTCACTATTAGCGTTTTTAATGAATATTTTAGCAAATAAATATATTCCTAATTCAAATGATTTATACAGGGGTTGAATAAATAATCCATACAAAATTGCATTAGTAGTATTTTTACTGTTTATCTTAATAATCTTTATTGTTGCTATGATTACTGATTTCTTTGATGGAAAAATTGCTAGAGAAAAAAACTTAGTAAGCGATTTTGGAAAACTTTGAGATCCTATTGCTGATAAAATGATTACAACAATTTCTTTATTACTTTTATTGGGACTTAAAGCAATTCCTCTTTTTGTTGTGATTATCTTTTTAGCTAGAGATTTAGTAGTTGCTGGATGTAGAACTGTTTTAGCAAAAAATAATGTATCAGTTGAAGCAAATATTAATGGAAAGATTAAAACTGTTTTAATGAGTGTCGGAATTGTGATTATGTTTATTTTCCTAATTACTTACAATATTAAAACTACTTCATTTTTTGATCCCCTCACTTTTAAAACCCCACTAATTGAAACTAATTACGAAACGTTCATATATTGCTTAAGCATTCCTCTCATGATTGCCGCAATATTTAATGTAATTAGTGGGTATCAATATATAAGTGCTGCAATTAAATTTATGAAATAGGCCAAAAGGCTTATTTTTAATTTATAATATTATTAGAAAGGAATAAATGGAGAAGTATAAGATCTACATTGACTTTGAGGCGATTACACCTCCATTTACAACTATATTAGGTTCTCATGTAAAAAGTAATTATCCGTTTTGTTACACTATTGGATATATAGATAAATATTATCAAGAATATTACAAAACAAGAATCATTAAATTAAAATCAATGAACATAAAACAACTTTATCATGATTTGAAGGAATATTTAACTAAAGATATTCAAAAAATTCTAGAGCAAGAAATTGAGATTAATGAAAATAATATTCAATTTATTGGTTGAAATCCTCAATTAGAAAACGAAGTTACTAAGAAAATATTCAATTTACCAACAAAAAATATAATTAACATCAATTTACAACTTTCTCTAAGTGTTGCAACAAAACATTTTTTAAATACTGATAAATACTTTGAATATTTTGATAAATTGGACATTAATGATTCTTTCTATAGAAAAATTCTTGATTCAACACGAACAGGTATAAAAGCAAATTATGTAGGTTTTTTACTTTATTGCAATTACAAAAAACGTTATTTCAAAAGTTCCGAGTTAAACAAAATTGATTTTGACATATTAAAACAACAATTAGTTAAATATAACAAAGATGATGTTAAACGTTTAATTTACATGGAAAAACATCAAATAGAAGTACAAAGAATTATTGAAGAAGAAATAAATAAGCGTAATTTAAAAAATAAGTCTATTAGGGAATTTAATTTCCTAAGAAACTTAAGAAAATATTTAAGTTTTATTGGGTATGTCGATGAAACTACAATAAGTGAATTAATTGAAAAATTAAATAAAAGAAATGAACAATTGATTACATACTTAACCAAACAAAAACTCGATAAAAATAAAGCTATCATTTATAGAAAAGAAACTATTAAAATTAAAAATCTTTTGGATTATATTGATAATTCCAATGAACAAATAAATTTAGTTTCTGAATTAAGTAGTTCACTTAAAAATAAAGTCAACGAACTAAAAAAGTATTTAGTTAATAAATAGGGGGTTATATGAATAATATTAATTTACAAAGAAAACAAGCAAGAGTACATTTATTAGTTAGTGATATCGTAACTAACGAATTAACTAACTCAAATATTATTGATCCAGTGGTTATGGACGTGTATTTAAGTAATGATCTTTCACATCTTAAGGTATATGTAAATCTTTCAGGTAATACTACTAAAGGTTTAGAAGCTTTAAATAATGCTGCTGGATATGTAAGAACTGTTTTATCTAAAAGTTTAGATTGAAGAAAAGTTCCTCAAGTTGTTTTTGAACTTGATACTGTTAGCCAAAACGGTAGTAGAATAGACAAAATTCTTAGAGATATTAAGAATGAAGAATAAAATAAAATAAAATATGAGAATTAAACTCTCATATTTTTTAATTATTTTCTGTATTCTTTTAATTTTTCACTATTAAATGATTTAATAAATTCGCTAACTAAATCAATTGTTGCCTCAATATCAACTAAGCTAGCTAAACCTATTGGTGAATGTAAATATCTTTGTGGAATACTTACCGTTACTGTTGAAACTCCACCTTGTCCATATTGTAATTGTGAAGCATCAGTTCCACCACCTTCAGCAATATATTTATAAGCTTTAATGTCTTTTTCTTTTGAAATAGTCATTAAATCATTTACTAACATTGGATCTGTAAGAGTTCCACCATCTTTAATTAAAATAGCAGCTCCTTTACCTAAAACTGGTACGCCAGGTATACAGTCGCTAGTATCATGACTAGCTCCAGTGTCAACTGCAAAAGCAACATCTGGATTAATAATTGAAACTGAAGTTTTAGCACCACGTGTTCCTACTTCTTCCTGAACAGTACCTACTAAGTATACATCACAATCAAGTTCAAGATCTTCAATATTTTTAGCAATAAATTCCATAGCAGTTACACCAGCACGGTTATCCATTGCTTTTCCACCAACGATATTATTCGGGAATTGAATTGTTTCACCACTGATATAAATTCTATCACCAATTTCAATTCCTGCTTCTTCAACTTCTTTTTTAGACATGAAACCAAAGTCAACAAATAACTCCTTACTTGTAATTGCTTTATTTACTTTTTCAGCTTCTAAAATGTGAATTGATGTGTGACCAAAAACTCCATAAAAAATCTTATTTTCACTATTAGTTACTAATTTAGCTTTAGTACCAATAACTGTTGTAGGTCACACTCCCCCAACTGGACTAACTAGAATATTCCCATTATCTTTAATCATTCTAACTAAATATCCAACCTCGTCCATATGTGCTGCTACCATAACTTTTGGTGCATTTGCTTTCTTAGATTTTTTTAATGCAATAAATGAACCAAAACCATCTCTAGTGATTTCAAATTTTGAGCTTGAAATGTTTCTTTTTAATTCATCCACAACAGGTTCTTCAAAACGCGACATAGCTTCAATGTTCATGTAAACATTTAATCTATCAAATAAATCTTTATATTTAACCATCATTTTCTCCTTAATAATAATCTAACTAAATTATAATACAAATAATTTAATATTTTGGATGATGAAAAAATTTGTAGCGATATTCGCGTATTTCTACCATCCTTATAAAATTTCAATATATTTTCTTATTTCTTCTTCAACACCTAGAATAACACTATACTTTATAAGCTTTCTTAAATTTTTATCATTTCTCTTAAAATAACCTTTTAGTGCATCTACATATATCTGTCTATCAATATTTCTTCTCTGAGAAACAATATCACATATTGTTCTCTCTAAATCATAAATTTTAACCTTATTACCATACGGAGTTTTAATTTCTGAGATTCCTAATTCGAAATTTTCTCTTTTGATATAGTGCACTCTAATAGAATTCGTATGCTTTTTAATATGTCTTACATTATAACCTTGTGGTACGCTTATATGAAATATATTCGGAACCCTATCAGATAGGTCGTATAAAAATAAAGCAGTATGATATGAAAAAACAACATTTTCATTCTTTACTGAAATAGCTGCAAATTCATCATTGAGTGTTTCTCTTTTCTTATATATTCCATTTTTTAATCTTTCTAGATATCCTTTTTTAACTAAATTAAAAAGCTTATATCTACTTATTCCAAGATTTTTAGCTTCTCTTACTGTTAATAGATCATTTTTACTAAAAAATACTTCTAACATAATACCTCCAACATTTGCTCTTTAATTATACAAAATTAAAGAGTATTTGTTTGCAATTTAAATGATTTATAACATATTAAATAACTCCAAAAAATATAAAATATGATTATTATAATATTTGTATTTGAAGATCAATATAGACTACCGTAAACTTATGTCAAATAATGAACAATGATCATATTAAGAAAGCACAAGTGTATATACTTTTTTCTTCGATGTACTTTAATAGCATTAAAAAACTTGAAGTCAAAAGATAAATAACAAACACTTTTATGATTGATATATTCATTTTAAAGACGTTTTTCTGATTTTTAATAGACTAGAAAATTTAATATCTTTATTTAATTAAAAATTTAATTTTTGTGAATTTAGTTATATTAACACTAGATTGATTACCTCCAAAAATTGACGTTTAGTACTATAAAATAGTTATAAAAGTTTTTTTAATTTCTATATATATAATTGATATATTTTTTTTACAATAAAGGCTTGTTACCATAAGGGCAATACCTCATATAAGTAATGTGTTTATACGCACATACTTTTAAGGTGTTGTCTTTTTTTGTATTTTGGAGGTATTGTGGAAATTAAAAAAATATTAAATAACAATGCTGTTATTGTAACTGATAATGATGGCAAAGATAAAATTATCTTAGAAAAAGGTTTAGGATTTAACCACAAAGTTGGGGATAAAATAAACGAAAATCAAAATCAACAAGTATTTATTTTATCTGATGAGTTTTATCAAAAATATATAAATTTAACTAAGAATATTGATTCTGAAATACTAGATATTTCTGAAACAGTTATTCAATATGGTAAACAAATTCTTCGTACTCCATTAAATGAGTTTATTCATTTAACTGTTCCAGACCACATAGCTGGGGTAGTTACTAGATATAAAAACAATCAAGAGCTAACAAATAGTCTTACTCTTGAAATATCACGACTTTTTGATAAAGAATTCTTAATTGGCCAATATGCATGTAAATTAATGAATGATAAGCTTAATATACAAGTAACTGACGATGAAGCTACATTTATCGCAATGCACTTTGTTAATGCTCAAGTTGAACAACGTGAAGAAATTCAAACTACTTTAAGTTTTATTAAAGATATTATTAAAATTGTAGAAACTTTTTTCTCTAGACATTATGATATAAATTCCTTTTCATATTATCGCTTTATCATGCATCTACGAGGATTGATTAGTCGCATTTATCTAAATAAACCATTTAATAATGACGATAATTTATATACAACTATAAGTAACTCATATCCACAACCCGCTCAATGTGTTGAAAAAGTAGTAAAGATGATTTCACTGAAATATAAAAAAGATGTTTCAACTGAAGAAAAAGCATATTTAATACTTTACATTGAAAAACTAAACCGAGAATTTTAACTTTCCATATAAATAAATGATAGGAGGAAAAATGACTAATAAAGAATTAGCTCAATCTATTCTTAATGAAGTTGGTGGGACAGAGAATGTTAAGTCTCTTACACACTGTATGACTAGATTAAGATTTGAGCTTAATGATTACTCTAAAGTAGATGATAAAAGCATTTCATCTCTTAAAGGGGTTCAAGGTGTCATGAAAGTAGGGAATCAATATCAAATAATTATTGGTACCCATGTAAACAAACTTTATGATGAAATGAACTCACTATCTGGTTTTGGTCACAAAGAAGAAACTACTAAAACTGGATTCGATATTAAGAAATTTTTTGGAAGTATATTGCCATTTATTTCTGCATGTATCTCACCATTATTCCCTGCCTTAATTGGTGGAGGATTATTAAAGGTTCTTGTTTTAATTCTTGGACCTTCATTAACTAATGTTCTTTCTGAAACAAATCACACTTATGTAATTTTAAGTGCCTTAGCTGATACAGCTTTTTACTTCTTGCCTTTAGGTTTAGCATACACTGCATCTAAACAATTAAAGGTAAATATGGCAATGGCGCTTGCAGTCGTGGCTTTATTAATTCACCCTAATTTAATTGCATTATTCGATTCAGAAAATGCTGCAAAATTTGCAACACAAGATGGTATTAAATTATTTGGATTTTTACCTATTGTAACTGGTACATATTCATCCAGTTTCTTACCAGCTTTATTCGCTGTTATTTCACTTAAATATGTTGACTGAGTGTTTGATAAAATAATACCTAATATTATTAAGAGTTTCTTAAAACCTCCATTGGTATTAATTGTTGCTGGAGTTATAACATTATTTGCTTTAGCTCCATTAGGAAATATCATTGGTAAATGAATAATGATCGCTCTTAAATGAGTATATGGATATGCACCATGACTTGCTATTGGAATTATCGGTGGGGCTATGCCATTCTTAGTTATGTCAGGTATGCACTGAGCTTTCTATGCTGTTACACTTATATTATTAGCAGATCCAGCTACAGGTAACGATCCATTCACATTACCAGCTATGTTGCTTGCTAACTTAGCGCAAGGTTCAGCAGCGCTTGCATATTCATTTAAATTAAAAGACAAATCAGAAAGATCTCAAGCTATTTCTGCTGGGGTACTTGCTCTTTTAACAGGAATTACTGAACCAGCTATGTATGGTGTTAACCTTAAATATAAAAAACCTATTATGGTAGTTTCATTTGTATCATTCTTAGGTGGTATAGCATACGGAATTTTAGGAGTTACTGCTTATGCAGGTGCTACACCGGCGCTATTAAGTATTGCTGAATTTATTAGTCCAAATGGAAGTTGAGAGAATATTACTTACACCGCTATTATTGCGGGAATTGCTATTATTTTAACATTTGTACTAACTCTTATAATTTCAAGTGATAAAATTCAATTCTCTAAAAAAGCTATGATTTTAAACAAAATTAAAGTTAAAAAATTAACTTTATACAACCCAATGAGCGGAAAAACTATTGCCCTTAAAGATGTTAATGATGCAACTTTTGCTTCAGAAGTTCTTGGAAAAGGCTATGCAATTGAACCTAAAGAAGGAATTTTAAGAGCTCCTTTTAACGGTACTGTTCAAGTGGTTATGGATTCAAAACACGCTATTGGTCTAAAATCAGATGATGGTATGGAAGTTTTAATGCACATCGGTATAGATACTGTAAAATTAAATGGAAAACATTTTAAATCAAATCTTAAAGTTGGTGATAGAGTTTCATTAGGTGATAATCTAATTAAATTTGATATTAAAGCTATCAAAAAAGAAGGTTATGAATTAACAACTCCAATTATTCCTATGTTTCCCACTTAGTAGCATAAATAAAAAACTATCAAACAATTTTAATGTTTGGTAGTTATTTTTTAATTTCACTAAAAATGTGTTTTATGAGATTGAAATCATCTCATGATTGTTCAGTGATTGAATTTTTAATTTCTAAGCTTTCTATTAATTTTCCATCATAATATCTTTCTGCTTCTTTAACATCTTTCATAATAGAAGTTATTTTTTCTACTGTGAATCTATCTTTTTCTGAAAGTCCAGTGTACTTGTTAACTTTATAAACTAAAAACTTAATAATAACTAAACTTAGAAACGAAAGACAAATATAACCTTTGATGTGGTTTCAAGTTGAAAGATACATTGGTCTTAAAGATAAATTACCTTTTAGAACTCTAAAATTCTCTTCTGCTTGCCATTGTTTTGCATACAATGAAACGATTTCAGTTTCTTGTAAATCAAATCTGTTTGTTTCGTAAATATAGTATCCATCATATTTTTGATCTTCTTCAATTTTTTCGGTATCAAGAACATAGTAAGCTTTATTTTCGACAGCTTTGAAAAATCTATATTTCTTATTTGAAGCCATATCTTCAAAAGAAACTTTTCCTTCTTTGTTTGCTATTTTATTAAAATTGTCAATTAATTGTTCGCGATCTTTTTTATCTTTTGATGCTCTTTTTTGACTAAAAGTAATTATTTGTTTTCTGTAATTACCATTACTTCTTCCTTTTTTATAAGTTGAAATAATTTCTCTACTCTTAATTAGCATTCCATTTTCAGATATATAATCTTCATCATTAATAACGTATTCTTTGAATGCTTTGCTTGAAGATTTTAATCTATAAGAAATAACATAATTCAATTTTTTATCTTCTAAAAATCTTATATTTTTATTTACACTCATACCTTTATCAGCAATTATTGTTACATTTTTTATTTCATAAGTTTTTAATAAATCCAGGACAAAAGGTATGAAAGTTTTTGAATCTGCAGTATTTCCTGGAAATACTTTGTAATGAATTGGAATTCCATTAGAATCTGTTGCTAATCCAATAACAATTTGATCTTCTTTGAACTTACCATCTTTTGAAAATCCGGGTTTTTTATAACCTTTTCTATCAAAGGTTTCAAAGTATGATGTTGTAGAATCATATCAAACGATAGAAATATCCCTTTTATAATTTTCAATAATTTTTTTGTTAACGTTTTTAAGAATTTGATTTTGATTTATTGCTAAATAATCAAGCGATCTGTAAAAAGAATTCTTCTTAAAACTATTTATATTATGTTTTAATGATTCTTTATACGTTGCAAAAACACTTATTGGATTTGTGATTTTTTGGTAAAGTTGTTGAACAACAATTGAATTTAGACTTATTGACTTTGTCTCAGTACAATTTTCAAATATATTAAAGTAATTTACCATATCTTGTATAAGTTCAAGACCTTTGTATCTTTCGTAAATTTCAGGTTTTTTAACAATTTTTTGTTTTATTTTTTTATCAATTATTTCAATTATTTTTTCTTTTGTTCAACTTAGTGGTATTTCTCTGATAATTTCTTGGATTATTTTAATTGAATTTGGCTGATAAGAATCAAATTCTTCTTCATATCCAATACCAAATCTGGTTTCATAACCTGCAGAATCTAATTTTCTATATCCAATCGAAATATATGTTCCTTTATTTCTTTTTGACCGAGAAATAATTCAGTTTCTTTTATTAGTCTTTTTCATACACATATTATACCATATTAGTAGCATAATAGTATTATTTTTTATATTTATTTCATAAATATAAGTGAAAAAAATACCCACATTTATCACGCTAAGTGGGAAATGTGGGGGAGTTACTGCTTATGCAGGTGCTACACCGGCGCTATTAAGTATTGCTGAATTTATTAGTCCAAATGGAAGTTGAGAGAATATTACTTACACCGCTATTATTGCGGGAATTGCTATTATTTTAACATTTGTACTAACTCTTATAATTTCAAGTGATAAAATTCAATTCTCTAAAAAAGCTATGATTTTAAACAAAATTAAAGTTAAAAAATTAACTTTATACAACCCAATGAGCGGAAAAACTATTGCACTTAAAGATGTTAATGATGCAACTTTTGCTTCAGAAGTTCTTGGAAAAGGCTATGCAATTGAACCTAAAGAAGGAATTTTAAGAGCTCCTTTTAACGGTACTGTTCAAGTGGTTATGGATTCAAAACACGCTATTGGTCTAAAATCAGATGATGGTATGGAAGTTTTAATGCACATCGGTATAGATACTGTAAAATTAAATGGAAAACATTTTAAATCAAATCTTAAAGTTGGTGATAGAGTTTCATTAGGTGATAATCTAATTAAATTTGATATTAAAGCTATCAAAAAAGAAGGTTATGAATTAACAACTCCAATTATTATTACAAATGCACAAGAATTTGATAACATCAACTTCTCTGAATTAGGAGAACACAAATTTGCTGATAAAATGGTTTCAGTAATTTCGGAGGATAAAAATGAATAAATCAGTTTTCAAAGAAGGTTTCCTTTGAGGTGGGGCTATTGCAGCTAACCAAGCTGAGGGGGCTTATTTAGATGGAGGTAAAGGACTTTCAATTCCTGATATGCTTCTTGGTGGTAATAAAGATACACCAAGAAGATTCTCTTCAGTAATTGATCAAAACGCTTTCTATCCATCTCACGACGCTATTAAATTCTATGAACGTTACAAAGAAGATATCGCTCTCTTTGCTGAAATGGGATTTAAAGTATTCCGTTTCAGTATTAACTGAGGAAGAATTTTTCCTAATGGTAATGATGAAAAACCAAATGAAGAAGGTTTGAAATTCTATGAAAACGTTATTGATGAATGTTTAAAATACAATATTGAACCTCTTATTACACTTGCTCACTACGAAATGCCTTGAGCACTTGTAAAAAACTATAACGGTTTTGAAAGCAGAGAAGTTATCGACTTCTTTGTTAAATATGTAAAAACAGTATTTACTAGATATAAAGACAAAGTTAAATACTGACTTACATTTAATGAAATTAATGCACCAGTTAAATTAAACGGAAAACTTGGAATTGGTGATTTATACTCACTTGGAGTAATGGATAAAGATGATAAGTCTTCAAAAGAAAAAATCGACTTGAACAAATTAAAAACAGATAAAAGAAGAAGTTATTTGGCATTACACAACCAATTTGTTGCCTCAGCTCTTGCTGTGATTGAAGCTAAGAAAATTAATACTAACTTTATGATTGGTAATATGGTACTTCAATCAACAGCTTATCCGCTTACACCAGATCCTAAAGATGTTTTATTAACTCAATTTGAAGATAATTTATACAACCATTTCTGTAATGATGTACAAGCTAGAGGTGCATATCCAGAATATATGTATAGATACTTTAGAGATAATAACATTGATTACAGTTTTATAACCGAAGAAGACAAACAAATTCTTTCTAAAGGAACAGTAGACTTTATTAGTTTCTCATACTATCAAACAAGTTGTGTTAGTGCAACACTCAAAAGTGATGAAGGAGTTGGAAACTTCACATTTGGTATTGCTAACCCACACTTAAAAGCAAGTGATTGAGGATGACAAATTGACCCAGACGGACTTCGTTATACATTAAACAAACTTCATGGACGTTATCCTGATAAGCCATTAATGGTTGTTGAAAATGGACTTGGAGCAATTGATAAAGTTGAAGCTGACGGTTCAATTAATGATGATTACCGTATCGACTACTTAAGACAACACATTAATGCTATGTCCGAAGCAGTTAAAGACGGTGTTCCACTTATAGGTTATACAACATGAGGACCTATTGACTTAGTTTCGGCTGGTACAGGAGAATTTGCTAAACGTTATGGATTTATCTATGTAAATAGACATGACGATGGAACAGGTGATTTCTCACGTAGTAAGAAAAAATCATTCTACTGATATAAAAAAGTTATTGAATCTAACGGTTCAGACCTAGATTAATATAAATATACAAGGTATAAGTGTTTAGCTTATATCTTTTTATTATTTAAACTTAAGGAAATGTTAAAAATTAGAATGCTATGTTAATGTGTTTCTTACAGCAAGCGATTATGAAAGATTTACCTTAATTGATCAAAAAATGTAGAGAATAATTTCTCCACACGTTTTTTTGCCTTGATGTTAATAAAATGTAACTCAAAATAGTAATTCTGATAATAAAATGTCACCCATAAATGACACTTGTGATACCAAAAAACATAATATAAAACAATTCAACACTGTTAAAAAATTAGATAGTAAAGAAAATACAATTAAAAAATTTGAAAAAACTCTAACTGAATGACTAGATAAAATATAATTTAAATAACGTATTTAGTTACGTTATTTTTTTGCTAAATTTTTATAGCAAAAATATAAAAAACTAACACATATATAATAAAAATATTACTATCTAACTTAAAATTTGATATTATTTATACATAAGCCGTCATAGCTCAGCAGGTAGAGCACATCCATGGTAAGGATGGGGTCGCTGGTTCAAGTCCAGTTGTCGGCACCATATGTTTGACATGTGTCAAACTTTTTTTATTTTATTTTGTGCACACTAAATACATTAAATATTTTTACTAATTATTTTAAATAATATAATTAATATATGAATTTTAAGATGAAGTTAAAAATAGCTTTTTTAAGCATAATAACACTAGGTCTAATTTGAATAAAGTGAAATAAGGAAAACAAGACTAAAGATAACACAATTTATCAATCTAAAAAGAGTGGAATAAACGTAAATAAACTGCTTGATTATATTGGAAAAGATAATATTAAGCAAATTTCAAATACCAATTCACGTTTAATTGTTGAAATAATTAATCCTGAAATTGTACAAATTGAAAATATTAAAAAAATGAATAAAGTTAATGGAATTATGTTAAATTCTAAAAAACTTTCAATTATATTAAATGAATACACTTCCGCAGCTAAAGAAGAATTAGAAACATTAAGAGGTAAATAATATGAATCAATCAAATAGCTTTGTAAAAGATCCAGCTCAAAGATACGCGGCAATTTTAGATAACTTACTTGAAGTGACTCAAAATGATCCTTCAGTTTTTACTTCTCTTAACACAAATCATTTTTATGATTTCTATAAAATTTTTGGTAGGGAATACTTTAGTGCTTTAGTTAGAGTTAGTGCAACTAGTGGTGCTAAAATTGAACTACCATTCATTGAGTCTAACCTCTCAAGAATTAGAAAAGCTGCAGAAAGTATCGAGGAACCAAGTTTAATGCTTGAGTTATTCAAAAACAACGACCTTGAATTAAGTGATAACATTAAATCACAATTATTTTCAAACTTTGAGAACACTAAACCAAAATTAATCGAAAAAATTAGAGTTGATATTCAAAAGTCTGCTTTAAAATGAAAATTACTAGAAAGAAAAGCTCTTTCAGTTTTAGATGAAACAAACATTTGACCAATGCATTTAGGGTTTTTATATGTTTCTGTTTCTATCGATGAGAAAAAAATCTATGCACCGTTATTTTTTCATGAAGTAAGTATTGAATTTAAGAATGGTAGACCATTTTTGATTGTTCATAAAAATATTAAGTTAAATGAAAAACTTGTCTTTATTCTTAATAATGCTGGTTTTAATATTAATATTACTTTTGATTACTCAGGAATGTCTATTGATCAAATTATTTTTAGATTAAGTAGAGACTGAAATAATGTCTTCCCTCTTCCGGAGAATATCGTTTCACCATTTGAAAAGAAAAATCCGGATAGTATCAATAACAAAACTATTCAATTCCATACAGGTATGGTTCTAGGGATATTTCTTCCTGGTGGTGGTTATTCACGTAAAAGAATGAAAGAAATTATCGACAATGATGAGATCGATAAAATCTTTAATATAGATTTCCTTAAATCTGCTTATGCAAAAAAATTGGATAAACAAATTTTTACTGACAAACCTAAATTATTTAATATAACTAAAACTAACTTCTCACAAGATAGAGCTATTTTATCATCATTAATCCAAGATACTGTTATTTGAGGACCACCAGGTACAGGTAAATCACAAACAATTGTTAATTTACTAGCTAATATTCTATTTGTTGGTAGAACTGCTTTAGTAGCCTCACAAAAAAAGGCTGCTCTTGAAGTTATTAGAAACCGTCTTCAAGATCTAAGAATGTTTTGTTTGTGCTTATTGACAAGCAAAGATTTTAGTAAAAGAAGTTTTTATGAACCTCTTCAGGCTTTTATTGACTATTTAGAATACTTTAGTGAATTTAAATCTCTTCCTGCAGGCGGAAACCAAATTATTCAAGAAGATGAATTAAGATGAATCGAGTTAACAAAAGACATAAATAAGAGTCAATCAGTTGAAAAAATTCTTGATACCTATAGATTTTTAATGTCTAATTGTTATAAAACATTCAGCTCAAATATCAAAGAATCAGCTACTTGCTTAAGCGAAACTGGACTTAATAAAACTGATTATGATACTTTAAGAGCTTTAGCAAAAAATGTTGAGATGCCTCAAAGTGTATCACAAAGCGGTACAGTAGATTTAACGGAATTTGGCCCATGAAAAAGAGAGTTCATGAGGCTAAATGATAAATCAAATACTTTCACTAGATACACAAATCCAGAGAATTTTAAACACTACAGACAGCTAAAAAAACGTGCTAAAGAAATCGAAAACTTATTACCACGTAATTACTCAGGTCAAATTAGTGATTTCTTTATTAAAACTGCTTCTGTTTCTTATGAACAACTAGAATGAGTAGAATCAATTTCAAGCAGACAACCTGATTATAATCGTAATGAGTTAACAGAAATCGAAAACATTAAAAAAATGATGACTATTAATACGATTAAGAAAATTACGCGTTTCAGTGCTGAAGATTTACAAATGTATAAGGAATTCGCCGCTACAATTAGACTTGCGAATATGGACCCACATAAATTTATTAAAAACTATGGAAGAATTATTAAAAAAATAATTCCTGTTGTTATAACAACTCCTGATACAGACTTAAGTATTTGAGAAAGAGGAGAATTTGACTATGTAATCCTTGATGAATCTTCACAAATATTTATTGAAAAAGGACTTCCATTACTATATTTAGGTAAGACAAAGATTCTTTCTGGTGACGAAAATCAAATGCGTCCAACAAACTGATTCGGTGTTAGAAGTAGCGATGATACAATTTTTGGAAACGTTGAATCACTTCTTGATTATGCGTTAAGCTTAGGTGTATTCAAAATCTTACTTGATAAAAACTATCGTGCAAATCATGCATCATTAATGACATTCTCTTCAAAACACTTCTATAAATCTCAACTTGATGTTGTTGATGTAGCTGGAGCAAATGAACAAGATGCTATCGAAGTTATTCAAGTGAATGGTAAGTGGGAAGATAACAGAAACATTGTTGAAGCTAATAAGGCAATAGAGATTCTTAAAGAAAATATTGAAAAATACAAAAAAATAATTTTACTTTCATTCAACGCTAAACAAGGTGATTACATTACTAACTTAATTATTCAAAAATATCCAGATTTAGAAATGGCAATGCGTGAAAATAGACTTATGATTAGAAACCTTGAAAATATTCAAGGAGATGAGGCAGATTTAGTTGTAGCTACTATTGCATATGATAAAACAGCTAAAATTTTCTCTACATACGTAGGTCGTACAGGTGGTATGAATGCACTAAATGTAGCTATTTCTCGTGCTAAAGATAAAATGATTGTTATCAAGACAATTAAATCAACTGATATATCTAACAATACTAACAGCACAGATACAATGATATTTAGACTTTGATTGGAATTCTTAGAAAAAACTGATCAAGAAAGACGTGATTTTGTAAAAATCGCAATTAATCGTGGTAAAAACTCTGTAGTTTCTAATTATGAAAATAACATTTCTGACATAGTTGTTAACGATATTGATAAAGTTACTAGAAATAAAACCAATGTTGAATTGATTCAAAATTACTCAGTTGGTACATTAAATATCGGCTTAATGGTTTTAGTTGATAAAAAGCCATATAAAGCATACATTTTCGATGATTTTAGTTATGTTAAAAATGTGAACAACTTTATAGAATTTAAGGATAAATATAAATTCTTAAAATCAAAGAATTATGATGTTAAGTTGGTAAATATAATCAATTGATCAATAATTAAGAACAATGAAATGAAGTGATACGAAGACTCAGAAATATTAAAATTCATTAATTCAAATTATGGTGCAAACAATTTTGTCAGAAATGATGATGACCAAGAAATTGAATTAAATCTTTCTGATGACTTTTATAATGAAAATAGCAGAGATATTAACGAATTATCCAAAGAGTGAGCACTATATTTTAATGAAGATGATAAACAAGAACAAAATGATGAAACAATTGTTCCTGAAGTAATAAAAAAAGCTACTAAAGCTAAGGAAGATAATGTTTTAAGACCTACCAAGAAAAATTCAACCAAAAAGAATAATAAGAGTACAAAGGACAAATAACATTGATTAAATTAGAAGATTTTTTTAAGGTTTGTTCGTCTAAATTAAATTTACAATTATTAATTCATTTATATTTATGTGAAGAAAATGAGTGTAATGTACAATCTCTTATCGAACTTACAGGTCAAAAACAAGCTAATGTATCAAAACATTTCATGTACTTAAGAAAACTAAAATTAGTTGAATCATTCAAAAAGGGTGCTAGTGTATATTATAAGTTACATCCAGAATTTAAAAAAACTTATTCCAAATACCTTGATCATATATCACTTGATAAAAATTACTCAAAATTTGCATGTGATTGTATAGATTGAAAAAACATTAAAGAAAATATGTTGCATAATCATTAATCAACCATTATGGTTGATTTTTATTTTTGTTTTATATTAAAAACCAAGATACAAGCTCAATACTATTAGAGCTTGTATCTTGGTTTTTGAACAACAGTAATTAGTTATTTATATTTTTTAATTCAGCTGCTTTATTGATAATATCTTTAAGTTTTGTTCCGATTTTATCAAACTGAATATTTGTATTTTCTCCAATTTGATTTTTAACTAAAGTAATTCCTAAATCAACGATTTTAACACCATTATTTGAAAGAGATTCAATTCCTTCTTTTTCAACAACCGATAATATAGCATCAATTTGTTTTGATTCACCAAAGTGTTTTCTAGCATTTTGAACTAATTCAGAAGTAATTTCTTGAATTTGTTCTTTTGTTATTTCATTAACATCAATCTCAACAAATTTGTTGATATTTTCTGCTATTTGATTATTGGTTTTAAGTTCTTCAAAAAATTCTTTGTTATCACCAATTAACTCTTCAAGAATTTTATTATCTATAATAGTGCTATTGTTTGGATTAGATGGTTGTGGTTCAGGGTTGTTTGGGTTAGATGGTTGTGGTTCAGGGTTGTTTGGGTTAGATGGTTGTGGTTTAGGGTTATTTGGAGTGTTTGGTTGAGAAGGTTGATTTTTATCAACATTTGTGTTGGTATCAGTTTTATTTGGTTCTTTTTTGTTATTTTCTTCAATCAATTTATCTAACAAGTTCCCGATTGAAGGATCATTTAAAAGATTTTTTGCACCTTCTTCCCTTTCTTTAGGGTTATCACTATTTATTTTATTCATATTTTCTTGAAACTTAACTAAAGCTTCTACAACACCTTCAGCACTGTTAGCGGTACTAAAAGTAACTCCTAAACTAAGTGCTCCAACAAATTTACTCATTCCATTATCATATTTAGTAATTGGGCTAATTGCAGCTGTTGAAATCGCAGCTAATGGAACTGCTCCAGCCATACTTATTAAACCATAAAATGGTCTCATGGTAGATCTTTTAACTTTTTTTCTAAACAATCCTAATATACCAGAAGCAACCATAAATAATATTAGGCAAATTAAGTGAATAAATAATGCTAAATAACCTACTAGGGTATTGACTAATCCAGAATCTTTAAGCATTCCACTCTCATCGGCTTTTATTAATGCGTTTGAAATAGATGGTTTAACAAGAACAGAGATTATAGCTGCAACAACTAAAGCCACAAAAATGATAGCAACATTAATAATGTTGGCGATTAGTCCACGTTTAAATCCTCATAAATAACCTAAAACAAGAACTAAAATAAATCAAATAATCATTATTGCTGTAGTATATTTAAACTCAACAATTTTGCTTAATGTATTAATTAAATCTTGCATATCTTTCCTTTCTATAAGTATTTACATTTTTCTTTTTTTCTTCAAGGATGTTTTTTACTAATATGATCGATAAAAAGTTTGCCATCCAAGTGATCTAATTCATGTTGCATGACAATAGCGACGTAGTCTGATACATCATAGGTAACTTCTTTTTGCTGAAAATAACTATAAGCCTTGACAACTATACGATTCGCTCTATGGATATAACCTTCTTGATTTGGTCAACTATCATCAACACTTAAACAACCTTCACCTTCAGCGAGTGCATTTAATAATAATGATTTATTTAAAACTATAGGATTAAATAAAACATCTCTGAAAATAGTTTTATCTTGATAATCCTTAACATGAATATAAAACACTCTCTTTAATATACCGTATTGCACGGCAGCAACTCCAACAGCAGGCCTGAATTTTGTATTAGGTTTTTGACTATCATCAACATGATAAATCATTCTCTCAGCTAATTCAATATCTTCATCTGAAAGAGGAATTGGTACATCTAACGATTTTTCTCTTAATACTTTCCTTGGTAATTTAACTAAATTTATCTCATACATTCTTTAATTATATTAAATAATTACAAAATTGCAATCTAATAAAATTTCAGTTTAATAAAATCTAGACATTAGAAACCATTTTTACATCGTTCACATTAAACATTGTTTTATAATCGAAATGATTTAATTAAAGATACATTTTATTAAAATACTACAGTGAATTAATTTATAAAAAAATAAATATGCTCTATCTAGCTTATTTTTAATCATAGACATGATTATTAAATATTATAGATTATCAAAACATATAAAACCCAAGAAGATTACAACAATCAATGTTGATACATACTTATACTCTTTATAAACTTTTTTTATGTAAAACTAAAACTGAGCAATTTTATCTATAAAGATATCAAACTCACTAAAAAATAGCTAGTGATATTAAAAAAGTTATAAAAAATGTGAATAATTAAATTCACACCTTACTTTAATCTATAATAATTTTAGCAAATCTTTCTTTACCATTGATATCTTTAGTAATTTCTAGATTATATGCATATTTAAGTTCATTTCAAATATGCATATGTTCTGGGTTAATCTCAAAATAAATTTGTCCATGCCTTTTTAATGCTCATGTTGATTTTGAAAGAATTTCTTTATAAAAGAAGAAACCATCATTAGGTGCTTTTAGAGCAATTGCTGGTTCAAATTTTTCAACTGACTCAGGTAATTCTTCCAAATCAGATAAATAAGGAGGATTAGAAATAATAACATCAAATGGTTCCTCAAAAATTAATTGAAATACACCTGAAAACAAGTTACTTAGTCTAATATCAATATCAACTTTATTAGTTTGTGCATTGACTGTTGTTTGCAAAATAGCATTATTATCAACGTCAACTGCTATAATTTTTAAATCTGGACGATGTTTTTTAAGAGCAATAGAAATAAAACCTGAACCACAACCTATTTCTAAAACTTTTGCATTTTGAGGAATTTCTTTAATAGCTTTAAGGACCAATTCTTCTGTTTCGTATCTAGGAATTAAAACATTAAAATCTAAATAAATTCTAACATCGGCTAGTTCAACATACCCCATAATTTTTTGAACAGGCATTCCTAAATCTAGCTTTTTTTGTTCTTCATCAGTAATTACTTGTTCTAGTCCATATCTTCTTTTTTCTAATAATAAATCTTCCCTAGTTGGCATCTTATAAACCTGCTTCTTTAATTTTTTCGTTTTGTTCTTCTGTTAATAAAGCATCAATAATTGAGTTTATTTTTCCGTCCATAACTGGAGATAAACTTGTAGAGAAACTAATTCTATGGTCAGTAACTCTATCTTGAGGATAGTTATAGGTTCTAATTTTTTCACTTCTCGCACCTGATCCTGCAAGTTTTCTATATCCTGATTCTTCTTCCAATTTCTTTTGAATCTCTAAGTCATAAAGTTTTGACTTAAGAATTCTAAGTGCGATTTCTCTATTTTGTATTTGAGACTTTCCTTCTTGACATGAAACAACAATACCAGTTTTAAAGTGTGTAATTCTTACAGCACTATCTGTTGTATTAACTGATTGACCACCATTACCACTTGAACGGAATACATCTACTCTTATATCTTCTGGTTTAATTTCAATTTCAACATCATCATCAATTTCAGGCATAACTGTAACGGTTGCAGTACTCGTGTGAACTCTTCCTTTAGTTTCTGTAACTGGTACTCTTTGAACTCTGTGTACACCACTTTCAAACTTTAGTTTTGAATACGGTTTTTCGCCTGAGACAGAAAAGGTTATCAATGTAAATCCCCCAGCCTCTGCTGGTGTAGAGTCAAGTGTTTTTCATCTTAAATTATTTTGATCACATCATTTTGTATACATTCTGAATAAATCACCAGCAAAGATATTAGCCTCATCACCACCTGCTGCACCTCTGATTTCAACGATAACATCACGATTATCATTTTCATCCTTAGGTAAAATTAGAATTTTAAGATCCTCAGTTAATTTAGACATGATCTCTTCAGAACTAGCAATTTCCATTTTAGCTAAACTAACTAACTCTTCATCCTTTTCGTGTAACATCTCTTTAGATAAAATAAGATTGTTTTCTGCTTGTAAATATGAATTAAATGCTTCGACAATATCTTTAATTGAGTTGATTTCTTTTGTTATTTTTGTGTATTTTTTTATATCTGAAACAACTTCAGGGTCAAGGAGTTGTTTTTCCATTTCATCGTGTTTTTCTTTAATTTTTAATAATGAGTTATACATTGTTTGTTCCATAGTTATTTTATTATAGCAAAATCAAAAATTTTAATATTATAAAATGAGTATGACTCTTAAATTAGTAAAAAATAATTAAATTAATCTATAATTTGTTTAATTATGTTAAACAAAGAGAGATCCACAAGAAATAAAACTATTGATTTTACTGTGAAACAACTAGAAAAAGAATTAATAAGAGTTAAAAATATTGACAGCGATATAGAAAAATTGGATAATGTTATTAATTCAACAATCAATGGTGATACATTTAAAATTTTAGAAAAATTACCTAAGAATTCAATTGATTTATGCATTATTGATCCACCTTACAACATTTCTAAAAAATTCAATGAATTAAACTTTAGTAGAATGAAAGACGATAGTTATGTTGAATACACAAGAAAATGAATCAATTTAATTTATCCATTATTAAAAGAAACTGCAACTATTTATGTTTGTTGTGATTGAAAAACAAGTATGATAATCGCACCAATTTTAGCTGAAAAATTCTATATACAAAATAGGATAACATGAGAAAGAGAAAAGGGTCGCGGTTCAAAAAATAACTATAAAAATAGTATGGAAGATATTTATTTTTTAACTAAAAGCAAGAATTTCTACTTTAATGTTGATTCAATCATGCATCGCAAAAAAGTTATTGCTCCATACAAAGAAAATGGTAAGCCAAAAGATTGGAATCAAACTGAAATCGGTAATTTTAGAAACACTTATCCATCAAATATTTGAACAGATATATCAATTCCATATTGATCAATGCCTGAAAATACGGCACACCCAACTCAAAAACCTGAAAAATTAATAGCCAAGTTAGTTCTAGCATCTTCAAAAGAAAATGATGTAGTTTTAGATCCGTTTTTAGGTTCGGGAACTACTTCGGTTGTTGCTAAAAAATTAAACAGAAAATACATAGGAATAGAATTGGATCAACAATTTTGCGCTTGAGCTGAATATAGACTTGAAAAAGCTGATCATGATAAAACTATTCAAGGTTATGCAGATGGAGTTTTTTGGCCTCGTAATTCTTTAAGTGTAATAAAAAAATTTAAAAAATAGTGCATTGTATAAAATACACTTTAATTTTAAAATTTTCATATTGCTTTTTTTTGTAACGTTCTCTGCGATACAAAAATCTTATAATATGATTCATTAACTATGATTCCTAAATAAATGAAATAACTGTAAAAACTTATAAAGACTGAAATGTATAAAAATATTCCTAGTGGTCCGTATTTTTCGTATTTAAATGTTGTATTAAGTGAACCAAAAATTAATACTAAAATTCAAATTGGTATGGTAGCAAGTAATGAACCCGAGTAAACTTGCGACACTTTTAATTTAAATGATGGGACAAATTTATAAAGAAAAATAAAACCAATGTATAAAAATACTAATGAACTTATTTGGAAAAGAACAAACGATTCTCATTTTTTATACTCTAGATCGTCATTAAAAGTAATAAATAAAGAATTTAATAATTTAAGAATTATTACTCAAATGGAAATATATAAGGAAATTAAAAGAACTATTAACAAGCCTTTAATTCTATTACCTAAAAATGTTCCTAAATATTTATGACCATAAATATAGTTGTATGACGTTATCATTTTGCCATAACCTGCGCTGCTTAGTCATAAACAAGATAATGATAAAACAGCAAGCGGAATATAGCTTAAATAACTATCAAAACTACTTGGAAGAAAATCAATAACACTAAGAATTCCAGGTATTAAATTTGATAGAATTTCTTCATAAAAATATTTATTAAATTGGATATGTCAAGAAAATATCGAGAGAATAAAATAAACAATAATTACAATTGGAACAAATGATAGTAAGAAATAAAAGCAAGAAGATATTGGAATAAATTGAAATTCTTTTGAAGAAAATTTTAAAAATGTCCTATTAATTATTGTTTCTCTTTTTTGTTTGTTTCTATGCATTGTTCGAAACATTGTAATAAATAATATTATTTTGATTATAAATTTACAAATAATTTCATAGATATTTATTTTAAATCTTGGTGGTCAAATTATATTATGATTAAATTTTTCTTTTTTAACTTCTCTAAATAAACTTTTAGTAAAATCACAGTTATTTTTAAGATATTTTTTATAAATTGAATTTTTTTTGGAGAATTTTTTTAGTAACTTCATCAGCTATAGTTGGAGAAATTTGACCATCAGTTTTTTTCATCGCCAATCCTAAAATCATTTTAAGAACTCTTTCGGGACGATTTGGATATTCTATTACGATATTTTCACTTTGTGAAATGATTTCAGAAATTATTTGATTGATTAAATCCAAGTCAGAGATCTGCTTCAATTTATGTTCATCAAGTAAATCATTGATGTCACCATTGAAATCTTGTAGAAGTGGTATTAATTTTTTGATTGATTTCCCTGAAATAATTTCTTGTTCTAATAATTCAATAGCTTTTGTAATATTTTCAGGATTAATATTCAATTCATAAGCATTTAACGATTTTGAATTAGCTAATGATACAACTTCAGCAAAGAAAATTTTTGCTAACTTAGTTTTATCAGGGTAAGATATGCTATCAAAATAATCAGCAAGTTTTAAATCATTGTTTAGACTTTGGATATAAATATCTTGTATTTCATAAGACTTATATCGCTTGAATCTTTCAACAGGTAATTCTGGTAACTTTATAGATTCGATAAACTCATCTGAAATTTTAATAAATGGAATATTTGGTTCTGGAAAATATTTATAATCAGTTTGACCTGTTTTAACTCTCATTGTAATTGTTGAATTACTTTGATCATCAAAACGCTTAGTTTGTTGAAGAATTTTTTCATTTTTGAATAACTTTTTAGCTTGATCTATAATCTCAAATTCAATTGCTTTTTTAATATTATTAAGCGAGTTCATGTTTTTTATTTCCACTTTAGTACCAAATTCTTTAACACCTTTTGGTTTTAATGAAATGTTGATGTCAGCTCTAAGTGAACCTTGTTCAAGTTTTGCATCACTTATTTTTAATGCTAGTGCTGTTTTTCTAATAGCGTCGACATATGCGGCAGCTTCTTCAGCTGAACTCATCACTGGATTTGAAACAATTTCAATCAGAGGAACACCTGCTCGATTGTAATCAAGTTTTGTACCATTTTCATCATGATGTTGTCTAGCAGTGTCTTCTTCTAAATGAATTCTTTCAATAGTCACTTGTTTAATTTTGCCATCACCAAAGATAACATCGATAACACCGTTTTGACCGATTGGTCTATAAAATTGTGTTATTTGGAAACCTTTAGGTAAATCTGGATAAAAATAGTTTTTTCTGTCAAAGTGCATCTCGCTATCAATTTCCATCTTAAGAGCTTTTGCTAATGCAATTGCATATTTAACTGCTTGTTTATTAATTAGTGGTAAAGTTCCTGGGTATGCTAGATCTATTTGATTAACTGTTGTATTAGGTTCTGCATCAAAGATATTTTTAGCAGGAGAAAACATCTTTGTCTTGGTATCTAATTCAACATGAATTTCCACACCAATAACAACATCAAAATAATTATTTCAATTCATTATTTCCTCCTAAAATTTCTTCAAATCATAATGAAATTGATAGCAGTTTTTCATCAGTATAAATCTCTGAATCAATGGTTATATTAAAAGGTAACTCTTGATTTTTTCCAAGAGGTATTGTAATTGAAGGGTTACCAACTAAGTTTGAACCAGTTAAAATGTATTCCATAAAATCATAATTCTTATTTTTTGAAAAGTCAATAAATGGAGCTATAGCTGCACTTGCTGGATAAATAACAACATCAGCGCTTTTATGTAAACTAGTTAAATAATCTCTAATTACTCTTCTTACTTTTTGAGCTTTTTTGAAGATTTCTTCTTGATTTTTGCTATATAAATAGTAACTTCCAAGAGTTAATCTTCTCTGAACCATTTTACCAAAACCGCTTGTTCTAGTATTGGTCATGATTTCATTTCAATCTTCACCTGTTTTTCTCTCACCAAATGCAATACCATTTAAATTAGCTAAGTTAGCAGATGCTTCAGAGTAACTTACAATATCATAAACTGGTTTAATATTTCTTAAAATTGTTAAGTCAGGTTTAACTTTTTTAACTTTAACACCATTATTTATCAATTTTTGGATCAAATTATTATATGAATTTAAAACATATTCTTCTAAGAACCCGTCTAATTCTAGAGCTACCACAATATTAGGTTTAAGAGAATTAAGTTCCTCCATTTTAACCTTAATTGTAGTCATATCTTTGTTGTCAATGCCAAAAGTTGCTTTTGAAACCTCAAAAATGTCATTAACATTATGAGCAAAAAATGCAACAGTGTCTAAAGATGAACAATATGCGAACATTCCATAACGTGATATTGCACCATAAGATGGTTTAAAACCTACTTTTCCATTATATGATGCTGGTAATCTAACACTATCACCGGTATCACTACCTAAGGCAAATGAAACATTATCAGTTAGTGTAACAATAGAACCAGATGAAGAACCACCGCTAAGTCTTTCTGGATCTAGTGGGTTTCTTATCAAACCAAAACCAGAGTATGTTCCTGTACCGCCTAAAGCTAATTCATCTGAATGAACTTTAGCAACTGGAGTAGCTCCTGCGTTTAATAATTTTTGGACTACCTCTGCATTATAATGTGGTTGAAAATTTTCCAAAATTCTGCTTGATGCATTTGTGACTGCATCATCAGTAGCAAAAACGTTTTTAATTGTAAAAACTGAGTTTGATAAATTTCCTTGAGGATTTAAGTTTTTAGCTTGATCGTATATGTATGAAACTGCATTATTTTTGTTGTTTGCTAATTCAACTTTAGCTTTTTCAAAATTTCCTAAAACTTTAACACTCATTATTTAACCACCTTCTTAGTTATAATAAAATCTTGGTCTGATTGAGCTGCATTTGTAAGAATGTGTTCTTTTTTAATTGCTCATGAATCATCTTCAATGTCTTCTCTAAAAAAGTCAACTTGATAGTTCTCATTAATATGAGTCATTGGTTTAACATTATCAGTATTAATTAAACTCATCATTTGAATGTATTTTTGCAAAACTTCTCAATCTTTTAGAATTTCTTCAACAACTTCTTCAGTAGGTTTAAGCATTAAGCTTTCTGCAATTTTATACAATTCCTCTTTTGTTATGCTTTTGTTCATTTCTTTCCTTTCTGACTATCAATTAGGTTCTTTAAGATATTCATGGTCATTTAAATACTCGAATTTCCCTGTCATATTTTTAAATTTTATAGAATAAGCATGAAGCATTAAACGATTAAATTTCTTCCCACCGTATTTGTGATCACCGTAAATTGGATAACCCAAATATGATAATGTTGCTCTTATTTGATGTTTTCTTCCTGTTATGATTTGTGCAAATTTTCTGTCTCTAATCATGAAGAGCTTTGTAGTGAATTTTTTTGCATTTTCAACATAATCTTTACTTACTTTCATCTTTTGTTTTGAGTTATCATGAAAAATATAGCCATTCACTATCAAATTATCCATATTAAAATCACTCTTGAAAATATAAGTCTTTTCAATATTTTTTGCATTTTCATTTAAATAATTAAGTGTTTCATAATTTTTAGCATAAAGCATTATTCCACTAGTTTCTTTATCTAGTCTTCCTACATGACTTGGAATAAAACTGTCAACTTTTTTATATTTTAAATAGGATAAAACTTGTTCATCTAAACAATTATCTTCACTGTGAATTGCAATTTTTTCAGGTTTATGTACTAATAAAATATTTTCATCCTCATAAATAGGATGAAAAAGTATTTTTATTTCTTTTTTATTTTTTTCTTCAACATTTTTTAGATCTGAAAGTCCGTAAACCTCAATTAAATCTTTTTCTTTAATAACTTGGTTTTTATTAACATTTCTTAAGCCATTTATTTTAATGTCTTTTTGACGAAAAACTCTTTCTATTCTACTTACAGGTACATTATCAAAATATTTTATCAAAAGCTTAAAAACGGTTCTGCCTTGATCATTTTTTGTTGCATTAAATTTTATGTATTCCATTAGAACTCTTCTCTTTGACTTTCAAATAAATCATATTCGGTTGCGTTTTCTTCAGTACCTTCAACAAAATTAAATTCTGTTAATTTTGGTAATTCAGAAAGTGATTTAATTCTAAAGTAATCATAAAACTTATTAGTAACTCCATACAGAACTGGATGTCCAACAGTTGGAGAAATCCCTACTTCTTCAACCACTCCTTTAGCTAGTAAGGTATTTAAAACTTGATCGGATGAGACACCACGAATACTTGCGATTTGTCCTCTAGTAATTGGTTGTTTATAAGCAATAATCCCAGCTACTTCAATTGCTGCATTCGAAAGTTTTTGTTTTCTGATTACGTTAACAATTTTAGAAATATACTCCTTAACACTTTCACGAGTTGCTAATTTATAAACTTCATTAAATTCAACCACTTTAAGTCCTCTATTAGACTCATTATATTTTTTAATAAAATCATTAATAACTTTTTTTGCTTCAACAATATTATTTAACGAAAAAAGTTCTTTAATTTGTTCAAGAGTTAATCCTTCATCTCCTTGAACATATAATGCAGCTTCTAAAATATTATCTTTCATATTCGGGTCCTCTTTTGAATCTTAATTCAGCAAATTGATCATCTTGTTCGATAATAATTATTTGTCTTCTAGCCATGTCTAATAATGCTAATAGAGTTATAACAAAATGATTTAATGAAGGTAAATTAAATATTTGATCAAAGGTTACATTTTCATGTTTATCAAAAATATTTTTAATGTAACTTTCTTGATCTTTTGGAGTTAACTTAAATGTATCCAGTTTAGCTAGAGCTAATTTTTGTGCAAATCTACGCTCAAACATCTTTCTTAGCACAATAATTAACTTTACTGGATTAGATGTACCATCTAATTTTGAATTGTCCTTTTCTAGAATGAATTGATCTAGATTACTCATTTCTTTAATAAAAATATCGTCACGTAATTCTTCTTTTTCCTTAAGAGTTTTACTTACTTCTTTAAATTGTTTATATTCTAAGATTTGTTGTAAAAGATTACTTTTTTCTTGTTCAATTTCTTCTTGTTCTTCAGGACTATTTAAGAGCAATTTAGACTTTAATTGAATTAAAGTTGCAGCCATTACTAAATACTCGGATGCAATATTAATATCTGAATCTTTTAAGTTATTTATTATTTGTAAATACTGAGTGGCTAATTCAGCCATATTTATTTCAAAAACACTAATTTTTTTATCTTGCACTAATGATAATAAAAGATCAAGTGGTCCATCAAAATCGTCAAGTTTTATATCAAAATTATCCATTGTTTAATCCTGATAATACAATATCTCTAATTCTTTTACCAACAGCAACTGGATCTTGAGTTATTACCGCGTTGGCTTTAATTAGTGAGTGAACAATAATTTTTATTGTTAATCTATTTTTTCTTTTTTTATCAAAAGCTTGTTCACTATTTATGATTGTAATAGGTAAGATAGGTAAATATTTCATAGCAGCGATTTTGAAGGCACCTGCTTTAAATTCACCAATTTCGTTTGAATTTGGAACTCTAGTACCTTCAGGGAAAATAACACCGTAAGTTGATGATCTTTTTACATATTCACCAAAATCTTGAAGAGTTTTATAAGAATCTCTGAAATTTTGTCTATCAATAGAAAAAGTATCAAGCAAGCTAAGTCCATTTCTAATTAAACGTTTTTTAAGTAATTCTTTTTTTGCAACAAAGGTTGGCATTTTGTGTAATTCATCACCTTTTTCTTTGTTAAGCTCAAAGAGTTTCATTAATACTACTGAATCAATATTTGATTTATGATTAGGTGTTAAAATTACTCCACCAGTGTTTGGTAAGTTTTCAATACCTTCAATTTCCACATCAATTCTAAGGAGTTTAAGCATTTTTTTACTATATTTAATCATTTTATCAAGTCTAACTTGTTGACTTGCTAACTCTGGGGTTTTACGGTATTTTCTTGCCAAAGAGTTAATTTTATGAAATCTTGCTAATCATACTGGCGCAAAAAATATTTTCTTTAATGTAATTAAATTCATTTTATCCTTTCTTAATTACAAAAGCAACAAGATTATCTCCATCGTCGCTAGTGCTTATATGAAATTTATCATGTTTGTAGGTTAATTTTTCTTTAGTTATGTTTATTTTATTAAAGGTTGAATAACTATTATCAGATTTAAATATCGCTTCCTTAATCGCTCAATGAACTGCAACATATTTAACTTTTTTCTTGATTTCACTAATTTTTTGATACTCAATTAGTTCATCAACACTTAAAATTCTATTAGCAATTTTTTCATGATTGTTAATAAAACGTGAAATTTTTACAATATCAACACCTATCATATTATTTAGATATGGTTAAAGTAATTTTGTAATCTCCGACTTTAGAATCCAAATCTTCTTGCTTAGTAGTTAAAATATATTTAAATTCAATAACGTCAATTTGATTATCTCTTGAAACATTAAAATCTGTTAGATATGTTCAAATATCAAAATTTGATACTGGAGAATTTGGTGTAGCTTGAATATTAAAAACATTTAATATTCATTCATTCATTCGAAGTTTTAATGTAGTTGCACCAGCAAAAATGTTTATTTCATTTTCATTAAATTCAATTCGATTAGAAACCCCTTGAGAAGGTTCAACAAAAGTGTATGCTTCATAACCAAAATCATTATCTTTTTCTACACTTGCTGTAAAATTAGTTACTAATTCATCTGAATTAACAGGCTGAGCAACAGATAAAAACTTTATTTTCATTTTGATAACCTTTCTTTAATTTGAGATTCACCAAATAAATAAATTGCCTTAGCTAATTCAGGTCCATGTTCTGAATATGTAGCAGCTAATCTTATTGGCATGAATAATTTTTTACCTTTAACACCACAAATTTCTTGAGTTTTGTTTATAGCTGATTGAATTTCATCAACATTAAAATTAGATTTATTAATTAGCGAACTAAAAGTTTTGATTACCTTCATTTCTTCTTCGTTAAATTCATGGCCAAATTCTAGAGCTGGATTTTTATACATTTCTAAACTTTCATTTAGTGAATTAATGCAGTATGCATTTTGTTTATATGTATCAATAAATAAATCAACTCACTCTTGATCAAATTCATTTATTTCGCTATTCATCAGTGACTTTAATAATGAATTATCAATTTCTTTGATATATTGTTTTGAAAATCATTGCATTTTTTGAATATCAAATTTTGATGGTGACTTACTCAATCTATTTGGATCAAATTTAGCAATAATTTCTTCTTTAGTCATCTTTTCAGATGCGTCAGAACTAGTTCAACCTAAAAGTGATAGGAAGTTAAATACTGCATGTGGTCAGTATCCTTCATTTTTATAGTCCTCAATAAATTGTTTTAAACTAAGATCACGTTTAGAAAGCTTTTGACCTTCCATATTTGTAATAATAGTCATATGTCCAAAACTAGGTGCTTCTCAATTTAGCATTTTATAAATTGCCAATTGTTTTGGAGTATTACCAATATGCTCCTCGCCACGAAGAACATGAGTAATTTCCATATCATGATCGTCAACAACTACAGCAAAATTATAGGTAGGATATCCATCAGATTTAAAAATAACTCAATCAGACAAATCATTTGAATTAAAACTTATTGGACCTCTAACAATATCATTTCAAGCATATTCAACATTTTCGGGCATAAATAATCTAATTGAATACTCTCCGGCAGCATCTCTTTTTTGTCTTTCCTCTTCAGAAATTTTTAATCAATTTCTGTCATATCTAAATGATGGAATTCCTTTAGCATCACTTTCAGCTTTTTGTTTTTCTAATTCTTCAGTTGTATCATAAGCTTTATAGGCTAAATTTTGCTCAAGTAAAATATCCGCTACTTGTCTATAGCGTTCTAATTTTTCGCTTTGACGATATTTTCCATATTTTTCATTTGGTTTAAGTGGAGACTCATCTGGAATAATTCCTAATCAAGCTAAATTTTTAAGTTGACTCTCTTCTCCACCTACAACATTACGCTTCACATCGGTATCTTCAAGTCTAAAAATAAAATCTCCATTAAAATGTTTAGCATAAAGATAACAGAAAAGCGCTGTTCTTGCACCTCCAATGTGTAAATATCCAGTTGGACTTGGTGCATATCTTGTTCTAATTTTTTTCATAATTACATTCCTAAACTACCCTATATTAATTAAGTTTTTAAATTATATTAAATTTTTATATATTATTTTATTAATATTAGGAATATAAAAAAAGTCAGCATAAGCTGACTTAATCATATATTATTCTTCAGTAATTGTTGGTTCATCTTCATTAGCTGAACTACTTGATTGTTGTGATGCGTAGTTAGCAAAATTCTTCATGACATTTTCAATTTGATCTAATTTTTCCTTTAATTGTGCAATGTCTTTTTTCTCAATTAATTCCTTAAGTTCTTTAACCATTTTTTCTGATTCTTCTTTAGCTTTAGCATCCATTTTATCACCTTGTTCTTGGTTTGCTTTTTCAATTTGATTTACTAGTGCTTCAGCTCTAACGATTGTTTCAACTTCTTCTTTACGTTTATTATCTTTTTCTTTATTTTCTTCAGCTTCTTTAACCATTCTGTCTATTTCTTCTTCGCTTAATTTTGAAGAATTTTCAATTTTAATTGATTGTGCTTCATTAGTTTTCATGTTTTTAGCTGTTACTGTTGTAATACCATTAACATCAATTGAGAAACTAACTTCAATTTGAGGAACTCCACGAGGTGCAGGTTCAATTCCTGAAAGATTGAATTGACCTAATCTCTTGTTATCGCTAGCCATTTGTCTTTCACCTTGAACAACCATAATTGTTACCTCAGTTTGATTATCTGCTGCTGTTGAGAAAATTTGTGATTTAGTGACTGGTATAGTTGTATTTCTTGGTATTAATGGTGTACTAATTCCACCTAAAGTTTCAATTCCAAGAGTTAAAGGTGTAACATCAAGTAAAAGAATGTCTTGAACATCACCAGCTAATACCCCACCTTGAATAGCAGCACCAATAGCAACAACTTCATCTGGGTTAATTGAACGGTTAGGAGTTTTACCTAAAGTTCTTTGAACCATATCTTGAACAGCAGGAATTCTTGTTGAACCTCCAACAAGTAAAACTTCATCAAGTTCACTAGCTGTAATATTAGCTTCTTTTAATGCATCTTCAATAGGTTTTCTAGTTTTATCAACTAAATAAGCAGTCATTGATTCAAATTCACTTCTTTTAAGTTCTAAATCAACGTTAACTGGACCATCTGCAGTAACTGTTAAGAATGGTAAATTAATGTTTGCAACTGATTGATTTGATAAGTCAATTTTAGCTTTTTCAGCAGCTTCTTTAAGTCTTGCTAAAGCCATTTTATCAGTTGATGGATCATATTTGTGTTGAGCTTTAATTTTTTCAATTAATCATTTAACAATTTCATTATCTCAATCATCACCACCAAGATGGTTATTTCCACTTGTTGATAATACTTCAAACGTTCCTGATTCTAATTCAAGTACTGAAACGTCAAATGTACCACCACCTAAATCGTATACAAGAACTTTCATTGATTTATCAGTTTTGTTTAATCCAAAAGCAAGTGCAGCAGCAGTAGGTTCGTTAATAATTCTTTCTACTTGAAGACCTGCAATCTTACCAGCAATTTTTGTAGCTTCACGTTGTGCATTATCAAAGTAAGCAGGAACAGTAATAACAGCTTTTGAAACTTTTTGTCCCAATTTCTTTTCAGCATAATCTTTCATGTAAGATAAGATCATCGCTGAGATCTCTTCAGGTTTATAATCTTTATTATTTACATGTACTGTTTTACTTGTTCCGATTAATCTTTTAATTGAGGCAACAGTATTTGGATTAGTTTCAATTTGTCTTTTTGCTACTTCACCTACGATGATTTCATCATTTTTAAAACTTACAACAGATGGTGTAGTTCTTTTACCATTAGGGTTTTCTAAAACAACTGGATTAGTTCCATCCATGTATGAAACAACTGAGTTTGTTGTTCCTAGGTCAATTCCTAAAATAATTTCTTTTTTCATGTTTATCTCCTTTTAGACAATAATATTCTATCACATTTTTAGCAATCAAAATAATTAATTGCTAATTTTTTTATATAAAGTTACAGTCGCTGGTTTTATAACTCTACCATTTAATTTAAATCCATAATTATTTAATTTTGCAATACTATTAGTTGCTTTTTCACTTGATTCAATAAAATCAATTGCATAATGGAATTCAGGATTAAATTCTTCATTTTCATTTGGAATAATTAAATCAATATTATGATCATTTAATGTATTTATGAATTGATTTTCAATCATTTTAAATCCATAAATAAAATTCTTCAATACTTGGTTATCTGTATTCTCGGTAGCTTTTATTGCCAATATAAAATTATTAAATGGGCTAATAAAATCTTCAACAAAACCTTGAAGAGCAAAGTTTTTAATTTTCTCTTTTTCTTCAGCTAATTTAGCATCATTTTGCTCTTTTTTGTTTTTTAATTCTAGATCAGCTTTTGCAGTCATTTCTTGAATTTTTAACATATATGCTTCACGAGATGATGCAATTTCTTTATCTTTTTCAGCAATTTGTTCTTGAAGAGATTTGTTTATTTCGCTTAATTTAATTGCTTTCATGTTAAGATTAATTAATTCTTCTTCAATTTTCTTAAGCATGTTTTGGGCTTTTGTTAATTTAGCATCAGTTATCTTAACAACGGCATTTTTACCTGCAAAATTTTCATTTCTATAAGATTTAGGGAATGTTAATCTCACTTCTAAATTAGGAAAAGATTTTCTATTAATTAAATATGAATCAAAATTATCTAAATATTCATTTTTACCTACTGTTATTTTTGTAGTTTTTGTATATTCAGGAATTTCAACATCTTCTATAAAGAGTGAAAAATTTCCTTCCAAAATGTCATTCGCTTGAATTTTTTGCATTTTTTTCATAATTATTTATCTCCATTTCTTTTACGCAATAATTCTTCCAATATATGTATTACTGCTCTCATTTGAGTAAAGTCGCTTACAGTTGAACCAACAACACTAACTTCACGGATAGGACTTTCACAATCTATTCTTTTAGATATGTATGTACCTTGACGTGAAACCGAAATTTTAAGTTTTTCATCAGACTCAGATTCTTTTTCAATAAATTCTCAAATAGAATGATTTTCAATAACATTTAGCATCTCATTTAAATCAACCCTTGAAATACTATCACTTAAAATAATGTTTTGCTTACCATATATATTATTTTTAAAATCAGTTTTAATCATAAAAATATCAGTAACAAAGCTTTGAATTAATTCCTCATAATTTTTAACTGCTTGAGCTAAAATATCCTTAAGTGCATATGTTCTTTGAGGTAATTCGTAAATTGGTGAGTCTATCAAACGCTCATTAAATAATCTAACTGCAATTCTTAAATCATCCATTAAATGCTTAGTTGTATCTAATGTTATAAATTTGGAAAATACTTCACCAGTTGAAATAACAAGTACTATAGTTGCGCTATTATTACTAATAGGAACAAATTGAATTGTTTTAAGTAAAGCTCTTGAATTATCAGAACCAGTAACTAGCGTTAAACCAGTTGATTCACTTATTATTTGTGCAGCATCTTCAACAGTTTTATCTATATTTATATTTCTTTTGTTAAAAAGTTGCTTTAGTCTTTTGATCATTTTATCTTCGTCTGTTAAAGATAGATATTTAGCATAGTAATCAAGTCCTTTAATTGTTGGAATTCTTCCTGAACTTACATGAGCTTTTTCTAAATATCCAAGTTGCTCCAGCTCATTCATTAAATATCTAACCTTTGCACTTGAAAAATCAACATATCCTCTGTCTAAAATTAAATTAGAACTAACAGGCTGAGAATTTTCAATATATATTTCTATAGTATGTTTTAAAATTTCTTCATGTTGAGTTTTTAATTTTTCCATGATTAAATTATATATTAAATTATAAAATTTAGCAGCATTTATTAAACATTGCTAACTAATAATTATTTGTGTTATAAGTGAGTTAGAAAACAAATTGTATTATAATTTCGTAAAATAGAAAAGTCATGCGACCATTATCGCATGACCGTTTTTATTTATTGGGTCTTTTAGTAAAATAATAGTGTCCAAAAATACGAAAGGACCCAATATGATTATAGCAAATATTAAAAATTATCTTGATAAAGTTGTGTGTATAAAAAATAAACAAAAACACCTCACAAATACTCATTATTTGATAAAGAATTCTGATGATGAAATTAGACCATTACATTCAAAAGTTATAAAAACTAGACTATTGAAAGAAAATCAAATGAGCATCCTTCATTTTAATGAATGTCTAAGATTAATCAAAGAAAATAAAACCGTCTCTCAAGTTTCAAGTATTGTCGGATTTCAAACAAAAACTATTAAAAAACTATTAAAAATTTCTACAACAAATCAAGGCGATTTTGTTAAGAAATTTAAGAAAGTTTGTCGCAACTGCGACAATTATATTAACTATGTTAATTACATAGATTTTAATTTATTAGCTGAGCATTTGATATTTTATAAATCAAAAAGAACTAGGCTTCATTCAAAAACTATTCAAAACAAATGAAAAAATTTTGTTAGATTTTGAAATGATGAGGTCAACTATTTTAGAAAAAATAGATTTAGTAAGGACTTTACAAAAAGAGCTATAAAAGTTTCTGCTAAAGCGATCGTTAATAAATTTAAGAAACTGTATCCTAACAGTTCTTGTCCTACTGCAAGCACTGTATATAAGTGCTTAAAGTCAAATGAGTTTTCTTTATCTATAGATATTTTGCAATTTCTTTCGGTAGGAAAATACAAAAAAAGAATTAAAAAACTCAAAAAAGTTCTCTTAAAAATGCAATCCGAATTCATCAAAGACCTGAGGAAGCTAACAACAGAACAACTGAAGGACATTATGAACTTGATACAGTTATTGGTAAACGTGAGGACAAGTATTGTTTAGTTACTGTTTTAGATAGAAAATCTAGAAAACTTTATTCAGTTAGATCACTAAAGACTTCTCTAGCAGTAAAGAAATCGCTAATTAAAATTATCGAAAATAACAAATTGAGAATCAAAACTTTAACGATTGACAATGGCTCCGAGAACGTGTTGTTGCACGAGGTTATTAATCAAAACAATTTATACAAATGTGACGCATACTGCTCATATCAAAAAGGTTCTATTGAGAACATTCACAGACATATCAGAAGATATATTGCTAAAGGAATTTCTATGGATAAATTTTCCGATGAACAAATTCAAATAATGATCAATAGAATTAACGAATATTTATCACTTATCTCAAAATAATATTAAAAAATTTAAAAATCGGTCATGACCGATTCTTTTGATGTGCTTTTTTAATTAAAAAATCAATATAATTATAAATATTGAAGCACTATCGTACTTCAAGCTCTTTAAATAAAAATAATGGTCGCATGACTTTTCCACTTTATATGTATTATAATTTAAACAATTAATTATTTAAATATAGTAGAATATTTAAACTTAAATACTTTGCAAAATTAAAGGAGTGATAAATGAGAAAAATAGCTATTTTAACTTCTGGTGGTGATGCACCTGGAATGAATAGTGCAATTAGAGCAATTGTTAAGTCAGCCAGAAATAACGGAATTGAACCTTACATTGTTTATGAAGGATTTAAAGGTCTTTACCACAATAATATTGTGAAAGCAAATAAAATTGATTTAGATTTTTATAATTCAATCGGTGGTACATGTATTTACTCAGCAAGATTCCCAGAATTTAAAGATCCTCAAGTAAGAGAAACAGCAATAAAAAATCTTAAAGAAAATGATATTGATGCTCTTGTAGTTATTGGTGGTGATGGAAGTTACATGGGTGCTCAATTATTACATGAATCTGGAATTAAAACCATTGGTTTACCTGGTACTATTGATAATGACATTGCTTCAAGTGATTTCACTATTGGTTATGATACAGCCTTAAATACTGTTGTTGAATCAATCGATAAAATTAGAGATACAGCAAATTCACACAAAAGAATCATGATTGTTGAAGTTATGGGAAATCAATGTGGTGATTTAGCACTTTGAAGTGGTTTAGCAACTGGTGCTGAAATTATTTCAACAAGTTCATATACACTTCCTGTAGAAGAAATTGTAGAAAGAGCTAATGAATTAGTTCAAGATAAAGAACGTCGTTCAGTAATGATTGTTGTTAGTGAAAAAAGATACGATATTGCTGACTTATCTAAAAAAATTGAAGAGAGAACAGGTTGAACAACAAGAGCAAACTCTCTTGCTCACACACAAAGAGGTGGAAAACCAACAGCACAAGAAAGAATTCTTTCTTCACTTTTAGGAATGAAAGCTGTTTCATACTTAATTAGCGGAAAGAGTGGTATTGCATTAGGAATTTTACATAATGATATTGTTGCAACACCTATTTTAGAAGCATTAAAGATGAAATCATCATCTAAAGAAAAAGAAAAAGAAAGAGCTATAGCATTTGCTAAATTAAACTCAGCTAAATAATTATTAAAGTAAACTACTAAAGACACACAAAAATTTCCAAAATAATCTTGCCTTCTTTAGTTATACTTTGACGGTACAGACGTATTAGCGTTTGTATTTTTTTATTTAAAATAAAAATCATAGTCATTAAGACTATGAATAAATTATTGATTTACAATTGTCAATAAATATTTTTGAATTGCATTTGCATCTTCTCTGAATCTAAAATTACTAATTGTATAGATGGGGTATTCTTTAGATTTGATAAAATCATCTTTAAGTTTAAGTTTTAAGACATCTTCAACTTCGATGTAACAACTTGTGTCATCTAGAGCTAACCCAATTAGCAACTTACGTGTTGCAGTATCGATAATAGCAATATCAATTGTATATGAACCAACTCTATAATCTGATATAAATTCAACATTTTTATCGAAACGAATTGTTTTGAGTCAATTTATAATTGTATTTTTAAAATTAGGAGAAACATGTTGAATTAATTTATTATTTAGACTTGTGTACGATTTTTGCTCAGCTGAACTAAGATCAAGGAATTTAAGTCATTTTTTAAATGTATAAAGGTTAGTTGAACCTGTATTATCTACTAAAATATCCGACTCATAAATCGATTTAACAACAATCATTTTATCTTTAGCACGTGTAATAGCAACATTCAATGCATTTCTTCCACCTTTTGTACCAATGTAAGTGCTGCTTAATGTTGAATCTTTTGTATATCCAACACTTACTATTACTAAATCCGCTTCATCACCTTGAATATTTTCTAAGTTTCTAAGCAATATTTTATCTTCTAGTTGACTATAAAGTTCTGGGTGTTGTCCTGCGATAATTTCTCTAATATAATTTTGTTGTTTTTTATTGAAAGCCAAAATAATCATTGAATCATATTTATGAATATTTTCTGATGCTAATTCAACAACTTTTCTGGCTTCTTCAGCATTTATATTATCTTTTCATTTACCGTTTACATTCACTACTTCAAAACAGTGTTTTTCTGTGTAACCATATTTATCTAAACCTTTAAGTTTAGATTCATAGAATTCTTTAGAGCTGAATAGAATTAATTCACTTGAATTACTTCTATAATTCATTTCTAAGAATATTTTTTGTATAGCCATCGAACTAGCTCAATCTAAAAGAGACTTTACTTCTTGTTTTGAATATTCATCATCCGAGTCATCTCTAGAGTTAAATCAATTAGTTGGCTGCATTTGTTGATCATCACCAGCGATGATAACCTTACCTGTCACTCTACCTTTTGCATCTTGTGTTAAGCATGAGATATATGGTAATGCTTTTTCAAAGAAAATTTGTGAGGATTCATCAAAAATAATGTAATCAAATTTATCTTTCTCAAAATCAATAAAGTTTGATAATATTTCAGGGTTACCAACAAAAACGTTGTATAGTTTCTTAATTAAAACATTATATTCACTTGTTAATAACTGTGGAGAGCTAATACCTCTATTTACTTTTGCAATGAATTCTGTTAATTCATTTTTTTCAGTTTGTGAGAAATTATTAGCGGTTTTTTTAATGTTTGCAACTACTCTCTTATACATATTTTCAAGTTCATCTCATGTGACATTTGAATCATTTCTTGAATCATTAAATGATTTGAATCTAGCTTGAACTTTATCAAATGATTTAAAGGTATTAAATTTATTAATTGAAGAAATAACAATTAAATCTTCAATGTTATATTTGTACAATCTTTTTTGTAATCTGTAAATTTGTTTGATTCATTTTAAGTATTTTCTAATTTTGAATCAATCTTGAATAATTGTTTCGGGTTTATCTTTGATAACAGTTTTAAATTTAAATAATTTACTATTTTTAAAGAATATTTTAGCTTCATTGAATTTCTTGAATAATTTTGTTTTTAGATATGTCTTGATATATCAATTATAAACACTTCTAAATTGAATCATTGATTCATAGTTATTAATTGTTCTTTGAAGTTTTTTGATATCTTTTTTATCTTCGTTTAACGTATCAACTTTTTTAATTCTGAAATATGCATCAAGTTCTCTTTCGGTAAATTGGCCTAGAGCATTTTTAGCTTCAAAATAGTCAAGTTCTTCATCAAAAATGAATTTTTCATGACTTTTTACTAGTTTTTCATTTTCATTACTATCTTGAACTTCTCTTCAAAGTCTCATAATTGGTTTGTAGAAAAATTCTTTTTCAAACTTATTAGCTCTATTTGATTCATTAAATTGGAATACTAAATCAGAATATTTACCCATTCTTTTTAGAACAACATCTAATGCTGATTTCTTTTGTGAAATAAATAAAGCTTTTTTGTCATTATTTAAGATATTAACAATAATATTTGCTATAGTTTGAGATTTACCTGTACCTGGAGGACCTGCAATAATAACTGAATCGTTCAATGACATTTGAATTGCTTTTTCCTGTGAAAAGTCAGTTTTTGCAACACGAATCAATTTAGCTTTTTCAATAATGTCCTTTTCAACAACACTTTCTTTGTTTGTTAAAATATCTGATTCTACAAGATTGTCTATCTTCCCATCATAAATTAACTTTTCTAATGCTGAACGAAGTTTTGTTCCTTGAGGATGGCAAACTGAAAGTACAATACCCTTTGTAACTGTAGGACTTACAAACTTGTTACTTAAACTTTCCTTATCGTTTTCCTTAAATGGTAATAGTAAATCTTCTTCCTTTATCAAATCATCTAAGACAAATTCTGTTAAATGTTTTCTAAGTTCAATAACAGCATTTTTAATAGACATGTCGCTTAATTTGATATCTGAAACATCAATTTTTTTATTCAACATTTTACTAATAGCAAAAAGCATCTTTTCATTTAGTAAAATGTCGCTGCTTCTATTAACTAAGTAAATCTTACCTTTGTTAATTTTGATATTAACTTCTTTAAGAACAAGCGGAGCATAACAATATTGATCATTTTTGGCATAACCAATAAAGAATGTTCCTATGTATAAAGGTCAAACTCCTACTTCTGTATAAATTTCTTGAATTTTGTTGTCATTTAATTTTCACTCTTTAATCAAATTATTGTGAGCGTTAGTCAATTTTTCAGCTACTGGTGCTAAATTTTTCTTAAATGATTTTTTTAGATCTTCATCAATTTTTTTACTTGGTTTATAACCACATTCTTCTGCTCATTTTGTAAATTCTTCATAATTTTTAAGTTCATTAATTCTGCTGATTTGTGAATCATTAAACATTGAAGTTATTTCGATATTAAATTCAGCATTGTTAAAAATCGTTTGAATATGTTCTTTCTTAACAATCTTTAATAAATCTTGGTTAATTTTTGATAAGTGATAAAAAATTGCATTATCACCATGTGATTTTATATCTAGTAAATTATTCAATAATGAATTGTATTTTTCTGTGTTTATTGGCATCTTATTATCTTTTTTATTTAACTTCAACATTGTCCCCCCTATACTTTGTATCTATATTATAAATGAAAATCTTTAACTAATTTAATTAATTAAAAAAAGTTAATTTTTCCTTTCACATTCTCAAATTTAAAACTCATTAATACACTAATTTTCTGTTTTTGTAATATCAAAATTTAATTTATAATAATAAATAACTATGGATAAATCAAAAATAAAGAATTTTTCAATAATCGCTCACATTGACCATGGTAAAAGTACCTTGGCAGATAGAATTTTAGAATTAACTAACACTGTTGCAAAAAGAGATTTAAAAGAACAATTTCTTGATTCAATGGATCTTGAACAAGAGCGTGGAATAACTATTAAATTAAATGCGGTCCAACTAAAGTATAAGGACTATATTTTTCATCTAATCGATACACCCGGACATGTTGACTTTACCTATGAAGTTTCTAGATCGCTTGCTGCTAGTGAGGGAGCATTGTTAATTGTTGATGCTTCTCAAGGTATTGAAGCTCAAACATTAGCAAATGTTTATTTAGCAATTGAGAACAATCTTGAAATAATTCCTGTTATTAACAAAATCGATTTACCTTCTGCAAACGTTGAAGAAGTTAAAAGAGAAATTGAAGAAGTGATAGGAATTAGTGCTGAAAATGCTGTTCTAGTTTCTGCTAAAACAGGAGTTGGAGTTCCTGATGTACTTGAAGCAATTGTTAAATATGTTCCATCCCCAAAAGACGCAGATGATACCAAACCACTAAAAGCATTAATTTTCGATAGTTTTTTCGACCCTTATCGTGGTGTGGTTATGTTAGTAAGAATTTTCGAAGGTAAATTAAGTGTTGGAGATAGATTCAAATTTATGTCTAACAATGAAGAATATCACGTAATTGAACTTGGTATTAAAAATCCAGTTGAAACAAAAAAAGAGTTTCTTGAAGCTGGTGAAGTTGGATGAGTTAGTGCTGCAATTCGTGATGCAAAAGAAGTTAGTGTTGGGGATACAATCACACACGTCGATAATCCAACTTCACATGCATTGGCCGGATATAAAAAAATGAAACCAGTTGTATACACTGGATTTTATCCTATCGATACTCGTGATTATTCAGAACTAAAAGAAAGTCTTGAAAAAATTTCACTTTCTGACTCATCAATTACTTGAGAGCAAGAAACATCAAAAGCCCTCGGTTTTGGTTTTAGAGTTGGATTCTTAGGAATGTTACACATGGAAATCCTTCAGGAAAGACTTGATCGCGAATATAATGTTGGTATTATCGCAACAAGTCCTTCAGTTGAATATAACGTTCATTTAACTAACGGTGAAGTTGAAAAAATTTCTAACCCTACACTTTTACCTGATAAATCTATAATTGAATTTATTGAAGAACCATACATTGAAGCAAATATTTTTATTCCTAATGAATATATTGGTAATGTAATGGAATTATGTCAAAGTAAGAGAGGAATTTATAAAAATCTTGAATATATTGACTCAAAAAGATCTAAAGTTATTTATGAAATGCCACTAGCTGAAACTATTTTTGACTTTTTTGATAGGTTAAAAAGCACTACTAAAGGGTATGCTTCATTCGAATATGAATGAATCGGTTATAGAGAAAGCGATTTAGTTAAAGTTGATATTCTTCTTAATGGTGATAAAGTTGATGCATTCTCAATTATTTCTCACAAAGATAACGCTTATGCTTCAGGTAGAGAATTATGTGAAAAGTTAAAAGAGGCTATTCCAAGACAAAATTTTGAAATTCCCGTTCAAGCAACAATTGGTGGAAAAATTATTGCTAGAGAAACAATTAAAGCTTATAGAAAAGATGTTACAGCTAAATTATACGGAGGTGACGTCACACGTCGTCAAAAACTTCTTAAAAAACAAAAAGAAGGAAAAAAACGTATGAAATCTCTTGGTTCTGTTGAAGTTCCGCAAGAGGCATTCCTTTCAATTCTTAAAACTAACATCGACAAGAAATAGAGCAGTTTATACTGCTTTTTTTATATCCTTAAATCCTTTCCCACTTAGCAGCATAAATAAAATCACAATTTCATTAATTGTGATCTATTCATTATTATAAACCGAAGAATTCATCAATTAATCTCTTTAGTCTATCTATTACCTTTTCTTTTTTCTTTTGTTTATCATTATTCATTCTTGATAATTTAGGTAAAATGTTGTTTAGTTGAATTCCATTAGGAGAAACTTGACCTTTTTCGATTGATTGAACAATAAAGTTTAATGCTTCCTCATTTTTATTGTTCAAATTTTCTTCAACGATAAGGTTCTGTATTTTTTGTTCACGTTTTTTAGATGCAAACTCATAAAACTCGGTTAAAATACTTTGCTTTCCACGTAATGATAGTAAATTTTGAGTATCTAAAAATTCAATTATAAGTTCTTCTTTTGCTCTATAACCAGCACTTGATTTAATATATCTTCTAATTTCTTCTTTAAGAGTTGTAATATCTTCATGATCTTTTGACTTTTCAATAATTAAATTAAAAATATAATCTAAATTAATTTCATCAGTTTTCAATAATTCAAGATGAAACTCTAAATACGGAATATCACCAGATATTTTCTCTTTTTGCTTATAGTCTCGTTCTTTAATAAAAGATTCTCTTATGTCAAGGTAAACACTTTTAAAATCTTGCTTTTCACGTTCAGAAATAATCGCTTCACTATTATGAAAGTCATCGAAGTTTCTTAGAATATTCTCTAATCTTAAAAATTCACCAAATGTTTTAACGAATTCAATTTTTTCTTTTTCAGACTCAATTTTAGTAGGTTCAGAAAATTGTGTTTTAAGTTTGTTGCACACCTCTTCATAACCAACTACATTTTTACTGGTAAGTTCATCTTTGAAACCTTTCATATATTGCTCATAACTTTTTTCAAGCATAACATTAAGGCTATTTTTATCTCCAAAGGTCATAACAGCATCTTCAGTAGCTTTTTGAAGATCTCTAAAACAAACAATGTTACCAAAACTTTTAACTTCATTAAATATACGATTAGTTCTTGAAAAAGCTTGAATTAATCCATGATATCTTAAGTTTTTATCAACAAAAAGCGTATTTAAACTTGGAGCATCAAAACCTGTTAAAAACATACCAACAACAATTAATAAATCAATTTCTTTATTTCTAACTCTTTTAGAGAGATCAGAATAATAATTTTGAAAACCTTTAGAATCAGTAGAGAAGTTTAGTTTTTCATTAGAGAACATTACATTATAGTCACTAATAACTTTTTCTAAAAATTCTCTAGAAGAATTATCTAGAAATTTTGTTGGTTCATCTAACTCCTCGTCAGATAACTCACCAATAGCATCTTGTTTCTCATTTGATGAAAAACTAAAGATCGTTGCTATTCTAAGTTTTTCATTCGGTGATTTATTTTTTTGTAAATTGTTCAATATAGCATAATATTTCTTAGCTGTTTCAATGTTTTCAACCGCTAACATAGCATTGAATCCAGTTAGCTTCCTGTTTTTATATGTGTAAGTAACTCCACGGTGAGTTTTTTCATTATAAACTTTTAGAATGTGTTCACTAATCTTAGTAATTCTTTCTAAATTACCTAAAACTTCTTTTTCGAGTAATTTTAACTTTTCTTCATTTTTTTCAGTTTCACTATCTTTATATGTGGTTGAAACATTACAATAATCTACCTTAAATTTTAATACTTTACCATCTCGAATCGCATCAGTAATTACGTATGAATGTAATAATTGACCAAAAACAGTACTAGTTATTTCATTACCTAAAGCGTTTTCAGGGAATATTGGTGTACCTGTAAAACCAAATTGGTAATACTTTTTAAATTTCTTGGTAATAGTTTTTTGTATCTCACCAAATTGTGAACGGTGACATTCATCATAAATCAATACACAATGTTTGTTAAAAATTGGGTGATTGGAATTTTTATTAATAAAATGATTGAGTTTTTGAATTGTAGTAACAATAATTTTCTTATCTGTTGATTCAATAGATTTTTTAAGTGCAACTGTATCACGAATAGATTCAACACTATCCTTATCAAATTTTTTATATTCATTTACAGTTTGATAATCTAGATCTTTTCTGTCTACAACAAAAAATACTTTATCAATAAAATCTAAATTTCTAGCTAAATTAGCTGTTTTAAATGAAGTTAAGGTTTTACCTGAACCAGTGGTATGCCAAATAAATCCACCACCTTCAACACTACCATATCTCTTATTTTCAAAACTTGATTTTATTTTTCATAATATTCGTTCAGTTGCTGCAATTTGGTATGGTCGCATTACTAATAACTTATTTTGGGAAGTAAAAATGCAATATTTAGTAATAATTTCAAGTAAAACTTTTTTCTCAAAGAATGTTCTTGTGAAATCGACTAAATCAGGAATAACACTATTTTTTGAATCTGCTCATTCACAAGCAAAATCCATACTGTTTCTACCATCGCTATAGTTGTTAGAAAAGTACTTTGTGATAGTTCCATTTGATATAACAAAAATTTGTACATATTTATACAATGAGTTTGTTGAATTAAAACTTTCTTTACTATATCTATTTATTTGATAGAAAGCTTCTGAAATAGGTCTTCCTCTTGATTTTAATTCAATATGAACAAGTGGTAAACCATTAACTAATATTGTGACATCGTATATATTAAGATGTATACCATACTGTTTAAATTGATTGATAACTTGTAAGGTGTTGTTTGCTAAGTTATTTTTATCAATTAATTTAATATTAACTTTTCTTTCATCATCAAAAGTAAAGGTTACAATGTGATCTTCTTGAATTTGTCTAGTTTTGTCAATTAGTGTATGCTTAGGATTTGTAAAAACTTCCTCACTAAATCTTTTTCATTCGTTTGAGTTAAATTCTACTTTGTTTAATTTCTCAATTTGAAGTTTGAGGTTGTCAAGAAGTTGCTCTGGTTCCTTAAGATTTTCTAAGTATTGATAACCTTGGCTCTTGAGTGCTTTAATTAAATAGTTTTCAAGTGCTTCCTCACTTTGGTAACTTTGACTCTCATTACCAACGGGTTTATACTGTGCTAAAATAATCCCAGTATTTAACTCTGCGATTGTAGCTAGTTTTTTAACTTTATTATCAATAGGATTAGACATAAATCCTCCGTTATTATTGTTTAGGGAAATCTAATAATTTATTTTTATAGTATTCATATTGTTGTTTTCTAAGTTTAATTTCTTTAGGTAAAGAGTTTTTAGTTCCTTCTGTCAACTCTGAAAATCTATCAAGTATTTTTACGATTTTGTTTTGTGTATCTATGGAAGGAATTGGGATTTTAATTGATGAAACCATTTCAGATGTAAAAAGAGGTATTGTACCAACTATTGAGTTCTTTAAGTTAACAGAATCGTAAGTAAGATAATAATATAAAAATTTTGGCAATAATTTTTGCCCACGCTTAACACTTAAAACACCACAGTGTGTTGTAGCAGAAAATTTTTCATTTCTATAATAAAAAGTACCTGCATAATAGCCATCCGTTGTTCATGTAACATATTCACCATCAAACATATAATAATTAAGTTTGCCTATTTCCCCATTATTGGTTGTTTGAGATGAGTAAACGGGATATTCACCTTTATTTTCATCCATAATTTTTTTAGTTATTTTCGTTCCTCTTTTTATATCACAAACTTCTCCAATAGTTTTTCACTCAACTTTTTCTGCTTCTTCAAGTATAGAAAGATATTCTTTACTTAGTTGCCTCGCAACGTCTCTCTCTCTCTCTCTCTGGGTTATGTGTATTATCAAATACTAATAATTTAGGGTCTGGTAAAAAATGTGTGGAAAAATAAATACATTTAATAAAACGATTTATTACTAATCAAATTATATAACATTAACCCAAAAAATTAAAATCAAAAATCTAAGGACTCAAAATCCTTATTTTTATTAAAAACAAAAAAGATTATTAAACAAAACTTACATTTACTTTACCTTGTTTATTTCAATTAAAAATTCTCATTTTTATTTCATCAATACTAATTCTGTTAGTTTCAGTTGTAAGTTTTCTTTTGATAACAGAAATATTAGCTTCAGATTGACCAGTACGATTTTGATAATAAAAATACTTAACATTCCTATTAATTTTTATGAACTTAATTATTTCAATTCTTTTGTTAAGTTCTATATTTTCATCATGTGATATTTCGGTAAGTAAATTAATAATTGAAGTATTATCATTTAATTTAACATAGTCTTTTAATTTATAAAAAATGTTTGAATATTTTGTATTATGGAAAATTTTATAGTTAAGACTATTCTTTCATTTTGTTCGATAACCGATAAGTTGAAAAAGATTTTTACTATAGTGAAAGGCATCATAAACTCAAATTGCATTTAATTTCTTTGCTAAGTTTCTAAAACTGCTAGCACCGTCAGAATAGACAACAACCTTACATCTTCTGTTAGAAATTCAGGTTTTATACAGTTTTAAAAGCATTTTCAAAATATAGTTAATATTTTTATCACATACAATAAACGTTTGCGACTTAAGCAGTTTATTATGTTTGTTTATTAAATTTATCTTAACTAAAGTAAGTTTTATTTTATTATTTTTTGAATTGTAAGTATATTTATAAAAATCATCAATGTCTATTTGAACTGTTTCAACATCATTAACTTTTGATATTTCATCTTTTAGTGTTTGTAAATTTGATAGGTTAAGATAGTAATTTAAATTCTTAACACTCATTTTAATTTTAAAATGCTCAATAATATTTTTTGCAGACTCTTTATTACATTTTAATAATAAGTTTATTAATTCATTTGTAAAGTGTGTTTTGGTTGTATAAAGATATTTATAATCTTTAATTTGTTCTGGTAAGAACTTAACAAGTTTTTTATTTACTTTATCATAATAAAAATAAATTTCTAAATACAGTTTTTCACCTGAAGAATTAATTATTGACTTAATTTTCTTGTGGTGGAATCAATAATTAAGTTGTTTTCTCTTAGTTTTATTGGAATAAAAATTTTTTTGGATTTTATTTAAGCTTTTAACAATCGCTTTATTTAACTCAGTTATTTTATTCATAACTAAATTTTAATAGAAAAGCTTTTATAAATGAAATTACGCATTATAATTAATTTGTAAAATTTACATAGTGAACGTGGTGAAGTGGCTAACACAGCAGGTTGTGGTCCTGTCATTCGCGGGTTCGAATCCCGTCGTTCACCCCATTTCATAAGAGCAACTCTAAAGGTTGCTTTTTTGTTTAAGATTCCGAATAATAAAAACCACTCAGAATACTGAGTGGAATGATAAAGACTTCTCTTCTATCTTTTTTAGTAATCTAACTCCAATTTTACATGTGAAAACATAACTAAGCTTGAGGAATTAAGTTTAGACTACTTGAAAACTATAGTTTATATTTGACGTCAAAAACTCTCTCTAAATATTGAGCATATAAATATTTTACATCTTCTAACATAATTGCTCCTACTTTTAGAGAATAGGATAGCTCATCAATTAAAGGAGTTGTATCTATTTCGTCTATGTAATTAATATCATTTCGAACACTGAAATTATCATTAAAATCAGTGATCTCAGTTCACACTAAATTTTTAAGTATAAAATCTATCGTCTCATTTTTTGCTAGAGCTATCTTCATTCTTAATTTTTTTAGAATTTCAAAAAGTGAAATTGGATATTTATAATTTTTATAGTAATATTTAGCAATTTTAGCGAATTTATTCATATTCTCCTTTAAATGTATATATACTGGAAATATTTCCATAATAATGATACAACAAAAATTGTTAAAAAGAATTATTTTTTATATTTTTCTACGTGTAAAGATATTAGTATTGTTTAAAAATATCTAATTATTATTTTCAGTAATATTGATGAATAATAACAATATTGTTAAATAATATATTTATTATGAACTGATATATTTACTATCAAAAAGTAAATATATCAGTTTTAAATATACATCTATTATTCAATCATAATCTTATATTTAGTAATATCAATTATATTGATAAATAATAACATTATTATTAAATAATACATATATTATTTAGTAATAAATCTATATTGATAAATAGTAATAATATTATTAAATAATACATATATTATTAATGTATTTAAAGATATTATTAAAAATAACATTATTATTAAATAATAGATATATTGTTATTTTAAATAATATTTATATTCTAATTTATTAAATATAAGTATTTAAAAGAAATTTTTAAAAATAAAAAAATACCATAATTAAAAATAAATCAAAATAGATAATTAATTTTATTTCGTGTATTCACAAGTACTAGCTCAAGAATGTTTAATTAAATGAAAATAACTAAAGACATAATATTTTTTGTACAAATTAAAAATTTAAATTATTTATTTCTGATTTTGTAAATTTGCATTAAAATTAATTATGGAAATAGTTCCAGTTCTGGGTAATAGTGAAATCTCAAAAAATCTTTGAATCTGCGAATGAATAATTCCACAAAATTTCTATCTAAAGAAAAAATAGAAAAATTAAACTTATTATCAAAAGAATTTTATGATGATAAAGATCTTAGAAAACAAAAAGGAATCATCTTTCACGATAAAAAATCTAAAAAAATATTATTGATTGATGGTTATGCAAGTTTAGACATATATCGTTATAAAGATAAAAATACAAATAAAGTTTTTACATATAAAGTTGAAAATTTTGAATATCTATATAAATGTAATATTGATATTTCTTTATTAAAACTATATGTTGAGCTTAGATATGTTCTTAACACAACTGCATTGCACAAATTAACAGTTATTCCTAAAATTGATTATCGCATGATTGATTACTATTTAAAAAAACATTCTGAATTCTTCGAAGTCACCAATTGAATAAAAGTTGAAACAGCACCATTAAATGTTTTATTTACTCCTTGCGTTTATTTTATCAATATTGATGATACTTTTAAGACAATAAGAAAAAATGGTAAGACAAGTAAAATGCGCTTTAGAGTTATTAATATCGAACAGAAAGGTATTAAAAAACAACTAACTGTAGCAGTTGCAACAAGAGTTAATGATTTCAATATTAACTCCAAACAAACACATAAATTAATCGAAAATATTTTGGAAGAACATTTTAACTATGATAAAAATAATTCCAAAATCTACTTATTTTGCGATGGTGCAAGAATTTTCAAAAATATGTGTGTAAATAATAATTTCACACTGATTTATGACTGATATCACTTAAAAAAATACTTTCTAAACATTTTTAACTATGATCGGCGTTGAAAAAGTTCTAAGAATTATAAACGTTGAACCTACTTAGGTCAATACATTAATTTTAAGGAAATTTTTAGGCAAATTATTAATGCTTTAGAAGTTCAAGATTATAATATCTTATTAAAAATTATTTCTGAGTTATTGAATAAAATTAAAGAATTAAAATCAGAAATTTTATTTTATGACTTGATTAAGGCATACAACTTTTTAGTTAAAACACCAACATTAAAATCGCATTTTGAAAATAGAACTGCAAAAGCTGAGTCAATAATTTCAAAATTTAAAACAGATTGCTTTAATAATAAAGGTTGTCCAAGTTTAAATAATATAAAGTTTAAGTTGAAATTTAAGTGCAATGAAAATAACTTTTATAAACTTTATGATGAAGATAAAATAAAGAAAATTCTAAAATTAAGATAATAAGTTTATAACTGTATGCATATACAGTTATTTTTTATGTAAAAAAGGAAATATATGACTAAATATAAAAAGGAAATTGACTTTTTATCATTTCAAATATCAAAGTACTTATTAACCAATTCTCGGCAACCATCAGCATTTAAAACTTATGAAATAAATGGAAAAAACTTTTTAGAAAAATTGATTATCTTTCAAGACAAATTTAGATGAAAATCTGTTTCAGAAACTATTAATAATTCAATTTCAAGTATAAGATTAAATGTTAAAAATAAACATAAAAATAAGTATTTAATTATTTCTAAAGATATGTATATTTTTAGCGAGTTTATTTATATTCTGAACGCTAATTTAACTAAATCTTATGAGTTTTATGGTGTTAATTTAAAATCTATTTTTAGCGATAATGATAAATCTTCAATTAAAAACATCAAAAAATTAATTGATGAAATTAAAATAGCTAATGCTGATAAGCCAATAATAGTTTTACTAGAAAATTTTAATAAGATCAATATCTATGATAAAGAAATTATGAATTATTTAAAAAATGAGTTAAATTCATTAGGGAAAAACATTTTATTAATTTTCAGTTCATATGATACTTCAACATTTGAAAGTCATTATATCCCATACATCGATCAAGTTATTGACTTAAATAACTTACCAAGGAAAGAATTAATAAATTGAAATCTTGAGAATGTTTATAAACTTGCAAATGGATATAAATTCAGCGAAGAAAATTGAAGCAACATAGTTAAAATTGTTAATGGTGTTAAAAATATGTCTAGTCCAACTGAATCAATAAAAATAATTAAGAATTGCTTAAATGAGTTAATTCAATTAGATAATTTGACAAAAAATAAATATGAAAAAGAATTTATAAAATTATTTAAAACCGAAATTAATAAAAGGAAATAAAAGACTAACTGTGGTATGAAGCTCTAATTTCTGATTCATTTAATAGAGCTTTTAATATTAATAACTTTGCTAATGAACACATTAAACATATAAGAAGAATTACGACATTTAGACAAAAACGTCGTAATGATATGTATAAAATTTGTCATCTAGAAAATCGCAAATGTTATTAATTTTTATTTATAAATAATATGAAAACATTTCCATTTTAGTTTATAATATCTTAGAAAGGAATATATAAATATGAATTTAAAAACAGAAAACCAAAAAAATAAGAAAAAATGGTTAATTGTTGGAGGCGGAGCAGCTCTAGGTGTTGCTTCGATAGGTTTTATTGCATTAACAGCACAATATTGCAGTTCTGTTAAACAAGTTAGAGAAAAAGAAAAAGAAATAATTCTTCTTAAACTCAAAATCTCTGACTTAGAAAAGCAAAATCAACAATTAAAAGAAGAGAAAGAACAATTAAACAAAGAATTAGGAATTTTAAGAGAACGTTTAAGTGTTTTACAATCACAATATGATAAAAGTAGAAATGCTTGAAAGAGTACAACCAATAACTACTTAAATAAAATTAATCAGTTAAATAATAAAATTAATAGCTCTGATAATCGCTTTGAACCAACTATCACTCCAGAAAATCCTGAAAATTCAACAGATATCTCTCTTGAAGAAGAAGTTTCAACTCTTAAAACAAAAGCAACTGAATCAAAAGAAGCATATAAACTTAAGTTAAATGAATTAAAAGAACAACTTAACATTCTTAAAGGTGAATCTAATGATTCTGATACTCAAAGATACATTGATGAATTTATCAAGAACTTAAATGTTAAGGAAACTTTAATTGATAGTTTAAGTGCTAACAGTTTAGAAACTATTACTGATTTAATAAATAATATCAATGATACTGAAACTGAAATTAATAAACAATACTTTAATTTAGTAGCTCAATTAACTAGTGAAATTGCAAATAAAAAAGAAAGCATTAAGAACAAAGAAATTCAATTAGAAAATGCATTCGAAAATGCAAAAGGATTAATTAAACAAATCATTACTGCTTCAGATAATCAAATTGAATATGTTATCTCTTTAAGAGATAAAATTAGTTCTTACTTAAACAAGGATTATACTCAATATGCTACTGTTGAATTTGCTAATAATATCAAATCAAGTGCTCAAAGACTTATTGATGATATCAATAGTTATATTCGTGAATTAACTATTGCAATTGAACAAGCAAAACTAGATTATGATAGAGCTCTTAAAACTAAGAATATTCAAGACTTCACAAGTATTAATGTTGAAAGTTTTGGCATCAAAAATAAAAACTTGTTAAATGAGTTTGATTCATTAGTTAATAAAGATTTTGAGATACTATACAATAAATATATTTCTCTTATGAAAGATTATTCACTAAAATCAAAAGAATTAGTAGATTTAGATTTAGAAAATAAATCTAATTTAGATAAGATTAGTAATTTAAACACTCAACTTTCTAATGCAAACGAAAATATAAAAAACCTTCAAAATGCACTTGAAGCTAAAAAAACAGAACTTAAAGATAAATTAATTAACTCATTAATTGAAGTTAAATCATTGTTAGATTCAAATATTAATGCTTTAGAAAATGATTCTGTGGATAACAGTTCATTAGTAGAACCACTAAAAGAACAAAAAGAATTCATCACTGAAGTTCTTACTCATTCATTTGAAGAGAATTTTGTGGAAAACTATCAAGATAGTAGTAAAAACGCTTTAGGATTAATTAGTGATTTATTGTTAAATTATCAAAACACAAGAATAATACCTCTTGAAGGGGAAATTGCTGAGTTAAACCTTAAAATTACAAAATTGGATACAACTATTGCTGAATTAAATAAAAATCTTGAAGCAAAAAATGAACTTATTAAACAATATGAACAGCAAATTGCTGAACTTCAGAGAGAAAAAGAGAGTTTAACAACCCAATTAAATAGTACTATCGAGCAATTAAATCAAACTAATAGCGAATTAAATTCACTTAAAGTTGCTAACGCTTCTTTATTAGCTTCTCAACAAGATGAACTAGCAAAAGTTAACAGCAAATTAGAAACATTAATCACTAAGTCAAATGAATTATTAATCGATTCGGTTGAAAGTGAAGCAAAAACTAAACTTCAAAACTTAATCAATAGTGAATTTACTACTGAAATTCCAGTAGATATCAATACAGTTAATGCAAGAATTAAATTTAACACTGAGTTATCTCTTGCATTGATTAATAAATTCAACGAAGTATTAAAAGCAAATTATGATAATAAATTAAGTGAAAAAATTTCAGAACTTGAACAAATATCAGCACAAAAAGATCAAATCGAGCAAGCTAAAAATTCATTAGAAAATGAATTAAGAACTAAAGTTGCAGAGAATACTTCAATTTCTGAAGAATTAACAAATTTAATTCAAGCACAAAACACTATTATTGAAAGTCAAGGTACTAAATTTGATGAATTAGTTTCTAAATACAATCAATTAAGACAACAAGCAGAGGAATTATTAAAAAATTCAGAAGAATCTAAACAAAAAACTCAATTACAAAATAAATTAAGTGAAACAGTTAATTTAGATAAATCTCAAGAATTATCAGGTATAGTCGAACAAAATAACAATATTAGTGATTTCAATATATCTTTAGTTGGATTAATGAAAGAGTTAATTAAAACTAACTATGATAAAAAAATTGAGGCAAAAGATGATTATGCTAAGATGCTAAATACCCAATTAAATGCAGCTAATTATGCTAAGGAAGAGTTAAACAAAGCATTCACTAGGGTTTCTGACGAAAACACAGAACTAAAGAAAAATCAAAGCACTAAGGTTCAAGAGCTACAAGCTCAATTGGTAAATGCTAATGCAGAAACTAGAAGACAAAGTCAATTAGTTGCAGAAAAAGAAAGACGTATTCAAGAATTAATAAGTTCTAGTTCCAACTCTGAAGAAATTCAAAGATTAAATTCACAAATTTCAACACTAGAATCCGAAAAAAGAACTTTAGAAAGTGAAAAAACTAGATTAACTAGTGAATTATCTAGAGTAAAAGCAGATAACCTAGCTAAGGATCAAATAATTGAAGAACTCCAAAATAAACTTCAAACAGCATTAAAAAAATTAAACAACATTCAATCCAAAAATACTAAAAAGAATAAAAAACTAGTAATTTATGATTTCGTTGGTTACAGACAGCAACCATCAACCTTATTACATGATCCAACAGAAGCAAAAAAATGAATTAATCAAAACTTACAAAATCATTCATACCGTAATTTCGAAAATTGATTTGATAATGAAAGCTTAGAACCTATCTATTATGAAATGGATCCTTATTCAACATATAATCCAGGTCAATCCCCAATAAACAGATTAACTCATTGATTGTATGATAACAGTCCTGAAGAACTTGCACCAATACAAGAGATATTCTCAGGTATTCCTTCTTCAGCAACAAGTTTAACTGCACATGTTATAGTAAATTCTCGTCTTGAAACAATTCAATTTAAAAAAACTGAAAAAGGTTGATTTGGACAGTTATCAATTCCATTTTCCTCTCCAAAAATTAATATTTTGAAAGTAAAATATGAAGCCAAATCTTCAAGTACTGTAAGTACTGGATATAACTATTTCTCAAATTATAGTGGATCATCAACCCAAACTATACCAGGGATTGTTGAAGAAGCGTATTGAAATGGTATTGTAAAAGATCGACTTATTCAATTCTTACAAACCGATTCATCGACATGACGAATTAAGCTTAGATATAATTTAGAATTAGATGTTGCAGGTCAAACCGGAGCTGGTAAAAAAATAGTACAAGTTGATTCTATGTTAAAACCTTTAGAAGACTTAGGTTCAGTTGTATTATTAGATTTAGAATGAGAATAATTTTAGAAACTGAGATTTACAATATTATGTATAATCCCAGTTTCTTTTTTTATAAAATAATATAATTAAATTGGAGGCAAAATGGAAAAATCGCTAATTAATATTAGTCAAATATCTACAATGAATAAACTTAGCAGTGAAGAAGCTATTAAGAGATTATTTTTAGATACCTTAATTTCTGAAGTTTATAAGTCTGAAAATTTGAAATATTTAACAATAGATCATCAGTTTATAGATGATAATTGCTTCATGAAAAACTATTCATTTAATGAACTTAAAATGTATTATGATACTGACATTTATCAAGTTGAAAATATCTTAAACGAATTAAACAAAGTAATAAAATTAATTAATACTGATTATTTAAATACCTCTTTAAAAACAAACTATAAATCCAATACTCTCAACAAATCTTTAGAAGTTGAAATAGTGTTTTCTGAACATAACACAAAATTAACAATCAATATTTTACCTAGAGAAACTATAGATTTTTTCAAAATTACATACCCCTACAAAACAATTGATAATAAATCTATAAATATCTTTACAGAAATCAATAAAAATATATTAATAGAGACTATAAATAATTATTTAATAAATTTTGAAATAAATAATTTGATGGAGTTTTACTTTTGAGTAATTCAAAGTAAAATTAACATTAATAATCTATTTTTTAAAAAAACTAGTGTTAATATAAATAAATTATATAAATATATAAATAAAAATAAAATCTCATTGATTAAAGATATCAAAAACTTTATTAAAGATAAAAAAAGTGATTTAAATGAAATTCAAGTTTTTGATCAGATACATAACTTCTTTTTTATTCTAGCAAGGCAAAATCGTAAAAATAAAATAAGTAAATTTTTATATTTAATACTTTTTTTACTTTCAACAGCTTCAATTGCTTCAGGTGCGACTGTTTTTACACTTACTTTATCAAAATCTCAAAGACAAGAAAATCGATTAAATAAATTTGCAGAGTATGAATTTATTCCTACTGAAATTAAAAAAATAATAGATATTACTACTGATGATATTACATTAAGAAATATAAATAATAAATATAAATATATTTTTGAAATAAATAATCAATTAATAAGCAACAAAATTCCAAGAGACATTATTAATGATGACTCATATTTTGACTTATTTACTTTTATAATTAACCAAACAAATTCTTTTGATACTAATAAATTAAATGATCTTTTTGATAAATCAAAGCATATTTATGCAACAATTGAACAATCAATCAAAAAACATTTATCTGAAGACTTTATTAAAGAAATTAATCTAAATACTAACATTGCAAATGTTATTTCAACTACAACTAACAAAATATTAAAAGATTTTAATGATAATGGGAATATTGGTAGTTTATATTATGAATATATAAAATTAAAGAACAAAATCAATGAAATCAATAACCTTATAAGTAAATTTAAATCTCAACTTAGTCAACTAAAACTTTTTATAACCCAGATTTAACAACTTTTTATGACTTTATAGACAATAATTTATATATTAATTACAAAAGTATTAATACTTTTAAAAATGAAATCACTAAACAACAAATCCAAAAATACATAGATTATTTTAATCAAGTAGACTATTTTCCATTGGTAGTAGATAGATTAAATTATTTTAAAAACAATCTAGACAATAACCAAAACCATAGACGTCAATGATTTATCACTAAAGATAAACGCTATACACTAAATCCAGGAAATGAAGAAAATATAGAATGACGTCTACCATATTTACTAGAAAATGATTTATCGTTAAACATTGATTATATATTTAGTTGATTGAAAAGTTATGATGAATGGCTGTGAGTCATTAATGATGATCCTAAAATCGAATCAATTAATCTAGCAAATGTTAAAATGTTTAATCACTATAAAGATTTTAGTGATAGCTATATTGCTGAAACTTTTAAAGATTACGAAAATTTTAATATTAATGTAAATAACTGAAAATATCACTTTCCAAAATATGATGTTAATAAAGCTGAATTTGAATTAGAAAAGCAATTCAATAAATTATCTGAAATATATGGTATGAATAATTTTCAACCAAATAATAGAGACTCTATAATTGATTTTATTTTGAATCCAATGACACCAAAACTAGATTTTGATTTATATAAAAAATATACTTTAAAACCAAGGAGAACAATTGAAGTATCTAGACCAACCTTATACTATGAATTATTAACTGAACAACCTAATTATTTTTCTATCTTTGAACAAAATCCTATTGGAACCTTAAAAATTAAAGCTACAGGTATTTTAAAAATAGCAGAAAAGAATTTCGATTACCCTAAACCATCGAAATTAAATGATAATAATGATGCTGATTATTCAATAAGAGAAGATAAGGAAGTAGTAAAAAATCAAATGAAACAATGACTGCAAAACTGAATTACCTTTTTACCTAAATATATCTCTAAAAATTGAAACACTAAACAAATTATTAAAGCGTTGTCTTTCTTTATAACATCTAACGTAAATTATATGTATAATAATTTTGAATATCCTTTCAATACAGACGGTAATGATTTTTATAATCCGTCTTCCCTTTTTGAAATTGATAGAACGCTTCAATGCTATGGATACAGTCAAAATCTTAGTATGTCGCTTTCACTACTTAATATTCCAGTAAGAATAGTTGGTGGAAGTTATTATGGTGATCCAAATTCTTTAGTAGCTTCAGGTGAGCATGCTTGAAATGAAGTATTTGTTGATAATAAATGAGTTAGTGTAGATTTAACTTTTGCTGATTATAGTGAAACTAACCCAAATTTCATAGGTGAACTTAATCTTAACGAAATCTTCTTAGACCGTGATGCTGGAAGCAGAAGAAAATTTAGACTTGATTACACTTCATACATCACAACTATCATTAAATACCTAAATAAAGATGAGAATGGTAATTATGTGCATAATTACGTTGCCTTACCTACTCATTATTCAACAGACCCTGAAAATGAACTAAAATGAGAAAATATGCTACCAATTTTACGTAAGCAATACAAAACTAACTAATATTAACACCATTTGGGTGTTTTTATTTGTCTCAATTAAATAATAATAAAAAATAAAACTCATGTTTTAATAGGAGTTATTGAAGAATTTTACTTTTGTGATTCCAAAATCATAATTAAAAGTTCCATTCTCCCAATTATGTTATATTTTTAGGTGAATGTTAAGCTTTTTAGACGATTAAATTCATTCTATTTTTGTGCTTTATATAATAAAAAATTTATTATCTCAATGAATTACTTATTTTTTTGTGTTAAAAAACTTTTCTAAAGAATTGTCTTTATTTGATACAAATTCATATATAGAGTTTAATTGATATATAAAATCATTATACAAATCGCTTTTTAATAAATTTATGAGATTTTTTAATCCATTAATAAATTCATCTGTTAATTCATCAATTTCAACACTATTATGAAGTCAATGAAAAGAGTGAGCAAAAATATTTAGTATTTCATTATCAAATATTTTTACTAACTTTTTTATAAAGTTTTCATATACTTCTTCAGTAAAACTAAATCTAAATTCAGGAAAGTGAAATTTTCTATCAAACTTAAATAAATGATATTTTAAATGTAATATTTCTAATGATCGTTTATTTGCATCTATTTTTTCTCTAACATTTTCTAAGTTTTTATGGTTAGTGTTTATAGAAAATTCAAGTAAACGAATGGATAAATCCACATCTAAAATTTTAGAAACTTCTTCAATCCTCTTAGGATATTTATTATTAATACCTTCTTTATAACACTTAAAAATTTGATCAATAATAAACATTTTGGAAACTAATTCAATAAAGGTTCTAACTGACCTAGCTGTCGAGAATATATCAATGTCATTCTTATTTCCGACGATTAATGAGTGCTCTAAAAAATTTAATTTAGTTGTTGAAAGTCAATTTATTTCTTCTAATTTGTTAGTTATTTTTTTATTAGTAATTTCTAAATTAACCTCAGATTCAAATTTATTATTTAATATTTTTATTTTATCTAAAACTTTATATGAACAATTAACCAATTTACTATTATTAAATTTATATATTTTAATAAAATTACCTATATCAATAATATTATCTAAAACAAAAATTTCTAAAGTTTTTTGTATATCGATACCTTTTGAATTAATATTTTTATTTGAAATTAAATTTTCTATGGATTTTTGAATTGAACCACTAAAATTTATTATTTTTGATGAAATTTCAACTATTTTAAAATTACTCTCATCATATTTAATACTTATTTCCTTATCATCTTCAGGTATATCAAAAGGTAATGAATCAATTAAAATTTTAAAAATGTTCATTCAGTAATTTTTACTCAATAAATATTTCTTAGCATTTTTAATAGTGTTTGGAGATAAAAAATGTGACACAAAAGAATGATTTTGTACAATTTTATATATTTCTTTTGTATTGTTTTCCATACTTAATAAATATGATTTATTCTTGTTTTCCAGTACATATTTTTCAATTTCTAGCATACTTTTTAATCGATGCGTTGAAATTTTTTTATTAAACATATTAGAAAACACACCAAAATTGAGCTTAAATGAACTTTTTGATTTTTTAAATAATGGTTTTATTAATTCATTGTTTATTTCATTTTGTGTTTCATATATTATAAATTCTAATTCATAATTGCGAAAATAATTTATTAAAATATCAACAATTTCTTTATCAAGTTTATTTTCGTTAATATTGTTTAGGTATTCAAATATTACTTGTTTTTTAAAGCAATTATGAATACTATACAAAGAGAATAAAAATAAATTATCAAAAGGCACTGTGATTTTATCAAGATTAATACAATTGATTTGTTTGGATATTAATTTATTGTGTGAATTGACATATTCAACAATTTCATTTTTAATATCATTTATATTTTTATTTTCACAAATAAATTTAAAGCAATTATATAAATTGATTTTAACAAAATATTCTAATTCATCAAAATTATTAATGAATGTTTTTAATTCTATAAAGTGGAAAAGTCATGCGACCATTATTTTTATTTAAAGAGCTTGAAGTACGATAGTGCTTCAATATTTATAATTATATTGATTTTTTAATTAAAAAAGCACATCAAAAGAATCGGTCATGACCGATTTTTAAATTTTTTTAATATTATTTTGAGATAAGTGATAAATATTCGTTAATTCTATTGATCATTATTTGAATTTGTTCATCGGAAAATTTATCCATAGAAATTCCTTTAGCAATATATCTTCTGATATGTCTGTGAATGTTCTCAATAGAACCTTTTTGATATGAGCAGTATGCGTCACATTTGTATAAATTGTTTTGATTAATAACCTCGTGCAACAACACGTTCTCGGAGCCATTGTCAATCGTTAAAGTTTTGATTCTCAATTTGTTATTTTCGATAATTTTAATTAGCGATTTCTTTACTGCTAGAGAAGTCTTTAGTGATCTAACTGAATAAAGTTTTCTAGATTTTCTATCTAAAACAGTAACTAAACAATACTTGTCCTCACGTTTACCAATAACTGTATCAAGTTCGTAATGGCCTTCTGTAGTTCTATTGTTAGCTTCCTCAGGTCTTTGATGAATCGGAATAGCATTTTTAAGAGAACTTTTTTGAGTTTTTTTAATTCTTTTTTTGTATTTTCCTACCGAAAGAAATTGCAAAATATCTATAGATAAAGAAAACTCATTTGACTTTAAGCACTTATATACAGTGCTTGCAGTAGGACAAGAACTGTTAGGATACAGTTTCTTAAATTTATTAACGATCGCTTTAGCAGAAACTTTTATAGCTCTTTTTGTAAAGTCCTTACTAAATCTATTTTTTCTAAAATAGTTGACCTCATCATTTCAAAATCTAACAAAATTTTTTCATTTGTTTTGAATAGTTTTTGAATGAAGCCTAGTTCTTTTTGATTTATAAAATATCAAATGCTCAGCTAATAAATTAAAATCTATGTAATTAACATAGTTAATATAATTGTCGCAGTTGCGACAAACTTTCTTAAATTTCTTAACAAAATCGCCTTTATTTGTTGTAGAAATTTTTAATAGTTTTTTAATAGTTTTTGTTTGAAATCCGACAATACTTGAAACTTGAGAGACGGTTTTATTTTCTTTGATTAATCTTAGACATTCATTAAAATGAAGGATGCTCATTTGATTTTCTTTCAATAGTCTAGTTTTTATAACTTTTGAATGTAATAGTCTAATTTCATCATCAGAATTCTTTATCAAATAATGAGTATTTGTGAGGTGTTTTTGTTTATTTTTTATACACACAACTTTTTCAAGAGAATTTTTAATATTTGCTATAATCATATTGGGTCCTTTCGTATTTTTGGACACTATTATTTTACTAAAAGACCCAATAAATAAAAACGGTCATGCGATAATGGTCGCATGACTTTTCTATTTTACGGAAAAACATATTTCCATAAATTTTGATTTTGTATAAAAAATCGATTTTCTACTACAAAAGATAACCAAAATTGCTTTTTTAGATAAATTTCAAAATATTTTAACATAATTAAAAGATTTGTAAAAATATTTTTAATTTCATGCTATTAAATATTAAAATTTAGTTGTAGAGATAGGGAGGTTTAATGAAGTTAAACAAAAAAATTACCACTTTAATTTTTGGAGCTTCTACAATACTAACAACTTTACCATTAGTATCATGCGTCCAAAAATCTGAACAAGTAAAAAATATTGAAAATTCTAACAAAGAAATAAATGTATCAATAGCTTATTCAAACGAATTAAAGGCTAAAATTGATGACATTGAAAAATTCAATAAAGAAAGTTTAGGTGGTGGAAAAAGAGCACATTTACTTAAAGAATCTAGAGCAGAAATAGCAAAAGCAAAAGAGCTTCTAAATCTAGTAAATGCTGCAATCGCTGAACATAAAAGTTATGAAAATAACGCTGATCTTAAAACAAAAATTGATGAATTTGACAAATTCATTCAAAGTGTTAAAGCTAGAGCATCATTTGAATTAGTAAATGGTTATTCAAAATATCTTAGTGAAAACGATTATGCAATCTTAACTTATCCATCTACAATGAATAAGGTTAAAGAAGTATTAAGTAAAATAACAGAATGAAAAAAAGAAAATATTTCAAAGAATGAATTATTAGTAAAGGTTTCTAATGAGTTCATGAACGTGAAATATACCGCTGAAAGATTGATCGGTTCACCAGATACAGCAGAAATTCTAGTTGTTGATCTTGATAATCTAGATTGTTTTACATATTTAGATTATATTTATGCACTAGTAAATTCAACTACAGAAGATGAGTTTATTAAAAATTTAGTTAATACTAGATATGTCGGTGGAAAGGTAAGTTACAATACTAGAAAACACTTTTTCACAGACTGAGCTAGTGAAAAATTCTCACCAACAGGACTACAAATGACTAATGTCATTGATAAAAATGTTATAGGTGCAGATAAAGTTACTACACTAAGATTTAATAGAAATATTAAAGCATCAACAGGTAAAGAAGTTCTTGCGGGTGCTGGAAGTGAAGAAAGAGAAATAAGTTATATTAACTACAATAGTGTTACAGATGCATTACTTTATGAACACTTTAAGGAAGGAGACATCATTACATTAGCTGCTCCTTCATCACTTAATGATTGATTAGATGTAACACACTGTGGTTTATTAGTGTTTAAGGATGAAGTTGATCAAAATGGTCAAACATTCAAAAAAGCATACTATAGAAATGCTTCATCAAGTTCTAAAAACATGAAAGTTGTTGATACACCACTTGTAGAATACCTACAAGATAGAAATATCAACTCTAAAGAAAGTAATGCACAAGGTAAAACAGTCTATTATGATCCAGCAAAAGTACCTGGAATTCTAATTTATAGAGCTGTGTAGAATCGGAGGAATTTGAGGTGAATGAAATTTCTAAACTTGATACAGAACAAAGGAATCAAAGAACCACAAATTTATCGAAAGTTTCTACTATTGAGATTGTAGAAAAATTTAATTACGAAGATTCGCTTGTACCCCCACTTGTACTTAAAAATAAAGAACAAATTTCTCAAATAATTGAAATTGCTTATAAACAGCTTAAGGAGCACGATGGAAGAATTATTTACATTGGAGCTGGTACTAGTGGAAGAATTGGTATTCTTGATGCTTCTGAAATATATCCAACTTTTGGGGTTAAAAATAAAGTTATAGGAATAATTGCTGGTGGAATGGACGCAATTATCACACCTCAAGAAGGCTCAGAAGATGATACTGAACAAGCGATAAAAGACTTACAAAATATAAATTTAACACAGAACGATATTTTAATCGGTTTAACAGCTTCAGGAAGAACACCATATGTTGTTTCTGGGCTAGAGTATGCTAAAAAAATTGGAGCCAAAACAGCATTTGTATGTAACAGTATTAATTCACCAACTTCTAAATTAGTAGATGTTGCTGTTGAAATCGAAACTGGAGCAGAAACTATAACTGGTTCAACTAGATTAAAAGCTGGTACTTCTCAAAAATTAGTATGCAACATAATTTCATCATCAGTAATGATTAAACTGGGATATGTTGAAGAAAACTTTATGATTAACGTAGTTCCTTCAAATCAAAAGTTACGTGAAAGATGTATAAACATGATTATGCAAATAACAAAAAAACCTCGTGATTTTGTTGAGGAAATTTTCAAGGTTGCAAACAACGTAAAAATATCAATTTTAATGATTGAAAATAACTGAAATTATGAACAAGCTAAAAAGGAATATGAAAAAATTTATGGATAAAGAAATAAATGTAGAATTAATTGCCTTTGAACTAATTGCGAATAGTGGTGGAGCAAAAGCTCTATTCTTGGAAGCGTTAGACGCTGCAATTGAATCCAATTTTGAACTAGCAGAACAAAAAATAAAAGAAGGAAAGCAATTATTACAAAATGTACACAGCTCACATGCAGAATTACTAACAGCTGAAGCTAATAAACAAATTAATAATATACCTTTATTATTAATTCATGCAGAGGATCAATTCATGCAAGCTGAAAGTGCATTAATAAGTGCTGAAAAAACAATAAAAATATTTAGAAAATTAAATAGTAAATAGAAAGGAAAAACATGTTAAAAGGGAAAATGATCCGTCCATTCGTGCTTTCATTATTAAGTGTGATATTTTCTATAACTGGGACATTATCTTTTATTCCTAAAATTATTCAATCGGGAAAAACTGATTTTGCAATTCAAGCACACAAATATGGTGATATGAATATGAATGTTACAGTAATTATCATGATTCTTTTTGCTGCTTTAGCTCTTTATTATGTTCTTAAAGCCTTAATTAAAAACAAAAAAGATAACGTTACTGTATCAAAAAAAGATAATATTTTATCTATTTTAGTAATCTTTTTAACTGTTCTTGCAGTTATTACAGCAATCTTTAGTGCTATAAGCTATAAGGCTTTTGAACCAAGTTTAGTATATGATCTACTACAAAATGGTAAACCTTTAGTTGATAGCCAGCTAAGTGTTTTAACAGCTAATAACGATAAAATTAAATATATCATTTTATCAGTTGTATTCGTTTACTTCGCTTTTGTAGCAGTACTTCTAATTTTATTAATAGTACTTAAAAAATCTAAAAAAGAGGAAGTAAAATAATGAAAGTTTTATTAATATGTTCAGGTGGAATGAGTACACAAATACTAATAAATTCACTTGAAAAAGAGGCAAAAAATCTTCAAATAAATAATTTTAGTGCTAATGCAATTGGACTACCTGAAATGGATGAATATCAAAATGATTTTGACATTGTTTTAGTAGCTCCACAAGTGAAATATAGATACGATCAAGTAGAGCAATTCGCTAAAAGCAAAAATAAATTAATTTATCAAATCCAAATGGCTGAGTATACTCCGCTTGGAGCTAATAAATTATTAACAAATATTAAAAGATTAATGGAGGAATAATGAAAAAGAGAAAATAAAAAACTCAAAAGTCACTAAACTAGGACAACGAAAGTTGACAAAAAAATATTTTAAGACATCATTGCAAATTGCTTTGGTGTTTTTCAATTTAAATTTGATTGTATTCTTTCATTATTATAATAATTTATGAATTTTTTTATTTCATCATTTAACATTTTTAACGTTAAATTTCTTACATTCAAATCTCTAATGAATTCAGTTTTCAACACCGAGAACCAATATTCTGCTTCTCTATTATCCAGACTATTACCAATTCTTGAGTATGAAGTTCTTCCATTCAATGATTTGACTTTATCTATAAATCTTTCGTTTGTATATTGAAATCCATGGTCCGAATGAACTATAAAAGTTTTATTATTGAAATTATTTTTATTTAAATTATCCATAACTAAGTCAAGATCATTGTAAAAAGATAGTTGAAATGATTCAACTAATTTAGATCTATGATCAATAATCACAGAAAGATAAACGTGGTTTTGGATTGCATCTTTTGTAGCAGGTAAGTATGTTATATCAGTACACTTAATATTGAGATTTTGAGAATCGTTATAATCTCTTTTAACTAAGTCTTCTCCTATGTAATTAATATCTTTTATTTCTTTTGTTCTTCTACGTTTTCTTATTTCTGAATTTAAGTTGTTTTTGCTAAGAAATCTCCCTAAAGTTCTTTCATTTAATACTATATTAAAGTCATTTTGCATGATTTTTGATAATTTAGTTCTGCCTGCATTTTTATGTTTTCTTCTAGCTTCTAAAATCTCTTCTCTATATTTTTCAGGTATTGTAGAATTTCATTTTTTAGTTGAACAATCTCTTTTTCTTGTATTATAAATAGATTGTCTTGAAATCTTCAATAATTTAGAAATTTTAGTAATTGATGTTTCAGTTAATGCTTTTGATTCTTTTGTTTTTTCTCTTTTAGGCATGTCTTTAGTTATCTCAACATATCTTTTAGCAATTTCTATCAATTCTTCTCTCTTAAAATCACTTCAATCAATTTCTTGATCTTTATTTTCTTTTCTGGGTCTTCCACGTTTCTTCATCTCACTAGGATGTTTTTTGCTTGTTAAAATGTATTCCATACCTTTATTATAAACTTTTGCTCTATATTTTAATGTTCTAAAAAAAGTTCTTATCCCGTTGGCTTTTAACTTTCAGTGCCCAGAAAAATTAATATATTTTTCAAGGATTATCTTTCTAGATAATCCATTATTCCAATCATTGATGAGTTCGAATCAATGATTGGAAGATAAATGTTTTCCCATATTTCCTCCAATAAAAAAAGTTGACATTTATTTGTCAACTTTTTGTGTCCTAGTTTACACAAATCTTCTTAAATCTATCGAACGTATTTTTATGCCAATCATGGCTAAAATTGGTGAAAACAGATACATTAATGCAATTAGAAATGGTATGATTTCAATCATTCCTATTCTTCTAATTGGTTCTACATTCATGATTATCTTTTTCTTCCCTATTGGAGCAACCGCTACATTAGGTATAGATATCTTAATGCAAAAAGCAGGTGGTAAGTGAGCATATTTACTTATGCTTCCATATCGTCTAACTTATCCAATGCTTGGACTTTTTGCAGTTATGGGTATTTCACGTTCCCTAGCTAAAACATACAAATTAGATGAACAACAAGCAATTTTAATGACTTTAATTGCTTATCTTATTAGTATTACAGGACCTACATACAAAACTATAGGAAACCCACAATTTACAACAGCATCATTTGGTAGTGCTACAGTTTTTGGAGGAATCTTAATTTCAATTTTTTCAGTCGAAATCTTCAGAATTTGTACTAAATACAACATTATGATTAGACTGCCAAAAAGCGTTCCAGCAGTTGTTGCAAAACCATTTAACGCTTTAATACCAATGATTTTTGTTATGATTCCTTGTTTAGTTGTTTTCAACTTCTTGGAATTTAACATTCACTCATATGCAAACTACATTCTAGCTCCTTTACAAGGATTATTTGCAGGAAATAACTATCTAGGATTTGTTTTAGTTGTATTACTAATTATGATTCTTTGAATCGCTGGAATTCACGGTGTATCTGTTGTTGGTGCACTAGCTAGACCATTCTGATTAGTTGCAATTGGACAAAACACTCAATTACTTACAACATTAAAAGTTACTCAATTATTTGCAAAAGATGGTGGAATAATTATTACCGAACCATTCTATCAATGATTCGTATGAATTGGTGGAGATGGAGCTACATTTGGTTTAATTTTAGTAATGTTGTTATTTGCTAAATCTAAATATATAAGAGCTATTACATACCCATCAATCATCCCAGGTATTTGCAATATTAATGAACCAATTATCTTTGGATATCCATTAGTTCTTAACCCATATTTAGCTTTACCAGCAATTCTTTCACCTATCGCTTTAGGAACAATAACCTTTGTTTGCATGCAACTTAATATTATCCCTGTTGCAACACAAACAGCAGGTTGAACTCTTCCTACACCAGTGGGAGCGCTATTGGCAACTGGGCTTAGTTGACAAGCTTGTGTATTTACATTCTTCTTAATGTTCGTTAGTGCATTAATATGATTCCCATTTGCTAAAGCATATGATAGAAAAATGGTTAGAGAAGAAATTGAACAAGAAACTCAAGAAAGAATTGAACAAGCTAAAAAAGATAATGTTGAATATAATGAAGAATTAATTCGTGAACAAGTAAGAAAAGAAATTAATTCAAGAAGTATATTCAAAAGAAAAAATAAAGTAAAAGCTTAAAAATGAGTGAATTTTGATTTACAATAACCTTAATGTTAACTGCTATTATTGGTTACTTTATTGGTTTCTACACTTGAGAACTAAAATGAATTAAAAAAATTTCTTCTTGAATTATTGTTCCACTTCCATTTATAGTTTTACTATTAATTGCAACACCAATGATTATCGAAAATGTCAATGGCGAAATCATCTTGTATAGTGCTGGTTTTCCTACTTGTTTATTTATGGGTTTTAGTGTATGTGTTTTCTTAAATCGTTGAGATATCTGAAGAAAATTACGTATTGATAAAGCTAAAAAAGCAGCGGGTTGAACCAAATATGACACAAAAGAAAGGAAAGGAAAAAAATAATGCTTGGAATTTCAATTTATCCTGAAAAACAAGATAAAAATGATATATTCAAATACCTTGAATTAGCTCATAAATATGGATTTAAAAGAGTTTTTTCATGTCTTCTTTCTGCTACAACAGATAAAGAGGAAACCATAAAAATCTTTAGTGAAATTAATGAATATGCACACAAACTTGGCTTTATCATAATCCTGGATGTAAATCCAAGAGTTTTTGAACAATTTGGTGCATCTTATGATGATCTAACATTCTTTAGCAAACTTAACGCTGATGGAATTCGTTTAGATATGGGCTTTGACGGTAAAAAAGAAGCGGACATGACATATAATCCGCAAAATTTAATGATAGAAATTAATATTTCAAATGATAACAAATACTTTGATAATATCCTTTCATACAATCCTAACAAAGAGATGCTGATTGCATCACATAATTTCTATCCTCAAGCGTACACAGGTCTTTCATTAGAATTCTTTAACAAAATTACCCAAAAATTCAAGGAAAATAATATTAAAACTGCAGCATTTATTACTTCTCATTCAGCAAAAGTTGGTCCATGAGTGTTATCACATGGACTAGTATCACTTGAGTTACTTAGAAACATGAGAATTGATTCGCAATATAAGTTTTATAGAGCTACAGGTTTAATTGATGACACAATTATTGGTAATTCTTTTGCCAGTGAAGAAGAATTAAAACTTCTTGCAAAAGTTCACCAAAATCCAATCATTAGTTTTAGACTTGAAAGAGACTCGTTAATAAATAATTCAGAAATAGAAAATACTATTTTATTTAATAATCCACATTTTAGACGCGGAGACACAAATTCATATAGTGTTAGATCAACCCAATCAAGAGTTAAATATAAATCTGAAGATTTTCCTGCCCATAATACACCAGAGGTACTCACAAAAGGTGATGTTGTAATTTGCAATAACAACTACGGTCAATATAAAGGTGAATTACAAATTATTTTACAGGAACAAAAAAATATCGACAGCGGTAAAAGTGTTGTAGGTAAAATAGTAGATGAAGAGTTGATCTTATTAGATTATTTAAAACCTCTTGAAAGGTTTACATTTGAAAAATAAAATTCAAGCTATCGGTTTAATGTGTGGCACAAGTGTTGATGCACTCGATATTGCTCATGTTGAAATTAGCGATGGTAAAAAAATAAAAATGAATTTATTAAACTTCAAAATGGTTCCTATTCCATCACAGTTAAAAAATAAAATAATGAAGTCATTTGAACAAAATATCACCAGCAGATTTTTATGTTCATTAAATTTTGAAATAGCAAATTTTTACGCAAACGAAGTTAATAAATTCATTAAAGAGAACAAATTAAATAAGGAAGAAATTAAATTTATCTCAAGTCATGGACAAACAATTTATCATTTAATAGACCCAAATGACACAGAAGTGAAATCAACCTTACAATTGGGTGATATTAGTGTAATCGCTAAAAAAACTAAAATTACTACTATTGGAGATTTTCGTCCTGCAGATATTGCAGTTGGAGGTCAAGGAGCTCCTTTAGTTCCTAAACTTGATCAAATCTTGTATAAAGATAAAAATAAAATTAGATTATTTCAAAATATTGGCGGAATGAGTAATGTATCAGTTATTGGCGATCATCCGCTTGCATTTGATAACGGTCCAGGAAATGTTCTAATTGATAAATGTATGAAATACTTTTATAATCAAGACTATGACAAGGATGCTAAAATAGCTCTTAGTGGTAAGGTGAATAAAGAGCTTCTTGAATTCTTAAAAAATGATCCTTACTATGAGCAAAAACCACCCAAATCCACTGGAAGAGAAAAATATAGTGACATATACTTCAAACAAATTATAGATAAATTCAATTATGTTTCTCCTAAAGATATTATCACTACAATTACTTTTTTTACAGCATATATAATTGCTGATTCATATAATAAATTTATTATTAAAGATGATAAAAAATATGAAGTTTATGTATGTGGCGGTGGAGCGAATAATCCATTTATAGTTAAAACTTTACAAAAATTATTGAAACCAATAAAAGTATACGATTTTGGAAAACTAGGTATTACTAGTGATTCAAAAGAGGCTGCTCAGTTTGCTTTATTAGGTTACCTTACATATACAAAACAAAGTGGTAATCTAACTAGCTCAACAGGAGCATTCGAAGAGGTTATTTTAGGAAAAATATCTTATTAAACAAGACCGACATTAATTTTGTCGGTTTTTTGTATAAAAATAAAAGTTAGATTTAACTCCAACCTTTATTATTAATATTATTCGGTGATTTGTACGTGTTCGCTTGTTTCATTTTCACTTAAAAGTTTGTTAATTTTTAAAATCAATAAAATTAATCCAATAATTCCCACAATACTGATAAAAATTCCAACAATAATTAAAATCATTGACACTCTATCGATTTTGCTTGATTTTATTGCAGCAACAATCATTAAAACTAAATTAACAATTGAAAATATTCATGAAGCAATCCGTAATATAGGTAAAATTCATCCTAAAATAACAACAAGGAATGAAATTACTGCTAAAATGATTAGAACAAGAGAGATTGTTCTTGTTTGTTTGAGTTCTTTTGTATTTAACATTTGTATGTCTCCTTAATAATATCTAGGATATTATACTAAAAATAATTTTTTGTTAAAACAATCTCATTTGGTCAGTTTCATCCAACTCATCAAAAATTCCTAATTCCTGCATATCTTTGAATTGAGTTTGATTAACAGAAGTACGTCTTTTAAAATCTTCAACTGAAAGAAATGGTCTTTCATTTCTAGCATTTATTATCGTATGAGCAACGTTATATCCAAGTCCGTCAATTACACTAAATGGTGGAATTAATGCTTTGTTTTCCTTATCAACTACTCATTCAATTTCAAGAGACTTATAAATATTTATATTACTTATTTTATAACCTCTACTATACATCTCTCTGGCTAATTCAAGTGTAGGAATTAAATTTTGTTCTTTTGTACTTCTATCTTTTTTATCTTTTGAATTTATTTCGGTAATTTTATTGTTAATTTTATTTGCTCCATAGTCATTCATCATCGTGACTAAATCAAAAGCTTCACAACGTGTTGTAAAGAATGTTGCATAAAATTCCAATGGATAATAAACCTTAAACCACGCAATTCTTCAAGCCATTAAAACATATGCAGTTGCATGAGCCTTAGGGAACATATATTCAATTTTTTTCATACTTTCTATATATCAAGTTTCAACATTTTTGCTTAACAATTCTTTTTCTTGCTCAGCAGTTATGCTTTTACCTTTACGAACTTGTTCCATAACTTTGAAAGATAAAGATGGTTCAATTCCTTTAGACATTAAATAAATCATAATGTCATCTCTACAACAAATGACGTCTTTAAGAGTTAGCCCTTCATTAACTATTAAATCATGTGCATTATTTAATCATACGTTTGTACCATGACTAAGACCTGATAGAGATACTAAATCAGCAAAGCTGCTTGGGTTTGCTTTACTTAACATCTGTCTAACAAAACCTGTACCAAATTCTGGTATTCCTAAAGCACCAGTAGGTTCACCACCAATATCTTCTGGTTTAATTCCTAATGATTTGGTATTTGAGAAAATACCTATAACATTTTCATCCTTTACCGGTATATCTTTTTTAACATTTAAACCAGTTAATCTCTCCAACATTTTAATAGCCATCGGATCAACATGACCTAGAATATCTAATTTTAACACATTATCATGTATAGCACGATATTCAAAGTGTGTCGTTTTTCAAGTACTACTCATATCATTAGCTGGGTAGTTTACAGGGGTAAAATCTTCTACGCTAAATTCTTTAGGAATAATGATAATCCCACCTGGATGTTGACCTGTAGTTTTTTTAACACCTTCAAGTTTCTTAGAAAGAAATTCAATAAATAAAGGAGAATAGTTTAATTTTTGTTCTTCATTAACTGCTTTAATATAACCATAAGCGGTTTTTTCAGCTATTGTTGATATAGTACCTGCTCTAAATGTATGTCCATCTCCAAAAAGTCTCTTAACTTCATCATGAATAACAGGTTGATAATCGCCAGAGAAGTTTAAGTCGATGTCAGGAACTTTGTCAGCATTAAAACCTAAGAAAGTTTCGAAAGGAATTGACTGCCCATCTCTTTTCATAGAGATACTGCAATTTGGACAATTTTTAGCTTCTAGATCAAACCCTGAAGTAATACCAGGAACATTAGCAATTTCAAAATGCTTGCAATTTTCACAAATATAATGCGGTTCTAGAGGGTTAATTTCTGTTATTCCACTCAAAGTAGCAACTAGTGAAGAACCAACAGATCCACGCGAACCAACTAAATAACCATTATCCAAAGATTTTTTAACTAAAATATGAGAAATTCAATAAACAACGTCAAAACCATATTTAAGAATAGGTTCAATTTCTTTCTTTATTCTTTTTTCAACTATTTCAGGCAATTTCTCACCATATATCTCATGAGCAGTTTTGTATACTAATTCAGGTAATTTGATTGTTGAATCATCAAATTTTGGTGTATATAAATCTTTTTTAATAACTTCAATTTCTTCAACTAAATCAGCAATTTTATTTGGATTATCAATCACTATCTCTTCAATTAGTTTAATATCATTTAGAAATTTAAATTCTTGAATCATTTCATCAGTTGTTAAAAAATCATTATAAGGAAGTTGTAATTTAACATCTCTATCGTAATTGTATAGATAATGAGAAACTCCACCTATACCTTTAGAATTAACTAAAATAGAATAAACCGACAAGTCTTTTTTAGATTCATATCTAACATCACCAATTGCAACTACCATTTTTTGTTTTTGTTTTGACCTTAAAACTAAATATTTTAGTAGTCTTTGAATTTCTTCTTCGGTAAATTCACCATAACCAACTTTATGTTTTAAATTTTGTGGTGCTGGTATTTCAATATAATCAAATAGGTCGATGTAATAATCAATTTTATCCTTTGAAGAATAAAGTAATGAATCGATTAAATCTCCTTGTATTCCGGATGAACCAATTAATAAATTTTTGCTTCTAGGTAAATCTTCATAAAAAAGTTTAGGTTCTTTATAAAAATTATCAGTTAGTGCAAAAGTCACTAATTCAAATAACTCTTTTAATCCTTGCTGATTAAGGGCTAAAATAGTAATATTTGCTGCTCTTGTCTTTTCATATAAAGAATTATCCTTATATTCATATAATTCTTTAAAACTTGTTATTTGTAAGTCTTGTAATTTTTGAAATGACCCTCTTCATGCGTTTGCTAAAACCTCTGCATCATAGTCCGCACGGTGAGCTATATCTCTAGAGTACTCAACTCCTAAATATGAACAATAGTTTTCAAGTTTATGTTTGTATTTATTCGGAAAAAGTAATCTAGAAATAACTAATGAGTCAATAAAAGTAGTATTTGGTAATTCGATATTATTTTGTCTTAGTTTTTCAAAAATAAAGTTATAGTCAAACTGTACATTGTGAGCTACTGCTACTTTATTGTGTAAAATTTCTCTAATTCTTAATAATCCTGTGATTTGTTCAACACCTTGTTTTTGAAGCATATCATCGGTAATTTTCGTAAGTTCTTTAGTAAAATCTGATAGTTTTTGTTCAGTTTTTAGGAAAAATTGAATTTTTTCAACTATTTTACCATCTTTTACTATTGAAGCACCAAACTCAATTATATCTCCGATATGAGGACTTAAATGTGTGGTTTCAATATCAAATGAAACATATTCAACATCCCTCAATTGTGCATCCAGAACATTTCCTATAACTGCCATATTGTTTTTATGAATGACATTAAAAGTTACACCGTAAATTGGCTTTACTCCAGATTTTTTTGATTCATAAAAGAATTTAGGAAAGTTTTGAACACTGGTGTTGTCAACCAAAGCTACAGCCTTGTGCCCATATTTTGAAGCGATATCTAAAATTTCCTTAGCTTCCAAAATACCATCCATTGTATTCATTTTACTTCTTGTGTTTAATTCAACTCTTTTTCTTTCATAAATATCTTTTTTATCCTCAAAGAGCTTAGATGTTTTCACAAAATTATCCAACATTATGAAACGTCTATTTCTAAAGTCGTTCTCTATTGTTCCGAAAATTTCAATAGTATCTCCTATTTTAGGGGTATTTTCAATGACAGCTTTAGATATTTTTTTAACTTCTATAGCATCGTTATAATCAGTTACAACAAAAGTGTAAATATGAAATCCATTTTTTGAAACTAAATAATCTGTATTAAAAATTTCTCCTACTGTATTAACATCAGTTTTATTGTAAAGAGACTGATCAGAATTAATTTCATTAATTTTCATTTTTACATAGTTTTTTGTGGGTCTATTAAATTTTACTTTAGGTGCATTAAAAGTAATTAAGTTATCCTTTTTTTCAGTTTCTTCAATTTTCTTCATGAAAAGTTCTAGTTCTTCTTTTTTCTTTTCATTCATTTTTCTATTATATTCATCAACATCAATAACTTCATTCACATGTAGGATTAATTTAAACCATTTTAATCCAATTTTATGTAAAAAATTATTTACTTTTTCAATCTCTGCTTCATAAATTTTAGTGGTTTGATCTTTGTTTATTGTCTCTTTTACTTCTATAATATAACTTTCATTATTTATATTAGATTTAATTTCACCAATTTTTGTTAGGTAAGCGTGTAGATTGTTTAATCCTCCATAAATTTCATGAATGCGTATAATGTATTTCTTTATTTCGCTTGGTTCAAAAAATTTGCTGGTAATATGAAATTTAATTTTGAAAATTTGGTTTTTAATTTCTGATACTTTTAGTAATAATGTGAAAAAGTCCTCAACAGAGGGCATTGAATAAGAACCTATGGTAAATTTATATACAGGAATTCCTGAATTATTTTCATTAAAAATAATTTCATCATCTACAATAAATGAATCCTTAAAACTCTTCATATCATCCAAATTTAACATCTTAAAGAAACTTGCTAAATGATTATCTCTATAAAAGTTCATATTTACCTCTTTTGAATATTTTCGCATTTAATGTAATTAAATAAAATAATCTCACACGTTTGTGAGAGTCATTTAAATTAACAATAGGATTGTAAATCCTACAAAAGTTATTAATGAAAGTGAATCAAATCTATCTAAAAATCCACCATGACCTCTTAATATTTTAGAGAAGTCTTTAATATTGTTTAATCTTTTAATGCATGAAAAGATTAAATCACCAATAATTGCAGCGACTGGTAAAAAAATAACTAATAAAATTCTAAAGAAATTTTGTATTATTTTTGCACTTAATTTAGTTGTATCATGTAATTGAAATAATCCTAGAGAGTAAATTAAAATTGATATAACAATAGCTGATAATACAAAACCTACTATAGCACCTTCTCAAGTTTTTTTAGGAGAAATTTTAGGAGCTAGTTTTTTCTTTATAATTTTACCTCCAAAAAGAGAACCACCAATATAGCCACCAGTGTCTGTCACAAAAGAAACCACTACAAATAAAATAAAGTATTGATATTCTGAATAAACAGAATAAATCAATATCTTAGATGATATCATCAATAAATAACTTACTGCAAGAAAAATAAAGCTTTTAAGTAATATAGATCTATAATCTGGATTATCTACTGAAAAAATCTTCATGACAAAGAAGCAAAGTGAAGTAAAAATTCATATCAATATTGAATAATAGTCAGTAACAACTACAAAAGCGACATTTTCCATTTTTATAAATTCCATATCATTACTTGAAATATTATGAACAATACCTATCATAAAATAATGAAATGGAAAAATTAAAGTAATCAACATTAAAATTGCTAGAAAAATGCTCTCAATCTTTTTGAGGTGAAAACTTGAAATAAATTCATAAAAAATAAACCCACCAAATGCTGCAAAAACAGCAAAACATAATATCTTAATTATAGTTTTAAAAGTATTATCAACACTCAAAATATTAGGATTGTTGAATAAAATAACTAAGGTTAACACAATTAAAGTCACCAGTAAGAAAACTATCCCAGGTATTAGTCTATTTTTAATAAAACTTTTATCAGTAAATTTCATAATTCAATTATATTAAAATTTTAATTTATACTAAGAATATAGAGATAGCACTTAAAAATTAGCAATTAAATGATTTTTGTGCTAAAATATATAACATGAGTAACAAAAGAGACTATTATGAAATATTAGGAATAAACAAAAAAGCTAATGAAAAAGAAATTAAAAGTGCATATCGTAAATTAGCTATGAAATATCACCCGGATAAAAACAAAGAACCTGGTGCTGATGAGAAAATGAAAGAGATAAATGAAGCATATGAAGTTCTTTCAGATCCACAAAAAAGAGCAAATTATGATAACTATGGTCACGATGGTGTAAACGGTCAAGCTGGATTTGGTGGTTTTGGTGGATTTAACGGACGTGGTTTTGGTGCTGATTTTGGAGATATCTTTGAAAATATCTTTAGTGGAATGGGTTTTGGTGGTTCAAGAAAAAATAGAAACAGGGCAGTTAAAGGTGAAGATTATCAAATTAACAAAAAAATTACTTTCATGGAAGCGATTCATGGTACTGAATTCACTGAAAAATTAGATAAATTTGAACTTTGTTTACACTGTAATGGTTCTGGAGCGCAATCAAGTAGCGACATAGAAACATGTTCAACTTGTTCAGGTACTGGTAGCAGAAAAGTTAAGATGAGAACAATTATCGGTGAAATCATAAACAATGAACCATGTAATGTATGTAAATCAACGGGTAAAATTATTAAGAAAAAATGTTCAAGTTGTAACGGAAATTCATATATCAAGACTGAGAAGAAAGTTACAATTAAAACACCTAAAGGAACATCAACAGGTAAAATTATAACTGTTAAGGGTTACGGTGGTCCTGGTCTTAATGGTGGAGAGCCTGGAGACTTATATATTGTTTTAAATGTAATTCCAAGTAAGAATTACAGACGTGAAGGGTTGGACCTTTATTTAGATCTTAAGATTGGTTTTATAGATTTATTACAAGAAAAAGAGATCGAAATTCCTTCTGTTCATGGAACATTTAAATATAAATTAAAGCATAATCTTAAACTTAACACCTATATTCCATTTAAAGGTTATGGAATTAAAACATCTACTTATGAAGGAACATTCTACGTTAAATTTATTTTGGAAATGCCGGATATCAAACGTGGTGACTTTAAAAAATTAGTTGAAATTTCTAAAGATTTTGAAGATAAAACAACAGAAAAAGAAGTTGAAAATATACTTAAAGAAAAATAAATAAATCACAGGTTTAGTCTGTGATTTATTTTTAAATAATAACATTAAAAAAGAATATTTGGGTTTTCTCTGTATTGATTAACCTTGCTCTTTATATCTTTAAAAATTGAATCATACAAGTTTTTATATTTATTATTAATAAAATTAAAAATAGTTAGTAAAACAATTTCTAAAATAATGTGAATTAACACAAAAAGATTTAATTTATTAATAACTAAATTCACTTTTAAACCAAATACATAAAATAACGGATCTGAGCTAACTAGCGATTTATCAAAAATTAATCCTGTATAAATTACTAAAATAAACGTTAAAACAGTTCAAGAAATTATAGATATGTAAAACATGTATTTAGAAACAACAATTAACTTGTTTTTATTTCATCCTAAAATATTGTATACATCTCTAGAAATTGTGTTATCTTGGGAAGAAGTAGCTAATATTTTAATGTGATGATTGATATTAAAACCTTTAGTTATTTTATAAATGCTTCTCTTAATTAAAATAAAACAAATTGTTAATGTTATACAAATTAATATAAGTAAAATAAATTCTACAATTAATAAAATTATAGATTTATTGAAATTACTAATATCAAAAAGTACAGTTTTGTAAAGAATTGTGATAATAGTGAAAGATAAAATAATTATTGTGCTTAAGAATAATGCGAATAAATGAACATAAAATAAACTGTTTTTTCTTTTCATATTTTAATTATATAAAAATTTAAAATAAAAAAACAGCGGCGCCCTATTTTCACCTTTCGGCTATCGTCGGCACTAAGAGGCTTAACTACTGAGTTCGGAATGGTATCAGGTGATCCCTCTTGCTATAACCACTGATAATATGATAACATGTTTTATAATTTTTCCAAGTATTTTTTTAATATTTTTTTAATTTGTAAAGTGGAAAAGTCATGCGACCATTATCTTTATTTAAAGAGCTTGAAGTATGAAAGTGCTTCAATATTTATAATTATATTGCTTTTTTATATAAAAAAGCACACCAAAAGAATCGGTCATGACCGATTTTAAAATTTTTTTCAATATTATTTTGATATAAGTAATAAATATTCGTTAATTCTGTTGATCATTATTTGGATTTGTTCATCCGAAAATTTATCCATCGAAATTCCTTTAGTAATATATCTTCTGATATGTCTATGAATATTTTCGATTGAACCTTTTTGATATGAACAATATGCATCGCATTTGTATAAATTATTTTGATTAATAACTTCGTGTAACAACACGTTCTCGGAGCCATTGTCTATTGTCAAAGTTTTGACTAGCAATGCATTATTTTTGATAATTTTGATCAGTGAGTTTTTTACTGCTAGTGAAGTCTTTAAGGATTTAACTGAATAAAGTTTCTAGATTTTCTATCTAAGAGAGTAACTAAGCAATATTTATCTTCGCGCTTACCAATAACTGTGTCAAGTTCATAATGTCCTTCAGTTGTTCTGTTGTTAGCTTCCTCAGGTCTTTGATGAATTCGGATTGCATTTTTAAGAGAACTTTTTTGAGTTTTAATAACTCTCTTTCGGTATTTTCCTACTGAAAGAAACTGCAAAATATCTATAGATAAGGAAAACTCATTTGACTTTAAACACTTATATACAGTACTTGTAGTGGGACAAGGACTATTAGGATAATGTTTTTTAAATTTATTAACAAGTGCCTTAGCAGAAACTTTTATAGCTCTTTTTTGTAAAATCCTTACTAAATCGATTTTCTCTAAAGTATTTAACTTCATTATTTCAAAATTTGACAAAACTTTTTCATTTATCTTGAATAGTTTTGGAATGAAGTATAGTTCTTTTTGATTTATAAAATATTAAATGTTCAGCTAATAAATTAAAATCTAAATAGTTAACATAGTTAATATAATTGTCACAACTAGGACAAACTTTTTTAAATTTCTTAACAAAATCACCCTTATCAGTTGTTGAAATTTTCAACAACCTCTTAATAGTTTTTGGTTGAAATTTTATAATGTTAGAAACTTGAGAAATAGTTTTATTTTCTTTAATTAATCTTAAACATTCATTGAAATGAATAATACTCATTTGGTTTTCTTTTAATAATCTCGTTTTTATGATTTTTGAATGCAATAGCCTAATTTCTTCGTCAGAATTTTTTATCAAATAATGATTATTATAAAGATGTTTTTGTTTAGTTTTTATACATCGTAAAATAGAAAAGTCATGCGACCATTATCGCATGACTGTTTTTATTTATTGGGTCTTTTAGTAAAATAATATTGCTCCAAAAAATACGAAAGGACCCAGTATGATTATAGCAAATATTAAAAATTCTCTTGAAAAAGTTGTGTGTATAAAAACTAAACGAAAACATCTTCCTAACAATCATTATTTGATAAAGAATTCTGATGAAGAAATTAGGTTATTACATTCGAAAGTCTTAAAAACAAGACTATTGAAAGAGAATCAAATGAGTATTCTTCATTTTAATGAATGTTTAAGGTTAATAGGGCAAAATAAAACCATTTCTCAAGTTTCAAACATTGTAAGATTTCAACCAAAAACTATTAAAAAACTATTAAAAATTTCTGCAACAAATCAAGGTGATTTTGTTAAGAAATTTAAGAAAGTTTGTCGCAATTGCGACAATTATATTAACTATGTTAACTATATAGATTTTAATTTGTTAGCTGAACATTTGATATTTTATAGGTCAAGAAGAACTAGACTTCACTCAAAAACTATTCAAAACAAATGAAAAGATTTTATTAGATTTTGAAATGAAGAAGTTGACTATTTTAGAAAAAATCGATTTAGTAAGGATTTTACAAAAAGAGCCATAAAAGTTTCTGCTAAAGCACTTGTTAATAAATTTAAAAAACATTACCCTAATAGTCCTTGTCCTACGACAAGCACTGTATATAAGTGCTTAAAGTCAAATGAGTTTTCATTATCTATAGATATTTTACAATTTCTTTCGGTAGGAAAATACCGAAAGAGAACTGTTAAAACTCAAAAAAGTTCTCTTAAAAATGCAATTCCAATTCATCAAAGACCTGAGGAAGCTAACAATAGAACTATGGAAGGTCATTATGAACTTGATACAGTTATTGGTAAACGTGAGGACAAGTATTGTTTAGTTACTGTTTTAGATAGAAAATCTAGAAGACTCTATTCAGTTAGGTCACTAAAAACTTCATTAGCAGTTAAAAAATCATTGATTAAAATTATTGAAAATAACGCATTAAAAATCAAAACTTTAACAATTGACAACGGCTCCGAGAACGTGTTGTTGCACGAAGTTATTAATCAAAACAATTTATACAAATGTGACGCGTACTGCTCATATCAAAAAGGTTCTATCGAGAACATTCATAGACATATCAGAAGATATATTGCTAAAGGTATTTCAATGGACAAATTTTCTGATGAACAAATTCAAATAATGATCAATAGAATTAACAAATATTTATTACTTATCTCAAAATAATATTGAAAAAAATTTTAAAATCGGTCATGACCGATTCTTTTGGTGTGCTTTTTTATATAAAAAAGCAATATAATTATAAATATTGAAGCACTATTGTACTTCAAGCTCTTTAAATAAAAATAATGGTCGCATGACTTTTCCACTTTATATAGTTTTTATACATACAACTTCTTCTAAAGATTTTTTAATATTTGCTATAATTATATTGGGTCCTTTCTTATTTTTGCACTATTATTTTACTAAAAGACCCAATAAATAAAAACAGTCATGCGATAATGGTCGCATGACTTTTCTATTTTACGTATTTTTTTCAATTATAAATTGGAAACAATTTTCTTATTAGAATAAAATTTAATTAAGTGAAACTTGATTTAATTTTATGCATTATTTTTATCACAGATTTAGAAAATTTTGAGTGAAGGTTCTTTTTAACAATTAAATAAGGATCAAAAATATTTCTGTTGAATGATATTTTGTTTGAAAAAAGTTCTAAGGATGCTTTGCCACGGTATCTATTAATTCCACTACTTCCAATTCCACCAAAAGATAATCTATTGTTGTTTAACACCGACATTGTCGCATTTATCATAATATTACCTGTCGAGATTGTTTTAATAAATTCTATATTTTGTTTATTTTCGGTGAAAGCATAAATAGATAGAGGATCTTTATTTTTATTAATAATCTCACTAATATCGCTAAAATTTTCAAATTTTAAAATTGGAAGAATTGGACCAAAAATTTCGCTTTCCATAATTGGAGAATCGATATTTTTTAATTCTAATAGTTGCAATTTGGTTAAAACAATATGATGATGATAAGATTTAATTCTTTCTTCGGAATTTTTATTAACTATTCTGCTTGTTTGAATGGTATTATTAAATTTACTTAAAGCTTTTTGTAAATCTAATATAAACTCATCATAAATACTAGACTCAACTAGCAAATAGTCAGGAGCAATACAAGTTTGTCCCATATTTAGTGCTTTTCCAAAAATAATCTCTTGGATTGCTTTATTTTTTTTACAATCTTTAAAAATAATAGAAGGTGATTTACCACCTAATTCAAGACAACAAGAAATGTTTTTACTATCAGCAATTTTTTTGATTTGGTATCCTGTATTTGTTGAACCTGTATAAAAAATAAAGTTTCATTCATTACTTTTGATATATTCTAACAAATCACCTTTATTATCTACTAGTTGGATATTTGCATAAAGCTTATTATACTGGTCAACAATTAATTTTATAACTTCATTAGTCATAGGTGTAAATGGATGAAGTCTTAATGTTGTTTCATTCCCGCAAGCTAATGAACCTGCAAGGGGAATAAAAAGCAAGTTTACTGGATAATTTCATGTATTTAATATAAGAACTTTACCAACTGGTTGATAAATATAACCAGTTTCAGAAAATAAGTCATAAAAACCATTTTTTAATTTTTTTAACTTAATTAACTTATTTAGCTTTTTTATAAAGAAATTAAATTCATCATAAACACCAAATAATTCACTTAATATAAATTCTTCTTTGGGTTTTGATAAATCTTTATAAATCGCATCAATTAATTGAGTCTCATATTTTATTATTATATTTTTAAGATATTTTAGTTGCTCTTTTCTTTTTTTAATTTGAACTTTCATAGTTTTATTATATCAAATCAAACGGTTATTAATAATTTACTACGTAAATATTTATGAAAAAATGCAAAATAACGTATTTTATAACGCTATAATGCATTTTTTAAATTTTTCATTAGTGTATAAGTTTATTATATTAAATACTAAAGTTCTTATTTCTCTTCTCCAACAAATCATTTTTTGTTATTAAATTTATAGTCATTTAACAATTTAGTTTGAATTTTAGGATATTTTTCAACTAGAGATTTCAAATATCATGACTGTTGTAATAAATTATCACTTCCATAAATAAAATCATAGCTATAGTTTTCCAAATGACTATTTTTATTGTTAAAAATAGTTGAAATTGGTGTATATAAACCTACGTTATTTTCATCGAAGTTATTATGTTCATATTTTTTATTATCATATAAAAATAAATATCCGTTATTGAGAAATGAACTACCGTTAGCTTCATCTCCATCAAAATAAGAATTTCTTACTCGAAGTTTCTTAATTCGGTTAAATCCTTCTTTATACTCATTTGATAATCTATGCGTAGAGATATTGTATAAATACAAGTTTAAATCTCTACTATCTGTATAAAACCAAAATTCTTTTTCAATCTTCCCATCAAACGCAAAAGACTTAACATTATTACCATCAAATTTTTTAAAAAAGGGATATGAATTGCTTGGAATTAAATTAAAGTTATTATTAGTAAAATCTCTAGCTTCCGCTTCATTTTCAAAATTAACTTCAACAACAGCTAAATTTACGTAATTACCAATTACAACATTTTTTCCTGAAATAATATTTTGAATATTATTTACTTTTATTTTTTTATCACCTTTTAATAAAAACACACTTGAAGAGCTATTTATAATTCTTGATTTATCATCCGGTATTAATAAAAATCATTTTAAAGGATACCTATTATTTTCAACAACTTCATAGTCAATGAAATAGCCATTAAAATACTCATTACTATCATTTAGCACTTCTATATATGCACTATTTATTGGATCATCAGTAATTATAAGCTCTGATTTTTTCTTCACGAATCCATCAATTAATATATCTATCTCTTTATTCATAAATTTATAAGTTAAAATCAATTGACCAGAATCATCAAAAGGTTTAAGATCTATCAATTTAATATTTACCTTAATATCGAATTTAACGTTTTTATTGATTTCATCTATGGAAACTTGCGAAGCTAATTGATTACGATTTAATTTGCTACCAACTTTTAAACCGTATTTAATTGAGAAGTTATTTTTAGGTTGCTTGTTTAACTCATTTATATTAATTTTTTGTTCATCAAATTCAAAATATTTCTCTTCAATTTGATTAATCAATAGTCAATTCTTTTTATTGTATGTTGAGCTAACTATAAATGAATATGTATAAATACATGCTGCTAGACTCAGAAAAAATACAATTGATTTCAATGTTTTATTACTTTTTATTCTCATAATCCCCTATTTTACTTTAAGCTAGATAAGTATGTTTTTATTGTTGGATTTATCATTTTTAATGACTTTAAATATCAATTCTTTTGAGTTTGTTCATTTCCATAAATTAGATCGTAAGGTTCTAATACAAAATTATCAAAGACTGTGCTGTTGCTGAACTTATCAACTATATCATTTTTAAAAATTTCAATATTGTTTCATATTAACGGAACATAGATTCCTACATTAAGATTTCTATAATTAGAAACTTTATACCCGAAGAAATCATTATTAAAGATAATAGAACCTGATGAACCATCATTAAATCCTGTTTCAGAAAATCCTATACCAGTAGTTATGTCTATATATTTACTTCCATTAATATTGTTAAAATTTAATTTACTTATAAAATTATTATTTATAAGTAAGGATGTATTGAAAGTTTCAGAATTAAAAATAATATATGGGTTATATTTGTATATTACTGATTCAGGCCAATATTTAGCATTGAAAATTCTGCTGTTTTTATCACTATTTATAAATTGAAAATTAAATTTGTCAAAAACTTTAAAATTAATGTCATTTTTGAGGAATATTTTGGAAAAATAATTCACTTCTGATATAGATGTAAACTTTTTAGCGTCTTCTTCATTATCAAATTTAACTTCCAAAACAGCAAAATCTATATACTCTTCTAGATTATCATGTTCATTAAAGTTGTTAGAGAATTTTTTAAGATAATTTAAGTTTGACTTGAATATATCAAAACCAGCAAAAACTAAATTAACATCTTTTAAGCTTATTGACTCATTTGAATTAAATAAATGTAATTCTGAATTCTGTTCATAAGTATTATTCAAATATTTTGATGTTGGCTCATAATTATTTATATTGCTAAAATATTCTAGAGAGTGAATTGGAACAAGCAAATATCATGTTTTAGGATAGTTTTCTTCTTCATTAATTGCATAGTCAAAGAAAAAACCATTGCTATTGGTTATAGTTTGTGATTCATTATTTATTATTTTAATGCCAATATTGTTTTTGATTTTTCTAGTACTTTCTTTAGAAATGTCATCACTTTGTACTAATTTCTCCGGTTGAAAGCCATCTATGATTACAAAAATTTGGTTATTTTCTGGATCAGAAATAATTTGCTCAGAGGCTTTTATATAAACTATCAAACGACCTAGCTCGGGTAGTTTAAAGTACTTTGTTATTTTAAAATTTACTTTTTTGTATTTAAATTTAATAAGATCATGTATGTCAAAATCTATTTCACTTATTTTTTTGTCAATAATTTTAGATTTATCAATCTCTATCCCTATTTCTTTTAAGAAATTACCATAATTTTCATTCGATAAAATATCTTCAATATTATTATTTTTGTACATTTTAGCAATTTCAGAAGCTTTTTTAAAATTTTCTCTGTATTTGGCAGAATTAGGCATTGAAGAATTAGTAGGATCTAATGGTCAATTTGTAAATAAATAAATTGATACTGGAACGGTTATTATCCCTAACGAAAGAGATGTTATTAGCCTAAATTTAGGTTTAATATTTTTCATGTTATTATTTCGAAATTTCTTTTATTTTATTTCCAAAATTAAAACTTGTTCCAGGTGATAAGTGTTTAAAGGATGATACACTAGGTTCTTCAATGCTGTCCTTAATATATTCATTAGTTGGAGCGATATATAATTCTGGGTAACTAAATCATCCGTCTGTTACTTTTCAAACAATACCTTTTTTAAAATTATCTGAAAAATTAAATGCTATTTTGTACATGGTTTCTTCATTATTTTTCATCTGAAAATCTCAATCATTAAGCACATGATCATTAAAATTTTCATTTACGATTTCTACATCATTCATTAAGTTTTTTGATTTGAAAACATTTTGTTTCTTGATATAAATTATTGTCGTATTTTTTTGGAAATCATTTTTTATACTAGATAAAAATGGCGAAACTTTATAAATTAAGAATCGCATTTCTTCTTCATTTAACTTGAGTTTATATAGTTCATCAATTAACTCATTTTTGTTAAGATTGAAAGATAATGAATGAATTAAATTGTTAACACCTTTGTTATTTTTTAACTTTTCAAAAATAAAGTTACCTTTTTTGTAATCAACTTTGGATACATATTCGTTATTATATTTTAAATCACTCAAAATAGTAAACTAGGACAACGAAAGTTGACAAAAAAATATTTTAAGACATCATTGCAAATTGCTTTGGTGTTTTTCAATTTAAATTTGATTGTATTCTTTCATTATTATAATAATTTATGAATTTTTTTATTTCATCATTTAACATTTTTAACGTTAAATTTCATACATTCAAATCTCTAATGAATTCAGTTTTCAACACCGAGAACCAATATTCTGCTTCTCTATTATCCAGACTATTACCAATTCTTGAGTATGAAGTTCTTCCATTCAATGATTTGACTTTATCTATAAATCTTTCGTTTGTATATTGAAATCCATGGTCCGAATGAACTATAAAAGTTTTATTATTGAAATTATTTTTATTTAAATTATCCATAACTAAGTCAAGATCATTGTAAAAAGATAGTTGAAATGATTCAACTAATTTAGATCTATGATCAATAATCACAGAAAGATAAACGTGGTTTTGGATTGCATCTTTTGTAGCAGGTAAGTATGTTATATCAGTACACTTAATATTGAGATTTTGAGAATCGTTATAATCTCTTTTAACTAAGTCTTCTCCTATGTAATTAATATCTTTTATTTCTTTTGTTCTTCTACGTTTTCTTATTTCTGAATTTAAGTTGTTTTTGCTAAGAAATCTCCCTAAAGTTCTTTCATTTAATACTATATTAAAGTCATTTTGCATGATTTTTGATAATTTAGTTCTGCCTGCATTTTTATGTTTTCTTCTAGCTTCTAAAATCTCTTCTCTATATTTTTCAGGTATTGTAGAATTTCATTTTTTAGTTGAACAATCTCTTTTTCTTGTATTATAAATAGATTGTCTTGAAATCTTCAATAATTTAGAAATTTTAGTAATTGATGTTTCAGTTAATGCTTTTGATTCTTTTGTTTTTTCTCTTTTAGGCATGTCTTTAGTTATCTCAACATATCTTTTAGCAATTTCTATCAATTCTTCTCTCTTAAAATCACTTCAATCAATTTCTTGATCTTTATTTTCTTTTCTGGGTCTTCCACGTTTCTTCATCTCACTAGGATGTTTTTTGCTTGTTAAAATGTATTCCATACCTTTATTATAAACTTTTGCTCTATATTTTAATGTTCTAAAAAAAGTTCTTATCCCGTTGGCTTTTAACTTTCAGTGCCCAGAAAAATTAATATATTTTTCAAGGATTATCTTTCTAGATAATCCATTATTCCAATCATTGATGAGTTCGAATCAATGATTGGAAGATAAATGTTTTCCCATATTTCCTCCAATAAAAAAAGTTGACATTTATTTGTCAACTTTTTGTGTCCTAGTTTATAGTTTCAATGTTTTTTTTATTAATATTGCTATTATCGTTTTTGTAACTCATTGTTATTATTGCTAACGAAGCACTTAAAACTGTAGTTGGTAAAAGAATAAATTTTATTTTCTTATTGTTAAACATAATAGTCCTATAAATTTTGATGTAAACCTGTAAAATCCAATATATTTATATCATATTTTAAATATAAAAAGATTAATACAGTTGTTACAAAAGCCATAATTATTATTGCTATGATAATAGCAAATCAACTAAAGTTAAACTCGATATTATTATTCTTTTTCTTTTCCATAATTCCTTTCATATTAAATTAAAATTTTTTCGCAAACTTTACAGCATCAGTAGCTTTATTTTTCAACTCTTCAAATTTGATCTTATTTTGTACTTTCATTTTATTCATATTATTCATAAATTCAACATTTATAATCATTTTTGCATCATCGATGTCATAAAAATAAATTACTCTAGAATCGTCACTTAAAATAATTGTATAAAGATAGAAATAACCATAACTTTCATAATTATGCTTAATAATTTTTACTATTTCTTGTGTTTTAGTAAATTTTTGTCCCACACTAAAAATTAAGTCCATTTTTTTTAGGAATATTTTATCGAAACTAATTTTTATTTGATCATATAAATGTAGGTTATATACATTTAATAGTTGATTAGTTTTGTAATTTATAAAATCACCTTTTATCTTATATTCGTTTGTCATATAAATGTAGTAAAAAAGGAATTTTAAGTTATCGTAGTTAAAACCATCATTTACACCAGTGCTAAAAAGACCTTGATTGTATGAAAATAAAACATCTCTTTCGTTGTAAATTTGATTTTCGTAAGCATAGTTAATTGAATAACTTTCGAGTAGGTTAATGACATATTTTTTAGCATTCAATGGTAAAACTACTAATTTGTTATCAATTTTTGCATTTCTTCAGTAACCAATCATAAAATCAATATATAGAAATGCTATTAAATCATTTTCAATTTCTATTAGTTTTCCGCTTACTTTGTTGTAAATCTTTAATTGATTTTTTTTGTTGACTAAAACAAGGAGATCACTTCTTTCATCATTAGACTTAAATTTACTCTTTAATAGTGAAATATTATGATTTAACATCATAACCTTTGAATTAGTGGTGTTTAAATTTAATAACTTAGTAACTGTATTGAATTTCTTTTCAAAAATTTCATTTTGTATTGCATACTCGATTTTTAGGTTTGAAAAGAAATCATCTACTTGTAAAAAATTGAATAATTTATGTTTTGAAAAACTATTTTCAAAAACTTTATCATAACTTACATTAATAGAATTATTTAAATTTAAATAGTTACCTAAACTTAAGTTGAATTCACTTAAAGAATCAACAAGTTTTTGTTGAATTTTAATAGGTACCAAAACTCCTTCAACATCTAAAAATTTAATATATCAACTTTCTTCAATTCGATCATAATCAAAGTAAATTCCACCATTAAGTTTTCGATCAATTTTTAATAAATCTCTTAAATTAGTTTCCGAACAAGGACTATTTTTTTCAAAAACATATACTTGTACACCTTGTTGAGCAAATAAATTCAATACATTTTTTCTTATTTGTTCTGGTGTTTCAATATCAAAGCCTAGTCCAATTTTCATATTAGGTTTTAACATAGTACAGAAAATCATTATTATAATTTCTACCGAAAACTCGCAAAAGTACGAATAACCAAAATCTTTACTAAATTTAATCCCTTTATTAGTTACTTCAGGACTTTTTAAGAAACTTTCTTTGTTTAATTCTCAATTATTGAATACGATATTAACTTTATTTTGCATGTATTCGTTAGATGTGTAAAAATTAAGTCATTTCTTTTGATAATATTCTTTAGTCATATCAATATTTTAAAATATTAAAATAAAAAGTTTATTAATTTTAAAAAAGAAAACTAGAAATTAATTCTAGTTCATTTCGTTTTCAGAAATTTCATCTGATTTTATAATTTCTACACTTACAATTTCATCATTATTCTTAATGTCGATGATTTTTACACCTTTAGTGTTTCTTGAAGTTACACTAACATTTTCCAAATTCAATCTAATTGTTAAGCCAAGTTTAGTAATAATTAAAGCTTGGTCTTCTTTTGAAACGAATTTAGCAAAGATTAAGTTTCCGGCTTTTTCACCATTTATAGCTGTTACACCTTTTCCGCCTCTTTTGATTATTCTAAAGTCATCTTTGTGTGTTAATTTTCCGTATCCTTCACTTCCAATCGAAAGAATATAATCACCATCTTTTTCTGAAGAAGCTGAAACTATAGTGTTATCATCTAAGTTCATAGCTTTAACTCCAACAGCATTACGTCCCATAGCTCTAACATCAGAAGATTTGAATCTTATTGCATTATTGGTATTGTTTGCAACAAGAATTGTAGATTCTTCATCCACTATAAATGCTGTTAAAAGTTCATCATTTTCGTCTTTAAGTTTAAAAGCGTTTAAACCAGAACGATTAATATTACTAAATAAAGTTAAATCAGTTTTTTTAATAATTCCATTTTTTGTAATTGTAGTTAAGAATTTATTCTCCTCGTATGAATCGACTGGAAGAATTGAAATGATTTTCTCACCTTCGTTAACTCTTAAGGTTGGTATTAAATTAATGAAGGGAATCCCTTTAGATTGCTTGTTTCCTTCTTGAATTTCATGTCCTCTTTTTTTGTAAACTTTACCGAAGTTACTAAAAAGTAATAAGTCAGTGTGAGTTTTTGTTTGTAAAATTAATGAAATATCATCGTCATCATACGTTTTAGCAGAATATGAACCTTTTCCGCCTCTTTTTTGTTCACGGTATTCTTCAAGATTCAATATTTTAACATATCCCTTAACACTTAAAGTGATTACAATATCACTCTCAGGGATTAATGATTCATTTGAAATTTTTCTTGAACTTGTAGGATCAACTTTTGTTCTACGTGTGTCACCAAATAGCCTCTTAACTTCCTCTAATTCACTGATTATTAAATCAATCAATTTAGTTTCATCTGATAGAATTTCTTTAATTCTTGCAACTTCTGATTGAAGTTCACTGATTTCTTCATCGTTCTTTTCAACATTTAATCCAGTTAATTTTCTAAGAGACATATCAAGAATAGCTTTAGTTTGTCTTTCACTTAAATCAAATTTAGTTGATAATTTTTCTTGAGCTTCGCTGTCAGTTTTTGATTTTTTAATAATTTCAATTACTTCATCGATAAATTGAATTGCAATTTTTAGACCTAAAAGAATGTGTAACTTATCTTCAGCTTTATTTAAATCAAATTTTAGACCTCTAGTTGTAACATCTTTTTGATGTTTCAAGTAAATCTCTAATGCTTCTTTTAATGTAATTGTTCTTGGTTCACCTTCAACCAAAGCAACCATATTAACATTAAAATTAGATTGTAAAACAGATTTTGTGTAAAGCATATTAAGAACAATATTAGGATTAAATCCTTTTTTGATTTCAATTATTAATCTAATACCTTCTCTGTTAGATTCATCTCTTATTTCACTAATACCTTGAATTACATTTTCTTTATGAAGTTTTGCAATTTTTTCTATTATTGTTGTTTTTCTAATTCCATACGGAATTTCAGTTACAATAATTCTTGACTTACCACTAGTGAATTCTTCTATTTCACAATTACTTCTCATCGGAATTGAACCACGACCTGTATCATAAGCACTATAAATAGCATCAATATCTAAAATTGTTGCACCAGTTGGGAAATCTGGTCCTTTAATATATTGCATTAATTCAAGAGTATTTAATTCTGGATTTTTAGCAAGTGCAATAGTCGCATCAATAGTTTCACTTAAATTGTGAGGTGGAATTTCTGTTGCTAAACCAACGGCAATACCAGAAACACCACTAACTAAAAGGTTTGGGAATTTAGAAGGTAGAACTGTAGGTTCTTTTTCAGTGGCGTCATAGTTATCCACGAAGTCAACAGTATCTTTTTTAATTCCTTCAAGCATTAAAGAAGCAACTTTACTTAGTCTAGCTTCAGTATAACGCATAGCAGCAGCGCCATCACCATCTATAGAACCAAAGTTTCCATGTCCATCAACAAGTGGATATCTCATACTAAAATCTTGTGCTAAACGAACCATTGCTTCATAAACGGAAGTGTCACCATGAGGGTGATATTTCCCTAAAACATCCCCTACAATTCTTGCACTTTTACGATGCTGAGTATTATGGGTAATACCTAATTCTGACATATCGTATAATATACGTCTATGAACAGGTTTTAAACCATCTCTAGCATCAGGTAATGCTCTTGAAACAATAACACTCATGGCATATTCTAGGAATGATGTTTTGATTTCAGTATCAAGTTCTCTTGGTTGGAGTCCATCAATGCTTTCTTCGATTATTTGAGACTGCACTACATAATTTTCATTATTTTGGGGAACTACTTCTTCATCTTCCTCTTTAATTATTTTTGGTTTTTTCTTAAATACTATTGATTCTTCTTCGTCCTCGAAATCATCATCAGTTATAAATTCCAATTCTTGTTCTTTAACTTCTAATTCTTTTTCAAGTAGATTATTTTTTCTTTCTCAGCCATAAAAACCACCTTAGATTATTTAATATATATAATATATTAAATTTTACCATTTTCCTTATTTTTTTAAATTACATACACAAAATTACAGCACAAAAATGCAATAAAAAAACTGAATTATTCAGTTAGATTTTATTAGGTTTTTTCGCTTCTAAGTAATTAATATTTTTTCCAATAGAGGCGAACTTTTGCTCATATCCTGTTCTTATATTATTTAAATTAAATTCTGAATTGTGTAAGTCATTAGTTATATTTATGATATCTCATTTTTGATCATTAAACTCTTCAATAGAATATTCAAATAATTTATCATTATCTGTTTTGAACTTTAGCAATCCATTTTTAGTTAATAATTCTTGATATTGTTTTAAGAATTCTCTATTAGTTAATCTGCGCTTTGCATGTCTTTTTTTAGGTCATGGATCACTAAAAGTTAATCAAATATTATTAGTTTGACCTTTTATTAGTTCATTTATTGTAGCTGCATCTTTACAAATTACATAAAGGTTTTTTAACTCTAATTCATTAATTTTTTTAACTATCATTGCTGCAATTGTTTCAAATTTCTCAAATGCAATATAACGAATGTTTGGATTTAACTGAGCAAGTTTGCAAATCATTTCACCTTTACCTGCTCCAATTTCTAAAACATCGTCTTCTTTAATTGTAAATGGAAAATTTTTAATAACAAATTCGCAATTGTCTAAGATAACTGTTGCTTTAGGATTGTTTCTAATTCTCATAGAAACAATTGTACAATAAAAGTAGCAATCGCTACTTAATTAATATATTTTTACACAATTTTAATTAATTCTTCTTTAGATTTTCTCTTACCTTCTAAATTATTTCTTTCAGTGTGAATTATTTCAATTTTTTCGTTTGCTCTTGTATGTTCACCTCTCTTTTGTCCTCTTCTAAAAGATTTTATTTGTCCTTCAAGTTCCATGAGTGTGTTAGCTTCTGCTACTTTTTCTCTTGATGAAACTAAAATTGCTTTGTATTTGTACATAAAACCTCCGAATAAATATCTTTACATTTAAATTTTAAATCAATATGTGTAAAAATTTTATATTTTCATGTTTTTCCACATTATTTCTTTGTTTTTAATGTTCAATAAATATTACTTAACAAGAATAAGCTTAATTAATAAAAATGAGGTTATAATATTTTCATGAAAAAGAGTAAGAAAGTCATTTTATGAACTTTAATCGGAACTTTAATTGGTGCATCAATTGTATTAATAAGTTTTAGTTTAGCTAAATTCATTACTTATGATTTAGCAAATAAAAAGAAACCTTCGATTAATGTAAATGTTAATAAAAAAGATAACTATGATATAGATTCTGAGTTAATTAAAAAACCTATCTTTGATAATAATCATAAAAACACTGAAGATTACTTAAGCGAAAGCTTAATATTTAATGATAGTAATGGTGAAATTAAAACCACTAAATTTAAGTATGATAAACAAATTCAATCAAATAAAGTTATTGAATATATTGATCCATATACAAAAATCAAATTTGTCGATTTTGCTTATTATGAGGATAAAAATGGACCTAGATTTCTTCTAGGGGAAGAGGGATTGAAATACTTGGCAAGAGAATTTAAGAATAAGGTACCATTTGGACCTGAAGTTTTTAATTTAAATGCTATACATATTAATGACTTTAATATTGTTGATGATAAAGTAAGAGGACTATTTATTTCTAATGTTAATACTATTTACATTAATGCTAATTTTTTGAGTGAAAATGGTTATGATATTGAAACAAAAGTTCAAAATATAATTCCAACCATTTTTCATGAATATCTCCATTATTGAGCAAAAACTTATGCTGAAGTGGGAATTGACTCAAAGAATAGTGAGTTAAATAAAAATACCTTACTAATTAGTTCTAAAAGTGATGAAGGTTATCAGACATCAGCATGAAATAAGAATTTTGTTAATAATTTCAAGGAACAACTTGGATATAACTCTACAAAAAAGTATCCAACAGTTAATAACAAACAAAGTCTATTCAGTAATTTAAGTCTAAATGATTTGTGGAATATAGCAAATGGTGGCCCAAGTAGTGTATATCCAAATAAAAATTATTTTGTATCTCAAATATCTCACAAGAAGTCAGATGGATATTTATTTGATATTAGCACTGAGGAAATTAAATATTACTACTCAATAGATGAATTAATTCCTAGAGAATTAACTAAATATTTTTTCATTCCATATTATTTCCCTTATGAGGAAACTGTTATCAAAGATTCATCAACATTTGAAAATGTGATCTATAGAAGTAATTGATATGGTTTAGAATCATTGATATACCAAAATGGTAGTTATTATAATGATTTTACTCCTAATTCTCTTTATGTAGATTATTCTAAAACTATTTTAAATCCCGTTGTTAAATATGCTGGAAGTAATTGATTTAACACTAATGATAAAATTTCAGTTGTTTATCAAAATTACTTACAAACTAATAAAGAAAAGGCAAAACAATTTTATAAATTATTACTTGAAACAATGGGTTATGGAAAAACCATTTCTCAAGTAATTAATGTTGCTAAAAATAATACTAATAAAATCAATCCCTATGATGATACTGTTGCTATACAACCTGAAGAGACTAAAAAAATTAGATTAGTTGGTTATTTACCAACTGATTCGCAATATAAAGGTTTTGTTTTTGAATCTACTGATTCTAAAAATCCATACATATTGGCTGAATTTGACACACATGAAATCTTTAGATTTCAAGGTTATAGTGGTTCTATATTTGATAAGAGCAACAATGATAGATATTTTAATTTAAGTCCAACTGATGTTAAACTCTCAGAAGAATTTAAATCTTATATAACAAAAGAATTTGTTGATACTTCTAAAATTAAAAATTCTTCAGTGATTCACTATTGATTAGATAAAAATAATGATGGAAAATTGCAAAATGATGAAATAGTGGATGATGTAATTACTTTACCAGAAAATAGAGACGTTGCCGTAGAAGTTTATAACCTCAAGAAAGAAAATAGTTATATAATAATAAAAAATAAAACAAATTTAGATGATAAAGATTTAAGTACAAATGTTAAAATCTTTAACTATTAAAGGATGTTAAAATGCATGTAAAAATAAATGATTTAAGAGTAGGTACTATTCTTAAAGTACAAGCGTATAAATTTAACGGCCTTTTATATAGACAATGGAATCAAGCTAAAATCATTTACAACAATGAAAAACATATAGTTCTAATTTTATATAAAACTAAAGTTACTGAATTAAATGGGTCGGGTTGAGTTTATAAAGAGCCTGTTATTTGATTTATGCCTAAAAAACAAAATTTCAACTGTTTAATTCTAATTAAGAAAAATGGATTTTATAGATATATAAATTTAGCATCAACACCAATTTTTGAAGATGATACAATTAAATTTATTGATTATGATCTTGATGTTAAATGCTATCCACAAAAAGAATTAAAAATAGTTGATAGAGATGAGTTTAATACAAATGGAAAATTAATGAAATATCCAGATAGTTTAAAAAATAAAATTTTAGATGAATTATCAAATGTTATTAAAATGTACAATAATTTTCAATACTTTTTTAGTGATGAAATTATTAAATACTACTTAAAAATTGCTGAAAATGACAAAATTTTACTAAATGTAAAAAATTACTTAACACCAATAATTAAAAATAAGAAAACTAATATTAATTCAAATAAAACATTTTCAAAGCAAGGTAGAAGAAATTTTAATAATAGAGAAAAATTCATTAACTCTACTCTTAGAAATGCCTAATATGGCATTTTTTTATATAAAAAAATCTCCAAAGGAGATTTATCGGTAATAAAAATTATATGGCGCGCCCGGCAGGAGTCGAACCCGCAACCTTTAGGGCCGTAACCTAACACTCTGTCCAGTTGAGCTACGAGCGCACTGGAGGCACCAACGGGATTCGAACCCGTAATCAAAGTTTTGCAGACTCATGCCTTGGCCATTTGGCTATGGTGCCATTGCTTAGCAATTATACCATAAAAACTTTTTTGTGCTTATTAATTCTACCACATCGGTTATTTTTTTAAAGAAAATAAAAATACAAGCTTCAAAAGCTTGTAAGTTTTTTATATTATTTAAATTCTTCAGAAATCGTGAATCCTTCAGGTATGTTATCATAAACCTTACCGTATTCATAGTTTTTATCTTCAGTATATTTCATATAATCTCTATAAGGATCAAGATACTTAGTTTGACCGTTAGAATCAGTTATTTTAAGTACGAAATATCTTAAATTTGTTTTATTAAAATTATTTTGTTCTATTCCTTCAGGTCAGTTAAGAGAAATAAGTTCAATATTTTCATATCCTAATAAGAATAATGAAAGAGCATAAATTTCTACGTAATGATATATGTTTGAAATAGTTTCTGACTTTTTAGCCTTAACATATTCAATTTGCTTTTTATATGATGATTTTAAATACTTACTATTGTTGATATAGTTAAACATTTCTGTTTTGATTTTTTGAGCTTCTTCTAAGTTATTAACGGCTTTAAGTTCTCTATATTTTTGGGCAATTTTTGTTATTTCTTCAATTTCTACAAGAGTTTCATTAATCATTTTATCTGATCTATCTTTTTTGTATAATGACTTACCGGCTTTAACTCTAGAAATTTCTCCATGATAACTATCATAGTAAAGTAAATCAGGATGTTCTTCAACAAATTCAACTGGTGAGTTCATAAATTCTTCAGATAACTCAGTGCTATTAGCAAGTTCTTGAGCAAATACTTTTGTTTCATCTGAACTATTACCAATTTTATCAGTATTTCTTAGTATGTATACTGGACCAAATCCTGTAACCATCGAGTAAGTTACCAACATTTCTTGTTTATATTCATTATAATATGGACTAAATGCAGCAAAAGAAAATGGTTTATTTTTAAAGTAATCAAACACTATATTTTTATATACATTAGCGATACTTTTATCAGATGAATATTTATATTGTTTTAATAAGTGTAGAAAATCTGATGCTAATATATAGTTATAAAGAGCTTCTCCTTTTTTATAGTTAAAAATAACTTTATTTAGTTCATGTTTTAGAATAGAATTTTTACTCATTAAATAAAGTGAATAGAATGGTGTATCTTCAAGAACCGCTTTCACAACTAAATCAATTGAATGTAATAATGATTGAATTTGTTCTTCGCTCATTCCAGTTACATCAATTTCTATTTGGTTTTCAGGAGTGAAGATATCATAACTATTAAATGTAGCTTGCAATTTAATTTCGTTAATCATCTTGTTATAAAACATTTTGATTTGTTCATTAACAAGCAATGGAGAAACTTTTTTCTCAATTTTCTCTTTATTATTTTTTCAGTAATTTGAATTTACAAATTCTTTTGCATAAATTACAGATGGATGATTCTCATAGACACATGAGCTTGCAATAATAGGTGTTGAAGAAACTGAAATTGCTCCTAGTAAAAATCAAAATTTATTAATTTTTCTTTTCATCTTAACCAAACATTTCGACATATCTTCAAGATTTGAATCCAGCATATGTAATAATACTTGATAATACAAATAGAATCAATGCGAATGCTAACCCCCCTATACAATATGATCTAATTAGTTTATATGTATCTTGAATTTTTTTATCCAATTCTACAACATTGAATAAATCCATTGTAGATTTTAATTGATGAATACTTATAGAAAGAAGAATAATAGCTACTAAACATACTAGTAATACAACACTTCAGATAATAATTTTAACTTTATAATTTTTCATATTTTATCCTTTAATTGTTGAACCTTGTCTAGAAACTGCATTCATAATTCTTTTTCTAAAAATAAAGTAAGCAAGAAACATTGGAACGTTAACAAGAATTGCTCCTGCCATTTTAACAGATTGAAGTGTAATTTGTTCATCACCGTAGTGTACTAAACCAGCTTTGAATAATCAAACAGATACAACCTTAAGACTGTCAGCGTCTCCAAAAACAACTATTGAAGCTCATAAATAAGTATTTCATGAAGCGATTGCTGTAAGAATAATAATTGTTCAAGTAGTTGGTGTTACCATTGGAATGGCTATTTTGAATAAATATTTAGCACCAACAGCACCGTCAACTAGAGCAACTTCTTTAATTCTTCCAGGAATTGATTCGAAAGCATTTTTGTACATTGTTGCATTAAAGATAGAAGCAACAAACGGTAAAGCAATTGTGAATAAGAATCCTATTGTGGTTTCATTCATGTGAGTATCACGAACAACTTTATATTGTCCAGAAAGAAGTGCAACCTCAGGTAAAACCAGAAGAGCTAAGGCACAGAATCAAACAAATTCTTTACCTCTTCAACTTCTAAGTGAGAATGCATAACCCATTAAAATTGTTATAAACACTTTTAAAACAACTGAAAGTAATACGTTAAGACTTGTGAGTGAAACAGCGATTCAATATCCTTCGTTACTCATCGCTGAAATATAGTTAAATTTTATTCCTTCACTTCATGTTAATAATACGTCTTTATTATCAACTTTGAAATATGATGGTTCAAACGAAGGTAAAATTCTGAAGTTGTTAGATAAGTTTTCTGCTTCTTTTCATGAGAAAAATGAAAACGAAATCATCAAGAAGAATGGGAATAAGATCATTACCCCGAATAAACATAATAATAATAATTTAAGGAGTGAAATTGTTGCGACATTAAAAAGTGAGCTTTCTCTAACTTGACCGCTTACTCTTTCTTTATTTTTTCTTAAGCGTCTCTTTATGAGTAGATTTTGTCATTTCAACTTTAACTCAAACATTTCTTTCTCCTAAGTAATTTAATGTAGTTTGTGCCGCAAAGAATCCTCCACGAATAATTGAAGAGAATGTAACTCCTATGACGAATAATGCTATACTTGATGCACCTGAAAGATATAAGTTTCCTTCTTTAGTTTTTTGGAAGATGTATAACATCAATGTAGAAGCACCGTTAGCAATAGCGTCTGTAGGTTTATTCTCAAACAATGCAAGTGGGAAGACTTTAATCCCTCCGATTATTCCCAGTGTTATTAGGAAATTAATTGTTGATTTAATTGATGGTAATGTGATTGAGAAAAATTGTTTAACTCCTCCAGTTCCATCAATTGAAGCTGAGTGGTATAAATTCTTATCGACCGAAAGCATAGCTGTGGTAAATATAAGAATGTTAAATGCTAGACCACCTCATACACCATTAATAATTAATGCAACAACTGCATGGAAACCATCTTGTGAACCTTCTTTTAATCAAGCTATATCTGTACCGATAATTTGGTTAAGAACACCTTTTTGTTCGAATACTTGAATAAATGTAAGTGAGATGGCAACACCGTTAGTAATATATGGCATGAAGAATACTGTTTGTCAGAATCCTCTAGCTCATTTTCTATAAAGTTTAGCTATAACAGATGAAACTACTAAAGATATCATCAAAACAAATGGTAATACTAAAATTCCATAAATAAATGAGTTTCTAAATCCTATAGCATATTCTAATGATGTAAATGTTTCAATATAGTTTTTAAGGGTAAATTTTAATGTAACACTGTCCGAAAATGAATTTATTATGTTATAGATCATCGGAACAATTGTAAACATTGAAATTAATATTAAAGCAGGTAGTAATAGTATAAAAGGTACATAAAATGGTGTCCTTTTATCTAATACTGTTGTTGATAAATTTGATTTTGAAACTGATTGCTTTCTAACGGATCAGTTAAATAATGGTTTAACTTTTTCACCGATTCTAGCATAAGTGGAGTTACTTTTTAACTTCATATTCTAATCTCTCTTCAGTTATAGCATCAAAGATGTGAAGTCTATTTTTTGGAAGATTAAAGAAAATTTCTTGTCCTAATTCATAATGCATTTTATTATCTAGAAGGAAATTAATTTTTCCAATATTAGGAATTTCTACAATCAATTTACTTTCTTTTCCGAAGTTTTCAACAACTTTAACAATTCCTGTAAAGTCTGCTGTTGCTTTTGTTTTAACTATTTCAAAATCTTCTGAACGCACACCAACATTTAGTTGTGCAGTTTCTTTATCTTTAATATTAATATTTGATATTACTGTCTGATCGATAAAGATCTTTCCTTTTTCATATTTAGCAGGGAAAAGACCCATTTCAGGCATACCTAAGAATCTAGCAACGAATTGATTTTTAGGTTTGTTGTAAAGTTCCATTGGTGAACCCATTTGTTGTACTCTAGCCATCGACATACAGATAACAATATCACTAATACTCATAGCTTCTTCTTGATCGTGAGTAACAAACACTGTAGTAATTCCAAGAGATTGTTGAATTTCACGAATTCATTGACGTGTAGAGATACGTAACTTAGCATCTAAGTTTGAAAGAGGTTCATCCATTAATAGAATCTGTGGTTTTTTAACAATTGCACGTGCAATAGAAACACGTTGTTGTTGACCACCTGATAAACGGGTAGGTTTCTTTTGAAGAATAGGAATTATTTCAACACGTTTAGCAACTTCCATAACTTCATTATGGATAGCTTGACGAATAGAAATAATGTCTTTTGTTAATTCTTTAATTGCTTCTTTTTCTTTAATATCTAACATTTTACGACCTTGTGAAGCATCTTCCTTCATAACTTTGTCTAATGTTGGATATTTTGATAATAAGGTTTTTTTAATGTGGTTATAATTATTCTTTACTAGTTTAGCTAAGGTTTTGTCATAAGATTTCAATGTTTTAAGCTCTTCATTTTCTGAATATGCTAATTTGTAATCCTCTTTAGCTTTTTCATAATTTTCTTTTTCTTTTATTTTTTCTTCTTTATATTTTTCTCTAATTTTTAAAGAATTAATTTGGTATTTATATTTCATAACTAATGAAATAAGCTTATCTTCAGCTTTGATAACTTTAATTCTCTCTGAAAGAAGTAAATCATCAAATTGAACTGATGTAAGTGATAATATTGCTGACTGAATTTTGGCAATTTGATCTTGAATTTCTTCGATATTTTTGGTTGGATTAAATTTGAATAATTCTTTATCAATACTTTGTAAAACCTCAGAATGAGTTAAATTAGATTGAACTAGACCAGAATTTTTATTTTCTTTGAATTTTTCTTTTACTAATCTAATTTTTTGTTTAGTTTCTTTTTTAGTTAATGATTGATTTTTAAGAATATCTTTAGCTAATTTTGATAGCTCAGAATTTTCATGAACTGATACTAATTTATATCTACTTTGAGCAACCTCAACATCACTTGATAATTTAGCGTTAATATTATTCAATCTAAATGTAAGTTCTTCAGAAATTGTCTTAGTTCATTTGTGTGCAACGTGAAGTTCTTCAATTTCTTCATTAGTTGCACCAAGTTTTCTAAGATAAATTTCCATAATTCTATTTTTAGCTAAATTCTTTTTGAATATTACGTTATTTTTTCAAGCAGCATCATTCTTTAAAGGAAAAGCGATATTTGCATAAACTGACATGTGTGGATAAAGAGCATAGTTTTGGAACACAAATCCAAGTTTTCTTTTTTGAGGTGAAAAACTCGTTACATCTTTACCTCTGAATAAAATTTTACCCGATGTTGGTGTAAGAAGTCCAGCTATGGCATTCAATGTTGTTGATTTACCAGAACCAGATGGTCCAAGAAGAGTTACTAACTTACCTTCAGGAATTTTAAAACTAACATCATCAACAGCCAATGTTTCACCAAAATCTATATATAAGTTTTTAAGTTCTATTGCAGGAATTTCACTTTGATCTCTATTATCTGATTCATTAGAAAGTTCCTCAATAATTTTAATTTGTTCTTCTGTTAAAAGTGTCATTGAGTACTTATTTTTTATGTTATTTTGTTTTTCCATTATTAATTTTCCTTATTATTTTCTAATTCTTTAATTCAATCTAGGATGCTAAATGTTAATGTCGGGTTGATTTTATATAGATCTCCACGATTAGTGTAAACTGAACGACGGAAGAATAACTCTCAACCTGAATTTTCTTTATTTTTATATATAGTTTTTTGTATTCCAAAAGGTGATTCAACCAATTTATAGAAACCATTTTGATTTATATATGCTTCTTCAGCAGCTTCAGCAATTATTGGATAAATGTTAGTTTTATATGAGGTTTTATCACTTTGATATATTGATTTGAATAAAATTGTGTTTATATCATATGGTAATGTTAATCCAGCTCTTACAATCTCTGCTGAGTAAGAATATTGGTAATTACCATTGGGTTCACTTTTTTTATTGATAAAGAAGTCTCCTACAAGTCTTTTGTATGCATCTTCTTCACCGTTAGATCAGAAAATTACTTCTTGTCCCATTAAGTTTTCTTCGGCAAATTTAGTTGATCATTCAGCAAAAGTATATTCAAAAGGTTTTGATTTAATTGAATTGCCTCCTGAACCTATAGCTTTTTCAGGTGTGTCTATAGCGGCAATTCTAACTCTATATTCAGAACCAACTGAATATTGTTCTTGAAACTTTTCAGGTATTTCTGTTAGCCTGATTGTAGCTGTATCTCCATCGGAAATAGCCACAATTGTACCTTTCATGATTAATGGTTTGAATGTTTCGCTTTCTCAATTTATATTAACTGGTTTGAACTTTTCTTGACCTAAAGCAGTTTGTTCTAATTCAGCAATTGAATTAAATGATTTATCCCTTGAAATTTCAACTGTAAAATCAGTATTTTCGATGGTCACAACTTTTTGTCCACTTCTAAAGACGATTTGCAAGTTTAATAATTGTTTAACATTCTTTAATTCTTTGGTATTTTTATTGAAGTTTTCGATTGTTTCAGTATCCGGATAACTCATTTCGCTTGAGACAACTAAATATAGTTCTCCAGGTTGACTTAATTTAAGGTCTAACCCAGAAAATTCGAATTGGATATTTGGTCATATCTCTTTTAATGGATAACCTAATTTATCTTTGAAATCAAATGAGCTTGATGAGTCAAATATTTTATTACTTTGTATGTTTTTAACGTGTTTTTCAACGATATTTCTTAATTTCTTATCAATTAAATTTTGAATTTCTTGCTTAGTGAATCTTTTGTTATTTTCATCCCTCAATGTAGCTAATGTGCCAGTTCTATCAGTATTTAACACAACTTTTGCTGGTTTTATCACATCACTTTCTGAATCACAAGATGCGGATAAAGCAATAAAAGATAGTGATAAAGGTAAGCTTGATGTTAAAAATAACAATTTACTTTTTTTATTAAAAATCATAATTAATAAATTTTCTTAGCTTTATAAAAATACAATTTCCTTAGAAATTATATTTTTATACGTTTTATTGTCTTGGGTTTAATTGATTTACGAAATCATTAACAAAGTTAATTTCATTTGATTTACCTTGTTCAATTTTGTTTTGAACAGTTTTGAATTGTGAAACAATTTGAGATCAGAATTTATCTGATAATGTTGCACATGGTTCTTCAAAAATGAATACATCTTCATTTTGAGAAGCTTTCTTAAACATTTGTAATGACACATTTAACGCAGCATTACTTCCAAAAGTATCATCAGCTAATTTAGTAAAGTTATTTGTAGGAATAAAGTAGTTTGCTACATATTGAATAAATTCAACTGGAGTATGTGTAGCAGCTAAGAATTCTGCAGATATACCTCTAAAATCATTATTTTCTAATTTAATTTTATCAGTAGAAGTTAAAAGTCATTTAACGAATTTTTTAGTTTGTTTATCATCGCTTTCAGTTGAACGAATTCCAATGATTGATGGACCTTGTGTATAAACAATTGATCTAGATGATAAATCATTTCATTTTAGTGGTGTTGGCATAACTAATAATTCTGATTGACTTAAAATTTTTGATCCTGATGTTTCTTCAATTTTTACAGATTCGTCAGATGCTAAAGAGTTAAGTGCACTAATTTCTTCCGCTGTTAAGTTACCATCTTTGCTCTTATTAACACCGTTAAATCCAACAAAGAACGCAAATTTACCTGCTGTTTTAACATTTTCTACTTTTCCTAAATATGCAGCTTTATTTCCTTCAACAGTATTGAATGATTTAAGTAGTTTTTCAAGTTCTTTTGCTTTTGTAGCATTATCTTCAGTGATTAATAAAATTCTGTTAGCATTAATTAATTGTTGATTTTTTGTGAATAAATCATTATCTTCTTTTGTAGCGAATTTATAATCGTATCCTGTACCTTTTGAAGTGTCAGCTCCAAATCCAAAAACTAAATTTTTATATGATGAAATGTATGTTTTTACACCTTGTGATTGGTGCTCAGCAGATACTTCATTTGATAATTGGTATACATTGTACTTAGTAAGTGGTATCTCAATTGAATCACCTGTACTTAATTTTGCTTTGAAATTAATTTGTTTTGTAGCATTATTATAATTGTGTGCATATCCGGCACTTGAACCAATTGAGAATGCCATCTTGTGGTATACTTGGTCATTTGAAGAATATGCTCCATCACCATAAAGTTTTAATCCACTAGACTCTAAAGCTGATTTAACTGAGTTAAATATTTCTTCAGCAGCTCTTCTTGTAGCATCATTTTTACTAATATTATCAAAACTTACTTGAGTAATTCCATCAACTTTTGCTACTTTGTGTAATCCATCTTCTTTTATGTTTGCTACGTAGTTGTGTGAATAAACTGATTGATTAAACACACCAGCAGCATCGTCAATTCCCATTACATGAAGACTTGTGTTTGCTTTAACTGAATTTGTAAATAATTTTTGTGCAATTTCTGCAAATTTCAACATTTGTTGGTATTGTGTTAAGAATGAAGATTTAATTACATAACCTTTTACAATTTCTGAAGCATTTTCAACTGGTTGACCTCAAATATCAGCAACTCCAGCTTCATCAGATGAACCAGCTTTAAGAATTTTATCGTATAATTCTTGGAAATCTGGATCTACAGTAGCACCTTTAGCAACCATATTCTTAAGAATGTATGCTAATACTGGTTGGTTAACTGATAAAGTGTTTGTACTTTTGAATCCAGGTACAACTCAGAACCCGTTAGAGTATTGAATGTGTTCAACATTATTACTAATTTCAGTAAAGTTTTTATCAAAATTAGATTTATCTAAATCTACAGAGCTATCTTTATCTCTAAAGTTAAGTAACATACCTCTTTCAGCTAATTTACCAGCATTAGGTGAATAGTTAAAAATTAAGTTGTATGAACCTGTTTTATCTTTTCCACTAAGGAACTGATCTAACTTAGTACCACCTTCTCCATAAGAAGAACCTAAACTGTGAATTACAACTTCTTTATCTGTTTTTTCTTTAACACTTGCATTGTAATATTTAACCAAACTATCTAATATTTTGTATTGGTTACCACTTTTTGATCATGTTAAACCAATTTTAATTTGATCTGTATTTTGTTCATATGAACCAGAAATAGCTGAATTATTTTTATTGGCAATCGGAACAAATGGATCATCAATATCATAATCAACATCAAAAACTGATACACTACCTTTTTTATCATCTTTTCTAGAGTTATCACATGCAGCAGAGAAAGCAATGAATGAAGTCATTGTTAATGCTCCTGAAACTCCTAATATTAATTTATTTTTCATAAAATAATTCCTCCTAAATATATTCTTATATATTATATTTTATTTTTATAATATTAAGAAGTATGAAATAAATTTTCACTTTTGAGTAGTCAAATGTATTTTCATGGTTTATCTAGTACTTAAAGCATTCAATTTATATATTAAAAGAATAAAAAAATTCACCAGCAAATGGTGAAAAAATCAATATTTTTATAAAATATAAATATTAATATCTATTTTTCAATAAGTGATAGTGCCTTTTCAATTCATGAATTTAATATCTCTTTTGGCCAATATTCATAACCTTTATTAATAATTTCATTATTTAGAAAAATCATATGTGTAGGAACTTTTAAGATTTGCAATTTATTAGTGTAATTTCTAAAAAGTTCTGAATCTTCAGCGTCAATTTTAATAAATTGTATATTCGAATCTTCACTATATTGTTCAGCAAGTGAATTAACTATTGGTTTCATAATTTTACAATCATTACATCATTTTGTTGTAAATTCGACAAAAAATACTACATCTTTAGTGTTAGCAATTTTGCTTTCTGCTTCATTTCACATTAATTCCTTAAACATAATTACCTCTTATCTTTTGGTGCAACTGATTCTAGATACTCATCAAGTTCTTTGAATAATTTCTCTCTTTCTAATTCATCTTCATCTTCAATAGCTAAATTATTTTTATTATTTACTTCTTGCTTTATAACATAAGAATCACTTTGGCTTGTGCTAGAAGAAGGTTTATATCTATTTTGCTCTTGTTTAATTACATATGCATCTTCGTAAGTAGAATTATAATTTACTGGTTCTTCATAAATATCTTCAAACATGTTTTCTTGATGGATAACTTCTTCGTTGTTATAATTATTAACTTTTACTGGTGCAGCTGCTTGTTTTGCACTGGTTATATTAGTAAATTCTTTTTCTTCGCTATTTTCTTTAGTTTGTTTAGATATTGTATCCTTTATAGCTTGATTTACAGTGAATTCATTTTCTTTAATAATAATTTGGTCAATATCACTCTTTTTTTCATTTTCTAAACTAATAAATTTAGCTCTTATACTTTTAAGATCAATTGTTGCTTTAGTTTTTTTAGTGTTAATAGTTTTTTCTATCAAGCGAATTTTAAGTTCTGCAAAATTTATTGTATCTAATTTATCGGTAATTAAACCTTTGATAATCATCATAGTATAAAAGTACATTTGTACACCTTTAGTAACAACAAATACGCTTTGACGGCTATTCATGTATTCTTTAACACTATCAAGCGAATTACCTTTGCTCATATAAACTTTTCACACTTTTCTTGGTTCAACTAGAATTGCATTAATAAATAGAAATGCTAGTAAGAAAAGTCAAATAAGAATTGGAAGAACGCTTGAAAGAGAAATATAGTAGAAAATATTGTAAATTGAATCTAGCAACATTCCAACATTATTGAGTGAATTTGGGTAATTTACATTAGAACCTGAAATATAATATCAACCATGTTTATATAAATTTACGGCTGTTACATTAAATTCAAAATTTGCATTAAAGATAAAATGTAAGACAATGTGTTCGCCTAAAGTGATAATGAAAAACAATAAAATTAATATTTTTTTAATTACATTCTGAAGAGTTATTACATTAACTTTTCTAATCCGAGAAAATAGAGTAAAGGCTTTTTCGCTTTTATTTTTTAACACTAATTTTATAATTATTCAAGTTGCTGCTAATATTAAAAATATTACAAATGAATTTCCAAAGTACATTCCAATTGAATATTTATAAAGATCTAGGAAGAATCATCCTTCAACAATTGAAGCAATTAAAGAATAAGCTAAGACTAAAAAGATAATAACTAAACTTAAAATATGTCATTTTAAATTAAGTTTTTTAGTTAGAATTTTATTATTTTCATTCAATTGTTCAACGTAAGGAATTTTTAATTCGTTGAAAACTTGTCTATTTTTAAATAATTTAAAAAGTGAAGTTAATTTAGTTCTTCGTTGTTCTTCCAAATATGAATAATTTTCAAATTTTCTTTTATTTTTAATCATGACTAAATTATAAACAAATTTATTTTAATAGACATTATTTGATAATAAAAAGTAGCTTTCACTACTCTTGATTATAAAATTGTAAATGAAACTGCAATTAATGGTTCTTTGTCAGTTAACTTAAAGATTTTTTTACGTATAACTTTTCTTAGTCTTTCTTGTAAATCTTTAATTCCTTTAAACACTTCATTTTCAACTACTTCAGCAATAATTTCTTTAACAAAATTAGTAGTCTCAACTTTTTCGTCTTTACCTATAACACCGACAAATTCAATTTTCATATCATTACTAATTTCTTTAGTTCTTGAATTAAAATGTAATGCTACTAAAATAAGTCCATCGCGACCTAAAAGCTCTCTTTCGTTGATTACCTCACTTGAAATATTACCAACATCAAATCCGTCAATAATAGTATCACCAACATTTTTAATTTTACCGTTTTGACTAAATAATACTCCATCAATAAAGTGTGCAACTTTACCGTTTTGCAAAATCAATGATTTCACTTTCTTAGTATTTTTGTTTTCCAATAAAGCATTTGAAATATCGACTAGATGTCTATATAAACCCTGAACTGGAATTATATACTTAGGATTTAATTTTTCTACTAAGTCAATAATATCATTCTGGATTGGTCTATGAAAGAAATAATCTTTATCTGAAGCATCGGTAATTTGAGGTGTAATTCTAGCAATTTCATCAAGGCATATAGCTTGTAATGATTCAAGCCCATTAACTGGTGGAGCCATCATAATGATTTTATCAGTTGATTTAAGTTTTAATAAAACATCTTTATTATCGGTGATTCTTAAAAAACGATTATAAAGACGTTCAACTGCACCGGTGATTAAAATAACTGCATTATCATATTTATTCAATGAACGATAATCTAAAATTGTTGGTAATTCCAAATCAGGTTTTACTTGTTTAATTAGATATAAAAGTTGACCATAGGTTTTTCCATATGGAATAACTGGACGATTATGCGCTTTTGCTAAATCAAGAATTTGATGTAGCGATACCATTTCTTCATCATATGCACCAACAATAATTCTTTGATTTTCATTTGTTTTTTCAAAATCTTCGATTAAATTCTTTGGTAGTTTAATCTTTTCTATTGCGTAACCTTTATGATTTGAACGGCCGGCATCTGATACTATTGCAATAACACTTCTGTTATTTAAATTTGACTTTATTTCATCATAATTGGTATTACCATAAATTCCCAAATCCCCTTTAACATAATTGAATAGGAATAAAACATCACCATCAGGGGTAATAAAATCAAATCCAATTGAGCCTGGTAAACTACCTGCAATAATTATTGGTCTTACGACTAAACTTCCAACTTTCTCTTCTTTATTAAATGAAATAACCTCAATATTTTCTAAATCAATTGAGTATTTACTTAATCTTTCTAAAATCATTATTTTGTTAAACGGACTTGAATAGATCTTAATTTTAGACAATTTCATTGCTAATCAAGGTAAAGCACTAAAACTGTCATTTTTAACATCAGAAATAAAAACACCCTTAATTTTGTGTTTGTTTTTTTCTAAATAAGTAAAGTCGGCAATCAAAGTATCAACTCCATTAGATGAATTAATTGGAATTTTAGCTCCTGAATTAATAACATATATTTCATCATTGAACTCTAAAATGTAGCAGTTTTTCCCATTTTCGTCCAAACCACCTAATGCAAAAATATTTAAATGATTCATATTATTCCTTTACATTTTTACTTAATTATTTAAATTGAACAAAGTATTGAAATTAACTTTTTTATTATAGCACATAAGGGAATTAAGGATAAATAAAATAAGTGATAATTATCAAAAATATAGCAACCAAACTTACAAATATTTTTGTAGTAAATACATTAAAAATTAGTATTTTAACGATAATCAATTACTAAAATTGTAGTTTATTTCAAAATAACTCATTAAATTTAATCAAGTTTAAATGATTAAAATTTTTTTTAATTTATATAAATTTGATTTTAATCTTCAATAATTAACAAATAAAAACATTCATTCAGCAGTTAAAAAAACAAAAATTTAAAATTTGGTAAAAATTTATAGATTTTTTAAGTTTTTTCTAAAAAATTTTCTATTAATTTTTCGTTAAATCCCTATTAAAAAGACTTCCATAATATTTTCAAGAATTGAATTTTTTTGAATTTTAAAAGTATAATATTGGTATATATAACTATATATTATATAAAAGTAAATATATATAAGGAAGAAAAAAATTTTTTACTTCTGAAAGGTTAATATTATGAAGGAAATTAAAAACAAAAAGAATAAAAAAATTGCTATAGTAACATTATCTGCTACTGCTGGAGTTGCGACCGGAGTTGCGATTGGTACAGGTGTTTTTACAGCATTGTTAAGAGTTAAAAATTCTGAAAAAAGTGATATTAAATTTAATAACCCAATTGACGAATTAAAAAATAAACGTGATGAAATATTGAAATTTATTACAGAAAATGGGTCAGAAAATGTTTCGGATGAGTTATTTAAAAAACTTAATGAATTTAATTCAGTTATTGACAAAAATTCATCATTATCTGCTGATCAAATTTTAAAAATGTTAAATGATTCGGGGTATTTACTAGCTTTTGCAAAAATTAGAGTTACCATTAAAAATGAACAAGATCCTGAGCAATCAATAAACGACTTAAAGAAACTATTTAAAGATGATGCAATAAGAAATAGAGCTTCATCAATAATTCAAGACTATGATCAAAGAATTAAACAAGCTAAAAGCAAAGAAGATAAATTAGCTCTTGTCGATCAATTAGAAAATACATTAAAAGATCTTTATAATGAACAAACTTTAATTAATTCAAGACTTGACAAAGCTGTAATTAATGCAAATGGATTATTAAAAGATCCTAATTTTAAAATTTCAGAAGATCTAAAAAGTCAAATTGAGGGACTACTAAACAAAATTAGTAAACTTGAAAACATTGATGCAAACACATCTGAAATTTTAGCTGACCGTTTAGAAAATTTAATCGATAAAGCATTAAACGAAAATAGTAAACTAGGACAACGAAAGTTGACAAAAAAATATTTTAAGACATCATTGCAAATTGCTTTGGTGTTTTTCAATTTAAATTTGATTGTATTCTTTCATTATTATAATAATTTATGAATTTTTTTATTTCATCATTTAACATTTTTAACGTTAAATTTCTTACATTCAAATCTCTAATGAATTCAGTTTTCAACACCGAGAACCAATATTCTGCTTCTCTATTATCCAGACTATTACCAATTCTTGAGTATGAAGTTCTTCCATTCAATGATTTGACTTTATCTATAAATCTTTCGTTTGTATATTGAAATCCATGGTCCGAATGAACTATAAAAGTTTTATTATTGAAATTATTTTTATTTAAATTATCCATAACTAAGTCAAGATCATTGTAAAAAGATAGTTGAAATGATTCAACTAATTTAGATCTATGATCAATAATCACAGAAAGATAAACGTGGTTTTGGATTGCATCTTTTGTAGCAGGTAAGTATGTTATATCAGTACACTTAATATTGAGATTTTGAGAATCGTTATAATCTCTTTTAACTAAGTCTTCTCCTATGTAATTAATATCTTTTATTTCTTTTGTTCTTCTACGTTTTCTTATTTCTGAATTTAAGTTGTTTTTGCTAAGAAATCTCCCTAAAGTTCTTTCATTTAATACTATATTAAAGTCATTTTGCATGATTTTTGATAATTTAGTTCTGCCTGCATTTTTATGTTTTCTTCTAGCTTCTAAAATCTCTTCTCTATATTTTTCAGGTATTGTAGAATTTCATTTTTTAGTTGAACAATCTCTTTTTCTTGTATTATAAATAGATTGTCTTGAAATCTTCAATAATTTAGAAATTTTAGTAATTGATGTTTCAGTTAATGCTTTTGATTCTTTTGTTTTTTCTCTTTTAGGCATGTCTTTAGTTATCTCAACATATCTTTTAGCAATTTCTATCAATTCTTCTCTCTTAAAATCACTTCAATCAATTTCTTGATCTTTATTTTCTTTTCTGGGTCTTCCACGTTTCTTCATCTCACTAGGATGTTTTTTGCTTGTTAAAATGTATTCCATACCTTTATTATAAACTTTTGCTCTATATTTTAATGTTCTAAAAAAAGTTCTTATCCCGTTGGCTTTTAACTTTCAGTGCCCAGAAAAATTAATATATTTTTCAAGGATTATCTTTCTAGATAATCCATTATTCCAATCATTGATGAGTTCGAATCAATGATTGGAAGATAAATGTTTTCCCATATTTCCTCCAATAAAAAAAGTTGACATTTATTTGTCAACTTTTTGTGTCCTAGTTTAGTGTGTGACTTGTGTTTATATAAAATTAGTATCCCATAGCTTCATCATATTCTTCAAGAGTTCCTCTGAATAAGAAACTTTTTTTAGGACTTTGTAATTCTAAAATTACATTAGCACATTGATTAACAAAAGCTCTGTTATATGTTGTAAAAATTGCACCACCACGATAACTTTGAACACCTTCAATTACCGAGTCAATACTTTCAGCATCTAAGTGATCAAGTGGTTGATCTAAAATGATAAAGTTACTTTCAAGTAACATCATTCTGCTAAACATTAATCTAGCTTTTTCACCACCACTAGTTACTTTAACTTTCTTGAATACAGTATCATTTGAGAAAAGCATTCTTCCTAAGAATCCTCTCATTCTTGAATCACTATTATCTTTAGTTTCTTGAGTTGAATTTTCTATTGGTCACTTACTAATTCACTCTAAAATAGTTTCATCATTTTCGAAGTATTTACTATTCTCATTAGGAAAGTAGCTATGTTTAATTGTTTGACCTCAACTTACAGTCCCTGAAGTTGGTTTTAATTCACCAACAAGAATTTGTAACAATCTTGTTTTTGCAATATCATCTTCACCAATGACAACCATTTTTTCACCAGGATTTAATGAGAAAGATACGTTTTCAAATAAAGTTTCACCTTTGTCATTGACATAAGTTAAATTTTCAACAGTTAAAATTTGTTTACCATGGTCTCTATTCATATCTCATTTAATATAAGGATATTTTCTGTTTGAAGGTTTAATCTCATCTAGTGTGATTTTCTCAAGAAGTTTTTTTCTGCTTGTAGCTTGCTTGGATTTAGAAGCATTAGCACTAAAACGGGCAATAAATTCTTTAAGTTTTTCAATTTGTGCTTCTTTTTTAACGTTTGACTGTTTTAACATCTCTCTAGCTAATTCACTACTTTGTTTTCAGAATGTATAGTTTCCTGTATACATTTTAGCTTCGTTATAATCAATGTCAACAATATGTGTACAAATTGCATCAAGGAAATCTGAGTCATGAGATACAACAATAACAACATTAGGATAATCAATTAGAAAGTTTTCTAATCATTTAATACTTTTAAGATCAAGGTGGTTAGTTGGTTCGTCCATGATTAAAATATCTGGACTGCCGAATAATGCTTTAGCAAGTAGTACTTTAATTTTTTGGTTGGCCGTTAATTCTTTCATTTTTACATGTCATTTTTCAGAAGGGATTGAAAGATTTGCAAGAAGTTCTTGAGCATCATTCTCAGCAGTTCAACCACCTAGTTCACCAAACTTCTCTTCAAGCTCACCAGCTAAAGTATAATCTTCCATAGTAGCTTCAGGATTGTTATAAATCGCATCCTTACGTTCCTTAATTGCATAAAGCTCATTATTTCCAGTAATAACTACTTCTGTAACATCCATTTCATCGTAAGCATTATGATTTTGCGATAGTACAGAAATTCTTCTATTTTTTTCTATAATGATTTGTCCTGCACTTGCCTCAATTTCACCTGATAAAATTTTAAGAAAAGTACTCTTACCTGCTCCGTTAGCACCGATGATTCCATAAGTGTTACCTTCTAAAAATTTTATATTTACATTCTCGAATAATTTTTTATCACTAAAAATTTTAGATAAATTTTGTACTTCTATCATGAACCCTCCATAATTAATATTAATTATAATGTATTTAAAATTTATGTTTCAATGATTGCTTTTGGGAGTGTGAGACATTTTCCAGTATTGTTTTTTGGAAAAATTCATTATTTAATAAATTTGACCGATTTTTTCAACTTTTTGTCATTACACAAAACTATATTAAGTTTCAGCTTATTAAATCTAATTTTTTGTTTTTAATTAAAATATGAAGAAGATTAATAAATTAGTGATTTTAGCAAGTGGTTTAAGCATTTTTTCTTTAGCGAGTTCATGTAATCAAACTGCTTCAAGAGAAAGTGATAAAAATAAAGTCGAGAAAGAAACAATTTCAACAATTAATTTGATATTTAAAAATATTGATAACAACGAAGTTATTTTAAACAAACAAATTAATAAAACTGATTTAGAAAATAAAAATTTAATTGAATATTTTAATAACAACAACTACGAATCAGCAAATAAAATTAATTTTAATGAAAAATCAATCGTTTTTTACCTTAAGAAAATCAACAAAACTGAATTAAAAATTACATTTAATGGAAAAGTTTATAAATATAGTGTAAAAAATGACTTAATAGAAATACAAAATCAATTACAAAAATTCAAGCTAGAACATAATATTGATTCAAATTTCTCAATAAATATGCAAGAAGAAAATAATTATATTATTGAAAGAAAAGTTGATCAAAACACGTATTTAACCTTAAGAGATATTGATACAAATAATGATTTATTTAGTATTAAACTAGTGAATTCAGATTTAAGTAATATCGATATTAAGAAATTCATACCAAATAATTTTGACTTAGTATCAACAAATTTAGAATTAACCCTAAATAAAGATAATATTATTAACGTTAAGTCAAAAACTTTTGTTGACATAACAATTGTTTATAACGACGTTAATCATCTAATTAATAATGTTGAAAATAAAGATGGAATAATTCAAGACAAAATAAGTATTTTCATGAATGAAAACAACTTAACTCCTAATAATTACGATGTTATAAAAATATCTGATAATAAATTTAGAATCACACCTAAGGAAAAAATTACCATTTTAACTTTCATTGACCAAAATAATAAAGTTATTACTACAATTGAAAAAATAACATATGGTTCTGAAACTTTTGACTTCAAAGGTTTCATTCCTAAAAAGTACGAATTAGTCAATAAGGACACGATAATCAATTTTGGAGAAAAAAACAGAATTCAATTATCATTAATTTCTGAAGAAAATAATTCAATTGATGAGACAGATGATGGAAACGCTGTTGATGAAGTTGATGAAAACAATGGTGAGGAAGATAATACTCCTTCCCATGTAGAAGAAGAATTTGAAACTATAGTAAATTTTGCAAAAAATTCGCCTGAATTAGTAATTAATAGTACGTTAACTTCTGAAGATTTTGATTCAATTGTAAGTAGATATGAAACCAATACCACCGACACCTACAGAAAAATGATTTACAAAGATATAAATACATTCGGTTTTACTAAAACTCTTGGTTGATTGACAAGTTTTAATTTTAATCCTGAAATATCAGAAATGATTAATTTCAACCTAGGTAATGACGATGAAGAAGAATATATTGTGTTTTCGAATGTGGACAAAATCGAAAAATCTGGAACTTATAAAGGTGGAACATTTTTCAATTTTGAATTAGACAAAGAAAACAGAACTATAGATATTATTGGAAAATTTACATTAATTCAAAATAATAATATAACTAAACAAAGCGATCTATTTAGATTCAAAATAGCTACAAAGTCTATAGAAAATGTAGATAATACAGGTGGAGACTCAAAAATTGACAATAACGAAAATGTTGAACAAACTCAAACAATTGACCAAAAATATAATAAACTTTTAGAATTAATTAAACAAGAAAACTTTAAGATTTTTGAACCAACCTTAAGCGAGCAGGATTATGAACAATTTTCAAAAAGATATGCAGGTGGAAAAACCGAAACATATAGAAGAATGTATTATAAAGATATTGATGTTTTTGGTTTTACTAAGACTATAGGTCAAACTAGCTCAGTAAAATTCAACAATCAAATTAAAGATTTCATCAGCAAAAATTTAGCTAATGAACAAAATGAATATATTGTGTTTTCAAATGTGGACCAAATTGAAAACCGTGGTGCCTATAGTGGTGGAACATTCTTTAATTTTGAAGTAAATACAAGTGAACAAACAGTTAAATTTGTAGGTAAATTTTGTTTAGTAAAAGACAATAAAATTGTTCAAAGTAGTGATACTATCGAAGTTATTTTAAATTTGAATAATAATCCTACCGATGACTCAACAAACAATAATAGCACCGAAACCACCCTTGAGAAAAATAATGATGAATCTTTAGATTCTAAATCAACAACTGAAGAAAGAACAAATAACACTTTTAGAATTGGACATTGAAACGTTTTAAATTATGGAATAGACCAAGCAAACTTTAAATCTGATGGTATTGCAAAAATAATCAGTCATGCAAATATGGATATTGTCGGTTTAACTGAAATTAATGCTAATAGAGAAAGTTCAGTTAATTTCATTGTTGATAAATTAAATGAAATCAATACAGGGGCTGCTTATAAATTTTACGTTCAACCTATTGAAGAAGCTTCATTAAATAGTCAACCAACTCAAGTAGAACAAATTGCTATTATATACAAATCATCAATTTTCGAACCTACTAGTTTCTCAAATGGAAAAATTGGAGATTCCTTTAATCCTGAGGTTGAAAACTATATTGATCCCTCAATCAAACAACACTATGTTAGAACACCATATGGAATGAAATTTTTAAATAAATTAACTAATAAAAATATCACAGTGGTTTATAATCATTTAGATAGTCCTGGCGCAAAAACAAAAGCTGGAGAAATTAGTGTTAGCAAAACAAAAGATCCAAAAAAATTAGTAAAGGGTGATTCTCAAGGAAGTTTTGAGCTTACAGAAGCATATGGTTTAATTAATGTTATGAACTATTTTGACCAAATAGATGGTGAATCTAGTCTTCTTTTTGGTGGCGATACAAATATAAAATTAAACAACATTCAAGTATTTAAACCGATGTTTGATAATGGATATTTATCAGTTTATGGGGATTCAGAGGAAAAACACAAAACAAGTTTAGGTAGAAGTAATTTGTGATCACAACCATATGACAAAATTTTTATAAAAGAAGCACAATCAACTAACTTTATCACAGAACAAGAAAATCCTGAAATTCAATTTAAATACGATATATATGCTGCGATAAATGCTAAAATAATTACTGAATTTAAAAATAATGATGGTGATATATCATCTAAAGCAAACTCTATTTCAGACCATACTTTAACATGAGTAGATTGAGAAAATTAAAATGTATAAAAATATAATACCTTATAAAAGTGGATTCTTAAATACTGAATCTGAACATAAAATTTATTACGAAGTTTCAGGTAACCAAGAAGGTGTTCCTGTAATATTTCTTCATGGTGGACCAGGTGGTTCTTCTTCAGAAAAACACAGAGAATTCTTTGATCCTAAGTACTATAAAATAATAATTTTTGACCAAAGAGGATGCGGAAAAAGCACACCAAGTTGTTCGCTTATAAATAATACAACTGACTATTTAATTCAAGATATTAATAATTTAACAAAAATGCTTGACATTGATAAATTTATACTTTTTGGTGGTTCATGAGGAAGCACTTTAGCTCTAATTTATGCTATTAGAAATCCAGAAAGAGTTTTATCATTAGTGCTACGCGGAATCTTTTTATGTAGAAAGTCAGATATTGATTGACTTTATCAAAATGGTGTTGAACAATTCTTCCCAGAATATTTTGAAGATTACATGAATTACCTTTCTGCAGAAGAAAGAAAAGACGCTTTAACTTCATATTACAATCGAATGACTTCTTCAGATAGAACAGTTGCACTTCAAGCAGCAACTAAATTCGCTAATTTAGAGTCAATTACTTCAACAATCAAAACTGTTGAACCTAATTCAGATGATAAACATATTTTGGAAATAGCAACTCTAGAGGCACATTATTTTGTTAATGATTCATTTTTGCCTTCGGATAACTATATTTTAGAAAATACAAATAAAATAGAAAATATTCCTACTTACATAGTTCATGGTAGATATGACATGGTTTGTCGTCCTTCATCAGCATATGATTTACATAAAAAATTAAAAAATTCACAACTATATTACACTAATTTAGCTGGACATTCATTATTTGAAGAAGAGACTAAAGAAAAATTATTTAGTATTATGGAAGAATTAAAAATAAAATTATAATAATTACTAATATAGACGAAAATTCAATAAGACGTAATTAGTTTAAACTAGTTACTTTTATTTTATTAATGTTATATTTATCTAAAACCTAACATTTAAATAAAAAATTATGCACTACCTATTAGACAGTTTTTCTCATGATTTACTAGTATAAATAAACTAATTAAAAAAAAGTGCATAATCTAGTGCTTAATTACACTTTATACCCTTTCTTTTAAGAATTTAAGTTAACTTATTTATACTTTAGTTAATCCAATAATATTATCATTTATTTTTTTAGGATATAAAATTACAACAACCGCTTCAGGACCAGTGTGAATTGCTACAACAGAAGGAATCGATCCAACATAAATTTGACCGTTAATTTTTTCCTTAGCAAAATTAATGTAATCTTGAATTTCGCTATTGTTTGAATGTAATATTATTAATTCAGAATCTGAATTATATTTTTTAGCCTTATCTTCGATTACATTAAAAACAGTTTTAGCAAACACTCTGCCTTTACCTTCTTTAAGTAATTGACCTTCTGAAAAGCTAATAATTGGAACGATTTTTAATAATCTAGCCAAAGTTGCTGCAGCGGGTGAAAGCCTACCACCTTTTACTAAAAAGTCATTGTATTTAGGCATCAATGAGATTGAATTTTTATTAACTTTGAACTGTTCAAATGCATCCTCAAAGCTAATCCCATTTTTAATATTTTCTTCGAAGTTTATTAAATCAAGAACTGTAGGAGCTGCAATATTAGTTGATTCCACAACTCTTAACTTTGGATAATCAGATTCAAGCATTTTGATACTTTGATATTGTCCTGATAAAAATTTACTAATAGGATAAATTAATATTTTGTCATAGCTTTGATTTAATTTCTCTATTAGTTCAATCACTTCTCCTAATTTGGTAGAAGAAGTTTTGGCCATTTTCGAATTAGCATTAAATACATTGAACAATGTGTCATTACTTATGTTTATTCCATCATCATATAATTTATCATCAATTTCAATGTGAAGAGGTATAAAAAATCAACCCTTTTCTTCAGCTTGTTTTTTGGTTAATCCTGATGATGAATCTACTACGATAGCTATTTTTTCCATAAAAGTATTATAATAAATTTTAGATTTAATTATAATAATAATGTTATGGTTTTAGTACACAAATTAGAAGAAAATTTCAACAACAAAGCAATAATTACTTTTAACACTGAATTAAAGGTAGAAAAGTCGTTTATTAGCAGCGATTTTATTATAAATCTAGACTCTAAAAATAAGGTACATTCAGCAATATTAAAAAATGCAAATAAATACATTGATAACTATAGCCAAAAGCGTAATTTTTTTAGTTTAGATTTAGTTCATTTACCTGAATTAACACATATATTTAGTGAAAATAACTTTGAATATGATAACTTTAAAAAGTTTGTTAAAGCTAAAATTTTAGATAAACAAAATCACCCTAAAAGTGACAAACTTTATGTAATTGAATTGGAATACGGAAGTGAAAAAACAAGAAAAATTGTTACAAATTCAACAGAGGTAATCATAGGCGGTGAAATATTTTTTATAATGCCAGGTTCAATAATTTTTGATGGTACAGAAATTGTTAATGGTCAAGTTATGGGTGTTGATAGTCCTGGTATGCTTCTTAGTTATAAATCACTAGGTTTAGAAAATGAATATGGTGATGGTCTTGTTCAAGACAAAAATCTAAAAATAGGAGAGGAATTAAGTTTTTAATATGAATATTTTAAATGAATTAAAAGAGCGTGGAATATTAAAAAATATTTCAAGTGAAGAAAAATTTAATTCACTTGAAAAAGGCACAAAAGTATATATTGGTTTTGATCCCACTGCACAAAGTTTACATTTGGGGAATTACATTCAAATTAAAACCTTACAAAGATTTAAACAAGCTGGTTTTACACCAATTATGGTTGTTGGTGGGGCAACCGGAATGATTGGTGATCCTTCTGGGAGAAATTCTGAAAGAAATTTATTAGACACACAAACATTGGAAAGTAATAAAAATAAAATTAGACAACAATTATCTAAATTTGATATTGATGTTGTGGACAACTATGACTTCTATAAAGATATGAACATATTGTATTTTTTAAGAGAAGTTGGTAAATTAATTAGCATTAATTACATGTTATCTAAAGATGTTGTATCTTCAAGATTAGAAAACGGAATAAGTTTTACTGAATTTTCATATCAATTAATTCAAGGGTGAGATTTTTATCAACTTTATAAATTACACAATACCAAAGTTCAAATTGGTGGTTCAGACCAATGAGGTAATATTACTACCGGCTTAGAAATAATAAGTAAAAAGTGCAAAAATCCAGATGCGGTAGGAATAACACTTAACTTATTAACAGATGAAAACGGTAATAAATTTGGTAAATCTACAGGTGGTGGTAGTTTATGATTGGATAAAGAAATGAATTCACCATATAATTTATATCAATTCTTATTTAATCAGCCTGATTCCCAAATAGAAAAACTTCTTCTTTGATTGACTTCGTTAGAGATAAATGAAATTAAGTCAATAATCAAGAAACATTTTGAATCTCCCTCTTTACAAGATGCACAAAGAATTCTTGCTTTTGAAGTTGTAAAAGACATTCATGGTATTGATGAAGCACAAAAGTCATTTAATCTATCACAATTTATTTATAATCCTAAATTTGATATTAATTCTTTAAATTTAAGTGAATTTGAAAACATGATTGATCATTTTAGAATTTTAGAAATTCCACAAAATTCTGTTTTAATAGATGAATTAATGAAAAATAATGTTTTTAGTTCAAAAAGAGAACTTAGAGAGTTTATACAAAATAAATCTCTCAAGTTAAATTTCCATTCTGTTGATGAAAACACTAAAGTAATATCTGATCTTTTTGATGGCAAATATGCAATAGTAAACAAAGGAAAAAAACAGATATTTATCTTAAAAATTGTTTAATATAATTTAAATGGAGTATATATGGAAAGAAAACCTCTTGAAGATACAAGTGATATTAGAATAATTGAAAACAACAACATAAACAATCAAGTTCTTTCTACCTCTTATCTTAAAAAAGATCCTGAAGGAGTTCTAAATTCACGTACTTATAGAATTATTACTAAAGAAAAGAAATTTAAGTTCTTTTCTATGTTCTTTTGATCTCTTATTTTGATTTTATCAATCCTTGTAATTACCTTTTTAGCTCTATCCCAAAGAAATATTATTCAACAAACATTAGTTACAAGTTTTATAGGGTATTATGTTTTATTCGGTATTACATTAATTTTATCTCTATTTTATACTACCAAGGCAATTATCGAGTATGTGGGTTGAAAAACAGCAGTAGCAAGAATGCGTGAAAGCTATGCTAATGGCGACTCAGCTGCTAAGGTTTTGTTCCACACAACTTTTAGAAATATTAGCATTCGTTCAGTCAGAATTTTATGAGCCGTTATATTTATTGAAGTATTTTATGGTCTATTTACTCTAATAACATTTTTACTTTACAATTATTTTATTGTTAAAAATAATAATGCTGTATTGGAAATTAACTTCTTAAATATAACGGTAAATTGGGATATTAAATTAATGCTAAGTCGTTGATATAATAATAACGTTGAAATATTTTTAGTTCTTAGTTTAATTTTCCTTTGTGCAGTTATTGTAATTTACTTTATATTCTTTACATTTGATAAAAAAAGATTAATGGAGATTTCTAGTTTACTAGGTGATGATTATTCACAAATAACCAGTAGTGTTCTAGAAGCAAAATCAAAAGAACATAAATTATGATTAAAAGTGTTTATTGTTTCTTTCTTTTTAATATATTTACTACCATTTTTAATCATACTAATATTAATTTGAAGAAAAGTTATAAGAAGAAAGGGTTAATTATATGAATTTATTAGTTATTACATTAGATGGATTTAATGATGTGGAATTAACAGGAGTTCTTTCATGTTTATCACGTAGTAGAAAAGTTAATTTTACATACTATAATCCAGAAAAAAGTCATGTTTTAAGTCAATATGGTACATATGAAATCAATGCAAAAACAGATGTGAATTTTAGTGAATTTGATGCGGTTTTTATTCCTGGCGGTCCTGCAGCTATAGCTCTAAGAACAAATCAAAAAGCTCTTAATGTTATTAGAGAGTTTAAAAATCTAAATAAGGACATCTATGCAATTTGTGATGCCCCAAACGCCTTATATGAAACAGGAATTATTGATCCTGAAGAATCATATAGTTCGTTTCCTATGTATCAAGACCCAATTGAGTTAAAATTAAATACAGGAAAAAATAGAAATGATAATCTTGTAACAAACTCTAATAACCATCTAATCACTGGTCGTTGTGCTTCTGCAGCTATAGATTTAGGTTTAGAAATTATCAAACATAATTTTGGTGAAGAATTATCTGAGTTTGTTTCATATGGAATGAAAGCAAAATAATAGCACTCCTAATTATGGTCTGCTATTTTTTTATCAAATTTATACAAAAAAATAAATATTTCAATATAATTCTTAAGCAACTAAAATTTTAAAAAGTTAAAAAATAACTAATATTCATGTAAAAAAATAAATTTTTACTGAACTAAAGAAAGGGATATAAATATATGAAATATGATTTTTTAAAAGTTGCTCAAAATAGATATGCAACAAAAATGTATGATTCAACTAGAAAAATTTCGGATGATGATATTGATAACATTAAAGAAATTTTAAGATTATCTCCTTCATCTATCAATGGACAACCTTGAAAATTTACAATTATTTCAAATAAAGAAATAAAAGATAAATTATCTCTAGCATCTATGAGCAATGCTGAACGTGTTAAAAATTGCAGCCATTTATTGGTGTTAAGCAGAATTGATGATTTATCTATTTACGATAAACACATGCATAAAAACTTAGATCCTAGAGTTATTCCATACTATGAACAAGTTATTAAGGTTTCAGATGAAACAGCTAAGAATTGGTATAAAAACCAAGTTTATCTTGCTATGGGATTTATTTTAGCAGCATTAGGAACTATGGAAATTGACTCAACACCAATGGAAGGTATCGAACCACAAAAATACAAAGAAATTTTAAACCTTGAGGGATATATGCCTGTATTGGCACTGGCTTTAGGATATAGAGATAAAAATGATTTTAATCAAGTTTCAATCAGTCCAAAGAAACGATTACCTATATCAGAAATTATTGAAGAAATTAAATAATTTGAAACACACCAATATATAAACTAGGACAACGAAAGTTGACAAAAAAATATTTTAAGACATCATTGCAAATTGCTTTGGTGTTTTTCAATTTAAATTTGATTGTATTCTTTCATTATTATAATAATTTATGAATTTTTTTATTTCATCATTTAACATTTTTAACGTTAAATTTCTTACATTCAAATCTCTAATGAATTCAGTTTTCAACACCGAGAACCAATATTCTGCTTCTCTATTATCCAGACTATTACCAATTCTTGAGTATGAAGTTCTTCCATTCAATGATTTGACTTTATCTATAAATCTTTCGTTTGTATATTGAAATCCATGGTCCGAATGAACTATAAAAGTTTTATTATTGAAATTATTTTTATTTAAATTATCCATAACTAAGTCAAGATCATTGTAAAAAGATAGTTGAAATGATTCAACTAATTTAGATCTATGATCAATAATCACAGAAAGATAAACGTGGTTTTGGATTGCATCTTTTGTAGCAGGTAAGTATGTTATATCAGTACACTTAATATTGAGATTTTGAGAATCGTTATAATCTCTTTTAACTAAGTCTTCTCCTATGTAATTAATATCTTTTATTTCTTTTGTTCTTCTACGTTTTCTTATTTCTGAATTTAAGTTGTTTTTGCTAAGAAATCTCCCTAAAGTTCTTTCATTTAATACTATATTAAAGTCATTTTGCATGATTTTTGATAATTTAGTTCTGCCTGCATTTTTATGTTTTCTTCTAGCTTCTAAAATCTCTTCTCTATATTTTTCAGGTATTGTAGAATTTCATTTTTTAGTTGAACAATCTCTTTTTCTTGTATTATAAATAGATTGTCTTGAAATCTTCAATAATTTAGAAATTTTAGTAATTGATGTTTCAGTTAATGCTTTTGATTCTTTTGTTTTTTCTCTTTTAGGCATGTCTTTAGTTATCTCAACATATCTTTTAGCAATTTCTATCAATTCTTCTCTCTTAAAATCACTTCAATCAATTTCTTGATCTTTATTTTCTTTTCTGGGTCTTCCACGTTTCTTCATCTCACTAGGATGTTTTTTGCTTGTTAAAATGTATTCCATACCTTTATTATAAACTTTTGCTCTATATTTTAATGTTCTAAAAAAAGTTCTTATCCCGTTGGCTTTTAACTTTCAGTGCCCAGAAAAATTAATATATTTTTCAAGGATTATCTTTCTAGATAATCCATTATTCCAATCATTGATGAGTTCGAATCAATGATTGGAAGATAAATGTTTTCCCATATTTCCTCCAATAAAAAAAGTTGACATTTATTTGTCAACTTTTTGTGTCCTAGTTTAATATATCGGTGTTTTTTTATTTAATTTTCAAATTAATTGTTAAATTATTTATTTGATTTCTATTTTTGTAGCAAAAAAATAATAGGTTATTGGAATAGTTTTCATAATATATGTCTATTTTTGAGATGTAATGGAAATTAAAAAATTGGACTAGTATAATTTAAATGAGAAATGATAAAACTAAATTCGGAGGATTTTTAATATGGCAAAAATGAAAGCTTTTGTAGTTCGCTCACCTAAAAATTGAGCTGTGGAAGAAGTGGAAATTCCAAAACCAAAATACAAAGAAGTATTGATTAAGATGGAAACATCAGGAATCTGTCATACAGATTTACATGCTGCTAATTTCGATTGATTAGTAGAACCAAAATATCCATTAATCCCAGGTCATGAAGGAATTGGTATTGTTACTGAATTAGGAGAAGGATGTACACACCTAAAAATTGGTGATCGTGTGTGTTTAGCATGATTACATGATGCTTGTGGTGCATGTGAATTCTGTTTACAAGGAGAAGAAACATTGTGTCCTAATCAAAATATGTCAGCATATACTAAAGATGGATCATATGGTGAATATGCAATTGGTCATGAAGATTATGTAGCTGTAGTGCCTGAAGGACTAGATTTAATTACAGGTGCACCTATTGTATGTGCTGGAGTAACAACATACAAAGCTATTAAAAGAGCTAAGGCTCGTCCAGGATATTGAATGGCTGTTATTGGTGTTGGTGGATTAGGACAATTAGCAATTCAATATGCTAAAGCTATGGGATACCGTCCAATTGGTATTGATCTTAGTGATGAAAAATGTGAATTAGCACTTAAATCTGGTGCTGAATATGCATTCAATTCAAGAAAGGATCAAGATTGAATCAAAAAACTAATTGAAGTAACTGGTGGTGGAGCTCATGCGGTAATTAATACATCAGTCGCTACACAAGCTGCAAACAAGGAATGGAAATATTACGTCGTGGTGGTCGTCAAGTTCTTGTAGGTTTACCATCAAAAGATGCATCAGGTCAAGACAACGTCAAAGTTTCAGTATTTTGAACAGTTTTATTCCAAAGAGAATTAGTTGGTTCAATTGTTGGAACAAGACTGGATTTAAAAGAAGCTTTACAGTATGCAGCAGAAGGTAAAGTAAAATCTGAGGTTACAAAAGTTGTTAAACTTGAGGAAGTAGCAGAGATTTTTGATAAATTACAAAAAGGTGAATTTATCGGTCGTGCAGTTATTGATTATAGAAAATAACAAAAAAGAAAATCATGCGTTAACATGATTTTCTTTTATTTTAAATCAGCATATTTATTGATTTTCTCTTTTTTTGGTTTTTTTATATTTATAACCAAAGTATATTCACCTTTTATTGTCTCTTTTTTAGACATCAAATCAATAATATCTAAAGCATTACCTCTAAAAAATTCTTGGTGTATTTTAGTTAATTCTTTAGCTAAAAATAATCTCTCTTGACCGGAGAATACTTTATATATATCTTTTAATGTATCGACCAATTTGTGAGGTGAAACATAAAAAATATAAGTACCATAATCTAAATCTTTCAATTGATTTACTCTTTGTTGAGTTCTATCTTTAATGAAACCTTTAAATGTAAAATTATTATCTAAATTAGACATTACAAAAGCTGTAACAGCAGCGTTGACACCAGGAATAACTTCAATATTTAAGTTATTTTCATAACACTGTTTAATTAATTCAAATCCCGGATCAGACATAACCGGCATCCCAGCATCAGAAACTAAAGCAATATTAGAACCTTCTTCGTATAATTTTAATAAATAATCGCTAGATGTTTCTTCATTAAAATTATTATAAGTTACCAATTTTTTATCATTAATTTCATATCTATCTAATAATTTCTTTGTTACTCTAACATCTTCACAGGCAATAACATCCACTTCCTTCAGTGTTCTAAGAGCTCTTAAAGTGATGTCCTCCATGTTTCCGATTGGAGTACCAACTATATAAATTTTATTTGTCATATAACTCCATTAATTCAACTAACATTTTCTCTTTTTGAATGTCAAAATTTAATGAACTAGTCAATTTATTAATAAACTCGCTTCCAATGACGATAAATTTAGATAATTTAATGCCTTTGTTTCTCATTTTGTTACTTAAATTCATTGTTTTTGCATATAGAGGGTCAGATGATTTGGTGATATTTGCATTTGCTACTGCCGAAATAAAGAATATTAAAATCTTTAGAATAAAAATGTTTTTTTCAACATCTTTTTTAATTAACATACCAGATAAGTAAACATATAATGTTGAGGGATTGTCTAAAGATTTTAGAAGATTTTCATAAACTTCTTCAATTAATTGATATCATTCATCATCAATATATTTTTTAGATACATCATAATCATTGAAAATATTAGAATAAATAACAGCAACCCATTTAACTACATCAATATCTCTTAGCATTTCTAAAAGGTTATTTCTCGAATCAATTTTTACATTAATAATTTGAGATCTTGATCTTACTGTTTCTATCACTGAATAGAATTTATTAGTTGATAAAATTATTTTTGTTTTATTATTAGGATCTTCTATTCTTTTTAGCACAGCATTTATTGCATTGACACTGGCACATTCAATATTTTTAATAACTAATATTTTTTCTTGATTTTGAACTGCAGAAGTATAATTAAGTTTATCAAATGCTTCAATTAATTCGTTTTTTGAAATATTGTTGTTTTCATTTTGTTCTATAACAAAGATATTGTTATATCTCTCACTAATATTATTTAATGATTTAATACTTGAATTATTTATCTTATTTAGTAAATAAATTATTACTTTATCATTATCATATCCTCTTTGAGAATTGATTAGGAAACAATGCGAAACCCTCTGTGAGCTAAAAATATTGTCAATGATTTTTTTTGTTTGTTTATTTAACATTAATAAAATTCCTAAATTTTGAATTATTTAATAATTGTTCAATCATTTGATTAAATACATCTTCAATACATCTTGTAGCATCAACAACTATGAATCTTTCTGGATCACGATTTATTAGATATTTGTATCCAAAATAAATTTTCTTGTGGAATTCATCGGACTCATCTTCCATACGATCATCAAATAAACGATTAGCAACACGTCTTTTTTTAGACTCTTCGGGATTTATATCGAAAAATATAGTAATATCAGGATAAGTTTTTTCAATTATCAGTTCAGTAATTTCTTCGACATATTGAATTCCTAAATCTCTGCCGAAACCTTGGTAAGCATAAAAACTATCGATGTAACGGTCGCATAAAACCAATTCTTTTTTGTCTAACGCTGGCCAAATTACCTTTTCTAAATGTATTCTACGGCTTGCAGAATAAAGTAAAGCTTCAGATTTAGGACTAAGTTCAGATTCTTTACTTAAAATAAGCTGTCTGATTTTTTCAGCCATTTTAATGTCTTTCCCACCTGGTTCTCTTGTTAAAATATAATGAATTTTAGAATGATTTTTCTTTATATATTCAACCAACATATTAATTAATGTTGTTTTACCAGACCCATCTAAACCTTCGAATGTAATGAACATAATTAACCCTCCGATGTTATTTTGTTCTATTTCTTATTGATTGTTCTAAAGTGATTGTGTCAATATAATCAACACTTGATCCAACCGGTAAACCAATGGCCAATTGAGAAACTTTTATATTATTATCTTTTAATTGTTTTTTTAAAACTTGGCTAGTTAATTCCCCACCTAAAGTCGGACTTATTCCTATAATAACTTCTTCAAAATCTTTTGCATAATAAATTAATTTTTCAATTAATTCACTTGATTCTTCTAAAATTCTCTCATCTGTAATAGTTTTGTTAAAGATAAAATATTTGCCATCATAAATGTTAGCTTTTTCCATTTTATCTATGACTTTAGAATTTTCGACAATAAATAGAATATTACTTCTTAAATTATCGTTACATATTGAACATTTTTGTTCTTCTGTTTGATAACCACATAGTATGCAATACTTGATTTTTCTTTTTAATTCCATGAAAGCATTAGAAACTTCAAGTACATACTTCTCATCTGTTTCAATAATTCAATTAACTATTTTTTCAGCTTGTTTAGTAGTTAAATTATTAATTTTTCTTATTTTATCGATTGCTTCTTCAACAGCTCTAATTTTAATAGACATATTTATTTATTAAAATGGTAAACCATTAGGCATAGCAGGAGCTAATTCTTCTTCAGCTTCCTCTATTTCATCAATCAATTCATTTCAAGCAACAACAATTAAATCTTCAATTAATTCTTTATCTTCTGGGTCAATCAACATTTCATCAATGCTAATTGATTTAATTTTTTTGTTTCCGAAAGCAACGATTTTAACACCTTGTTTTTCTACTATAAATTCTTTTTCATTAAATTCTTTTTGTTTTTTTTCTAATTCAGATTGCATTTTTCTTAATCTTTTTAACATTTCTGGATTCATAAACTACCTCTTTTCTTTAATAATTTTAATTCCTGTTCCAAAAATTCCTGTTACATTTTTCTCAGCATAGTCATTGTCATGAAGTTCATCAAATTCGAGTGACTCAATTTGTCTATTTTGATAGAAATTTATTTCAGCATTACTCATTAATTTAAATTGTTGTACTAAATTATCTCACTCAGGTCTAAGAACAACAATAATTCTTAAATTTCTACTAAAAAATTTATTTACAAAACTTTGGAATCATTTGCCGTGCTTTTCTCTTTCTAGCATTTTAAACGTGTAAGGATCACTAGTAACTAAACAAATATAATTTTTATTTCCAGCACCTATTTTAGCATTTAAAAATAAGTTTATCTGCTCACTAAATTCTCTATACTCATTTTTAAGCTCATTGATTTTTCTTTGTCTTTTTCTATAATCAAGAACATATTTCTCAGATGCTTGTGAAATACAACTTAAAATAACTTTTTTACGCTCGTCTTGACTATTTAACTTATCAATTTCACGATTTGTATTTTTTATTTTACTTATATCTAATATTAATGTTTTATCATTATCAGCATTATTTGTATCTAAAATTTCACTATATAAAGATATTTCTTGAGTAGTAATTAATTTATCATTGTTTGATTCATTCTCTTGAATGACTACGTTTTGAATGTCATTTAAATTTGCTTCATTTTCATTGTATTCATAGAATAATTCAGTTGTTTTATTTATTTCAGTGCTTAAAGTTGATTCTAAATCGTCAACATTTTTGTTCAGAATATTATTTAAGTCATTAACTTGGTTATTAATATTTTTTTGAGATTCTATAAAGTTTTCAAGAGAAAAGTCTTCTGAACTGCCGAATTCATCTTCAAAATCAGAATCACTAAAACTTTCCTCAGCTTCTTGTTTTTTAAACTCTTCAATTTTTGATTCAATTTTATCTTTTAATGAATTGTTTTCAAATTTTAGCCCTTTTTCAAACATTGAACTTTCTTCATCATTAAAATCAAATCTATCATGAGTGTATTTAAGTTCATTAATTTTTTCATTTTGATGTTGCATTGCTTGATTAATCATTTGTTCAACTCTTGAAAGTATTTCAACATCGTAAGTTCCACCCATATTTGTTGTAATAGTTTCTTTATTTAATTTTTGTCTAATTCCACATGTTTGTAAAATGAAGATCTCACAAACTTGGAAAGGAACTTCAGAATTTTTAATTTTGGGCATTCATTCATTAATTTGATCTAAAAATTCAAATGCAAAAATTTCTTGTAATTTCAACAATTCAACTTCGTCTGCTGAAAGTAATTCTAAAACAGACTGATCTCTGGTTCTTCTGAAAATAATTCAGTCTTTAGTGATACTAAACAATGTATCAATAAGAGAATTAGCTTCCATACCTGCATCTCTTAGTGAATTAAAAATATCAATAGAGGTTGTAATATTACCTCTAGAAATAGAATTTAGTAATTGGATTGCATTTCTATTTGAAATTAGTCCAAATGAAATCAAAACATCTTTTTGCTTAATATTTCCATCACTATAAGCTGCAACTTGATCTAGCAATGAAAGAGCATCTCTTAATCCTCCATTTGCTAATCTTGCAATTAACCTCAAAGCTTGTTCTTCATATGAAATTCCTTCTTGGTTAGCAATATAACAAACTTGTGTATAAATTTCACTTGTAGAAATTCTTTTGAAATTAAATCTTTGTGCTCTCGAAAGAATTGTGGCAGGTATTTTTTGCGGGTCAGTTGTTGCTAAAATAAAAATAACATGTTTAGGAGGTTCTTCAAGTGTCTTTAGAAGTGCGTTAAAAGCACTTTTAGATAACATATGAACTTCATCTATTATATAAATTTTGTATCTTCCTTGTACTGGTAGTAATTCAACTTTATTTTTTAAGTCTCTTATTTCATCAACACCATTATTTGATGCAGCATCCATCTCTATAACATCTAAAGAAGTGTTAGAATTTTTAGCACAAATATTACAAATCTTAGTAATATCTTCATCATGCATACAATTTAAAACATTAGCAAAAATCTTAGCAACTGAAGTTTTACCAGTTCCTCTTGGTCCACTAAATATGTAAGCGTGTGTTATTTTTCTACTTAAAACGATGTTTTTTAATGTTTTAACAACATGTTCTTGCCCTTTTACTTCATCAAAATTTACAGGTCTATATTTTCTATACAATGATTTATAGCTCACAATTTCTCCTTGTTATTTTAATATTATAATTTATAAAAAATTAAAATTTAAATAAAGATAAAATAAATAAAATATATAAAAAATTTTTCATATTTAAATAAAATTCGAATAAAAAAGCACACAGTAAACTAGGACACAAAAAGTTGACAAATAAATGTCAACTTTTTTTATTGGAGGAAATATGGGAAAACATTTATCTTCCAATCATTGATTCGAACTCATCAATGATTGGAATAATGGATTATCTAGAAAGATAATCCTTGAAAAATATATTAATTTTTCTGGGCACTGAAAGTTAAAAGCCAACGGGATAAGAACTTTTTTTAGAACATTAAAATATAGAGCAAAAGTTTATAATAAAGGAATGGAATACATTTTAACAAGCAAAAAACATCCTAGTGAGATGAAGAAACGTGGAAGACCCAGAAAAGAAAATAAAGATCAAGAAATTGATTGAAGTGATTTTAAGAGAGAAGAATTGATAGAAATTGCTAAAAGATATGTTGAGATAACTAAAGACATGCCTAAAAGAGAAAAAACAAAAGAATCAAAAGCATTAACTGAAACATCAATTACTAAAATTTCTAAATTATTGAAGATTTCAAGACAATCTATTTATAATACAAGAAAAAGAGATTGTTCAACTAAAAAATGAAATTCTACAATACCTGAAAAATATAGAGAAGAGATTTTAGAAGCTAGAAGAAAACATAAAAATGCAGGCAGAACTAAATTATCAAAAATCATGCAAAATGACTTTAATATAGTATTAAATGAAAGAACTTTAGGGAGATTTCTTAGCAAAAACAACTTAAATTCAGAAATAAGAAAACGTAGAAGAACAAAAGAAATAAAAGATATTAATTACATAGGAGAAGACTTAGTTAAAAGAGATTATAACGATTCTCAAAATCTCAATATTAAGTGTACTGATATAACATACTTACCTGCTACAAAAGATGCAATCCAAAACCACGTTTATCTTTCTGTGATTATTGATCATAGATCTAAATTAGTTGAATCATTTCAACTATCTTTTTACAATGATCTTGACTTAGTTATGGATAATTTAAATAAAAATAATTTCAATAATAAAACTTTTATAGTTCATTCGGACCATGGATTTCAATATACAAACGAAAGATTTATAGATAAAGTCAAATCATTGAATGGAAGAACTTCATACTCAAGAATTGGTAATAGTCTGGATAATAGAGAAGCAGAATATTGGTTCTCGGTGTTGAAAACTGAATTCATTAGAGATTTGAATGTAAGAAATTTAACGTTAAAAATGTTAAATGATGAAATAAAAAAATTCATAAATTATTATAATAATGAAAGAATACAATCAAATTTAAATTGAAAAACACCAAAGCAATTTGCAATGATGTCTTAAAATATTTTTTTGTCAACTTTCGTTGTCCTAGTTTACAGTGCTAATTTATTTTTTTGGGTGTTTACCAAAAAACTCTTTTATTGAGAATTCCTTCTCGATAGAAAATATTTTTATACCATTATTAAATCTAACTTTTACATTAGCTAGGGCAATATGTAACAATGTTGCAAGCACAACAAAAACAAAACCAAAAACAACTTCAGTTATAAACATTAACGGTCATTTAGTTAATGGTGGCAATAATTTTGAAAATGCATTAACTTCATCTACTCCAGTGTAGAAGTAGTTACTTTTTCATCTAAATGGTGCTAAATTACCTGTAATAGAATTTATAACAAAGAATAATAAACAAAGCATACTAAAGAAAATCACTGTTGTAACAAATTCTTTAATCTTATATTTAAAAGGATATAAAACCATTAACGTAGATGAGATAAGGATTAAATAACTGTGAATAAAAATATAATCTCAATAATTATAACTGTCTATATATATCGCAAAACCGTAAATTTGACCTTCGATATATTCTTTTCCAAATACTGTTCCACTAAAATCAGCTTGATATTTATTTACCAAATCAGGCAAGCTCAATGCTAAAACAGCTCCAAAAATTGAAAAAAACGCAATATATCTAAAGTATTTAATTCTATTAAAAAGTAAGATTAATCCTACAAACAAGCACATTAATCTACAAAAATGTAATGGTAATATTTCTCAACTTTTAGGGAAGTGATACACTGCTAAAACAACTGTTCTAGCAACCATAAATATAATTGTGAGTAATCCCGTTAGTCTTATTAGTATATTTCTACTCTTAAGATTAACATCATCACGATTATAATGTTTTCTTATTCGATCTCTAAAAAGTCATAATAAAAACATTGTAAGAAAAATTATGGTCGCAATTAAATAAAAAATAATTTTACTGATTCCACCAAAAGTATCACCAGTTAGCTTAAAGCCTGTTCAAGAGAAAAAACTATTTTCTAAATATCAATATTCTTTTTCTAACATAAATAAAAAGAAAGCATTAATTAACTAAAATTAATGCTATTTTGCTGCAGCTTCTCTTTCTGCTCTTCTTTTAGCTCTTGCTGCTTCTTTAGCTAATTTGTGAGATCTTTTAATTGCACGTGCTTTATTTCTTTCTCTAATTTCTTTACGCATCTTTTCCTCCTATTAGTGTTTTATATAGGAAATTTTACTATAAAATATATAAAATAAAAATATTTAATATAGTTTATAATTATTAGGAAAGTCAATAAGAATTAAGGAGAAAAATGGCAAAGCAAACAAGTCCTGAAATTAGCTATAAAATCATTAAGAATATTGCTGTTTTATCAGAATCAAGTAGTGGTTGAAAAAAAGAAGTTAATTTAGTTGAATGAAACGGTAATAAAGCTAAATACGATATCAGAGACTGAAATTCTGATCGTTCAAAAATGGGTAAAGGCATTACCTTATCTGATGAAGAAGTTAAATCTTTATTTAAAGTGTTAGAAAAGATAAAATAGTTTAATTTAATAAGTCAAAAGTATATCTTTTGATTTTATTTTTAAATTTAATTATTACTTTTTAATGTTTCTTGTGATTTTCTTTTATAATTTAACTATGTTTAATTTTTTAGAAGATAGAATGCAAAAAGCATTACAAAAAATGTCAAAAAAGACGACCATTACGGAAGATGATTTAGTAGAAATTACTAGAGATATTAAAATGTCTCTTTTAGAAGCTGATGTTAATTTAAAAATTGTCAAAGAATTTATCAATAATGTCAAACAAAAGACTATTGAATCAAATCTAATCGGTAAATTGAATCCATCACAACAAATGATTAAAATTGTTCATGAGGAATTAGTTAAAATCCTAGGTGGCAAAGTTATTGAACCTCAAATATCTAAGAAACCTTATATTATCATGATGGTTGGACTTCAGGGAAGTGGTAAAACAACTGCAACAGCTAAAATTTCTTATTTTTTTAGAAAGAAAAAATATGTCGAAAATCCTTTATTAATAGCAGCAGACGTTTATCGTCCAGCCGCTGTTGATCAATTGGTGACTTTATCAAAATCTATTCAAATGGACTTTTATGAGGAAGGTGTAAAAAATAGTCCCATAAATATTGTAAAAAATGCCTTAATTAAGGCAAAAGAGAACAAAAATGACTTAGTTATTATCGATACAGCAGGACGTCTTTCAATTGATGAGAATTTAATGAATGAGCTTTTAGAAATAAAGAAAATTGCCAATCCTGATGAAATTTTCTTTGTTGCGGACTCAATGTCTGGACAAGATATTATCAATGTTGCTCAAACCTTTCATGAAAAACTAAAACTTACTGGTACTATCATTACTAAGTTAGACTCTGACGCCAGAGGAGGGGCTGCTTTAAGCATTAGACAATTACTTAATTTACCAATTCGTTTTATTGGTACAGGTGAAAAAGTAGGTAATCTTGATCTATTTTATCCAGAAAGAATGGCTGATAGAATACTAGGTATGGGTGATGTAATGTCACTTATTGAAAAGGCTAGTGATGTTATAGATGAGAAAAAAGCAGCTAAAATGGTTAACAAAATGTTTTCTGGTAATTTCACTCTAGATGATTTATTAGACCAGTTAAATCAAATGAAAAAACTTGGAAAATTTTCTAAATTATTGAAGATGTTACCGGGTAATTTAAGTAACAAAATCAATGAAGAAGAATTAGATAAAGCTGAAGAAAAAATGAGAATTTACGAAATTTTAATAAATTCAATGACTAAAGTAGAAAGAAAAAATCCTAAACTTCTAAAGCAAGCCTCTAGAAAAGAAAGAGTTATTAAAGGAAGTGGAAGAAGTGCTCAAGAATTCAACAAATTAATGAATGAATATGACATGATGGTTAAGAAAATGAGTGAATTAGGTAAAACAATCGGCAAAGGTGGTAATCCTTTCGGTGGATTATTTTAATGGTTAAGAAGGAAAAATGGAAATAACACAAGAATTATTAAAACAATTTAAGAATAAATATAACAAAAATAAGAATAGTAAAATTATTGAAAATACAATTGTCAAAAACGGAATTGACGCTTCGTCAATAAATCATGAAACAATTAAAAAACATAATTTTGTTTTTAATGTTGAAACTGCAAAAGGTGAGATAACAAACCAAAAAAATAGTGGCAGATGTTGAATTTTTGCATCATTAAACATGGCAAGAATTATTGTAATGAAAAAGTTAAATGTTTCAAATATCGAACTATCTCAGAATTATCTTGCTTTCTATGATAAATTAGAAAAAGCTAATACCTTTTTACACAATATAGAATTAACAAAACATTTAGAAGTTTCAAACCACTTAGTACAACAATTTTTAACATCTCCATGCCCTGACGGCGGTTATTGAGAATACTTTCAAAGTTTGGTTTTAAAATATGGTGTGGTACCTAAGGAAGTTATGCCCGAAACTTTTCAATCTGAAAGAACATACGAATTAAATGATCAAATTTCTTTAAGATTAAGAAAATATGCTAAATTAATAAGAGAATCAAGTTCAAAATCTGAAATAGATAAATTAAAAGAAACTTGTTTGAGTGAAATTTATGATATTCTTTGCAAATCACTTGGTGTTCCACCTCAAAAATTCTCATTTGAATATAAAGATAAAGACAATAAATACGAAAGAATTAACAATATTAGTCCTGTTGAATTTTTTGAAAAATTTATAGGTAAAGAATTTGTCGATAAGGTAGACATAATTCACGACCCAAGAGATATTTATAAACACGGTAGTGCATTTGTATTAAAATATGCATATAGTGTTTTAAACAAAAATGAAGTTAAAATGATTAATGTTCCACTACAAGAGTTAAAAAATGCTACCATTAAGTCTTTGGAAGATGGTAATCCTGTGTGATTTGGATGTGATGTGGGAAAATATTCTAACTCTAAATTAGGTATTATGGACACAGAATTATTTAACTATAACGATATCTTCTCTGATACATCAGATTTTACTAAAGCAGATAGATTACAATATCGTGAAAGCGGTCTTTCTCATGCTATGTCATTTGTTGGTGTTAACATTGATAAAAAACATAAAGTTACAAATTGAATGGTAGAAAACTCTTGAGGAAGTGACTCAGGTAAAAAAGGTATTTTTTCAATGTCCGATAAATGATTTGATGAGTTTAATTATTCCGTAATAGTAGATAAAAAATACATTGATGAGAAATACTTAAAGACTGCTGAATCAGAAATTGTTGAAATTGAACCTTGAGATGTTTTATGTAAATTTAATTAGAAGAACTTTTTGAGTTCTTTTTTTTATTGAAAATGTACTTTTTAATAAAATTAAAGTAGAGGTTATATGAAGAAAAAAACAAAAATTGTATTATTAACTTCAACTGCTATGATTATACCTGCGGTTGCTATACCTACATCAATATATTTATCTGTCAAGAGTAGAAAGAATAACAAAAATAATTTATACAAAGATGCTGCTTTTTTTAATAGCTTATTAGAACAAGTAAAAGAAAGTTATGTAAATCAACCAATAGTTGAGGATGAAATAAAAAATAAAATTAATGAAGCTTTTATTAACTTAAAATCCGAAATCACTATAGATGATATACAAAAAAGTTCAATTCAAATTAAAGACATAGTAAGTGAAATTGATGCTAAACTTAATGACTTTTACCAAAATTTTAAAAATAATTCTTTAACTGAATTAACCACATTAAATCAGCAGTTGAAAATCTATAATTATTCAGACTTAGATAGTTTAATAAACAAAACTTTAGAGGATCTTAACAATATTGCTAATATAGAAGTATTTCACTTGAGTATCAATGCGGCAATGAATAAAATTCACTATGATAATGCACATGAAAATTTAGAAATAATTTTTAGTAAAGTTAAAAAACAAATAATATCAAAAACAAAAAACAATTTAATACAATCAATAACATTGAATTTAAATAAATTGTCTGCTATCGATTCCACAGAATATAAAACTGAGATAGTAAATTTAATTAATGAACTTAATGCACTTTCTAATAATATTTCTAACTTAAGTGAATCAAGTTATTCGGATATTAATTCAACATTAATCCAATTAAATATATATAAAAATGAACTTGAAACTAAACTAGTTGTCAAAATTAATGACTTTCTAACTAAGGTTGAGAAAGAAATTAAAAACAATAAGGAAAAATTACAAAACTCAATAGATGCGTTAAAAATTAAATTATTAGAAAAAATCAATACATATGTAAATCAAGATTTTTATGCGTATTTTAGTGATAAAGAATCTTTTTCAAACTTATTAGATTCAGTCAATAATTTAGAAAGTTACACATTTGAATCATTCAAAACATTAAAAGGGTATGAAGAAAGTTTACAAAACTTGGGTAATCTTTTTGAAAATGAAAAAAGTGAAAAACTAGCTAAATATAGCGCTATAACTACAAATATCGATTCATTAAAAAGCAAATTCAATGAATTAAAAGAACTTATTAATTCACTTGAAGCTTCAGAACAAAATTCATTACTAAATAAATTAAATGAATTGAATAACGAATTGCAATCCTTTATTTCTGCAATAAATCCTTTCTTGATTTCTGAACAAAATCTTGATGTTTTAACTTCACTAGAGCAAAAATACAAATTAATCTATAACGAATATTTAAATATTAAAAATAACTCTTCTAATAACAGTAATAATGAGCAAAAAGAAGATTTACTCTCAAAATTAAATAAATTAAAAAAACTAAACATGTCTTTTGAATTTGAATTTGAAAAACCTTTTACACAAGAAAATTTATTTGATATTGAAAATTCTATTAATTCAGAAAATTTCAATTACAAATCAATATTAGAAAACATTAATTCACTAACTAACAAGTTTAACGAATTAAAAGATAAGGAATTGTTATTAAGACAAAACGAAATTAACAAAATATTAAACGAATTAAACCAATACTCCTTAAAAATTGCAAGTTATGACACCCAAGTTAAAGACATGATTATATCCAATGATTCCTTAAGTAACTGGGTAATTAAAGCTGAATCATTTAAAAATCTATTGAATAATTTAAGAAATTTAATAAATACCACGAATAAAATCCTTAATGAATTGCGTGAAATAAGGGAACTTAAATCATCTCTAACTAACAAATATAAGGAATTAAATGACTATTTTATTTCGTTACAAACTGAACATAATCAAAATAAACAAAAAAGAGATTATTTTGAGCAGTTAAAAAATTCATTTAACTCAAATATTGCACAACTTAACAATTACTTGAATGATGTTAAAGCAATCCAAACAAATAATAATGCTAAAAAACAAGAATTGGTTGCATCTATCGAAAGTTTAATTAATTCATATACTTCATTCAATATTTCAAAAAAAACTTACGTTGACAATGATGGTATAAGTTCATTTATCAATACTCACAATTTAAGCCAAATCGAATCTGAAATCAATAAATTTAAGACTGAGGTTGCAGATGAAAACAGTCATGAAATAACTAATGATAAAAATGCACCATTGAGCTTAGCAGAAGTCGAAAAGTATTATAGAGATAACCCTCGAATTAATAAATTTAATTCGGCTACAACACAACCTGAGAATAAATTTAATTCAAATATTGACTACTTAAAACTCATATTACGTAGATCACTTTCATTTTTATGAAACTTTAAAAAAATTGATGAATCACAGCCATCTAATGAAATCAATACAATTGGTGGTGGTACGTTTTGACTTCTTGATTATAAAAGAATTGAAAACAATAAATATAAACTATTTTTAGGAACAAACTATCACGTTGCAACAAATTTACTTAATCCATCTAACCCCGAAGAATATAAGCAACCATTAAAAAATAGCACAATAAATTCACTATTAATCTCAGTTAATAGATTAATTCTTGATGACAATGGTTACACTTATAAACACGTGTCAACTTTCTTACCAGAGAAGTTTTGACCAAAAATATTCTGATTAGCCCATAATTTTATGAATGAAGGATATGGATTACCAAATAATGAGTTTTATTTTACAGACTTTGCAGTCGTAGAATGAGATATTGATTTGGATGAATTTATGAACTGATATAATCCTGAAATTGCCACAACTCCTGAGTCAATTAAAAAAGAAAAACAAAGATCTGAATTTTTAGCAATGTCAGTAAATAAAACCATTCAAACCTTTAACGAGAGCAAACAAAGATTTAGTTCGGGAAACTATTTAAACAAAGATTGAAATCTTCCTTATGCTAATATTGACTACTATACAACATTGTGAGCTAATAATAATTTAATAAATAACTTAAATAAACCAGTAGACAATGAAGGTAAAACGAATTGAACAATAAACAATATTGAAAACTTGTCTGAATATCTAAAAGATTGACATTTAACAAATGATAAAAAATACCAAAGTAAACCTGATTTTATTCATTTTGCAGGCTATGGGCTAACAAATTGAAATACCCTTGACACAAAGGTTTATTCAACTGTTCCTAGTGGCCAAGAATATAGTGCAGAGTCTAATTATAAAGGTGCACCTAATAATATTTTCTTGATAGACCACCAATATCACGGTACTATCGGTAACTCAACCATTAAGTTTAATAACACAATTCCTAAACAATATGGTCCATGATATATCTATTACACTGATTATAGGACTGTGGGTGGTACTTCGGGTTCATTAGTAATTAACCAAGAAGGTTTACCAATAGGAGTATATTTCGGTAGTGGTAATAGAAGTATAATATGAATGAATAAAAAAGGTGAAAATATAACTCTTTATGAACATTCAATTGTTCCGTTCAGTATTGAAAGAAGTTTTTTCAATGAAATTAATGGTATTCAAGGATACCCATTTAACTTAATTGATGGAAGTGATAAAAGTAGATATCCACATCAAAAGATGTCATTTAAAGAAAAGCTTAAACAAATATATGGTTCAAACTACAAAACTGAATTATTTAATTAATCACATTACTGTGATTTTTTAAATATAAAAAAATTGACTTTTGTCAATTTGTTATTAAAAAGTTTTCATTAGCTCGTCAATATCTTCTCTAGTTATTTCATTGTTTTCTTTGTATTTCTCTATTCTTTTAATATTTGTATTTATATTTTCTTCCAATACTGAAATTTTATCAGTGACATTAAAAAATGATTGGATTGAAATTAATAAAGTTACAACAACTGATATAAAAGGTATACTTACAAAATATATCATAGTTTGTAATGGATATTCGTTGAATCTAATTGAATATAAGTTCAAAATGATTATGGCCGAAGATACAACTAATGTTAAAACACTTAAAAAAATAAAGAAAAATTTACTTACCAAATATTTTTTTAATACAGATTTATATTTTTTCTCATTACTTAATGATGCAGATTTAGCTTTTAATTTTGCTTTTCTCATTCAATCATCTCCTCTCTGTCAAATTTTTCCTTATTAGCTAAATAAAAGACTCTTTTATACAATATATAGTCTCTATCTGCACGTTTTTTATTACCATAGTAGAATTTCTTTTCTTCATAAATCATCATTTCCATATTCAATTTATTTAACAATGATTTCTTTTCTATAAATTTAGTATTTACTAAGAAAAATGAAATTATACCTGAGAATAAACTAAGAATAGCATTGATTATTGTAGTGGTTAGAACATAGTTTGAATCTAAATTCAATCAGCTTTTGTAAGGGTTTATTGAATCACCATAATACTTAGATGCACCAGCTAAAAATATGATTGCAATTGTGCCAACAATAAAGGTTGATATTATAGTTATAAAATTCAACATGTAATAAAAGAAACCATAAATGAAAATTTGTTTTTTGGTTTTAGATATAGTTTTTTTCGATTCTCTTAATGCATCGAACATTATTTATTACCTTTCTTTAATTGTTCTTTAACTACGTTAGCAACAATAATTTTATGTTTTTGATTTGCGTTTTTTCATAGAAGATCAATAAATTCATTTAATTCTTCGTCACCAATAATTCCTGATGAGTGTTTAACATATAAATCTTTGATGGTCTCTAAATATTTCTTATATTCATTTGTTCTAGCGTTATATTTATATATTTCTATAATGATTGTTAAAACAAAACCAAAAATAATCATAATAACTAAACAAAGAATTAAAACCAATGAAGTCTTTTGATATCACTCATAAGAGTTTTCTAGCTTAATAATATTTAATATTTTAATTAAAGCTATAAATGCTAACACAACTGCTGTGATGTTTAATATAGCTATACTTAAACTTATGAGTTTATCAACCAATTTGTATTTTTTGAGTTTTTTACGATCTTTTACAATTTTATCGTTTATAGCATTTAGAATATTTTGCATATCATTATTTTATTAAATTTTTTATAAATTAAAATTGTAGTATAATTTTATTGCATATTGTTTGGAATGCAGTATGCAGCAAATTTCGCTTAAATTATTCCAATTAACCATTGTTTATTGTTCATAATACAAAAAAACATTATTTATATATTTTTTTCTTTAGTATAAAAACTTTTTATTCAATTCAAAATTATTTATATATTTCATGTCTATTATTTATAATTATTGTGTATAGCATAGTAAATCCATAGTTTACTCTCATATATATTTATTAAATAATATCGGAAAGCAACTGAGGTTGCTTTTCTTTTTACTTTCTTTAAAAAAGAAACTATAGTTTCCTATAGCTTATTATAATGTTTTGAGTTCTTCAACTAATTGTTCGTATGGTCTGTATCCTAAGAAGTTTTTAACTCTTTCACCATCTTTATATACAAAAGTTGCTGGGATTGATTGAACACCCATATCAAGTGCAAAATCTTTATCTTTATCAATGTCTACTCTGTAAACTTCAATTCCGTTTTTTTCACTTAATTCAATTAGCGAATTTTTATACATTCTACATGGAGCACATCAAGTAGCGTGGAATACTAATAATTTTGTCCCACTTTTTAATTCATTACCCAATTCTTGTTTTGTTGTTTCTTTTAGCATTGTTACCTCTCTGAATAAAAAAAGTTAATTTTTAATAGTAAAAAACATTATAAATGTTATTTTTTACCTTTTTATTATACTAAAAAATTTTTTTTAAGAAAATTTTTATAAAAAAAATAGTCACAAGACTATTTGAATGGAACAACATGAATATGAGTGTGGAAAACGGTTTGTCCAGCCTTAGAACCTGTATTAACTTGGATCTTAAAATCTGAAATACCATTTTTTATAAGTCTTTCATTTATAAGCTTTCTGACCACTTTCATTGCATGCATAAATTCTTCATCTGTATTCTCGATAATATTCTTTGATTCACTTTTAGGCACAACTAAGAAATGCCCAGGCTTTTCTGGATATGCATCAAGAAATGCAATGACAATATCATCTTCATATATAATTGTTGCCGGAATTTCTCTATCAATAATTTTTTTAAATACATCCATAAATACTAAATAAAATCGCTTCCTTTAAGAGTTTCTACTAGAATTTCATAGATTGGTTCCAATTTATAACCAATCTTTTTAAATGAACTTATTGCTTTGTTGATTAATGAACTGTCGCTAAAGCTTAGTACAATCATTAATTCAGTAAGTTTATTTTCAAAAATTGAATTTTCAAATGATAATATCTTTTCAGTTTTGCTTGAACCATTTTCTTCTTTTGAAATTTCTTTTACAGTAGGTACAATTTGTACAACATATGATGCTTTAAGTTTTTTAGAATCATCATTATAAAGAGGTATGGTTGTGCTTAATTTACCATCTTCATTGACAGGAACAATTTTCTTGTTTGAGTCGTTTGAGTAAAATCCATCAATAACAGCATTAGCATTTTTATTGATTAATTTTGAATATGAATAATCTAAATTGTATTTTGACGCATCGTTAACTACAATACCCTTATAACCACCAAAATCTGTTAAAAATTCTCTTGCTGGTAAAAGTTTTTCGTTTTCTGTTGCTTTATAATTTAAATCATATTTATCGGATAGCAACTCAAGAAAATCTTTGGTTGAAGCAATTATTTTTTGTCTAGCTACATAAATGTTTGTTTTGTTTGTTTCTTCATATTCTCAAACTTGGTATGGTTTACTATCTAAAATGTAACTAATTAAATTGAAATAATTTAAATCATACTTATTTTTATTAGATTCATAATTAGAATCGAGTTTTTTAAGCATATCTTCGTTATTTATTGAAAAGTATTTTAATATTAAAAGAGAATTGTTGATGGTTTTATTAACCTCTGTTTTACCATTTTTATAAATCAACTCAAATACTTGTTCACCAGGTTTTACTGTGGGAATGTTATAAGGTGATATAACTTTTTGTTCTTCTTTGGTTAATCATCCTTTTTTATTTCATTCTGCATACAACTTAACAAAGAAATTTGGATCTTTTGATAAATTAGATGAAGCATATATATTAAAGGCTAAGAGAGCATCTTTATAGAATTTTGAAGATTTATTATTTAAATATTCAGACAATGATTTAACATCATTATTCTCATCTTTATATAAATCTAATAATACTCTTTCAGTTCATAAATTTTCGGCAATAGTTTTAATCTCATTACTTTTGAATTGCTCGTCTTGTTTTGTTTTTTCAATTGAATTTTCTACTCTACCACAAGAAACAACTGCTAAGGCAGGTAGGGTTAAAAGAACAGATGATAATAAATATTTCGCCTTATTCATTATTTTTCTTCTCCTTTATCTACATTTAAATACTCATTTAATTGGTGATATAAAATTTCACCAAACTCTTTTTCTGATAAGTTAGTTGTTTCTGATTTTTTATCATAATCAATATATACTTTACCATTTATAAGAGAAATATTGTAAATTGACCCTTTATTTACCAGCTCTTTAATTCAGTCATTTGCTTTTGAATATATATTTATAACTTCAGTTTGTTTGTTTCCATTAATTAATACTTCATTTGAAATAATTGTATTTTGAATATCTTCGTCAGTGAATGAATTTTTGGTTGAAGATAACTTATTATTTGATTTAAGGTATTCATTAAAATCTTTGTCTTTCAACATTTTTTCTAAAATAATATTTTTGTTTTTTAATTCATCGTTGATAACATCAAGTGAATTGAAGTATGGTGTTTTATCATTAGCGACAGCATTTAAATCGTATTTAACCAATTTCATTAATTTTTCATAATCTGTCACTTCATCAAACTTAAATATTGTTAAACCTGTGGAGGTTGGTATTAATTTTGCATTATTCATTCCTTCTATTGAATAAACTATAGAATAGAAGTTTTTTCCATTTACATTCAATGATAATGCATTGTTATAAATTTCAGATATTTTTTGACTAAATTCCAAATCAGTCATCGAAGTTATTTCACCTTCCATGATGCTGATTATTTCAGAAGCTTTATCGATAATTTTATTTTTAACAGCGATTTTTTCTTCTCTAGAACCATTTTTATATGAATCAGATTCTTTTAGTGATTGAATTTCATCTTTAAGAGATTGAATTCTAATTTCTGTTTTTTCAGCAAACTTAAAGTTAAATAATTTATTTAATTCTATACTTGGCAGTTTATGTTCTTTGTTTTCAAAAATATTTGTCATTGTACTCAATGCATATGCCATATCTTTATTTTTAGCCAAAGTTAAATAATTTTGAATACCTAATGAACCTAAATTTTCTTTCACTTCAGAACTATCAATAGAAAGAAGTTTTAGATAATTTTCATAATTACTTTTGGCTTTGTTAGAAATTAGATCATTTTCCAATAAATAATATTCTAATTTTTCAAACTTTTGAATTAATGTGTAATTAGGTACTAATTCATCCTCTATTAAAGAATTAATTAAAAATTGAAGATATTGATTTTTATCAACTTTGAATGAGCCTGTAACAGAATTTTCTAAAACACCAGGAATTGTAAATGTACTTACAACAAAATTCTTGTTTAATTTATTAAATTCTTTGAAATAATCTAAAATTGTATTTCAATTTTCAAAAACAAAGCTACTTGACTTTAATAATGTAATTTTATTTGAATTCTGGTCAACAAAATAATTCTTGCCTTCAACAAATTGAGTAAATACTTTGTCACCTTTATGGAACATAACTTTAGGTTTTCCAGTAGTTTCATCAACAACATTATTATTGTTTTGATCAACATAATAAATATCACGCATCGCAACTCTATTAACGTCTTTTTGGCTTTTAAATAGTGAATTATTTGAAGATTCAATAGTAAATTTTCTTAAGGCGTCTTTTTCAATGCTTTTAATAATCAAATAATCAACCGCTTCTTGTTCAGTTGAAGAATTACCATATTGTTCACTTGTTATAACTGAATTAAATTGTTTTTCTCAATTATCAAAACCATATCCTGCTTGAATTTGTCTTTTTAGATCTTTAATTTTATTTTCTTGTTCTTTTCTAACTTCATCTAGGGTCTTTAGTGCAATATCAGTTCTCTCGGTGTCCCCAGGATAAAGGGATTCGTTTCATAAACGTTGAAATTCTTTAGATGCTTTAACTTCTTGTTCATATAGATAAAAAATTGCTTCTTTATATATTTTTTCTGTATTCTCACTATTTATATTTTTATTCGCTTCTAATTTGCCAATAATGTCTTTAACGTTAATTGGTGTTTTTGAATTATCAGGTTTAATAAATTCAAGAACCTTATCTGTATCTTTTAATGCTGGTGTGTAATTTACCTTTACTGTATTAACAGTCACTGGGACTGCAATAGAAGTAGCTACAACAACACCTAAAAGACCTAATATTACATATGCTTTAGTATTTCTTTTTTTAATAATTTTTGGTTTAGTTCTTTCTAAATGTTTATCATTTTTTTCAGCTAATTTCTCAAAAAATGATTTTTGTTTTTTTGCCATTTTCACCTCAAATCTAATATTTAAAATATATTTTTAAAATTATATAGTATTAATTTTATCTACAAAATTAAAAAAATAATGGTTGATTTTACATTTAAGTTAATTATTTTGTAAAAAAGGTTAATTATTATTAAACTAATAATAATATTTAATTTACAATCATAAAATAATAGATTAAAATTTTAATATGAATCAAAAGAATCCTGTACAAAGCATTAAAGCTATTGCACAATATTTAAATGAGAGAAATGTGCTATATTCTATTTCTGGTGTTCTCTTAGAGAAAAAGTTTTTTAATCAAGAGTTAGAAAACCTATATCCATTAAAATTATCGATGAATTGGATAGACTTTATCTCTTTATTAAATGAAAATAAAGGAGAAATCTCTTTAAGACGTGATGTTATATCAGATAGCATACTACCATTTTTTAAGATTGGAAATGATAAAATATATATACAATTATTAGTTAAAAGTGAAAGAGAGATTGTTAAAAAAATTAAAAGAAGTTTTGTGAAACAACTTTTTAAGACAAGATTTGAAAATAAGCATTTTGATAATTTTAACGAAATTGGTTTTTTGGTAGATGAAATATACAAAGAGAATGGCTCTATATGAATTTTAATAGATGATGAAGAACCTGAATTGAAAGTAATTGAAGCTTTTAATAAAGAAAATATTGAGTTTTTCGACTTTGAGGGTGTAAAAATTCCTTATTCAAAAAATATTCTAAAAAAATAAAAAAAATACTTGGAAAAATTATAAAACATGTTATCATATTATCAGTGGTTATAGCAAGAGGGATCACCTGATACCATTCCGAACTCAGTAGTTAAGCCTCTTAGTGCCGACGATAGCCGAAAGGTGAAAATAGGGCGCCGCTGTTTTTTTTATTTTTAAAAAATGGTAATAATTAAATTCTTGATTTTTAATGATAAAAAAACAGCAAGTATAAACTTGCTGTTATTTTTTAAATTTCTTAGAATATGACAATCTGTATCACTTCGTCTTTTTCAATCAGTGAATAGCTATTGTTTCAAGGATTGTTCAAATTCCTGAAGCGATTCAGTATATTTGAACTCCAGCCGTGAACGCTACTGTAAAGAATAAGAAGACTATCATTGTGATTCTTTGAGTTTTTTCTGATTTTTTAATTGCTTCTTTTTGATCTGCTGTCAATCTTTGGTTTTCTTTCTTTCTATTAAGAATTCTAGGTAAAACTTGAGATATTACTTGAACAGCAACCGCTGTAACAATAAGAATTAAGTAAGGTCAGTAACCTTCAAACAATTTTTGTCACGAGGTAGAAGCGAAGTTAATTGTTAATCAAATGGTAGATTTAATTTCTGGTGTAATTTGTAAAGCTCTTCAAATAGCTAAAAATATTGGCATCGTAATTATCATGTTAGCCATAGAATCCATAGGGTTAATATTATTTTTGCTATATAACGCGCTAAGTTCTTGGCTCTTACGTATTTTCATTTGTTTATTATTTTCAAAACCTTTATATTTAGCTTCGATAGCTGCTTTTTTAATTCTTAAATCATCTTGGATAGATTGTGAAAATCTAGATTTGAATGAAATAGCTAATGCAATTGATTTTGTGACAACAACAGCAAAAACAATAATTCAAATTGTTCCTCAACCTGCTCAGACAGGGGTTATTATCGACATACTTTGCATTAAAGCTGCTAATGGATAAACAAATAATCCATAAAAAGGACCTAAAGCTCAAGAATCTGATCATGTTGTAAGAACTTTTTGAGGTCTATCACCTGAGTAAGTTAGAGCTGAAGATTTTATAGCGTCATAAACTTTAAATTTATTATTATTTTCTCATTCAGTTCTATTTATTGATAATTCTAATGTTTTGTTTTCAATTGAAGGTGCAGATGTTGTTGAGGATTCTTTATCTTTGTCCTTATCATTATCTTTTTTAACTACAAATGAACTAAATGTTATTAATTGTTCATTGTTATAACCGATATTGGCAGCAGATAAGTATGAACTAATAACTGAATTATATTTATTTAGAATATCATATTGAATTTTTGATAATTCTGGAATTTCACCATTAGCAATTTTGTCATAAATTTCAATTTTAATAAACTCGGATGGTGTTAAACCATTTAAATATTCACCAAAATTTCATTTTGCAATAGTTTCATTATAGAATGTTTGTAAAACATCTCTTGCGAATTTATCTTTAGCACCAATAAAATCGTTTGAAACTTGTGCTAGCCCTGTAAAACCAATAACTCTTCCATGATCACCAAATTCTAAAAGAATATTTGATGCACCTGCTGGTTTTAATTGTTTAGTTTTTTCGTCAATAACACCAGCTTGAGCTACAAGATAAATATTTGTGAAAGTATTGATTGGATTATATTCTTTAGATGTTTCACTCATAAATAAGTAATTTCCATTTTTAGAATATAAATAACTTTCAGGTTTTTCACCTAAATATTGTTTATCGCTATTTGTGTAAATACTTATAGCTGATGAATATGTATCATATTTTCCATATTCACCTTTTTCTTTATTTGTTTTATCTCTTAATTCACTTATTACTTCTTTGTCTGTTATGTGTCTGTTAATCAAGTCATCAATTTTAATAACTTCAAAACTTAAATTAGTAGTAGTTTTATTTTCGCCTTCACCAGTTGTTGAAGAGACATTTTCTTTATCAACTTTTAATGTTGTAACATGGGGGGCAACTTTATCTTTATCTAGATAAATTTCAATTGCGTTACCTGTAGTTGTACTTGAAGGTATAACAAAGGATTGCACACACCCTGTTAAAGTAATACCAAAAATAAGAACATACAATAGAATCTTTGTTCAACGTCATATTTTCTTTAATTTTGATTTACGTTTTTCTTTTGGGTCTTGACCTTCGGTAAAATAATTAAACTTTTCTGATCTTAAATGACTTTTAATTTTGCTCATTTAACAATTGTTCCAATAATTTATGCACCATTTTTTGCTTTAATTCAAAATTTTCTTCAGTTATAAAATTTTTTCTCACAATTATTACAATTTTATATTTCAAATCATTTATATTAAAGCTTTGTAAAATGGCACGCATTTGTCTTTTATAAAAATTTCGTCCAACTGCTTTCTCAAATTTTTTTGGAACTGTAATCCCAATTTTAACATTTGAATGTTGAACGTAGTGAATAACAGCCATTTTATTAGAAATTTGTAATTTAGAAAGTATTACACTTTCAAATTCTCAATTCTTCTTTAGCCGATATTTTCTCTTCATTTTAAACTAACTATTTGTCAGAAACAGTTAAGTATTTTCTACCTTTAGCTCTTCTTGCTGCTAAAACTTTTCTACCATTTGAAGTTTTCATTCTAGCTCTAAAACCGTGAACTTTTGCGTGTTTACGTTTGTTAGGTTGATAAGTTCTTTTACTCATGTTTATCTCCTTAAAAATTTCTAAAATAAGCTTATAAATTATAAAACAAAATAAATTTTATTAAATTAAATATTAAATATAAAAAAGACATCAAAAAATCTTTTAAATATTTAAAATTATTATACTATAGAAAGTAGTTAAAGGTAATAAAAAACGCACCTTAGTGCATTTCATACTATTTAATAATTTCTAACCCATTCATATATGGAACCAATACTTTTGGAATTGTTAGGCTTCCATCAGGATTTTGATAATTTTCTAAAATAGCAGCTAAAATTCTATCAATTGCTAAACCTGAACCATTCATTGTGTGCGCATATTGAGTTTCATTATTTTCATCTCTATATCTAATCATGGCTCTTCTTGCTTGAAAATCACCCATGTAACTTACACTTGAAACTTCTCTAAATCTCATTTCACTAGGTAGTCACAATTCTAAATCTATTGTTTTTCTTGATGAGAACCCTAAATCACCTGTACATAATAATAACTCTCTATATGGTATTTCTAGTTTTTCAAGAACATCTTTTGCATCTTCAAGCATCATTTCAAACTCTTTAATACCATCTTTTTCAGAAGTTATTTTAACTAATTCAACTTTTTTGAATTGGTGTTGTCTAATAATTCCTTTCGTATCTTTACCTGAACTTCCTGACTCACTTCTAAAACATTCAGTAAAACCAGTAACTCTAATTGGTGTTGTTAAGTCGATAATTTCGTTATTGTGGATATTTGTTAGAGGAACTTCAGCAGTTGGAATTAAGTATAAGTTTCAATCATTAATACTAAATAAGTCTTCTTTAAATTTTGGTAACTGTCCTGTACCATACAACATTTCTGATTTAACTAATACCGGTGGTAAAATTTCAGTATAACCTTTAGTTTCATGTAAATCTAACATAAAGTTCATTAAAGCACGACATAATTTTGCACCATAATTTGTATATAAAACAAATCTTGAACCGCTTAATTTAGCGCCTCTTTCTAAATCAAATAATTTTAATTTTTCGGCTATTTCATAATGTGGTAATACACCAGAAACCAAACCACGTCCTATTTTATCTCTTGTTCTTAAGACAACATTTGTTGTTTCATCAACACCTTCAGGCACTTCATCTAGAGGAAGATTAGGAATTTTTAATAATAATTCATTTAATCTTTCGTTAAGATTTTTTGTTTTTTCTTCAAGATTAAGTTGTTCTTCTTTAATTTTCTTAACTTCTTCTTGCAATTGTTTAATTTTTCTTTATCAGATTTAAATTCGGAAAATTGTTGTGAAAATTTACTTAATTCAGCTTTCTTTTGTTGACTAGCAAACATTGTTTGACCACGATCTTTAGCTAAAGAAATTGCTTCGTCAAAAATCTCAATTTCAAACCCTCTTTTTAATAAACCACTTCTAACTTTTTCTTCGTTTTCAAGAATGAATTTAATGTTTAACATATTACTCCTACCTTAATTAGTATTAATTATACTATTAAGAATTTTTTTAATAAAAAAATGAGTTTTGTAAAACTGGTTATTTTATTTCTATTTAGATAGATTATTTGAGTATAAAAACTAAGTTTGTGTCATAAAATCTTGATGTTAATTAATAAATTTTATTCAGATCTTTACTAAATTATGCGATTAAATCAATAAATCTTTACTTTTGGGGAAAATTTAATAAAATAAGTAAAGAAATGAACAAGATATATGATTATTTCGGATTATTAAAATTAATATCAAATAAAAATATAAATAAATCAGATTTAGTAAAACACTAAATATTTCATCTAAAACAATCGCTAAAATTTCAAAAAATGAAAAAATTGCTAAATCTGTTATTAAAAAATTATGCGATTATTTTTGTTGCAATGAAAATGAAATTTGTAGAGTTATATCAACCAATAAAATATTAAACATTTTAAATGAGGAAATGAAATCTAAAATCAAGGGTGGATTGTATCATAAATTGCAAATTTTACTGACCTATAACTCTAATCATATTGAAGGTAGTACATTAAATGAAGAGCAAACAAAACTAATATACGAAACAAGAACACTGACTAGTGAAAATTCATGAAATATTGATGATATTATCGAAACAACAAATCATTTTAAAGCGATAGATTTTTGCATTCAAAATGCTGAAAATGATTTAACTGAAGAATTTATAAAAACATTGCATTACTTGATCAAAAGAGCTACTAAAGCAGAAAATATACCTTGAATTAAAATAGGAGATTATAAAACTAGACCTAACATAATAGGCGACATAGAAACTTCTGATCCACAAAATGTCCAAAAAGATATCAAAAATCTTTTAAAAAAATATAACAGTATTAAAACTATAACATTAGAAGATATTGTTGATTTTCATTATAAATTTGAAATAATTCACCCTTTTCAAGATGGCAATGGTAGAGTAGGTAGATTAATTGCATTTAAGGAATGTTTAAAAAATAATATTGTTCCTTTTATTATTGAAGGCACAAAAAAATACTTTTATTACCGTGGACTACAGGAATACGAAAATCATAAAACTTATTTAATCGAAACTTGTCATGATGGTCAAGACACAATCAAGGAGTGATTAAAATATTTTAATATTAAATATTAATGTTAAATTCATTTAAATTCACATTCTTAATATATTAATTTATATATGATAAATTTAAAATGTAAGAAGATGTGATATCAAAAATACAAAATGGATAATTTTTTACTGAGTTTGATGTATTTGAAAATAATATTGTTTTTCACAATTTTATGAAAAAACACAATCTTTGAAATAAAAAATATTAGAACCTTTTTAGATAAAGTAATTAAATTATTATAAAGCACACGATGACATTACTTATTCTTCTTGCTATATTGAGCGTTAAAATGAAATTTAATTAAAAATAAGAATATAAATAATTGATTTTATATGCGATTGCTTATTAAAATATACAAATTAATAATTAAATAATTAAGTTGTATAAAATTTTCTCATTATTTAAAAATAACTAAATTAGTATAATAATTTTATGGAAATTAAAAAAATTAAAAAAGTCATTATTCCTTGTGCTGGTTGAGGAACAAGATTTTTACCCTATACAAAAAGTACTCCTAAAGAATTGCTTCCTATCTTAAATAAACCCGCACTTGATTATCTTGTTGACGAGGCTATTCAGTCTGATATTGAAGAAATTATTTTGATTACAAGTTTCAGAAAAAAGATATAGTTAAATATTTTTCTGTAGATCAAGACTTACAAAATGAATTAAGAGTCAAATGCAAAAAAGAATTGTTAAAGGTAGTTAAAGAAACAAATAAGGAAGCTGTAATTTCGGTTGTTATACAAGAAGAACAACTTGGTTTAGGACATGCTTTGGCATGTGCTTATGATTACATTGATGATGAACCTTTTGCCGTAATACTCGGAGATGATTTAATCTATTCAGAAAAACCTGCAATTAAACAATTAATCGATTTTTATTATGAAACTAATGGAGCAAATATTTTAGGAGTTCAATCAGTTCCAGATAAAGATGTTAATAAATATGGAATTGTCGTACCTAAAAATAATAGTGAAAGAGATAATAATTATTTTGAAATAAAAGATGCGGTAGAAAAACCTCATCTTCACGAAGCACCATCAAATAAAGCTATTTTAGGACGTTATGTATTTAACCCTAGAATTTTAGATTATTTAAAAAATACAAAACCCAGTGTAAATGGAGAAATACAAGTTGTTGATGCTTTCAAAAGAGTTATGAAGTATGAAAAAATTTATGCTTTCGAATTTAAGGGTACTCGTTATGATTTAGGAAGTATTTCTGGTTTTATTAAAGCCAATATAGATTATGCATTAAAAATAAAGAAATTTCTGATGAAATTTATAATCATATCAATAAAGTTTTGGAGGATAAACAATGTTAGATGAAATAAAAATTTATAAAACAGCAAAAGACTTAGATCTATCATTTGATTTTAATATTTTAAAGTTTAATGACAGAATTTTTGAAATTAATATCGGTGGAATTTTTAGAAATTTACAATTTAATGAAAATATTGTGAATGATTTATGGAAGATTTAATAGATTTTTATTATCAAATAAATATCAATTAAGATGAGATATTGGAGTTATAAATTTACACAATTGTAAAAATTTAAAATTAACAGAAGATGAAATAAAAAAACTTGGTGCTTTTTTTAAAGAAAAAGTAACAAGTTTTGATGTTTATATTATTGATTAATCACCTTTGGTGATTTTATTTTTTTAAAACCCAAAAAGTTGTGTTATTTCCGAATTCCTTCACAACTTCATCTTCATCAGCAAGTTCATCTCTTGAAATATATTCAATTATTTTAAAATCCGTGTTACTAATAAATTGTTTCATTTCACTAATTGATGTATATCTAATAAAACCGTCTACATTATCAAATTTATATGTTGTATCACCGAATTTTTCCAAAGTTCTATTATTTTGATTGTTGTTTCATTTCGCTTGCTCTTCAATAAAGAATTTTTAATTTTTCACTACTATCCCTGTTTGCTGCTGTTATGATTGCGATACCATTCGGACTTAAAACCTTATAAATTTCTCTTAATATTTTAATTCTTTTTTCTTCTGTTGGGACGCACATTATCCCGTTAAAACTATAAAAAGCAAAATCAACTGATCCTTCTTTAATTTCAGTAGTTAGCTTTGCTGAATCTAAATGTAAAAGGTTATATCATCCCTTTTTTCTTGTCTGTTTATTAACTCGGCTATAAAAATAAATTTCTCACATAAATCATTTGCATAGATTTTTTCAAATCCAAAATTCTCTAAATTGAAAGGAATTCTACCAATACCCGTGCCCAGATCTAAAAAGACTTTTTACCTTCTTTATATTTATTAATTAAAATCCTTTCAGAATTTCACAAACCAACTCTAGGTAAGGAATTTGCGTAAATTTCAATAGCTTCTTCAGTATCGTAAACTTTATTAAATATTTTATTTAAATCTTTTGACATAAACTAATTTTATCAGACTAACAATGTTAAAAATTGAAATAAAAAACCTAACATGTAGGTAATTTACTATTAAGCTTTTTTGAAATTTCAACGTCAAAATAATAATTTTCTAAAGTTTCATCATACAACGGATCAATTAAACATGTTTCTTCTTCATCCCTGTGAGCTAGAACATAATCAATAATTAATGTTAAATCATTAACAACTGATTCTTTAACTTCCTTAGCATTAAATCATTTAGATTTAACTTCTTTGATTAAACTGAATTCCTTCATTTCTTCAAATGAGCCTAATGCAAGATGATCTAAAATAACTAATTTTTCTGCGTATTTATCTGTAAATTCATTTACGTCATCATATAATTTGTCTAATTGTTTGTGTAATGTAAAAACTCTTCGCTAACATTCCAATGTAAATTTTTCACTTTTAAAGCTAAAGTAGCAAAACTAGCTTCTAAAACTTTTAAATTTTTCATATTTTCTCCTTTATTTACCAAGACAGAAGTTTGAAAACATAGCATCCAATAAATCTTCTTTATCAGCAACACCGGTTATCTCTTTTAGAGATTCTCACGCTTTAGTTATATCGATAATAATTACATCAAATGTCATATCATTATTTAAACTGTTAAGTGCATCAACTAGGCTTTTAAATGCTATTTGAACTAAGAAAGCTGCCTTGTGTTTGTCACAATTATATCATTTTCAATATCTATGTCTTTAAATAATCTAATCATTTCAGTCTTTAATTCATCAATATCACCATTTAATGCTGAAATAAAACTAATCTTATCTATTTTTAAATCAAACAAACTTCTTTTTATTTCTTCATCACTACATATATCTTTTTTATTGGCTACAGGAATGTAAATTTTATTTAATTCATTTGCTTTTCTTTTATTAAAAAATCAAAACGATCATTTTTTGTTTAGGATCTAAAACATGAATTAATAGGTCAGCACGTTCAATTTGTTCAAGAGATTTTTAATTCCAATACTTTCAATTTTTTCTTCTGTTTGACGCAATCCAGCTGTGTCAATTAATTTAAACAAAATTCCATCAAGTTGAATATTTTCTTCAATTATATCTCTAGTAGTACCGGCTATATCAGTTACGATCGCTTTTTCTTCATTAAGTAAAGCGTTTAATAAACTACTTTTCCTACATTTGGTTTACCTAAAATTGCAACTTTCACACCTTCAAATATCAACCTAGAACTTTGACTTAGCTTTACTATTTCATTAATTTTTTTATAAGTATAGTTAACTTCTCTTTCATTATTTCATCGTTGATTTTTTCAATGTCGTCGTATTCTGGGTAGTCAATATTCACTTCACATAAACCAATCAAATACTCAATTTCTTTAATTAAAGCGTTAATTAAATTTGATGTTTTACCATCGAATTTTTTTATTGCGGCACTAGCTTGTTTTTTTGTTTTAGCCATAATTAAATCATGTATAGCTTCAGCTTTAACTAAATCCATTTTCCCATTTAAAAATGCTCTTCGAGTAAATTCACCTGGTAAGGCTAGCCTAGCACCATTACTCAAAATTAATTCCAAGATTAGATTAGTAACCAAAATACCACCGTGACAATTTATTTCTACTAAAATATCACCTACATAATTATTGAATACCATAGTATTATCATTGTTCATTTTTCCAACAAATCACATTACTAAAACTTCATCTATTATGCTTTTGTTCTCATCAATAATATGACCATAGGTTATTTCATGATCCTTTCCAACTTTTCCTTTAAAAATTCTATTCATTATTTCTAGAGTATTTGGACCGCTAATTCTAATAATTGAAATGGGTTGATTAACTTTATTTCCTGAACTTATAGCAGCTATTGTATCAAACATATTACTCCTTGGTTTTATAAATATAATTATATTAAATTTTTATTTTTTCCAGGTTTTAACAACATACTTATAACAAAAATATAATAAATTGAATTATACTGTTGATAACTTACTTTTAACTTATTTTATAGATTTAAAGTCTGTGAATAAGTTTGGTAAAATTAGTTTAATAAAACATTTATTAACAATATTTTATGAATTTTAATTATTTATTTTAAAATTAAATAATAATGGAAAATAAATTAAGTTTAAATATAGAAGTAAACAAGAAAAAATTTATAAATTTAGCTAAAGAAAAAATTAATGACAGAATGATTTGAAAACTTTTCTGGATAATTTAGATTTAGTTGAATTGAACAATTCTGTTTTAGGTATTGTTTTATTCATTGATTCTGAGATGTTGAAAATTTTTAATGAACACTATAGTAATGAAATAACTGAAATAGTTTCTGAGTTATTTGGATATGGTTGTGTTTTTAAGCTAATCACAAATGAAGAATATAAAAATAACAAAAAAGATAAAAAAAGTACTCCTAGGGTGGAAAAAATAAAAAAGATAAAGAAGATGAATTTATTAAAAATATTAAAGTAGATTTAAAAATGATACTATAAACGAAAAATATTCTTTATCTAATTACATTGAGAGCGATTTTAATAAAGAAGCAATTAAAGCTTGCATGTTTGCTATTAACGGTAGCAGCGAATTTAATCCAATTTATATTTCTTCCTTATCAGGTTTAGGAAAAACACATTTATTAAAAGGTGTTCAATTAGAATTTGAAAAAGAAAAGAAAAAACAATATATGTCAATCCAGTGGAATTTACAAGAAATATTTCAACCTATTTGGCTGAAAATAATCAATTGAAAATTTCAAAATTAATCAGTTTTTATTCTGAATGTGACTTAATTTTATTTGATGATTTTCAAATTTTTGGAGAGGGAAACAAAAAAGCTACAATTAATTTTATTTCCAAATAATTGATTACAGAATACAATATGAAAAACCGACAATAATTGCTAGTGAATATCCATTAGAAAATTAAAGGGATTGTTTGATAACAGAATAATAACAAGATTAGCATCGGGTTTTCAGAGTCAAATCAAAATTCCAACAGATAATGATTTAAATACTTTATTGGATGCTTTACTTGAAAAAAATGAATTCGATAAAACTAAATTTGATGATAAAACTAGAAATTTTATAATAAAAAACTTTCAAGCTTCTATAAGGTCTTTAGAGGGTGCTGTTAATAGAATCAAAATTTTATAAAGCGATATATTAAATTCGAATTATATTTATCCTGTTGTTGCATCAATATTTAAAGAAGTTATAAAAAATAAGGAAAATATAATCCTGAGTTAATTATAGAAGAAGTATGTAAATACTATAAATATCAAAAAGAATAATAGGTAAAAGAAGAAATAAAAATATTGTAACCGCCAGACATATTGCTATGTGTTTGATAAGAGATAATTTAAAAATTCTTTAGAAGAATTGGATCATATTTTAGTAGGGATCATTCACAGTAACTAATGCCTTAAAGAAAAAGACGAAGAAAATTCAAACATTTTAAAATGGCATACAACTATTAAATAACGAACTTTACAAAAAAATAACAACTTTATCAACATCATTTTTATTATAAAAAATAATTTTTAGCTGATTTATTATATAAAAAATGATTTTTAAAAGTTATCACAGATTGATATGCAATATTAATATTATTTAGGAGAATGGAATGAAATTACAATTAAAAAAATATACTTGACCAAACATAGAATTCATAAGTAAGTACGTTGATCCTATTAATGTTTTT